>JANMNP010000030.1:0-20516 GCA_031374105.1 Novosphingobium sp.
AATCGCAGCCGCATCGAAGCGATTGTAAGGCCGCAAATGGGCAAGCATGATGTTGCAAAGCTGACGGCCAAGACAATTAACGACTGGCTTGTGTCGCTTGCTAATTCCCCGGCGCGGTTGCGAACCGCCAAGGGGGCCGAGAAGCAGAATGTCCGGGCGATCGCTGACACCGACGAGGCTCGCCGCCGTCGCCGTTCCAGCGCAAACCGGATTCTCACCATCCTGAAAGCGGCGCTCAATACCGCCTATCGTAACGGCAAGGTGGGGGCGGACGATGCGTGGCGGCGCGTGAAGCCCTTCGCGAAGGCCGATGCTCCCAAGCTGCGCTACCTGTCCGACGATGAGGCCCGCCGCTTGGTCAATGCCTGCGATCCTGCGTTTCGTCCGCTGGTGCAGGCAGCGTTGCTTACCGGCGCGCGATATTCCGAATTGGCTGGCTTGGAGGCGCGGGACTTTGATCGCCAGTCGCAAACGATTTGGCTGCGCGAAACCAAGGCCGGTGTGGCGCGAGCGGTCTATCTTGAGGGTGAGGGCGTCCGGCTGTTCGAGCAGGCAACGCATGGCAAGTCCGCCGACGACCTGATTTTCCCGCGTCCTGATGGCAAGCGTTGGGGGCCATCCCAGCAGACGCGCCCGCTTGCAGTAGCCTGCACCAAGGCCAAGCTGGCCCCAACCGGCTTTCACGATCTGCGCCGCACCTATGGCGCGCGCATGGCGCTGCGCGGGGTGCCGATGGCGGTGATCGCGGAAGCCTTAGGGCATGCCGACGAACGGATTACCCGGCGGCATTACGCGCATTTGTCGAAATCCTATGTGGCGGATACCGTGCGAAATGCGGTTGCCGGGTTGGGGATTGTGGAAGGTGACAACGTGGTGCGGCTCGGTAAAGCAAGGTAATCTGCAAGCTTTTCATTGATTCACCCCACGTAAATTCTACAAATGACATTTGCTGAGGAGGGCGATTCAATTGAGCGAGAATAAATCCGATGGATCGCGTCGCACGTGGGAAGATATTGGAAAAGGCGCAGCAGCCCAGATAAAAAAGACGGCTCGCAAGGTGCCGCATATTGAAGCACGTGGCTATCTTTGTCACGAGCTTACATATTTATTGGGTGGATGCGTTGCATTTACTGAAACGCCTATGAGTAAATTTAGGGGTCTATATACCTACTTGACCCAATCTGATTTGAGTGTCATAAGGGCGCATGGAAAAGATCGCCCCCCAAAAGCAACAGTTTGAAACCCTGATCCAGATGATGTCGGCATTCCCCGACGAGCAATCTGCCATAGATCACTTCACTGCAATTCGCTGGAAAGTAGGCGCGTTTTGCCCCCTGTGCGGAAGCGCCAAGGTCTATCACTTTTCCGACAAGCGGACCCACAAATGCGGCGACTGCCGCAAGCGGTTTTCGATCAAGGTAGGAACGATTTTTGAGGATAGCAAAATCGAGCTGCGCAAGTGGATGATGGCAATCTGGCTTATCACTGCACACAAAAAAGGCGTCGCCAGCACCCAACTCGCCAAGGATATTGGCGTCACGCAAAAAACCGCATGGTTCATGCTGCACCGGCTGCGCTTTGCGGCGCAAACCAAGTCCTTCAACCGTCCCTTGAGTGGTGAGGTTGAGGCCGACGAGACATTCATCGGCGGCAAGGAAAAGAACAAGCACGCTTGGCAGCGCACTGGCGGCAAGCAGGGCGGTGCTGGCAAGGCTATCGTTCTTGGCGTCCTAGAGCGCGGCGGCGACCTTGTGACGGGCACAGTTCCTAATCTGCGCGCGAAGAACATCCAAGGCGCTATCGCCAGTGTTGTCGCTCCCGGCACGAACGTGATGACCGACGAGCATGTCAGCTTCGTTGGGCTGGAAGGTCGCTTCCACCATCACCGCGTGAACCACAGCGCCGGTCAATATGTGAAGGACTTCTATAACCACACGAACGGGATTGAGAGCGTGTGGGCACTGTTCAAGCGCCAGATCGTCGGCACCCACCATTGGATGTCGCCAAAGCACCTTAGCCGCTACCTCTCGGAAATGACGTGGCGCTTCAACCTGCGGAGCATTGGCGACGGAGATCGGGTCAATGCGCTTCTCGATCAAGTCGCTGGTCGCCTCACCTACAAGGAGTTGATCGCATGACCGACAACCGTAAACTGGATGGCCCAGTAAAGTTTGACTTCGATTTCGACGAGGCGATGGAGCGGGTCGCGCAGACCAATCCGGTAGAAGTGACGGTGCTTACTCACGCCTCAGTCGAGGAAAACACGATAGAGGGGCTGATAGACCAGTTCGAGGCAGCGGGTCACGATGATGGTTATGGCGACAAGTGTTGGTTTGCCCGTGATCTACAGGCATTGCTTGGCTTTGAGCGTTGGGAAACCTTCGAGCGCGCAATTGAACGTGCCAAGATTGCTGCCGAAAACTCTGGGCATGATCCTGCGGACCACTTCAACGAGGTTTTTCGCGCCGACGCGAAAAACCCCAAAGGTGGCCGGCCTTCGGCAAATTATGAGCTTTCCCGCTATGCCTGCTACCTGATTGCTCAGAACGCTTCGTCCCGTAAAAAACAGGTCGCGTTCGCTCAGACCTATTTCGCGATCCAAACCCGCCGACAGGAATTGGCTGATAAGAACGGGGTCGATTTTGGCACCCTGTCGGCAACTCACCAGCGGCTCTACCTGCGAAACCAAATCGTCGAGGAAAACAAAAAGCTTGCCAGCACTGCCAAAGGCGCAGGCGTCGAAGACAAGTATTTTGGCAAGTTCCAAAATCGCGGATACCAGGGCCTCTATGGTGGGCGTGGCGTCGACGAAATCCGCGCTCACAAGAGGCTTCCCGCCAACGCAAAAATTCTCGACCATATGGACAGCACCGAGCTTGCTGCGAACCTATTCCGCATTACTCAAACGGACGAGAAGCTGCGCAATGACAAGATTATGGGGCGCGAGGCAGCTTGCGATGCTCACTATGAGGTAGGGGCTAAGGTCCGCGCCACGATGAAGGAATTGAGCGGCGTCCTTCCTGAAAACCTGCCTGTCGCCGAAGACGTCAAACGACTAGCAGCCGCCGAACGAAAGCAGCAAAAGCAGCGCGTGCTCGCAGCCCCTAAGCCCGAACTCGCAAAAACCGGACGAGCAACCTCTCAGCCAGTCGAGATTGATCTAAGGGCAGACCTTTGGAAATATGCCCTGCTGATAATGTCGGTGCGCCCGGAAGGTAGAGTCAGCACATCGGATATGATCGCTGAAATGCCCGGTTACGTAAGCCTGTCAGACGAACATGTTGCTGCTAATGCGAGCCGCAAGGATTCCAAGTTTTCGCAACTTGTCCGTAACCTAAAATCGCACAAAACCACCAAGTCGAACTTCATCTATCAGGGCTACGCGCAGGACGTCCCCGGCGGTTTCCAGATCACTCACAAGGGCTTGGATTTCGTCCGAGAGTATTTCAAGAATTAACCGGGAGGCAGGTCATGGGTAAGGCTAGGCAGATAAAGATCGAAACACGGCACTTCGAAAAAGCAGGTGATGCCACCGCGTTCTTTAGCGCCATGCTTCATCGCTACGGGCTTGGCGATCGAGTTAGCGATGTGGATGCCATAGACATACATGCCTTGCTTAAGCGCCATGACGAGATCGAGGAAAAAGTAGGAAGCGGGATTGCCAATTTTACCGTTGATAGCGCGCCGGATTGGGGAAATCAGCGATGTTTCTGGATTGTGCGGACTGACGGCAGTCGCGTTGATTTCTCTTACCAACACTGTCTGGAAAAAAAGCCTTGCGACTAGGTGACGCGGGTCACACAAGTATATAGGTCCCTAAATTTATTACAAAAGCGATGGAGTATTTCTTACCCATATCGCCGATTTGCAGATGGATGCCACCTCCCAAATCTACGTTGGAAAAGGTTGGCTATGTTGGAACTGGAGAAACAACGGTCTATCGCTACAAGCCGGAATCGGGTGACGCGGTCGTATTTTTTGTGAATTTCAAGCCAGAGCCTCCAGCTTGGGGTCCTTATTTGCGCCCACTCTTCAACATGCCGCAACTGGATTTATACCAATTTCTTCGTCCGCCATTCACAGAAGCAGATAGAGACGAAATGGACCATGTCTTTCGTCGTGGAATGGTTGGAAGGTTCACTCCTATTCCAATGACCGAAGGAGCTAAGGAATCTATGGAAATTATAGGCGTTGAGATGCGAAGGGCAATGTGGGAAGAGTTTTGTAGAAGTTAGTTTTTCATTTCCTAATAATATCTGCCTCTTTCAAGTCGAAAGAAGTATTTGATATTTTTCATATCCGGAAGTCTTCAAGACGTTGATTGCCTTCTGGCGATTGTCATTCGTTTTATCGAACTTGATTCGTTTCAGCATTTTGATGTGGTCGGGATCGAGGCCATGTTGCACGGCCCCGGCAATCAAGAGTGCAAGATACCAGTCATAGGGCTTGAGGCCAACGTCGGGTTTGTTCGCCAGATATGTTGTGGCGGCAATGACGCTATCGGATCCGATAAGCTGAATCTGAAAATCATCGACCCGAGCATACCTGGCTGGATCATTGGGCTTGTCGTGCTTGAAGCCTTCGGCTGCATCAAGAAGGTGCCGTTCGTCTTCGGCGATTTTGAATACAACCCCCGGAGTATGGATGCCTTGCGCTGGAGCCAAAGTGGCTTTGCCGGATTTGTCGATGCTCCGCTTTCCAAACGTCAGCTTGTGATTGGCTGCGATGGCAATGCCAATCGGTTCGGCGCTTGGGCATCTGTCGCGCAGCCACTCGGTCAGCATGTTTGAGCCATATGCGAAATACCGGAATGTCATGCAATTTGTCCGTGGTTCATCGCGCGGCCTGTCCCTCTCGAAAAGCTCAAATGTGCAAGGCACTCGCCCCCGCCGGGTCGCGCGGATAGACGGCAACAGACACTTGCACCTTGCGGTTGAGCCGGTCGAGGATGGTCATCAGGCGGTCGATGGTGAAGCTCTTTAGCCTTGCCTGTCGGATGCGCGAGAAATCAGCGGCGGCAACGCCGGTGATCTTCTCGGCGGCGCGAACGGTCAGCTTGTCAGCGGCCAGTGTCTTGCCGATCTCGGCGGCAAGGATAGCGCGGAACTGTTCAAGCTCGGCATCGGGTAGCCCCAGATCGACGAACACGTTGCCGGAGCCGCGCACCAGTTCGAAATCGTCCTCTTGATCGGTCATGCTAACGCCTCCTTCAAGCGCTTGATTCGTTCCTTCATCACGTCGATTTCATGCTTCGGCGTAGCGATGCCGCTCGTCGATTTCTTCTGGAAGGCGTGAACCACCCAGACGTCATCATTGAGCTGGAGCGCATAGATCACGCGATATGCATCTCCGCGCTCCTTGATGGCCAGTTCCCACACGCCAGCGCCTAGACCGGTCATCGGTTTGGCGATCTCCGGCGTGTCCCCTTCGGCAATCTGCGTCAGTCCGCGCGCCGCCTTCTGCTGTGCGGGCAGGGGGAACGCCTTGAAGTCCTTCAACGCCCCCTTGAGCCATGAAATGTCGCGCAGTGCTTTTCGAGCCATACAGTCATGTAGTGAAATTCAACTACAAATGCAAGGACGCTGTTGCCGTGCCGATGCCTCGTCCGACCATCGCCAAGCCCTACGTCGGTCGCGACGTATAAGTGTGGACTCCAAATTTCGTCCCTCTTTCAGGAACGGTCAGCGCGAGTGAAGAAGGGGCTGCGATGCTACGCATCGAGCCAGCAATATGGAGACACACCTCACGCACGGGTGAATGCAGGATTTCCGCCACTTTCTGAGGGTGCTATTAGCATCCCATTGGACGGACAATTTGAAAACTGGCAGACTTCAGCCATTATTCGAGCATGCTATCCGCACCCTCGCTTCGATCCAGCGCGTGTTTCCTGTCGAAGCCGCTGGACGACCTCAAACGCCATATTGGGGAAGCATTGGGGAAATTCCCAATGCTGCGCCAGTAAATTATTGATTTTATGGTGACCCCTACGGGAATCGAACCCGTGCTTCAGCCGTGAGAGGGCCGCGTCCTAACCGCTAGACGAAGGGGCCAATGCCACTTGCCTTCTCTGGCTGTCAGTGGTGACCCCAACGGGAATCGAACCCGTGTTTCAGCCGTGAAAGGGCCGCGTCCTAACCGCTAGACGATGGGGCCATACCGGCTGACGCCGTTGGCAAGGCGCGCGTTTAGGGAAGCCTCGCATAAGGGTCAAGCCTTGTGTTGGCGGTTTGCTGCGGCTGCCGAATATCAATCTGCCCAGGCTGCGTCTTCTAGGTGAAGTTCGGCCGCAGGCCGCCTGCCCCAATCATCAATCTTGGCGCGTCCAGCCAGCCAGATCTTCCGGCCTTGGCCCCCATGGAGCAGGGCTTGGCCCATCTCGCTTTGCGCGGCGCGAAAGGCGATTGCCTTGAAGCTGCCGCCATCCAGCCCGCCAACGATCAACCGCAGATGATCATTGCCAACGATGTCTGCCTTGATCAGGCGAACCGGACCCACAGCGATGCGCGGGCCAGGCCAGCCCATCCCATAGGGGCCAGCGCTTTCCAGCGTCTCGACCAGTTCCGGTGTCAGCCCGCCCGGGGCGAGCGCAAGATCCAGAAGCATCGACTGGTGGGCCATCGCGGCGGTAACTGCCGATCCAAGCTGTGTATCAAGCCAGTCACTTAAGGGATCAAGCTGGTGAGGCGCAATTGTAAGCCCAGCCGCCATTGCATGGCCGCCGCCTGCAAGCAGTAGGCCGTTCTCACTTGCGGCGATGATTGCTGCGCCAAGGTCTACCCCGGCGATTGACCTTCCCGAACCTTTGCCATTGCCATCCGGATCGGCTTCCAGTGCGATCACCAGCGTCGGCTTGCCTGTCTTCTCCTTGATCCGCCCAGCGACAATGCCGATAACCCCAGGATGCCAGCCGCGCCCCGCGACAACTATAACAGCGCGATTATGTTGACGGTCAAGCTGCGCTTCGGCAGCCTCCTGGACCTCGGCTTCGATAACACGGCGTTCTTCGTTTAGGGTGGAAAGCTTGGCGGAGATATCCCGTGCTTCATCCGGGTCCTGGGTGGTCAGCAGCCGCACACCTAAAGTTGCCTCGCCAACCCGACCGCCAGCATTGATGCGCGGGCCCAGCGCAAAGCCCAGATCGCTGCAAGTTGGCGCGCGGGTTAGCCGGCTGGCGTCGATAAGTGCGGCCATGCCGATATTCTCGCGCCGTGCCATGACTTTAAGCCCTTGGGCGACAAAGGCCCGATTCAGCCCATGTAGCGCAGCAACGTCTGCCACTGTTCCCAGTGCCACGAGATCGAGCAACGACATCAGGTCAGGTTCTGTCTTGCCCTCGAAAAAACCGCGTTGGCGAAGGCAGCGCACAGTTGCAATAGCGAGCAGAAAAGCCACGCCGACGGCTGCTAGATGGCCATGCGCTGCGCCAATATCGCTTTCATCAAGCCGGTTCGGATTGACCAGTGCTACCGTCTTTGGGAGCACTACTGTGCATTTGTGGTGATCAACCACGATCACATCAACACCGACATCATGTGCCATCGCCAGTGCTTCGTGGGCCATAGCACCGCAATCGACGGTAACAATCAGGCTGCTGCCTTCCTCAGCTATTCGCACTAGCGCTTCGCCCGACGGGCCATAGCCTTCGAGCAGCCTGTCTGGGATATAGTAGCGCGCATTATGCCCCAGCATTCGCAGCAGACGGACCAGCAGGGCAGCACTCGTCGCCCCATCGACATCGTAATCGCCATAGATTGTAACCGTCTCGCTGGTCAGAACGGCTTGCACCAGGCGTTCAGCGGCGACGTCCATGTCGCGAAATTCAGACGGATCGGGCAGGAAGCTGCGCATGGTGGGGTTGCGGTGCCGCTCAAGATCGTCGCGGTTCACACCCCTGGCGAGTAGAAGCTGGGTGACAAGGTCTTCCTCCAGCCCGAAGCCATGTTCCCCCACATCCATGTTACCGGCCCGCCAGCGCCAGATCCGTCCGCTGAGCGAGCGTTCGATGCCAAATAATGCGGGAGGAGAGGAAGCCATCTTGACATGCTAGCCGATCAGGGCAGCGCCGCAAAGTGCACGCGGATGGAGCTGGGGGACAGATCAGCAGAAGCGGTCTATAATTGACAATCAATCAGCATGCGTCTGCAATATGCCCAAGTGAACAGCTCAAAGGTAGCGGCAGTGTTGGCAATCATCTGGCATAGCCGGACAGGAGCGGCGCAAGCGATGGCTGAGGCCGCCCATGCGGCGGCAAGAGACAAATCGCACTTGTTGCCAGCCGGAGCAGTGACCGCGGAGCAGCTTTTGACGGCGTCCGGTTACCTGTTTGTCTGCCCAGAGAACCTAGCTTCAATGAGCGGCGCGATGAAGGAGATGTTTGATTGCTGCTACTACCCGCTGCTGGGACAGGTTGAAGGACGTCCCTATGCTACGGCGATTGCAGCAGGATCGGATGGACGGGGAGCGCAAGCCCAGATTGACCGGATCGCCAAGGGTTGGCGGCTACGCCGGGTTGCCGAACCGCTGATCGTCAATCTGGGCGCGCAAACGCCACAGGAGATTCTGGCCCAAAAGCATGTTTTGCCTGCGGATTTAGCCCATTGCGCAAAGCTGGGAGAGGCGCTGGCTGAAGGAATTGCTCTGGGGATTTATTAGACATTTTTTGGCTGATACATCCAAAGCCGAGTTAACCCGCATGGCAGGACTCGACGCGCCTGCCAGAATAGTGCCACTAGAGCATGCGGATTAAAAGTTCTGGGGGAAACAATCGGCGTTCAAAAAGACAAGGCCGGGCAGTCCGGACGAATTCTCCTTTCGCTTATATTTGCGGAAGGCAGCAGGCCTGACTCTGATTGCCTGATTGATCTTGCGGCCAAGATTGGCCGGATGAATGATGAGCCGGGAACAGGTTTTACGGTATCGCACAGACCAATCAGTGCCGAAGGCTGGCTGGAATTGCTGGCGATGGGCCTCACTTTTGATTGCCGAGGGCTTTCTCCAGCAGTTCCCATGCCGCTGCCGCCAAAAGGCCAACTGCTTGGTCTTACGCATCCGGTGTTTGGCGAGGCGATTGGATTGGCTCCCGGTCCTCATCTGGAGGCGGGTGGCCCGTTGATGCCAGTGATTCGCGTGTTGTGCGCGTTGGCTGCAACTCTCGCCACTTTGCCGGGTGTGCTGGCTGTTTGCTGGGGCCCCGCTAAAAGCTGGATGGCGCCTGATTATTTCATAAGGGCGATCACTGGATGGCAGGCGGGCGGCGCATTCCCGGCGCTTGGTCTGGCTACGCTGAAACGCGAAAGTAATGGAGCGCTGTCTTCGCATGGGCTTGATTTTCTGATTGGGCAGGAGCTGCGCTTTGAACCAGACAGCAGCCTGCCGCTCCCGGCTGCAACCCGGATAGCGGTGCGGCTGATCCACCAGATGGCTGAAGGCGGCGCAATAGACTCTGCTACCGATTTGACCGGGCCGGATGGGGAAGCGCTGGTTGCTGTTCCGGTCCGCGATGGACGGCAGCTGCGAGTGATGCGCCGCAGATGAGCAAACCCTGCGGCGATCAAAGGCGCTAGCCGGGATGGCGCAGCTGACCATTGTGTCCGGCCATGGACCGGTCCTTTTGCGACAGCGGTTATCGTTCCGTTCGGTCAACCGCCACGATAGGCCGGGCTATGAACCTGGCTTGCAGCGCCACCATCTGCTGCCCCGCCAACTACTCTCGCGCCGTTGCTTTGGGGCGATGCTGGAAATGGTCGGGACCGAGCGGATCGGTTTCGATGACTTCCGTAGCAACGGAATGCTTCTGCCCGCGAATGACACAGCTGCGGTGCGGATCGGCTTGTCGCTGCATCGCGGACCGCACCGGACATATAATGAGCTAGTAATCGAGCGCGTTGGCCAGATCGAAGCGGGCTGGTCAGCCCAGCGGCTCAGCGCGCCAGAGGTGGCTTTGCTGGTGGTGCAACAGCGGCTGGCTCTGCTCCAGCGGGCGCTGCGCCGCCGCTTGCTCGATCAGCAACGCCGCCGCTTTGCGCTTAACCGCCACGATCCGCTGGGCAAGGGCATCGATTTTACCGAACTGGACGCGATGGCGGATCAGCTTTGGCCGGAAACCGCCCTCTAAACCAGCCTCAACCCAGCCCTTGCCGCTAACTCAGCACGCGCGGTATTGTATTCTGCCTCAAGCCGATCAACCCGCTGGGCCACAGTCTCGATAGACTTGACCGCGCCGATCCCCTGACCCGAACCCCAGATGTCTTTCCACGCTTTGGCTTTGGTATTGCCGCCCGAACCAAAGTTCATCGCGCTGGGATCACTAACCGGAAGGTTGTCCGGATCAAGCCCCGCAGCGACGATTGATGGGCGCAGATAATTGCCGTGAACCCCTGTAAACAGGTTGGAATAGACGATATCCGATGCGCTGCCCGCCACCACGGCTTCTTTGTATCCGGCCATCGCATTGGCTTCCACTGTGGCGACCCAGGGTGTTCCAATATAGCCGAAGTCCGCTCCCATCGCTTGCGCTGCCAGCACCGAATGACCGCAGGCGATTGATCCTGACAGTGCGACAAGCCCAGTAAACCACTCGCGGATTTCCTGCATCAGCGCGAAGGGGGAAAGTACGCCGGCATGGCCACCAGCCCCAGCAGCCACCGGAATCAGCCCGTCCGCGCCCTTTTCGATCGCCTTGTGGGCGAACCTGTTATTGATCACATCATGCAGCACAATTCCGCCCCAGCCATGCACCAGATTATTCAGGTCCTCGCGCGCGCCCAGCGAGGTGATGGTCAGCGGCACTTGCCACTTGGCGCAAACCTCATAATCCTCCTCAAGCCGGTTGTTGCTCTTGTGGACGATCTGGTTGACTGCAAAGGGCGCTGCGGGGCGATCCGGATTATCGCGGTTATGTGCAGCCAGCTCCTCGGTGATCCGGTGGAGCCATTCGTCAAGCATTCCCGATGGCCGGGCGTTGAGCGCCGGAAAGCTGCCGACAATTCCCGCCTTGCACTGGGCAATCACCAGTTCAGGCCCGGAAATGATAAACAACGGCGCGGCGATTACGGGCAAACGGAGGCGCTCAAATGGGGCAGGCAATGGCATGGGGCGGCAATCCTTTAAGCGATCGGTTAAAGCCTATTATGGCCGCGCTGTTGGCCTGTCGAGGGGCTTGGTTGCGAATGGCAAATGACCTAGCTAAATTAGTATGATGCTTGCCCCAATACCCGCAACGATCATCGCCCTGTCGAGCGACACCGCTCACCGCTTTTCTAAGCAGCCGTGCAGCGCGCTGCGTTTAATCGCAGGGCTGGGGATCGAAGGTGACGCTCACGCCGGGGTCACGGTCCAGCACCTCTCGCGCATCGCCAAAGACCCCGCCGCGCCAAACCTGCGGCAAATCCACCTGATCCACGCCGAATTGCTGGATGAGCTGGCATCAAAGGGCTTCTTGATTGCGCCTGGCGCAATGGGCGAGAATGTAACGACCCGCGGCATTGATCTGCTTGCACTGGCACAAGGCACCAGGCTTCAGTTGGGGTGCGAGGTGGTGATAGAGATCACGGGTCTGAGAAATCCGTGCAACCAACTCAACCGCCTGGCTCCCGGCCTGATGAACGCCGTGCTGGATCGCGCAGAGGATGGTAGCCTGATCCGCAAATGCGGCGTTATGGCTGTTGTGGTGCAAGGCGGTCAGTTAGAAGTGAGTGATGCAATTGAAATTTGCTCTATCCCTCACCTGATAATGAAGCTTGAAGTGGTTTAGGCGCAGCTAAACCCCTGCCAAAAGCTCCTCGATCCCGTAAACCCGTGCAGCGGTCCCAGCGAACAGCGCGCGCTTTTCCTCTGTGCTCGCTCCAGCTGAAAGCCGCTTGAAAGCGTTCCACAGCGTCGCATAGCTCGCGCCCCATTTGTCGACTGGATAGTTGCTTTCGAACATGCAGCGATCTGGCCCGAATGCTTCGACGCAGGTCTCAACATAGGGTCGCCACATCGCCGCGAGCACTTCTGATGAAAGCCCCGCTTCCGGCCCCTGCTCGGGCATACCGCATTGCGACATGGCGAGACCGCCAACTTTGACTGAGACGTTGGGGCAGGTGGCAAGCTCGCGGATCGCGCTGCGCCAGACCTCGAACCGTTCGTGAAGACGGCCGCGATAGGGACCAGTGTTGAGCGGGGTGCCGCAATGATCGAGCACAATGGTCACCTCAGGAAAAGCGCGAGCGAGCGCGGTGACGTCGGCGATTTGCGGCTCAAGCACCCATGCATCGAAGCTCAGGCGGCGCGACGCAAGCTGGGCAAACCCTTCTCGAAAGTGCGGCTGGGCGTAGAGCTGTTCCGAGTGATTGAATGCCGCGCCAAGAACCGTCGGATCGGGGTCCCATGCGCCGCGATGACGGATTCCCTTGAAGCGCGGGGTAACGGCTTGAAGCGCATCGAGCACGTCACCCGCGCCAGAACCCAGCATCAAGTCGGCGTGGCCGACGATCCCGGCGCATGGCCGAAAGTTTCCGTAAAGCCCGCTCGCTCCCTGTGCGGCGACGCCGTTGACGTATTCAACTTCGCCCACAACCTTACGCGCAGCGCTTTCGCCTGCACGATAAAAGGCACCGCATTCCATGAAAACCGTTGCAATCACATTATGCCCGCTAGTCGTGTCGGCGAGCAGCTCATCAAAGGTGTAGTAAGGCGTAAGCGCGACTGTTGCGACGAAATCGTCGCGCGGTTCTGGGAAGGCCGCCAGCAGCGAGCGCATATCCCACAGATGATGATGCGGATCGATGATCGGCAGATCGGGTTCGAGGATTGGTTCTTTCATGATCGTTCCTGCGTATTCAGACTGGCCTTGGGCGATGTCACTCTATTGCGCTCATCGCGCGTGGCAAGCACCAAGGTGATTTGCATATCTGCTTGACCTTACAAGGAAATGCGTGATCTTCTTGGGCCATGCGCGATAACGACGCTTGAGTCTGCACGCGCGGGAGAATTGAGCCATGGCTGAAGATTGGTCTGTTAATGTCCTGAAGTATGTGCCCGACGCTGATGCGGGCGTGATCAAGGCAATAGTCCGCTATTGCGGCATAGCGCTGCAGAAGCGTGATTCTTCGCTGGTGTCCTTCACCGATTCGAAGGAAACCGACCGGGTCCGTGAGAATTTTCTCAAGAAAAAGCTGGGCCTCAGTCAATCTGATACGGTGCTGGATGAAGGTATCGCTGCTGTTGGTGCGCGGATGAAGGGGGAGAGTTTCCGAAACCGGGTGACGGTCTATTATCTGCTCGCCGATCACTTCGGGATGCTGTCGCTGTTTGGTGGTGTAGCCAAGGTTGCAGGTTCTGGCGTTGCTGCGGCGGCGGCTGTCGGGGCTGGGGCGCTGGGAATTGCAGCGCTGGGCGATGGCGGTGTTGCTGCTGCACCTGCATCCGTCGCCTTTCCTTCCTCTCCTGCACCTGCGCCGCCGCCACAATCCCTCTCTGGTCAGTCGGCTGACGATGACAATTCCGCTGCCGGAACCAACTGGTGGCCGTGGTTGCTGCTTGCGCTGCTGGTAGCGGCGCTGATCTGGTATCTGTGGTGCCAGAGTAGCAAGCCTGACGATGCCGCCCCTTCGAGTGCCGCTGTCTCCGCTCCGGCGTCCAGTGGCTCCGAAACTGCCACTCCAGAGGCTGCCGCTGCTGTCATCATCCCAGCCGGGGCCGGGGTGGTTTCGGGCGAGCGCGACGGCAAGCCGATGGTCACCGTCTACTTCGACAGCGGCAAAACCGCAGTGGCACCAGCCTTTGGCGCAGCGGCGACTGGCCTGCAAAGCTACCTTGGCGCCAATACCGGCAGCACGCTGGCCGTATCGGGCTTCAGTGATCCCAGCGGCAATGCCGCGGCCAACGCAGCGCTGTCCAAGAAGCGGGCAGAGGCAGTCAAGGCTGCACTGGTTGGTGCGGGAGTGGCGGATGCTTCGGTTGCACTGGTCAAGCCTGAGGCTGTGATAGATGCCACCACCACTGCCGACAACGCCCGGCGAGTGGAAGTGACTGTCAAGTAACCTTCTATCCCAGTGACCGCTCGCTAGCTGCGGGTGGCCACTGCGTTTGCCGCACTTAAAACCGCGCGGACGCTGGCTGTGGCGACGTCCTCGTCGATCCCCACACCCCACACAACTTGCCCATCGGGTCCGGCGCATTCAACATATGCCGCTGCCCGTGCGTCTGAGCCTGCACCCATCGCGTGCTCGGTGTAATCGCGCACTTCGAGACTGACCCCAAACGCTTGGGCAATCGTTGCTACAACGGACGAGATAAGCCCGTTGCCGCGCCCGCTTACGCTCTGCTCCTTGCCGCCGACGCCGATTTTTCCGGCGAAGATCCGCGTGCCATCGGGGCCGCGCGTTTCGTCAAAATCGACCAGCTGAAAATGCTGCGGGGTGTTGAGGTGATAGGCGCGCTGAAACACCTCCCAGATATCCTCGGCAAACAGCTCGCGCCCAGCCTTGTCGGCCAGCTCCTGCACGTGGCCGGAAAAATGCGCCTGCATCTTCTTGGGCAGCTTCAGTCCTTGATCCTGCTCCAGCACCCAGGCGAACCCGCCCTTGCCGGACTGTGAATTGACCCGGATCACCGCCTCATAGCTGCGCCCCAGATCAGCCGGATCGATCGGCAGATAGGGCATTTCCCAGGTCAGATCATTCTGCTGTTCGCGCGCTGCAAAGCCCTTTTTGATTGCGTCCTGATGGCTGCCCGAAAACGAGGTGTAGACAAGCTCGCCTACATAGGGATGGCGCGGGTGGATCGGCAGCTGGTTGCAATATTCGACCGTCTTGGCGATCCCGTCGATGTCTGAGAAATCAAGCCCCGGATCGATTCCCTGCGTATACATATTGAGCGCCATGGTCACCAGATCGCAATTTCCGGTCCGCTCGCCATTGCCGAACAGACAGCCTTCCACCCGGTCTGCCCCGGCCAGCAGGCCAAGTTCGGCCGCCGCAATTCCGGTGCCGCGATCATTGTGGGTGTGGAGTGAGATCACCACGCTGTCGCGATTGGGGATCATCCGTCCGAATAGCTCGATCTGATCGGCATAGATGTTGGGCATCGCGCATTCGACTGTGGCGGGCAGATTGAAGATGATCGGATGATCGGGGGTGGGCTGAAGCACTTCCATCACTGCCGCACAAACTTCGACCGAAAATTCAACCTCGGCGGTGGAGAAAGTCTCAGGCGAATATTCGAAATGCCAGTCCGTCCCGGGATATTTCGCCGCTTGATCGCGCATCACCTTCGCGCCATCAACAGCGATCTGCTTGACCTCGGCTTGCGACATGCCAAACACGATCCGGCGCCAGGCCGGCGACACTGCATTATACAGATGGACGATCGCGCGATGGCTGCCCTCTAAACTGGCAAACGACGTCTCGATCAGATCGCGGCGCGACTGGGTAAGCACTTGGACGGTGACATCATCCGGCACCCGGCCTGAGCGGACCAGATCGGCGATATAATCAAAGTCGGTCGCGCCAGAGGCTGGAAAGCCAACTTCGATCTCTTTGGCACCGATCTTCAGCAACAGATCGAAAAACCGCGTTTTCTTTTCCGCGCCCATCGGGTCGATCAGCGCCTGATTGCCATCGCGCAGGTCTGTCGAAAGCCAGCGCGGCGCTTTTTCGATGACGCGCGAGGGCCATTGCCGATCTGGCAAATTGATCGAGGGGAAGGGGCGGTATTTTGCCGCGGGATTGGTGAGCATGGTCATGATAGTGTAATTTCCGGATACTGGATTCTGCAACTTTGGGCGGTTAACCTTCCCCTGAGCGCCGCAGCGCACCGAGGTAAGGCACGCCAACTCACGCCCAAGGGCGGATAAGTCGCAGGGTTAGGCCTAGTGAGCGGATCATGGGACAATCCTATGATGGGTGAGGGCGGGCTTGTAAAGGCCCAGCGACCCTCGCCGAACCGGGGAGGTGGCAGCCCGCACCCGCCATTCCAACTTTGATCCCAATAAGCATGGAAACAGTTAGAAGGCACTCAGCCTAAGACACACTTAGGCTCCGCTTGTCGATCAGCCGGGATCGGTTCACCGCAAGACGCGCCCGAACTGCCCGGACAACCAAGGGGCTTGCAGGGATTGTTCATCTGGTAGACAGGTTGACTTGAACAGGCCGGGTCAGCTGGGGCGTTTGAAGGAGTAACTTGATGCGTGTCATTTCTAGAAGATCAGGAGCACTGCTTCTGATCACAATGCTTACCGCGACAGCTGCAAGCAGCTTGTCAGCGCAGCAGCAGGTTCCAGCGGATCCCACAATTATCGTAAATGCACCCGTGATGACCGCTGGGCCCGACGTCAAAGGCGTCATATCCGCGCGCAACGGCGACAAGCTGAAAGTGACCGCCGCCGATGGCACCAGCACGATTGTCGCGATCAACGATGCAACTAGGATCAAGGCAAGCGGCGGTCTGTTCAGTGGCAGTCGCAGCAAGTTCAATGCAGATTCGCTGCTCAACGGATTACCAGTTACCGTAAAGACATTACAGCCGGTCAATGGGCAACCAGTCGATGGGCAATCGGGCGATGGCCTGGTGGCGAGTCAGATCAGCTTCAAGAACAACGATCTTAGAACTGCGACAATGATCCGCAACGGCACCAACCAGCGGTTCGATGAGCAGTCCGCAGCAACAGAGGCGCTGCGCGGCCGCATGGGCGATATCGACAAATATAATATCAAGGGCACAACCAATGTGTATTTTGCGTCTGGCCGGGCGGTTCTGTCTGCCAATGCCAGAGCCGATCTCTGTGCCGCAGCAACCGAAGCCGAGGCGACGGACAACGCTCTGATGCTGGTGGTTGGCTACACCGATTCGGTTGGAAGCGAAGAGTATAACCAGACGCTCAGCGAAAAGCGGGCCAGCAGCGTCATCAATTATCTTCAGCAGGCCTGCCGCTGGAAACCCTATCGCATGCTGACGCCCACCGGGATGGCCGAATCAGACCCGCTGGCTAGCAATGACACCGAAGCAGGCAAAGCTCAGAACCGCCGCGTTTCGGTGAACATCCTGGTCAGCAAGGGCCTTGACGGGATGTAATACTTAAAGCCCCCCCCCCCCCCCGTTGGGGAGGGGCGAAGCAGGGCCACCACGCCCAAACTTCACAAACGTCACGCCGGTAGCGCATGGAAATCCCCGAATACTTCCCACCCCAGACACACAAAAGCCGCGCTTGCGGCGCGGCTTTGGCGAGGTGGGCGAGGGGACGCGGAAAACTCATCTGGGCGGAGCTGGGACAGACATGGCGGCGAGTGTGTCAGGGCAGGGGGATGTAGTAAAATGGTTTTGGTTTATAATGTAGCTCAACAGAGAATCGTCCTACAGGGGAGAAATCGTTCCTCCCCTGTAGTAAAAAACTAAATCTCTCGACGGCTAGGGAGACCAGTACTCCAACGGATCATATCGGCTATGAGTGGGTAAATGTCGTTATGCTTTGCGCCGAATCTAATGAATGAACCCTGCATTGACCCAATATCACGATTTACACCCGAAACCTCTTCAGGAAGGTATCCGGCAAGTTCTGTCAAACTGGCATCTACCCTCTGGCCCTCGCTGAGGTTATAGATGTTCCACATTGGATTGGTGTGGCAAAAGTCTACATCTGCGAGACGCTCTAAGAACTGCTTGAAAAGGTCGTCTGCATTCTCAGGTCGCCGGTTGCTAAAGTTCAGATCGTAGGTAATCTTGGCCAATGCCTTTAGCACCACGGGCTGAGCTGCAACGGTCTTCTCCTTGGCCCTGTTATCGCCAAAATTCGGGACCTCTGCTATGCGTTGCCAAAGCTCCTGAACGACCGCTTCTCTAGGCTCAACCACCACTGGCGTCGCCCCGGAAATGTTTCCCTTATTTAGGAAGGCAATTGCATTCACTGCCACTACGTCTTTCAGTAGAAGCGCTCCGGTATCCTCAGACCAATCTTTCGCTTCAACTTCGGTAACACTGATACCAAGATCACTAATCAGCTTGTTTTTGATAAAGTGAGTGATTGGATTCGAGCCATCAAATTGAAAGGCAAGGGAGGCATCGACCTTCTTTCCCAACCTGTTAAGATCATGAAAAAGTTGCCGTTCCTGGTCAATACTTAACCCGAGATGCACTTCGACAGTAAGTGTGGCATATGACCGAGCGGCATCATATGTTTCGTTCCAAATAGCCATTTCTTCTTCTGTAACAACCCGTCCCTTTTCTGGGAATAGAACTGCGCCCTTGCTTGGATAACGTCCGGTTTGGCGAACGGTCTCCAGAAAATCGATGCACAAGTCTGCTGCATGCCGGCGATGCTGCCCGTCAACAACCCAAAGAATGTGGCGTTCGGCTAGGAACACTTTGAAACCGGCTGTTTCGCCTTGCCACTCCATCCGAACGCCCCGGATGTCCTTGCCTCCTTCCGACACACCCCGAATATTACACACAAGCGGTTGCAATGAGAAATAGGGTTGTTCGCCGAGCAGGCGCAATATGCTGTCAAATGCTTCAAGGACGGGCTTTCCGGTTGCGATACGCCTTAGCCTAGCTGCGGAAATCAAACCCTTCAGCATGTAAGCGGCTAGCCGTTTGGCGTGCGCCTCATCTAACTGGCGTTGAGCCACCGGCCCTGCTTGCCGATCATTGGCTACATTAGAGATTTCCTTAAATTGCCGAAATGGTATCGACAATGTGAAGACGCGATGGCCGAGATTATGACCGATGAAGACCTTGTAGGGCTTCTCATTCACGTCACCAGCGCTGGAAAGCGCGTCAAGCGTGTCGAGTCCCTGCATGCTGTCAGTGGAAACAATTGGAGTGGGCAGATCGCCATTCTTAGGATACATGTATCGTTCCTTCGTTTCAAAGCACCTACAAAGCTCGATTTCGAAGTCTAGGCTCCAGGTGTGAAGGATAAATATCCCAGGACCATTTATCTGTCAATTATAAATGGTCCTGGAATATAATTTTTTCTATCCAGGGGATTAATTGTTGCCATGGCCCAAATCCGCCCCTTCACCCTCGCCATTCCGCAGGTCCAGCTGGACAACCTCCACACTCGCCTCGACAACGCCCGCTGGCCAGAGCGCGAGGCTGTTTCCGATTGGTCGCAGGGCGTGCCGCTCGCCGCTTTGCAAAGCTTCGTCCAGCATTGGCGGCACAGCTATGACTGGCGGCGTTGTGAGGAGCGGCTTAATTCGCTGGGGCAGCACATTACCGAGATTGATGGGCTGGACATTCACTTCCTCCACATCCGCTCGGCCCGCGAGGATGCCATCCCGCTGATCATGACGCATGGCTGGCCGGGGTCGGTGATCGAATTCATGGGGGTGATCGAGCCGCTGACCAATCCATGCGCGCATGGGGGCAGGGCGGAGGATGCATTTCATCTGGTTATCCCGTCGCTCCCCGGGTTCGGCTTTTCGGGCAAGCCGAGTGCGACCGGCTGGGGGGTAGAGAAGATCGCGCGCAGCTGGGGCGAGTTGATGGCGCGGCTCGGTTATACCCGCTGGGTGGCGCAGGGCGGGGATTGGGGCTCTGCGGTGACCAGTTCGATCGGGGCGCAGAATATCGCGGGCTGCGCGGGGATCCACCTCAACATGCCAATCGGACGGCCGACGCCTGAGGATCTGGCCAATCCATCGCCCGCGGAGCTGAAAGCGCTGGGCGCGCTCAAGCATTATCAGGATTGGGATTCAGGTTATTCCACCCAGCAGCGCACGCGGCCGCAGACGGTGGGCTATGGATTGGTCGATAGTCCTGTTGGCCTTGCAGGCTGGATCTATGAGAAGATGTGGGCCTGGACGGATAACAATGGCGCGCCCGAGGATGCGCTTAGCCGCGATGCGATGCTCGACAATATCATGCTCTATTGGCTGAGTGCCAGCGGTGCCTCGTCAGCGCGGCTTTATTGGGAGAGCTTCGGCAATTTTGCCGGGCGCGAGATTACGCTGCCGGTGGCGGTTAGCGCGTTCCCCAAGGAAATCCTGCCAACCCCGCGCAAATGGGCCGAGCGGGATTACAAGAACATTGTCCATTGGGGCGAGCTGGACAAGGGCGGGCATTTTGCCGCGTGGGAACAGCCAGAGGCGTTTGTGCGCGAATTGCGGACCGCGTTTGGATTGATGCGGTAGTCGCTTAGGTAGCGCGCGGCCTTCGGCAGGCTCAGGCTGAACGGATCTTGTAATTGATCCACGGACTAACTCCGCTCATGCTGAGCCTGTCGAAGCACGCGCGCTACCCTCGCGTAACCCTCAATTCTTCGCCTGATCTACCAGCTTGTTGGCACCGATCCACGGCATCATTGCGCGAAGCTGGGCGCCGGTCTTTTCGATCGGATGCGCCTCGGCTGCCTTGCGGGCGGCTTTCAGTTCAGGCTGGCCGGCGCGGTTATCAAGGACGAAGTTCTTGACGAACCGCCCGCTGGTAATGTCGGCCAGAACTCGCCGCATTTCGGCCTTGGTTTCGGCGGTGATGATGCGGGGGCCGGTGGTGATGTCGCCATATTCAGCAGTGTTGCTGATCGAATAGCGCAT
>JANMNP010000050.1:0-2292 GCA_031374105.1 Novosphingobium sp.
ATTTTGGGCTGAGGCAACCAATCCGCCAGCAGATAGACACCCGCTGCGTGCGGCACAGCAGGATCAGGGGAATCGATAGACAGCGCCTCGCTTGCCTGCGTAGCCTTTTTGCTGGCCGCATCGATCATTGCTGCGATCACATCGCTCGACGTGCCTTGCCCTTTGAGCGATATCAATGCGCAGGTCGATGTATCGTAATCGGCATCGCTGCTCTTGATCTTGGCGACGACCGCCTCGTCCCCAAGCCCGATCTTGACCAGTTCAATGACATTGGCGTTGTTCAGCGTTTCAGCCGCAACTGGTACAGATAATGTAACCGCAGCCAATGCTACGATGATTGCAACCCGCTTCATGAAATTTCCTTATAGTCGTTCAAGGGACGACGCTTCAGCAGAAAAAATTAGCTAGGAAGCGCCGTTTTTACTGCTGTGTTGATCAATCGTAATGACCATAATGGCTCTGCCTTTCTTCGTCTTTCCGACGAAGAAGTCGAAGATTCACTTCTCGTCCTTCAGTCCAATGCACTGCTTCCAAACTCCGCCGATTGTACCAAATTGCTTACGGTACTCAATCCGACTACCAGTTCCTTCTTGAAAAACTGAAAATGCTAACGATACACCGCCATAACCATTCTTTATCAACACAGTTTTTGAACCGTCATCGCGATCTAGAGCCGCAGTATTATTCTTATTTGCCAAACAAAACGCGACCTCATTCTGACTTTTTTCGGAATGAAAAACTTCAGTTGGTTCTTTTCCTAAAACTTTCTGCGTTGACGCACAGCCAGACAAGCCGATCCCGACAAACAAAACAACGCAAAATATTTTGGTCATAAGAACTCCAAGGGGCTTGGTGATTAAAATTATTGACTGACTTAGCCCACCATAATCAGTTGGCAAGCCCCTTCTTCACCGCCGCGTTGACCAGCTGCGGGTTGCCTTTGCCTTGCATCGCTTTCATCGTCTGGCCGACGAAGAAGCCAAATAACGCTTCCTTGCCGCCGCGATATTCGGCGACTTTTTCGGCATTGTCGGCGAGGATCTTGGCGACCGCGGCGTCGATGGCGCCGGTGTCCGAGGTCTGTTTCAGGCCTTCGCGCGTCACAATCGCGCCCGCGCTGTCACCGCTTTCGAGCATCTTTTCGAACACCTGCTTGGCAATCGAGCCCGAGATCGTCCCATCGCCGACCAGCGCCAGCAATTCGGCGGCCTGTGCCGGGCTGACCGGCGAGGTATCGAGCGACTTGCCCAGCCGGTTGAGCACGCCGAACAATTCCGACGTCAGCCAGTTGGCCGCCTGCTTGGCGACATCCGCCTCGGGCTTGCCCTGTTTTGCGGCGCATTCACCCAGCAGCGCTTCAAACCAGCGGGCGGTATCGACTTCGGCGGTCAGGATATTGGCGTTGTAGGCACTCAGCCCCAGCGCGGATTCATAGCGCGCCCGCTTGGCATCGGGCAGCTCGGGCAGGCTCGCGCGGCATTCCTCGAGGAAGCTGTCCTCCAGCACCAAGGGCAGCAGATCGGGATCGGGGAAGTAGCGGTAATCATGCGCATCTTCCTTGCTGCGCATCGACCGGGTTTCATTCTTGTCCGGATCATACAGCCGGGTTTCCTGCACCACGCGCCCGCCATCCTCGATCAGATCGACCTGACGGCGGGCCTCACTCTCAACCACCGACATCACGAACCGCACCGAATTGACGTTCTTCGTCTCGGTGCGCGTGCCCAGCTCATCGCCGGGCTTGCGCACGCTGACGTTCACATCCGCGCGCATCGAGCCTTCTTCCATATTGCCATCGCAGCTGCCGACATAACGCAGGATCGTCCGCAGTTTGCGCAAGTACGCCCCGGTTTCGGCCGGTGAGCGCATATCCGGGCGGCTGACAATCTCCATCAGCGCCACGCCGCAGCGGTTCAAATCGACATAGGACATGGTCGGATGCTGATCGTGCATCAGCTTGCCGGCGTCCTGTTCGATGTGGATCCGCTCAATCCCGATCCGCTTGGTCGCGTCCGGGTTCTTGTCATCGGGGGACACATCGATCGCCCCCTCACCCACGATCGGGTGGTAAAGCTGGCTGATCTGATAGCCCTGCGGCAGATCGGCGTAGAAGTAGTTCTTCCGGTCAAACCGCGAATATTTGTTGATCTGGGCCCCCACCGCCATCCCGGTGCGGACCGCCTGACGGACGCATTCACCGTTGAGCACCGGCAGCATCCCCGGCATCGCCGCGTCGATCAGGCTGACCTGCGCATTGGGCTCCGCCCCGAACGTGGTCGAGGCGCCGGAAAA
>JANMNP010000051.1:0-17918 GCA_031374105.1 Novosphingobium sp.
CACACAACCACCTTTATCACACACACACACCCCCCCCCCCCCGGGGGGGGGGGGGGGGGGGGGGGGGGGCCCCACCACGCTCGCGATGACGCGAGGCCAAGTGGCCTCGCTCCCCCATCCCCGACCCTTCCCCGACGGGGAAGGGGGAAATGAGTCAAGCTCATTGCACCTTGGTATAACCCCTCCCCGACGAGGAGGAGAATTCAATGGGCAATACCATCTAATACAAAACCACTCTAACTGCGCAGCACAGCCATCAGCACCGGATCGAGCAACAGATGGGCTGAACCATGACCTGCCAGCGCAGCCAGCCAACCATGGCGCCAGTAAAGCCAGCCCCACACGCAGCCCACCGCCCAATATCGCAGTGACGCATATAAAGGCTGCGCGAGAACCAGTTCACCAACATTGGCCAGTTGAACGATCAGGATGATAGCGATGAAATGCGCTGGCCTTAAGCGAACCTTGAACACTGAAAGAGCCATGACCAGCCCGGTCATCAACAGCAGCCGGTATTGGACTTCATCAATGGCCGAAAACAGGCAGGAGAGCAGCATTCGCGGCCATAGCGGGCTGGTGAAATGCGCTTTATAGTCGGCGGGCAAACCTTCGCGAAACAGAACTCCGTCCAGCAGGGCAATGAACAAAGTAATCGCGGCAATCGATCCGGCCACAGCCAGGGCCGCCGCCGCCCGATCGCGCGGCATTATGGTCAAGCCACCAGACAGCGCCGCAGTTCTGTCAGAAATTGTTCTTTGATCGTGCGGCACAAGCGTCCTTCTCTCGGCCATGGAGCCGCAGGGTTTTAACGGCCCTCCAGCCACTCCGCCAGCGCTGCCATACATTCGCGCCCCAGCAGCATGCTGCGCTCAGGGCTCCAGCCTTGCTCGGCGCAGGGCAGGTCATTGTTGTCCTTGAACGGCATTTCAAGCGTCATCGCCAGCGCTCCAAACCGCTCCGCCAGCTGGTTGGTGGACATGGTAAGGTTGGCCTTGCCCTTGCTCGCCTTGGGATAGCCCCGCCGGGTCTGAAAATCGGGTGTTCGGCGCTCAAGGATAGCAAGGTAGCGATCATAGCCTGCGCCCTGATCTTCGGTCCACGACGGAATGCCGTTGAATCCGGCGATAAACACCGCCGGAATCGCCTCGTCACCGTGGACATCCATCGCAACATCAACGCCGCTGACGTCCATTGCATTCCGGATCGCTAGCACTTCGGGTGATCTCGCGGCGCTTGGCTCACTCCATTCACGGTTGAGGTTCACCCCCGCCGCATTGGTCCGCAAATGCCCGCGCACCGATCCATCGGGGTTGGCATTGGGGACCACATGGATGTTGCATTTGGCGCGCAGCACCCGCCCGACTGGATCGGCTGGATCGGTCAGGCAGCCCAATGCGCCCTCCACCCACCATTCGGCCATGCTTTCGCCGGGATGCTGGCGGGCATAAAGCCAGACCTGCGTCTCGCCCTCGCCCATTTCGAGGCAATCGATCGGGCGTCCATCGATACTGCGGCCAAGGCAGCGATAGGAAACACCCTCGCAAGCCGCCGTATCCGCGACAAGATCCTGATGCCGCTCCCACGAATAGGGCGCGAAATAGGCAAACCAGGCAAGATCGCTGTCCGGGCGATACCGGATCGTCAGCGTGCCGCCGTCTTCCGCCTTGTCGTAGCTTGAAGCTGCACGGCCCCAATAGTCCCGGTCTTCCGAGACGGCGGCGTTGTAATCCGGCCAACCACCCGGATAGGCCGAACCTTCAAGGCCCGTTATCTTGAGCGCCAACTCGCGCCCGGCCGCGCCGCTAGTGCGAAAATGGAACCATTGGAAAAAGTCAGACTGGTGATCTTTGCGGATCGCCAAACGCGCGGTAGCACCCTTGATGGAAAGTACTTCGATGTTGCCTGAATCAAACGCGGCGTCGATCTGAATGTCGGTCATTTGACTTCAATCGTCTCGCCCGAGGTTCCCGGAAAGCCCGCGAACAGCGCTTCAGCTATTTTCGCTGCGCCCAGCTGCGTATCTGCCAGCGGCGATTTGGCATTTACCGCAAAGCTGGCCCGACCTTCCCATAATGCAGAGCCGCTGGTGCGATCCTTGATAATCACCCCGAGTTCGGTTTGAACCTGCTCGGCCGGACGGCCCGCAAGGTTAAGCCCGATGCCAAGGCCGACGCCCGAGCCATAGCTACCGGTAGAACCACCCAGCCCAACGCTAACCGGGCTGGAACTTCGTTCGGGCCGATAGGTCTGCCGCGCTAACCGCAGCACGGCCACCTGCGTGCTAGCGGTTCCCGTCGCTGCCGCGCCATACCCAAGCAGCGCCAACTGCCGGGTGACCGCTGATTGATAGCTTTTCCATTCCAGCGATTCTGGATCAAGGCCAGGGGCCGCTTCCACCGCGATGGTGCCTTTGCCCAGTGCACTTGTATCGGGCAGATGAAACCGGGTTACTTCGACCGGACCAATCGGTGCCACGCAAGCTCCCAGCGTAAGCAGGGCGGCGACAGAGGCCAAAAGGGCAATTCGCGTCATCGGTTTGCATCTCCGTTAGGCAGGTCTAGCTTAGGATCATAGCACGCGGAGCGAGCAGCGACAGCCTTGCGCGGCGATGATCCCCGATACATCACAAATTTATCTGCATCGCTGGATAGTTGGCCACAAGCCGTGCTAGCGACGGAACCAAGATGACCAGCAAAGTTCCCGTCCTCGTCACCGGAGGCGCCGGATACATCGGCAGCCATGCGGTCCTTGCGCTCACCGATGCCGGTTGGCCGGTCACGGTGATCGACAATCTCGTCACCGGATTCCGCTGGGCAGTTCCCCAGGGTGCGGCCTTCTACCAAGGTGATATTGCCGATGGCGCGCTGGTGGCGCGGATCTGCGCCGAACAAGGCATAAAGGCGGTGATGCACTTCGCCGGATCCGTGGTGGTGCCCGAATCAGTCACAGACCCCCTCAAATATTATGAGAACAACACAGCCCGCAGCCGCGCATTGATCGCTGCCTTGGTGTCAGCTGGTGTGCCGCATATGATCTTCAGCTCGACCGCAGCGACATATGGCATCCCCGAGGTCTCGCCGGTGCGCGAGGACAGCCCCAAGCTGCCAATCAATCCCTATGGCATGTCCAAGCTGATGACCGAGATCATGCTGGCCGATGTGGCAAAGGCCCACCCGCTCAATTATTGTGCGTTGCGCTATTTCAATGTCGCAGGCGCAGATCCGCGCGCCCGCACGGGTCAGTCGACCGCTGGCGCAACCCATTTAATCAAGGTTGCGGTAGAGGCCGCACTGGGCAAGCGCAGCCATGTGGACGTTTTCGGCACTGACTATGCCACCCCCGATGGCACTGGGGTGCGCGACTATATCCATGTCTCCGATCTGGCCGCCGCGCATGTTCTGGCACTGGAAGCGCTGATCGCCGCTCCTGCTGATTCGCTGACAATGAATTGCGGTTATGGCCGGGGGTATTCGGTTCTCGAAGTGCTCGACGCGGTCGACCGGGCGACCAATGTGACGATCAAACGCCGGTTCGGCCCTCGCCGTGCGGGCGACCCCGATTCGCTGATCTCTGATAACGCTTTGATCAAGCAGACCCTGCCGTGGGAGCCACAATACGCTGATCTGGACACAATCGTCCGTCATGCGCTGGCATGGGAGCGAAAGCTGGGCGAGATGCTTGACTTGGCGAGGCCGTCCCCGTAACGGCCCCACTTCAAATTCAAGCAGCGGAATGCTGCCCGAGGATATCATGAAGATTCGCAACAGCCTTAAGTCGCTCAAAGGTCGCCACCGGGACAACCGCGTGATCCGCCGCCGCGGGCGGACCTATGTGATCAACAAGACGAACCCGCGCTTCAAGGCGCGCCAGGGTTGATTTGAGCGATTCCCGGGCATTGGCCGGGATGTTGTGATGATTGCTGCTGTCGTTTTTGATGTCGGTCGCGTGCTTGTCCAATGGGACTTGCAGCACCTGTTCTCCAAATTGATCGCTGATCCAGTCGAACTGGAATGGTTTAGCGCCACCGTCGTCACACCTGAATGGCACTTTCAGCACGATGCTGGCCGGCCTCTCAGCGAGATGGTGGAAGAGCGCAGCGCCGAATACCCAGCCCATGCCGATGTGATACGCGCCTATGCGGATCGCTTTAACGAAACGATCCCGGGCCCCGTCCCAGGCAGTATCGAGCTGGTAGAGGCGCTGCATAAAAACGGCGTACCGCTGTTTGCGATCACCAATTTTGGCCACGAACTGTGGCAGCGGTTTCACCCGACCTATCCGGTGTTCGGTCTGTTCACCGATATTGTCGTCTCAGGAACAGAGAAGATCGCCAAGCCTGATCCAGCAATCTATGCGCTCGCCGCAAGCCGGTTTGGCCATCCACCGGGCGAGATGCTGTTCATCGACGACAATCAGGAAAATGTGATCGCGGCGCGCAACTGCGGGTGGCAGGCGCATCATTTTGTCGATGCACAGGTCTTGGAACTGGATCTTAGGGCGCGCGGGCTGATCTTCTGAACAGAAAAAAGACCCCCACCTTGCGGTGAGGGCCCAGTCGCTTGGAGGCTGTCAAGGATGCCTGAGACTTGCGTCAGGCGGCCGCATTGCAGCGCTGGAGGTCTTCAGCGCTAAATTCGCCCTGGGGGGTGGCGAAACTGGTGAACGGCCCAATCTTTTTGGCAAGTCGGCTGCAGCTTCTGGCGGGGCGCGAGGTGTCGATTGAGGTGGTGCAGCGATCTGCGGCGCACTTCCACAAGGTTTCATTGATGATCACTTGACGCGGCGCTTCGAGCCGAACGGCGAGCGAGGCAACACTGCCGCGACTGGCGCCCTGAGCATGAGCCGGACTGGTGGTCACACCAAAGCTGGTGATTGTGCCGACAACAGCAAGGCTGGCTGCAAGCAATGTGCGCGTGAAAGATTGGATGGCGATAGACATTTCAATTCCCCTTACTGAGGCACGCAAGGGTCGAAGGGCGCTTCTGGGGAGGAGCAGTTCGATTTGCGTTGCGAATCACTACCTATCAGTATAGGTTTTAAGTTGCAACTCGAAACTGTGCGTTGCAGCAAAGATTTTTTTGTCGGACAACAAGCCACAATGCGGTAGGCTCCCGGCGGGACAGAGGAAAACTAATGGGCAAAATGCGCGAACCGCTCGGTGAAATCCAAAGCTGCGGCCTGCCGCTGGCATTGGAAGTGATGGGAGAACGCTGGTCATTCATGATCCTGCGCGCCGCCTTCAACGGGGTGCATCATTTCGAGGAGTTCCTCAGCGAGCTGGGAATTGCCCGGAATATCCTGTCGAATCGCCTCGCCCGGCTGGTCGAACACGGTATCATGAAGCGTGAACCGCTGCCCGATGATCGCCGCAAGATCGAGTATCGCCTCACCGAAAAGGGATTCGACCTGCTTCCAGCCATGCTCGCGCTGCGCAATTGGGGAGAAAAATACGGCCTCGGTATCCCCGCCAACCCAGTACTCTGTGATGATCGGGATGGCCTGCCGATCCAGCCAATCGGAATCAACGCCCACGATGGCCGCAGGTTGCTGGCCAAAGAACTGCACTGGCGGGATCGTTCGGAACTGGGCGATACGGTGACAGCAATGCCTAAGGCTGGCGCGCTTTAACTCCTGGGTGGTTGCCGCCGGTAGCTCAGCGCTTCGGCCACGTGGATCCGCCCAACCGTCTCGACGCCCGCGAGATCGGCGATTGTCCGCGCCACCCGTAGCATCCTTGTATAGCCACGCGCTGAAAGCCGCATCGCTTCTGCCGCTTGCAGCAGCAGCTTGCGCCCCGGCTCATCGGGAGTGCCATGCTTTTCAAGCATTTCGCCATCGAGCTGGGCGTTAGTACGCATCTTGGTGCCTGCCAGCCGCTCGGTCTGGATCATCCGCGCCGCTGCCACCCGCGCGGCAACCTGCGCCGAGCCCTCTGAGGGCGGCGGCAGGCCCAAATCGGCGGCGCTGACCGGATCGACATCGACATGCAGGTCAATCCGGTCGAGCAGCGGACCCGAAACCCGGCTCTGATAATCGGCGGCACAGCGCGGCGCGCGGCTGCATGCAAGTGCCGGATCGCCCAGATGGCCGCAGCGGCACGGGTTCATCGCCGCAATCAGCTGCACTCTTGCGGGGAAGGTAACATGGGCATTGGCCCGCGCCACGCTGACCTCGCCCGTCTCCAGCGGCTGGCGCAGCGAATCGAGCACCGGGCGCTGAAATTCGGGCAGCTCGTCGAGGAACAGCACCCCCAAATGCGCCAGACTGACCTCGCCGGGGCGTACTTTCAATCCGCCGCCAACCAGCGCTGCCATTGAAGCGGAATGATGGGGCGAGCGGAACGGCCGGACCCGGCTGATTCGGCCATCCACAAGCGATCCCGACACCGAGGCGACCATCGAAACCTCCAGCGCCTCTGCCGGGGTAAGCTCAGGCAAAATCCCGGGCAAACAGCTTGCCAGCAACGATTTTCCTGCACCCGGCGGCCCTGTCATCAGCAAATTGTGCCCGCCAGCCGCCGCGATTTCGAGCGCTCGTTTGGCCGTTTCCTGTCCCTTGACCTGGGCAAGATCCGGGCCATGCCCCGGCGGCTCCGCCTCGCCCGGCTCGGGCTGGGCAAGCACTTGCGTACCCTTCAGATGATTGAGCAGGCTGATCAGATCGGGCGCAGCGAGGATCGGAATGCCGCTGGCCCAGCCTGCTTCTGCACCTTGCGCAGCCGGGCAGATCAGCCCCTTCTCCAGCCCGGAGGCATGGATAGCGGCCAGCAGCACTCCGGGCGACGAGATGATCCGTCCATCCAGCGCCAGTTCCCCCACCGCAACATAATCGCCCAGCTGCTCGGCATCGGTCACCCCCATCGCAGCCAGCAGAGCCAGCGCGATCGGCAAATCATAATGCGAGCCTTCCTTGGGAAGATCAGCCGGGGACAGGTTAATCGTGATCCGTTTGGGCGGAAGCGACAGCCCCATCGCGGCCAGCGCGGCGTGAACCCGCTCACGGCTTTCACCAACCGCCTTGTCTGGCAGACCAACCAGTTTGAAATGCGGCATGCCAGGGGCAATCTGGCACTGCACCTCGACGCTGCGGGCCTCAAGCCCCAAATATGCCACCGTCGATACCAGCGCGACCAAACTATTATACCCCCATTGCCTTGGGGGGTGATGGCGAAGCAGGACGCGGCTGTCGAGCGAAGAGTAGCGCGTCGTCCCGACTTGACCGGGGACGACGGTAGGCCAATCTTAACCGTTAGCGTTGGCATTGCCGTAATGCTGCGGGGCGCATTAGCGTGGAATGCGCTTTCCTCCTTCCATACTGATGCTGTTGCTCGCCACGATCGCGAGTCCGCTCGCCGCTGCAGAGACTGTTTATGAGACGGTCGAGGTGGTGCTGGTCGAGCAAGGCAGTGAGCGCTTTGTCCAGGCAGCCCTCCCCGCGCCTATCCCCAGCGGAATTGCTGCCTATGGCCCGTTTCGCGTGCTCGATAGCACTCGTGCGGCGCTGGTCGACGTGACTGATCAGGCTGCGCCCGGGCAATTTGCCGCGATGCTGCGCGATTATCCCGGCATTTCGATGCTGGAGATGATCGACTGCCCCGGCACCGAAGATGATCGCGCCAATCTGCGGCTGGGCCGGATGATCCATGCCAAGGGTATCGCCACCTATGTTCCAGCAGGGGGCTCGGTCCGTTCTGGCGGAGTCGAGCTGTTTCTGGCCGGAGCGCGGCGGATCGCCGATCCTGGCGCCGAATTTGCAGTCCATTCCTGGGCGGACGAAGATGGCCTAGAGCCGACCGACTATGCCGTCGATGCACCAGAAAACCGCGCCTATCTAGATTACTACCGCGAGATGGGGATGAGCCAATCGCAGGCAGCAGGCTTTTATGCCATGACCAACTCTGTTCCCAATGCTGATGCAAAATGGCTGGGAGCAGAAGACATGGCCCGCTGGGTGATGCTGGATTAGGGCCGAATCCCTTGACTCTGGTTCGCGGCTTCCGTATCGGCCCGCTCTTGCAGAACGGTCGCCTCTGAGGGTGGCCATTTTTATTCGAATTTGAGGTTTTTCGCGATGAAGCGCACCTTCCAGCCAAGCAATCTCGTGCGCGCCCGTCGTCACGGCTTCCGCACTCGCTCGGCAACGCCCGGCGGACGCAAGATTCTGGCCGCTCGCCGCGCTCGCGGTCGCAAGAAGCTGTCGGCCTGAGCCAGAGCGCTCCCCCGCGCCTCGCAATTTTGACGAGGCGTTCTGATTTCCTAGCTGCCAACCGGGGATTGCGCATCGCGCGTCCCGGGTTTGTGCTGCTCGCTCGGCCCAATGAAGCGGAGCAGATGCGCTTTGGCATCACAGTTACCAAGCGAATCGGCAATGCGGTTGTCCGCAACCGGATGAAGCGCCGGTTCCGGGAACTGTTGCGTGATCTGTTGCCGCAGCACGGGATTGCCGCGAATGATCATGTGCTGATTGGACGTGAAGGCGGGGTTGAGCGCGACTTTGCGTTGCTCCGGATGGAATTGCTCGCCGCCTTGGAGCGCGCTGCCGCCGGCAAGGGCGACCCGCCGCGCAAGCATCCGGGTAAAAAGCGATGAAACACCTGATTATCTGGATCGCGCGGGGCTGGCAGCTTGGCCCGTCACGCATCCTTCCGCCATCTTGCCGCTATGCGCCGTCATGCTCGCAATATGCGATTGAGGCGACCGAAAAACACGGTGCGATTAAGGGTGGCTGGTTGGCGGCGAAGCGGCTATTGCGCTGCCACCCTTGGGGGGGCCACGGGTATGATCCGGTGCCTTGAAGTGCGCTGCCTTGATCTGAACTGGCAAACATCCATCTACTGATGAAACGAAAGCAGGGACTCCTCCGTGGATAGCCACAACCAGCGTAATCTTATTCTTGCGGTCCTGCTTACGGGACTGGTGCTGTTCGGCTGGGATGCGGGGATTCGCTATTTCTATCCGAATGCAAACAAGCCTGCAGCAGTGGCGAGCGGGCCAGCCAGTGTTGCTGCAGAAACTGCAAAGCCAAGCCGTGACGGCGGCTTGACCAGCGCCGCAGATGTCGCGCTGGAGGCCAAGGATCTCAAGATCGCGCTGACCACTGGCGCCCGCGTGGCAATTGCCGCGCCGGGCCTGTCAGGTTCTATCAATCTGACCGGCGGTGTGATCGATGATCTCACCACCAATCGGCATACCGCTACAGAGAAGAAGAGCGACGGCCCGGCGCGGATCTTCTCGCCCGCTGGAACTCCTGCGCAACAATATGCCCAGTTCGGCTGGGTTGCTGTAGATGGCGCAAGCGCCGCCGCTTTGCCGAATGCATCCACCATCTGGACTGCCCCTGCGGGCGTTAAGCTGACCCCGCAGACCCCCGTGACGCTGAGCTGGAACAACCCGACTGGCCAGACTTTCTCGATCCGCTATGCGATCGACGCAGATTACATGCTGACCGCGACGCAAACAGTTGTGAATGCAGGCACTGCGCCATTGGCCATGCGTCCTTTTGCTTTCATCAACCGCACCAACAAGACCGCCAGCATTGATACGTGGAACGTCCACGCCGGACCGTTTGGCGCCTTTGACGAGGCGGTGTCCTTCGCAACCGACTATGACGATGTCAGCGAAGCGGGCGAGATCAAGAACCAGGGCAAGGTCACCTGGATTGGCTTTACCGATATTTACTGGATGGCGACGCTGATCCCTGACAAATCACCGGCCACCAGCGACTACCGCAGTCTTGGCAAAGGCATTTACCGGGCTGATCTGGTTTACGAACCCGCCACCGCAGCTCCCGGCCAGCAACTGACCCGAACCACACGGTTGTTTGCCGGGGCCAAGGAAAGCACCGTGCTGGATGCCTATGAGAGCGGCGGCATCGCCAACTTCAGCCTGACTATCGACTGGGGCTGGTTCCGCTGGTTCGAAAAGCCGATATTCTGGTTGCTGAAAGCGCTGTTTGATCTTGCCGACAATTTCGGCGTGGCGATCATCCTGCTGACGATCATCGTGCGCGGGGTGATGTTCCCGATTGCCCAGCGCCAGTTCGCCAGCATGGCCCAGATGCGCGCTATCCAGCCCAAGATGAAGGCGCTGCAGGAACGCTACAAGGACGACAAGCCCAAGCTCCAGCAGGAAACCATGGCGCTCTACAAGACCGAGGGCGTCAATCCGCTGGCGGGCTGCCTGCCGATCTTCCTGCAGATCCCGGTGTTCTTCGCGCTCTACAAGGTGCTGATGCTGGCGATCGAGATGCGCCACCAGCCATTTGCGCTGTGGATCAAGGATTTGTCCGCACCCGATCCGCTCCATATCCTCAATCTGTTCGGTCTGTTGCCCTTCACCCCGCCCTCATTCCTGGCGATCGGGCTGCTGGCGGTGTTGCTGGGGATTACCATGTTCCTCCAGTTCAAGCTCAATCCAGCGCCGATGGACCCTGTCCAGCAGCAGGTATTTGCGATCATGCCGTGGATGATGATGTTCGTGATGGCACCGTTTGCGGCAGGTCTGCTGATCTACTGGATCACTTCAAACATCCTGACCATAGGCCAGCAGTGGTTCCTTTACAGCAAGCACCCGCAATTGAAGGCGCAGGCTGAAAAGGATGGCGTCGATGCCAAACGCGCGGCGGCGCGGGACAAGTAGATGACAGACGATGAAGCCGCGATTGCAGCACTGACCGAAGAAGCGCGGATATTGTTTGCCGGGAGGATCGAGTTCCTCAAAAGCGCCCCCGCGCTAAAGTTCCTGCCCGATCCGGAAATGCCGGAAATTGCCTTTGCTGGCCGGTCCAACGTCGGCAAAAGCTCGCTGCTCAACGCGGTGACGGGCCGCAAATCAATCGCCCGCGCCTCGGTCACACCCGGGCGGACGCAGGAGCTCAATTTCTTTGAGGTGGGCGAGCCGACCCAGCTGCGGCTGGTCGACATGCCGGGTTATGGCTTTGCCAAGGCCCCGATCAAGGTTGCCGAAAACTGGCGCCGTCTGGTTCGCGATTTTCTGCGCGGGCGGGTTGTGCTGAAACGCGTCCTGCTGCTGATCGACGCGCGGCACGGGATGAAGCCGGTCGATGCCGAGATGATGAAAATGATGGATGAGGCCGCCGTTGGCTACCGCGTGGTGCTGACCAAGGCAGACAAGATCAAGTCCGACGAGCTGGCTGAGGTGCTACTACGCACCCAGGCCGATGCGCGAAAACATATCGCTGCGCATCCTGATGTACTGGCGACATCAGCGGAAACCAAGCTGGGCATCGCCGAGCTGCGCGCTGCCGTGCTGGCGGATGCTGCGATCTAGGCGGAATCTTCGCCCTTCGCCGCATTGCCTTTCATCAGCCGCATTACCGAAAAGCCTAGTACCGCCGTTCCCGCCAGCAGTGCCAGCCACAGGATTGCCCGTTTCCCCGACAGCGGGGATTCAGGCTCTGCCCCAGCGAGCGAAACGAGAGGCTGCGGGCCACCCGCGATTTCTGCACGCGGCAGCACTATGCTCACCCCGCCCGGAACGACATCGGCAAACGAGAGCAGCGTCGAGGGTGCATCCGACAGGCCCACCGCCAGCGTATATGGCGGCTTGCCATTGAACTGAGCAACAAGTTCAGCTGGTTCGAAATAGAGCAAGATTTCGGGCGGTTTAGCGAACCCGGCACTGCGCGGATCGGCTACCACCCGATACTCGCGCTGCGCCGGACCGCTGAGTTCCAACACATTTCCTTCCCAACCTGGCCGACGCAAAGTTGCTGCAGCCAGCGGCGTCCAGGCCAACTCCGGATTACCGCGCGTAGCGAGTTCCACTGGAATCGCCCCTTCTCCGCCCAATGGGTCTATCCTGATCCCCGCGAGCGGGCCGCGGAACGGCAGCACAAAGCGAACCTCGCGTGGATCGATCAGTTGCCCGCCCCCGGCTTTGACTGCGACCAGCTCTGGCGCACCGGATTTCGCCGTTGTCACCCGTGCACCGCGCACTGCCACTCCCTTGGTCCCGCCCCAGCTGGCGCGCAAATATTGACCCTTGAGCGAGACGCCGGGCAGGTTGATCCGCCCTGTTTCCAGTTGGGCACCATCGGCATCGGTGCGAAACAGCACTTTGTCGCCGCGCGGCACCCACTCCCGAAGATCGGCGCTGCTTTCCAGCGTAATGGCTACTGGCTGGTGCAGCGGTAGATCGGCATCGAGCGTCAAAGCTATGGCTGGATCGGCAAGCTGGCGCGTATCGAACAGCGCTGCGACCGTTTGCTCCGGCCCGGCAGGCTCTGTCATGCCCACCACCCGCGCGACGTTGTCTGCGCCAATAGTCAATGCCACGCCTGACGTCCCCGGCGCGGACGATCCGATCACCGGATAGGTCGGCACGGTAAAACCGGCCTGCTGTTCGATTGCAGCCGCGCCCACAAGTGCAAGCGGCAGGTTCCGCCCAGATGCGTCGAATAAGCGAATATCTGCGCGGTCGGTGCTCTGAAATGCCACCAGCGCGCTTGCCGGAAGGGCAATCCGCTGCTCCGATCCACCTTCCGCCGGCGTAACTGCAAGCCGCACCGAATAACTCTCTGCCTTGCCCGGATCGGGCGGCGTTGCGATGTTGCACGCTGCGAGCAGCGCGATTGCGGCGATGGCAAAACTTCGGAGCACGTGGATCACTTTGGCACTCCCTTGCGCGGCGGCAGCGGCACGAAATAGCCGATCACCAGCATCAATATGCCAACCCCGATGAACGTCACAATCCGTTGTCCACCTTGCGCGCTCGACATATCGACCAGCAGCAGCTTGAGCACCACGATGCCCAACAGCCCCGCCCCAGTCAGCCAGCCAATCCGGCTTCCTCGGCGACCCGCCAGCAGCATCAGTGCCATCGCCAGCAGGGTCCACAGGATCGACAGGCCGGTCTGGACGACCGCGCTGCCAGACAATGCCGCGCCGCTCCATTCAACCCCCAGCCAGTGGTGCGCCGTGCGCAGCCAGATGCCATTGATGCTGACAAAGCCCAGCACGGCCCCGGCAATCAGCGCCTGACGCCCCACCAGTTGCCCTGCACCTGCGGGTAGCGGATCGGCGCTCGCCACCATCTGCCGCCATAGCGCCAGCGAAACAAGCGCAAGACCTAGCGAGAGATCGACCGGATTGAGCAAGGGGATGTAAGGCAGCGGATCGGTTACCCCAGAGGCAAAGATCGCCGTCACCAGCGCGCCGAGATACACCAATATCGCCAGCGGCACCGCAGCGACCCAGAAATAGGCGCGGCCATGCGGGTTAAGCGGCCAGCCCAGTTTCAGCTCACCCGGCGCAGTCTTGCCCGCCCATCGGGTCAGCACCATCAGCACCGCAATCGCGCTGATCAGGAAGATCACGCCCGCCCATGAGGTATTCCACAGCCCGCCGCGATCAACAGCAAATTGCAGGCAATCTGCCAGCACCAGAGTCAGCAGCCAGACCGTTCCGGCGTGCACCGCAAACTGCCAGAAACGCAGCATGTCCTGTTGCGCGTCCAGCGCGGCATCATTGCGCCGAACCAGATCGTAATGGAGCGCAAAGGCGGCAAGCCACAGCAGCCCATCCGGCAGATAGAGCACATGCCGCCCAAGACTGAGCGAGATCAGGAACGCGCTGAGCAGCAGGGGCAGGCTCGCCCGGCCAGGCCAGATCGCCACCGCCCAGTCATACCGCCGCCCGGTCCACGCCGATCCCCACATTGCCGCCAGCACCGCGAGCATAATCAGCAAGATTTGAAGTTGCGGGGCGAACACGGAAACCAGCCCCGACATCGCATCGGCAGGCGGCAAGAAACGCCTGACCTCCAGCCACATCGTCAGGCAGGCGAACAGGAAGCCGGCGAGGAACGTCGCATCCTTTAAGCCAAATTCTATCGCCCCATAGGTCTTGGCCAGCGCCGTGCCGCTGTGCGGCAATTCGCGGCGCATCCACCATGCGGTAGCGAGCAGCGGCAGGGTAATCAGCAAGCCGCCGAAGAAGCCAGTGTTGGCAAACGGCAGCGCCGAGACATTAAGCTCGAACGTAGTCAGGAAGATCAATGCGGCCAGCCCTTGGAGCAGCAACCCGAACAGTCGCGGCATCCAGCGCGCCTGACGGCTGCCGACCCAGAACGCCGCAGCTCCTTCCAGCGCCCATGCAGCAGAAGTCCATTTCACATCCAGCGCCAGCGGAATCGCCAGAGTCACAAAGCCGACCCCGATCGCTATCAGGCATTCATTCATCAGCCGCATTTCATCACGGCGTTTGCGCATGGTGAAGGCCGCCAGCCCGGTATAGGCAGCGCCGAAGGCCAGTGCGGAAAAGGCGCTCCCAAAGCTGTAGCGTTCCACCAACCCCACCTGCAGCCCGAAACCGGCAATCGCCGGGCCGAACAAAAGCGTGCTATCAGCGACTTTGCCGAACTTACCCGGCGTATTGTGGGCATAAAGCACAGCGGTGGCGAGGTAGATCAGCACCGAAGCGCCGAGGAATATCTGACAGATCAGATAATGTTCTGGCCCATAACGGGCAAAGCCCCATGCGCTGGCGATGGTGAAAGTCGCAAAGAAGCCCAGAAGATTGAGCGCACGCCACGACCGGCGCCAGGCGATCACCAATATCGCCAGATTGAGGATCGTCAGATAGGCGAACAGGCCCAGCGGCGTCTCGCTCTCTCCGCCCAGCAGCACCGGAACGGCAAAGCCCCCGGCAAAGGAACTGATCGCCATGGCCTTGGAATTCTGCATCAGCGCCAAGGCGCAGCCCAATGCGCAGAACAGGATCATCAAGCCGAAGGCGGCCAATGGCGGCACCAGCTCAAACACCCGCGCAGCAGCGAAGACGGTGAGATAAAGCACAGCCACGCCACCGCCCTGCAAGGCAAGCCCAAAGGCAGGCCGCTTTTCGCGACGGTTAAAGCCGACCGCCAGCAGGGCAATGCCTGCCGCCGCCACCAGCGCAAGCCGTAGCTCGATCGGGAAAAGGCCCGCGTTGGCCGCATAACGGGCAAGGAAACTCAGGCCGACAAACAGGATCACCAGACCGGCGCGGACAATCGTGTTGCCGCCCAGCAGCCAGTCGCGTGCCGCGGTGATACCCTGCTCGATAAAGTTGGGTTCGGCTGGTTCTGGCGGCTCTGGCGGGATGTGATTGGCATAGGTGACTGGAACGGGCTCTGCCGCCAGTTGACGCGGCTCTGCGAGGCTTGAGGAAATGGGTTCTGCACGCTCCGCCGGCTGGACCGCGATTGGCGGCAGGGCAGCGGATGCAGGTTGAGGCTTGGCGGACTGCTGGCCGAGCGCAGCAGAAATCTCGCGCTTGATAAAATCGCGCAGCTCGGCATCCACGATCCGCTTTAGCCCGCTGACCACTTCGCGGCGGACGATAGATTCAAGCCATAATCCGGCAAGCAGGCCAAGGAACCCGCCGATAACCAGTCCGAAAACTTCAAGATCAGCAAAGACCCATCCGGCCAGCGCTCCGAAAACTGCTCCCCATAGCTTCATCTGCGCTGCCCGTCCTTTTCCTGAGCAGCCTTTTAGGCACATTATCTGGCACAGGTCACGCCTGAAGCCAGCCGTTCATTCTCGACAGGTATTGGCTGAACGGCTAGGTGCAGGCCTCCATCCGATCCGGGGCGATCCATGAAGCTGATCATCGGTAACAAGAACTATTCCAGCTGGTCACTGCGCGGCTGGCTGGCGGCCAAGCAATCGGGCCTTGCCTTCGAGGAGATCCAGGTTCCGCTCTATGGCGAGGATTGGGAAGAGGAAAAGAAAAGCCGCGATGATATCGCTCCCTCATCGGGCAAGGTTCCGGTGCTGTGGGATGGCGATGCGGTGGTCTGGGACAGTCTGGCGATCATCGATTACCTTGCCGACAAGGTAGGGCGTGAGCGCTTCTGGCCCAAGGCCGACGATGCCCGCGCCATGGCCCGCTCGATGGTTGCGGAATTGCATTCGGGTTACACCGCGCTGCGCCGTCAATGCCCGATGAACATCCGCCGCCAGCCTTTTGCTGCGCAGATCGGCGACGATGCCCGGGCCGATGTGGTCCGTATCCTGACGCTGTGGGCCGAGGCCCGCGCCCGGTTTGGCAAGGGCGGACCGTTTCTGTTCGGAAGCTTCTGCGCCGCAGACATCATTTATGCGCCGATAGTCAGCCGTTTCATCACCTATGGCATCCCCGTACCCGGCTTCGCGGTCACCTATATGCAAGCGGTGTGGGAGCACGAATGGCTGCAAAGCTGGATTACCGCTGCCGAGGCCGAAGACTGGGTGATCGAACAATGGGAAGTTCCGGCGAAGTAGCCCGGCTCATTCATTTGGTTGGGTAGGGTGTCCCGTCCTTGTGAAAATAGCCGTCGCCTTTGAACATCATATCGATGTCTGAATAGGATCCGTTCCCTTGCTGGTTGCCAGCGCCGATCGCGATGAAGGCACAGTCCTGGTTGGTGCGGTTCTGGATATGGTGGCCATTGGGCACGCCTTGGGCAAAGGATGCTACGTCGCCGGCGCGCAGCACCGTTTCAGCGCCATCTTCGATCAGCACAGCCTCGCCAGACAGCATTATCACCAGCTCATCCTCATCAACATGCCAGTGCCGCTGGGATGACCATGCGCCGGGCTTGAGCACGACGTGGCTTGCACCCATTTCGGTCAATCCGCCCGCCGGGGCCAGTCGCCGCCAGAACCGCCCCTGCACCTCCTGGTCGAATGGCGCCGGGTAACCAGTGGCATTGCTTTGCGGGATCGCATCAAGGTTCAGCTTGGGCATTTTCGGCACTCCTGCTTGTGTCGCGCCAGCATAGCCAATATGCGAGTGCCCATCCATGACCAAACTTGCCACCGCCCCCTCCGTTGCCGATCTGGCCGAAGCGCTGATCGCCTGCCCCAGCGTCACCCCGGCGGCAGGACTGGTATTCGATTGCCTTGAGCGGCAACTCGCGCCGCTGGGCTTTGCGGTCCACCGCTTTATGTCGGGCGAGGCGCCCGATGGCCCGGTCGAAAACCTGTTTGCGATCCGTAACGGACCAAACGGCAGCCGCCACTTTGCCTTTGCAGGGCATGTCGATGTCGTCCCCCCCGGCGAAGGCTGGACCAGCGCACCGTTTGCGCCTGAACGGCGCGGCGAGCTGCTTTATGGCCGCGGCGCGGTGGATATGAAGGGCGCGATTGCGGCGATGGTTGCCGCCGTGCGCGATGTTCCTGCCGACCTTGGAACGATCAGCTTCATCATCACTGGGGACGAGGAAGGCCCGGCGCATTACGGCACCGTCTGCCTGATCGAACATATGCGGAGTGTGGCCGCGATCCCCGATCTGTGCCTGGTCGGCGAACCGACCTCGCTAAACCGGCTGGGTGATGTGATGAAAATCGGGCGGCGCGGCTCGGTCAATATCTGGCTTACGGTTGAAGGCGGCGAGGGCCATGTCGCCTATCCGCACCTTGCCAACAACCCGATCGGGCCGTTGGTCAACATGCTGGCGGAACTCAACGCAATTGAACTGGACCAGGGGACTGACTGGTTCCAGCCCTCCAATCTTGAGATTACCGACATCGCCGTTGGCAATCCGGCGACCAATGTGATCCCCAGCCGCGCCACTGCCCGCCTCTCGATCCGCTTTAACGATCACCACACGGGGCAGGAACTGGCAACCCGCGTGGAAGCGATTGCTGCAAAGCATGGCGGCACATCACGCGCGGTTATCTCGGGCGAGGCTTTCGTTACGATGCCCGGCGAATTTTCCGCGCTGGTTGCCGCAGCGGTTGAGGCTGAGACGGGCCTCACCCCCGAAGCATCGACCACCGGCGGCACATCCGATGCGCGCTTCCTGAAAGCAATCTGCCCGGTGATCGAGTTTGGCCTGTGTAACGCTACAATGCACAAGCGCGACGAGGCGGTGGCGGTGGCCGATCTGGAAGTGCTGGCGCGGATCTATGCGCGGATAGCGAAAGCGGCG
>JANMNP010000070.1:0-10108 GCA_031374105.1 Novosphingobium sp.
AATTTTTTTTGCCTAGGGGCCCTTCCATGCGCCTCCCCTTTTTTGCTTCAGCACATTTGGGGAGGGGCCTGCCCGCTGGGGTTACGGTGGGTTCTCAAGGCTCGCCCAGACACCCCTCCACCATCCGCTTCGCGGACGGTCCCCCTCCCCATTTGCGCTTCGCGAAAATGGGGAGGATCGTTCTGACTTACACCGCCTGCGCCAGATCGCGCAAATCAGTCTTGAGCAGCTTGCCGATATGACTTCGCGGCATCTCGTCAATCAGGTGGAGCGCGGACAATCGCTGGGTCTTGCCGAGGCGCGCATTGGCGATTGCGCGAATATCCTCCAGCTCGGCTTCAAACCCCGGCTTCACCACAACAAAGCCCACCGGAGTCTCGCCCCATTGATCGCTGGCGATGCCCACCACCGCCGCTTCAATCACACGCGCATCCTTGGCCAGTTCCATCTCCAGATCGATCGGGAAGATGTTGAACCCGCCCGAGATGATCACATCCTTGGTCCGCCCGACTAGTTCGACAAAGCCGTCCGCGTCGATCCGGCCGATGTCACCCATCCGCTGCCAGATGGTGCCGTCGGCAGGATCGGTCCAGTAACCCTCGCGGGTCTTTTCGGGCTGGTTCTTGTAGCCGAGCATCATCGCGCCCGAGCGGCCGATCAGCTCGCCTGCCATCCCGGCTGGCAGTTCGCGGTCATCCTCGCCGATCACCTTGAGGAAATTGCCGGGTGCCGGAACCCCCACCGTATGCAGCTTGTCCGGGTGTTCATGGGCTGCGAGCAGGCAGGAAACCCCGCCCTCGGTCATGCCGTAAATCTCGATCAAGCCGCCCGGCATCCGGGCCAGCACCTCGGCCTTGAGATCAGCTGGAAAAGGCGCTGAGGTGCAGTATTTAAGCTTCATTGCCGACAGGTCGAATTTGTCGAAATCGGGATATTGCATCAGCCGCCGGTATTGCACCGGGACCAGCATGGTGTGGCTGACAGCCTCGTCCTGCGCCTTGCAAAGCCAGGTCGCGACATCAAACTTGCCCATGATCGAAACGCATCCGCCCGAATAGATGGCGGGCAGGAACACCACCATCGTGGTGTTGGAATAGAGCGGGGTCGAAGTCAGCGCGCGGCTGCCTGCGCCGTAATTATTGGCCGCGCGGAACGTCATTTGCCGCCAGCGCATCGCGTGGCTGTGGACGATCCCCTTGGGCGTTCCGGTGGTGCCAGAGGAATAGATGATGTTGAATGGATCGTCCTCCGCCGGATCGAAGGTGGCAGCTTTGGTCCCAGAAGCAGCCATGAAGCCGTCTAGTTCCTCGTCGAGCACAATCTGGCGCGGGGCAGGCAGTTTGAAATCCCCCAGCTCGGTCAGCTTGGCCCGGTCTATGAACAAATGGATCGCGCCCGAATCTGCCACCATCGCCGCCAGCTGATCCGGGCTGGCGCTGGTAGTCAGCGGCGCAGCGCACCCTCCGGCGCGGATCGCGGCAAGATAGATCAAGGCATAGTTTACGGTCGATGTGCCAAGAATCGCCACCGCCTGCCCGCGCGCCAGCCCATCGGCCTGAAGCCGCGCCGCGATCCGCTCAACCAGATCAGCCGTCTCGCGCCAGCTCAGTCTGATGGCGCCATCATCCAGCGCAGGCGCATCGCCGCGATATTCGCCCCATGCGGCAACAAGCGCCGGAAAAGAGCCAAATTCTGCATCTAGTTGTACTGCCGGATCAGCGATCATATGCAATTCTTACCACTTCCTTGCCATTACAGTTGCAAATAATGCAACACCTGTCCCTGCCTTTGCACGTGTAATCTCTACCACAATGGTTATGTTGCAAATGCGAACTGATTTCGCACACGCAACAAGGAGACACCCAATGCGCAGCATCGCTCTTATCATGCTGCCGTTCATCGGCGCGGTATTTACCAGCGGCCTGATGTTCACCGCCACGCTTGCCTGATTTCTGGCGCCTGATTTAGGCAACCGAGCGTGCGGTAACAGCACAACCCCCCGGCTTCGGCCAACAACACGGCCACCATGCTCACCAGCACGGTGGCCGTAGTTATGTCAGCTATTTGCCGCCTGCGTAGGCCTTGATCAGATCAAACAGAAAATCGCGGCCCTTGTAAAGCGAGCGCACTTCCAGCCGTTCGTTCAGTCCGTGGACTCCATTGCCATCAGGATCGCCCCAAGCGCCCGGTGTTCCATAAGTCGGGATACCAACCGCGCCAAGGAAAGTGGCGTCGGTGTAGCCATTGGACATGACCGGAACAAGCGGGACGCCGGGAAAATGGTGGGCGACCAGCTTGCGCGCCGGCTCGACCACCTTGGGATCAAGCGGTGGCGGCGGCGGCGAGGGGCGTAGCGGGGCGAGCGCCGCAACACTCACCCCCGTATCGCCGATCACCCGCGCCAGCTCATCGCGGATCGCGCTAACCGAATGGCCGGGGAAAATACGGCAATTGACATGTGCCCCCGCCCGCTGCGCCAGCGCATTGCGGGCGTGGCCACCGTCCAGCATTGTCGCAACACAAGTGGTGCGCAAGTTGGAGTGCAGGGACGCATCGGCGTTGACGATTGCCTCCGCCGCCTTGTCTGCCGGATTGCCAGCGAGTGCGACCATGGCTGCGCCGGTTGCATCCTTGCGGCCCGCCCCGGCCTGACGGAAATAGCTGCGGGTTGTGTCGGTAAATTCAAGCGGAAACGCGTACGCCTCCAGTTTGGTTAGCGCATGGACCAGCTGATAGATTGCGTTGTCGGGCCGGGGTGACGAGCTGTGACCGCCCCGATTGCGGGTTTCCAGCCGATAGGTGGCAAAGGTCTTTTCGCCCACCTGGAGTCTCTGTTCAAGCACATTGCCCTTGCCATCGCTCGTCCCGCCACCGCCTTCGTTGATGGCAAACTCGGCATCGATCAAGTCGCGGCGATTGGCGGCGAGCCATTCCACGCCGTTGAAGGCGCCGTTGGTTTCTTCGCCGCAGGTCAGCGCAATCTTGACGGTGCGCTTGGGCGTGTAGCCAGCCTGCTTGAACCGGATCAGGGTATCCACCAGTGTGGCGGCCATCGCCTTGTTATCGGCCACCCCGCGTGCATAGAAATAGCCACCCTCCTCGATCAGCGTGAACGGATCGCGCACCCAATCTTCGCGCTTGGCCTCAACCACATCGATATGGGCGATGGCCAGGATCGGCTTGAGCGTCCTGGAAGTGCCGGGGTAGACCGCAACCAGTCCGCCCTCTTTGGGATTTTCGGCAGTGGCAAACAGCGTGATCTGGCTGTCTGGCATTCCCGCCGTCCGCAGCCGCGCCGCCATCCGTTCTGCCGCAAGGGTGCAACTGCCCGCCGAGAGCGTCGTGTTGGTCTCGACCAGCTCTTTGTAAAGCGCGCGGAAAGCCGCCTGATCGGGTCGCAACGGGGCGGTTTGCGCCTGCGCTTGCCCTGCCAGCAACCCGGCCCCCAGCAGCGCACCAATCATTTTTTTCAACTTTATCTCCCGGATTTGCATTGGCCCGGTTTGAGCAGGATTTCCCTGTGGATGGAAGGGGGTGAAATGGGTTCCGAAATCGCGCCATAGTCCCTATATGCTGGCTATGTCCGATACACCCGAAAACACCCCCGACAGCGCTCCCGTAAATGTGCCCAATGCCAATGCCTATGGCGCGGATCAGATCAAGGTTCTGAAAGGGCTTGATGCGGTACGCAAACGCCCCGGTATGTATATCGGCGATACCGATGACGGCTCTGGACTTCATCACATGGTGTTCGAAGTTTCGGATAATGCAATCGACGAGGCTTTGGCGGGCCACTGCGATCTGGTGACAATCGAGCTTAACCCCGATGGCTCGGTTTCGGTCGAGGACAACGGGCGCGGCATCCCTACCGGCATCCACGCAGAAGAAGGCGTATCGGCCGCCGAAGTGATCATGACCCAGCTCCATGCCGGCGGGAAGTTTGAGAATACCAGTGATGACAACGCCTACAAGGTGTCTGGCGGCCTCCACGGGGTTGGCGTTTCGGTGGTCAATGCCCTGTCCGAATGGCTGGAGCTTACGATCTGGCGTGATGGTGAAGAGCATTGGATGAAATTCGCCCACGGCGATGCGGTAGAGCCGCTGCGCGTTGTTGGCCCGGCGCCTGCGGGCAAGAAGGGCACCCGCGTGACCTTCATCGCCTCAACCGATACCTTCAAAAATGTGCTGGAGTTCGATTTCGAAAAGCTTGAGCACCGCTACCGCGAGCTCGCCTTCCTCAATTCCGGCGTCCACATCCTGCTGCGCGACAAGCGCCATGAAGAGATCAAGGAGCATGACCTGTTCTATGAAGGCGGGATCGGTGCCTTCGTCAGCTACCTTGATCGCAACAAGGTGCCGCTGCTGCCCGAACCGGTGGCGATTGCCTCGGAACGCGACGGGATCGCCATCGAAGTCGCGCTGGAATGGAACGACAGCTATTACGAAAACGTCCTGTGCTTCACCAACAACATCCCGCAGCGCGATGGCGGCACGCATCTGGCCGCATTCCGCGCCGCGCTGACCCGGACGCTGAACAATTACGCCGAGAAATCGGGCATGATGAAGAAGGAAAAAGTCACGCTGACGGGCGATGACATGCGTGAGGGGCTGACCGCGATTGTCTCGGTCAAGCTGCCCGATCCCAAGTTCTCATCGCAGACCAAGGACAAGCTGGTCTCCAGCGAAGTGCGCCAGCCGCTGGAAAGCCTGATGGCTGACCGGATGAGCGATTGGCTGGAAGAAAACCCCGCTAATGCCCGCGCGGTGATCGGCAAGATCATCGATGCCGCCGCCGCCCGCGAAGCCGCCAAGCGCGCGCGTGAGCTGACCCGGCGCAAGGGGGCGATGGATATCGCCAGCCTGCCGGGCAAACTGGCTGATTGCCAGGAACGCGATCCCGCCAAGTCCGAACTGTTTCTGGTCGAAGGCGATTCAGCCGGCGGTTCGGCCAAGCAGGGGCGCGATAGGCATTATCAGGCGATCCTGCCGCTCAAGGGCAAGATCCTCAATGTCGAACGCGCCCGGTTTGACCGGATCATCTCATCAAAGGAAGTCGGCACGCTTATTCAGGCGATGGGCACCGGGATCCGTGATGAGTTCAACCTTGAAAAGCTACGCTATCACAAGATCGTGATCATGACCGACGCCGACGTTGACGGCGCGCATATCCGTACGCTGCTGCTGACCTTCTTCCACCGCCAGATGCCCGACATCATCCGCGCCGGGCACCTCTTCATCGCCCAGCCGCCGCTGTATAAGGTGGCGAAGGGCCGCTCGGAAGTTTACCTCAAGGATAATGACGCGCTTGATCGCTATCTGGTCGAAGCGGGCCTTGCGGGCCGGATATTGGAAACTGCCGGCGGCGCGCGCGGCGGTGCGGAGCTGGCCGGACTGGTCGAACATGCCCGGCGGATGCGCAGCCTGATGGGCTTTGTGCCCCGCCGCTATGCTCCCGCGATTGTTGAGGCGCTGGCGCTGGCAGGTGTGCTTAATCCCGATATGGCAGCGGGCAACCGCGAGGAGGCGCTGGTCAAGGCTGCGACATGGCTCAACGTGGGAGACCGTGAGGCGAAATGGACCGCCTCGATCACGGAGGATGGTAATGTAACGGTCCAGCGGCTGTGGCGCGGGGTGACCGATTATCACGTGATCGAAGCCGCCTTCCTGACCAGTGCCGAAGCGCGCAAGCTGGCGCGGTTGGCTGGCGAGCAGGCCGAAGTCTATGCCGCAACCACTCATCTGGTAAAGGCTGGTGCCGAAGCCGAAGAACCTGCGCCCGAAGTAACTGATGCCGACGGCGAGGAAGAAGAAACCGAAGTCGTCACCACCCGCCCCAGCGCCAATGCTGGCGGCATAACCCGCCCGTCAGAACTGCTCGATGCGGTGCTGGCAATCGGCCGCAAGGGGCTTTCGATCTCGCGCTACAAGGGCCTTGGCGAAATGAACGCCGAGCAGCTGTGGGAAACCACCCTCGACCCGGAAAACCGCGCGCTCCTGCAGGTCAAGGTCGAAGACGCCGACGTAACGGATGAAATCTTCACCCGCCTGATGGGCGACATCGTCGAACCACGGCGCGAGTTCATTCAGGAAAACGCTTTGAATGTGGCGAATCTGGACGTTTGAGGGGTGTGAAATTAAGCAGTAGTGCAACGACACCTTATAGGTATTGATCGAATCTGACTTAAGCTATGATATAGAACAGATCGAAGTTCAGGGGGGCTGGGATGTGTGGATTGGTTGCAGCGCAGCTAAAAACTGCGTGGATTACTTCAGAAAAACTGGCCAGTTCACTCGGCACAATCGCACATCGGGGTCCGGACGGTAGCGCCAGCTGGTTTGCACCCGATCGGTTGACAGTCCTAGGGCATGTGCGCCTAAGCATCATCGGCCTGAACAACGGTGATCAGCCACTCTGCCATGCGCGAGGTGATCTTAATGTCGTCGTGAATGGCGAATTCTATGGCTACAAGACGATCCGTGAGCAGCTGCGCCAAAATGGCTATCGTTTCACAACTGAATCCGACAGCGAGATCGCACTCCATCTTTACGACAAATACGGCACGGGTTTTGTCGAGCATCTGCGCGGTGAATTTGCGCTGGTCATAGCCGATCGCCGCAGCGGGGAGTTGATAGCGGCGCGGGATCGTTTTGGGATCAAGCCGCTGTTCTATGCGATCGTCAACGGCGAGGTTCTGTTTGCTTCTGAAATCAAGGCGCTACTGGCGCTAGGCGTTCCGGCGCGCTGGGATTGCGATGCAGTGTTGAGCGAATTTTCGAGCATGCGCAGCAATGCAACGATGTTCGCAAATATTCACCAAGTCCCTCCGGGCTGCCTGTTATTCGCCAAAAATGGAGCAGTGCGGATCGAACCCTATTGGGAGAACCTCTACCCCACTCAAACGGCGCTTGAGTTGGATAGCCGAAGTGAGGCTGAAACAATCAGCGGCTTTCGAGATGTCCTTGATGATGCGGTTGCCGAACGACTGACTGCTGATGTCGAAGTCGCTTGTTACCTCAGCGGCGGCCTTGATTCTTCAGCGGTGCTGGGTCTGGCCCAAGCAAAGCTGGATCGGCCGATCCGCGCTTTCACGATTGCATTTGAAGGGGCTTATGACGAATCTCCATTGGCCGAACGGACTGCCGCCTTCACGGGATCGAATTACGTCCCAGTCCCCGTTTCACCGCAGAATATGGCCGATGCACTTGCGGACGCAATCTGGCACAGTGAAAAGCCAATATTCAACGGCAACACCGTTGCAAAATTCCTTCTCTCACGAGCCGTTCGCGATGCTGGAATAAAGGTTGTATTCACCGGTGAAGGATCGGACGAAATCCTGGCCGGCTACCCCTTCGAGCGGCGTGACCTGATCCTTCATGGCAGCGGTTATGAGAGTCAGGCCATGCGTCAGGCTGCGCTGAACGCATTGATCGAGGCAAACCCCCTGTCGCGGTGGATATTCGATCCGTCGGGGACGCCTGCAGCTGGCATCGCACATATTCGCGAAAAGATTGGATATTGCCCTTCCTGGATAGAAAGCCTGTCCGTTCAGTATCATCAGATATCTGAGTTAATGCGGTCAGACGCGCCAACAGGCGGCAATTTTGATGCGCCCTATATGCAAATCCTCTCCGAACTCGATATTGTCGGACGGATTGACCAACGCGACCCGACGAATGTCTCGCTGTATTTTTGGCAGAAAACCATGCTGATCAATTTCATCCTGACTGTCCTAGCCGACCGGATGGAAATGGCGCATTCGATTGAGGGTCGTGTGCCGTTTCTGGATCACAAGGTTGCAGAATATGCCGCAGGACTGCCAATCCACTACAAGATCCGCGAGAAAACAGAAAAATATATCCTGCGCGAAGCCACCCGTGATGTGATCACTCCAGAACTATATGCCCGGGAGAAGCATCCATTTATCGCGCCGCCGCTCAGTCAGGCGGACAAGAATCCAGCAAGCGATCCGTTTCGACAGCTTTGCGAGGATACCATCCGGTCGCAAAGCTTTGCCGATCAGCCTTTTTTTGATGCAGCCAAGGCCTGTGCCTATCTGGATTCCATCGCACAAGGCGGGGCGACAAATGTATCTGAGGCTTCACCCATCATCCTGAGAATGGCCACATTCAGCATAATGCAGCAGCGCTTCGGTATTTCAGCGTGAATTGGCGTCTGCACAAACCAGCGAGAGCCTCTCAAGCCGCCCGCAGCCCTTTAACACCTATTGCCCCGCGATCAGCGGCGCTTAGCCCATCAAACACCGCGTCGATAATCCGGGCGAGTTTTTGCTCGCTGAGTTTGGGCATGATCAGTTCCATGACCGAAATGTTGCAATAGCTGCTGACCATCTGGTTGATGAGGCTGAGCGCGTCATCGACCGAAAGTCCGGGGAAATGGCCATCGGCCATCGCCTCGCCGATAATCTCTGAAAGATAGTGATCGCCAAGGTCCACATAGGTCCGGACGATCTCGAAATGCTCCCGCCCCAGCTCGCAATAGGTGGCGAAAACGACTGGATCACGCTCCCACTCCGTCTTCATATAGACGAAGCGGCGGGCGTAGAATTCATACATCTTGCGGCGCGGCGGCAGATCAGTGGCGATCACTTCTTCCATGATCGCGACTTTGGGCTGGAACCAGCGCTCGGCCACCGCCTCGATCACCTGATCCTTGCTCTCGAAATAGCGGTAGAGGTTGGCGGTAGACATGTTGGCGCGGCCTGCCAGCTCGGTCATGGTCAACGCATTGCCGCCGCGATCCTCGACAATTTCGATGACAATATCGATCAGCTGTTCGCGTCCGGCGTCAATATCAGTCTGGGGGCGGGCCATGATGGGTTCCTCATCGCGGGCAGGGATTGCTGATTTATGACGTCTTCCTTCATTTTTCAAGAAACTGTCTTATCCAAATGCAACACAGGGCTTGAATCATCTGCAACACTTGCCCGCAGCGGCGCTTTCGCTAGGACTGACCGATGAAACATTCACGCCTGTCCGCCCTGTTCCTGCCCCTGCTGGCCGCCGCCTGCGCAGCACCGATGGCCAGCCGCGCGCCGGTTGCACCGGTTACCGTGGGCATCCTTGCAATCAACGATTTCCACGGCGCGCTGGAGCCGCCCAAGCAATCGGTTCTGGCGCCCGATAGCAAGGGTGACTTCATGCTGGTACCCGCAGGCGGCGCGGCCTGGCTGGCCAGCGCGATTGACGCAGCGCGCGCCAAATATCCCCATCATCTGACCGTATCGGCAGGCGATCTGATCGGCGGCACCCCGATCACCTCGGCGCTGTTCCTTGATGAGCCCGCGATTGGCGTGATGAACCGGATCGGGCTGGATTACAGCGCGGTCGGCAATCACGAACTTGATCATGGCGTAGATGAACTTGCCCGAAAGCAGAATGGCGGCTGCGTCCAGCATGGCGCGCGCAAACCCTGTCAGGTCGAACAATTCAAGGGCGCCAAATTCGCGCTGCTGGCGGGCAATAGTTTCAAGCCGGATGGCAGCACCCTGTTCCCGGCCACCGGGATGCGCAGCTTCGGTTCGGGCCCCAGCAAGGTCAACGTGGGAATTATTGGCCTGACGCTGAAAGAGACGGGCGGGCTCATTCCGCCCGAAGTTGCCAAGGGACTGACATTTGCCGATGAGGCCGACACCGCCAATGCGCTGGTCCCGGGGTTGAAGGCACAGGGCGCCGATGCGATTGTCCTGCTGATCCATCAGGGCGGGTTCACCAAAGGCCGCCCAGGCTCCAACAGCTGCGATAATCTCACCTATGAAATCCGCCAGATCCTGGACCGGCTTGATACAAGGGTCGATGTGGTTGTTTCAGGGCATACTCACTGGGAATATGTTTGCGACTATTCCGCCTATAATCCGGCCAAACCGTTCCTGCTGACCAGTGCCGGGCTGTGGGGCAAGCTGGTAACCGACATCACGCTGGAGATCGATCCGGTGGTGGGCCGGGTAATAGCCAAGCGCGCCCATAATGTAATCGTCCAGTCGCCCAGCTACGCCGCCTCAACGTCCACCATCCAGAACAGCGATCTCTACCCCCGGTTCGAGCCGCGCGCCGACATCGCCGCCTATGTCGGACGTTATGTCGCAGCGGC
>JANMNP010000078.1:0-4749 GCA_031374105.1 Novosphingobium sp.
GTTTCATCGAGCGACTTGTCGGCAGCCGTAGCCTTCAACGCAGCATACTTACCTGCATACTGCTTCACGAGCTTCTTACGCCGCTCGTTCTTGTTAACGGAACTCAGTTTCGCCATGGACTTAAGCTCTCTTCTTCAAACCAGTGATCACGCGGCCTGCTGCTCTTCAGCAGCATCCAGCGGGAACGGGAACCCAAACAAACGCAGCAACTCACGTGCTTCGTCATCGGTATTTGCGGTGGTGGTCACGATAACATCCATGCCCCGGACCTTCTCGATCTGGTCATAGCTGATCTCGGGAAAGATGATCTGCTCTTTCAGACCCATCGCATAGTTGCCGCGCCCGTCGAAGCTCTTCGGGTTGAGGCCACGAAAATCTCGAATGCGCGGCATTGCGACCGTGATCAGACGATCGAGAAATTCATACATGCGTTCGCGGCGCAGGGTTACCTTGCAACCGATCGGCATGCCTTCGCGCAGCTTGAACTGTGCGATAGACTTTTTCGCAATGGTGATCACCGGTTTCTGGCCAGCAATCAGCGCCATTTCAGCAGCAGCAGTCTGGACCTTCTTCTTGTCCTGGCTTGCCTCGCCAACGCCCATATTCAGCGTGATCTTTTCGATCCGCGGAACTTCCATGTGGTTCTTGTAGCCGAACTTCTCGGTCATCGCCTTGACGATTTCCGCGCTGTATTTCGACTGCATCCGTGGGATATACTTGTCACCCATCGATCTTCTCCCCGGACTTGACCGCAACACGGGTTTTCTTGCCCTCTACGGTCTCAAACCGAACGCGGGTGGCCTTGCCATCCTTGGGATCGGCAACACTAACCTTTGAAATATGCATCGGTGCCTCGCGGCGATCGATCCCGCCCTGCGGGTTCGCCTGGGTTGGCTTGCGATGACGTGCGGCTATGTTGACACCCGAAACGAGCACCTTCTCTGCCTTGGGCATCACTTGCAAGACAGTGCCGGTGCGGCCCTTGTCCTTGCCCGAGCGGACGACGACGCTGTCGCCCTTCTTGATTTTAGCAGAAGCCATTACAGCACCTCCGGCGCTAGGCTGATGATCTTCATGAAGCCGCGAGCGCGCAATTCACGAACCACGGGGCCAAAGATACGGGTGCCGATCGGCTCCTCGTTCTTGTTGACCAGCACGGCGGCGTTGCTGTCGAAGCGGATCACGCTGCCATCAGCGCGGCGCACGTCCTTGCGGGTGCGGACGATGACGGCACGGTGCACGTCGCCCTTCTTCACCTTGGTGCGCGGCTGCGCTTCTTTCACCGACACCACGATGATGTCGCCGACGCTTGCGGTCCGGCGCTTTGACCCGCCCAGCACCTTGATGCACTGGACGCGCTTTGCGCCGCTGTTATCCGCGACGTCGAGATTGGATTGCATCTGGATCATTGATCCGGTTCCTTCTCAGTTGGCTTGCCGAAACCAGTCCGGCAGTTCCAAAAACTTAAACTTAAACGTCCGCTTCCACGGCGATGCCCTTGCCAGCCTGGACGCGGTCGATAACCTTCCACGTCTTCAGCTTCGAGAGCGGGCGGGTCTCTTCGATCCGCACCGTTTCACCGGTTTTGAAAGCATTCTCTTCGTCATGCGCGTGGTACTTCTTCGAACGGCGGATGATCTTCCCGTACATCGGGTGCTTCACCTTGCGTTCGACGCGGACCACAACGGTCTTTTCGGCTTTGTCGGAAACCACGGTCCCGACCAGTATACGCTTGGGCATCGTGCTCTCCTTACGCCTTAGCCGGAGCGCTGGCGCGCTCGGTCTTCAGCGTTTTGATCCGGGCGATATCGCGGCGCACTTCCTTGATACGCGCCGGACGCTCCAACTGATTGGTCGCAGCCTGAAAGCGCAGGTTGAATGCCTCACGCTTCAGTTCGTGGAGATCAGCGCTGAGCTGATCGTCACTCTTGACGCGCATATCGCCGATTTTGTTTGAGGCTTTGTTTGCCATCATGAGGCTCCCAAATGCGTAGTGTCGCCCAGACGGGCAACGACCTTGGTCTTGATCGGCAGCTTCATCGCGGCGCGCTGAAAAGCAACGGCGGCGAGTGGCCCTGGAACACCATCGAGTTCAAACAGGATGCGGCCCGGCTTAACCCGTGCAGCCCAATATTCGACCGAACCCTTGCCCTTGCCCTGACGGACTTCGGCAGGCTTCTTTGACACCGGAACATCGGGGAAGATACGGATCCACAAACGTCCCTGACGCTTGATATGGCGCGTGATCGCACGGCGAGCCGCCTCGATCTGGCGGGCAGTAATCCGCTCTGGTTCCAGCGCCTTGAGGCCATAGGAGCCGAAGTTCAGATCGGTGCCACCCTTGGCATCGCCCTTGATCCGGCCCTTGAAGGCCTTGCGAAACTTGTGCTTTTTCGGTTGCAGCATGGTCTCTTCTCTACCTTAGCGCGCAGGCCGGACGCCGGAGGTTTGAGCCTCCAACATCAACCGGTCATGCGCCATCGGATCATGGCCGAGGATTTCGCCCTTGAAGATCCAGCACTTGATGCCGATGATCCCATAGGCGGTCAGTGCTTCGACCTGAGCGTAATCGATGTTGGCGCGCAACGTGTGGAGCGGAACGCGGCCCTCACGGTACAATTCAACCCGGGCGATTTCGGCGCCGCCAAGACGGCCACCGCAAGTGATCTTGATACCTTCTGCACCTAGGCGCAGCGCCGATTGCACCGCACGCTTCATCGCCCGGCGGAAAGCCACGCGGCGGATCAGCTGATCGGCAATGCCCTGGGCGACCAGCTTGGCATCAACTTCAGGCTTGCGGATTTCAACGATGTTGAGCTTGACGTCGCTCTTGGTCATCTTGGCCAGCTGCGAGCGCAGCTTTTCGATGTCCGCACCCTTCTTGCCGATGATGACACCAGGGCGCGCAGCATAGATCGAAACACGGCATAGCTTAGCCGGACGTTCGATCACCACCTTGGAAATCGCCGCCTGCGGCAGCGTATCCATGATGAACTTACGCATCTTGAGGTCTTCCTCAAGCATCGACGCATAGTTGCGGCCTTCGGCGTACCAGCGGCTGTCCCAGGTCCGGTTGATCTGGAGACGCAGGCCGATCGGGTTGCTTTTATGACCCATGGTTCAGGCCTCCCCAGCTTCGTCAGAGGTTTCACGGACCACAATGCGCAGCCGTGAGAACGGCTTGAGGATGCGGGTGCTCTTGCCCCGACCGCGTGTGTGGAAACGCTTCATGGTGATTGACTTACCAACGCTGGCTTCAGCAACGACCAAAGCATCAACATCGAGATTGTGGTTGTTCTCCGCGTTGGCGATCGCCGAAGCGAGCACCTTCTTGGCATCCAGCGCCATCGACTTGGTCGAAAACGACAGAATGTTCAGCGCATCTTCAACCTTGCGTCCGCGGATCAGCGCAGCAACAAGATTGAGCTTCTGAGCCGAACCACGGATGGTGGTCCCGACCGAAAGCGCTTCCTTGTCGCCAACGCGGCGCGGTGATTTTGCCTTGCCCATCAGCGTTTGCCCTTCTTGTCGGCAGCATGACCCGGGAAGGTCCGCGTCGGCGAAAACTCACCCAGCTTGTGACCAACCATGTCCTCGTTAACCGAGACGGGGATGAACTTACGGCCATTATAGACGGTGAACGTCAGACCAACGAACTGCGGCAGGATCGTCGAACGACGCGACCAAGTCTTGATGGGACTGGCGCGGCTGCCCTGATCCTGCGCGGCTTCCGCCTTCTTGAGCAGGTGCAGGTCGACGAAGGGGCCTTTCCAGACGGAACGTGCCATGGTGGCTTACCTCTTCTTCTTCGCGTGACGCGAACGGATAATCATCTTATCCGTCTGCTTGTTATTGCGGGTACGGGCGCCCTTGGTAGGCTTGCCCCATGGCGTAACCGGATGACGACCGCCTGAGGTGCGGCCTTCGCCGCCGCCGTGCGGGTGATCGACTGGGTTCTTGGCAACACCGCGGGTCAGTGGCCGGCGGCCTTTCCAGCGAGTGCGGCCGGCTTTGGCGAAATTCTGGTTCGAGTTGTCGGGGTTTGAAACCGCGCCAACCGTACCCATGCAATCGCCGCGCAGATAGCGCTGTTCGCCCGAATTCAGCCGGACAATCACCATCCCGCGATCACGGCCGACCAGCTGGACATAAGTGCCCGCAGACCGCGCGATCTGCCCGCCCTTGCCTGGCTTCATCTCCACATTGTGGATGATGGTGCCGACCGGCATCTGGCTGAGCAGCATTGCGTTGCCCGGCTTGACGTCGGTCTTTTCACCGGCAACCACAACGTCGCCTTCGGCCAGACGCTGGGGTGCGAGGATGTAGGTGAGCTCACCGTCCTCATACTTTACCAGCGCGATGAACGCCGTGCGGTTGGGATCATATTCCAGGCGTTCCACAGTCGCGGGCATATCCCACTTGCGACGCTTGAAATCGATGAAACGGTACTTCTGCTTGTGACCGCCAGCGATCCCGCGTGAAGTAACGTGGCCTTTGTTATTGCGGCCGCCCGACTTGTGAATACCTTCGACCAGGGCCTTGACCGGCTTGCCCTTCCACAGCGACGATTTGTCGACGAGGATCAGGCCGCGGCGTGCGGGGCTGGTGGGTTTATAGTTCTTGAGTGCCATGTTCGTGCGCCTCAGATACCGCTGGTGACGTCAATGGACTGACCAGCAGCCAAAGTGACGACAGCCTTTTTGAAGTCCGAACGGCGATAGGGTCTGCCCTTCCACCGCTTGGTCTTGC
>JANMNP010000045.1:0-4899 GCA_031374105.1 Novosphingobium sp.
CTGGATCAAGCCAGTTGATGATCTGGGCCTTCACAAGGCTTGTATCGACATTGGGGCAGAACTTGGCGCGAAGAATGTCCTCTGCGTTTCGTCAGACCCCGACATGGGCGCGACCGCAGCGCGGCTGGCAGCCCTGTGCGAACATGCAGAGGGTTCGGCGATGCGCGTGGCGCTGGAGTTCGGGATTTTTACCGAGGTCAAGAATCTGACGATGGCGATGGCGGTGCTTGATGCGGTGGCCCATCCACTGCGGGCATTGCTGATCGATCCGATCCATGTTGACCGCTCGGGCAGCGCAATCGCGGAAATTGCGGCGGTGCTTCCAGCGCTCTTGCCCTATGCCCAATTCTGCGATGCTCCGGCAGAGCGGCCAGACCCCGATGATTTCAATGCAATAATTATCGACGCCATTGATTTGCGCAGGCAATGCGGCGAGGGCGGACTGCCGCTTGGCGCGCTCTATGATGCGCTTCCGCCTGGCATTCCGCTCAGCATCGAACTGCGATCCAAGTTCCTGCGGGAACATTTCCCGGATATTGGCGATCGGGCCAAGGCCGTGGCAACTGCAACGCGGCGCTGGCTGGCATCAAGGGCAGGCTGAACCGCGCCGTTGGTTCGCACGAACCTGCCTACTCGACCCTTGACCCTGCGATTGATCTGCACTAACGGCCCGCTCTTCCAGAAAGGGCTTTCGCCCGATCCGGTTATAAAGAGCTGAACATTGCCGGTGCGGGCAGAGGTATTTCCTCAGGTCTGATCCGTCAAAGTAACCCGGTTCCTTTGGGATTTCGGGTGGAGCGTTTTCGGCTCATATGGTGCGCGGCGGGGTTTAACCCGGTCTGTTTCGCGCCATGTGGGAAGTTCCGACATCGCCTTCGCCCCGTTTTGCCAATGGCACCACAACCTAGGTGAAGAGATTCAATGCCTACAATCAACCAGCTGGTCCGCAAGGGCCGTGTTCCGCAGAAGGCCAAGTCGAAGGTCCCTGCGATGGAGCAGAACCCGCAGAAACGCGGCGTTTGCACCCGTGTTTACACCACCACCCCGAAGAAGCCGAACTCGGCGCTGCGCAAGGTGGCCAAAATTCGCCTGACCAATCAACGCGAAGTCATTTCGTACATCCCGGGCGAAGGCCACAATCTGCAGGAGCACAGCGTTGTGCTGATCCGCGGCGGGCGTGTGCGCGATCTTCCCGGGGTGCGCTATCACGTGCTGCGCGGCGTTCTGGACACACAGGGTGTCAAGGATCGCAAGCAGAGCCGCTCGAAGTATGGCGCCAAGCGTCCGAAATAAGCCAGCCTGCTGGTTACCTGGTTAGGAGCGCAAGACGCACCGGCCTGAAGAAAAGGAATTCTAACGATGTCACGTCGTCGTCGTCCCGAGAAGCGGGAAATCCTGCCTGATCCAAAGTTCAAGGATCAGATCCTGTCAAAATTCATGAATAACCTCATGCTCGATGGCAAAAAGTCGGTTGCTGAAGGCATCGTTTACGGTGCGATGGCTACCATGGAAACGCGGGCTAAGTCTGACCCGATCCAGCTGTTCCACGATGCGCTGAACAATGTGAAGCCGCAGATCGAAGTTCGTTCACGCCGGGTTGGCGGGGCGACCTATCAGGTGCCGGTCGAAGTTCGCCCCGAGCGCGCTCAGGCTCTGGCGATCCGCTGGTTGATCGGCGCGGCGCGTAATCGCAGCGAAACGACGATGTCGGCAAGGCTGAGCGCAGAATTGCTCGATGCGGCCAATAATCGCGGCAACGCTGTCAAGAAGCGTGAAGATACGCACCGGATGGCTGACGCCAACCGCGCTTTCTCGCACTATCGCTGGTAAGCCGTCACGCGGCTGTCACAGAAGTAATTGTATGGGCGGGGGCCTGATCCGGCTCTCCCCATCGTTTTCAAGGAATTCCCCATGGCACGCGGCCATCCGCTTTCGATGTATCGTAATATCGGCATCATGGCTCACATCGATGCTGGTAAAACCACGACGACCGAACGCATCCTGTATTACACTGGCAAGTCCTACAAGATCGGCGAAGTGCATGATGGCGCTGCGACGATGGATTGGATGGAGCAAGAGCAGGAACGCGGGATCACGATCACCTCGGCTGCGACGACCTGCTTCTGGAACGATCACCGGATCAACATCATCGACACGCCGGGACACGTCGACTTCACCATCGAAGTAGAGCGCAGCTTGCGCGTCCTCGATGGTGCTGTCGCTTGTTTCGATGGCGTCGCCGGGGTGGAGCCTCAGTCCGAAACTGTCTGGCGCCAGGCTGACAAGTATGGCGTGCCGCGGATGTGCTTCATCAACAAGCTCGACCGTACCGGTGCCAACTTCAAATACTGCGTTCAGTCGATCATCGATCGGCTCGGTGCCAAGCCCGCAGTGCTTTACATTCCGATCGGTCTGGAAGCTGACCTTAAGGGTCTAGTCGATCTGGTTGAGAACCGCGCGATCATCTGGAAGGACGAAGCGCTGGGCGCTGAGTTCTTTTATGAGGAAATTCCCGCCGATCTGGCCGATGAAGCCGCGATCTATCGCAGCGAACTGATCGAACTGGTGATCGACCAGGACGATGATGCGATGGAAGCTTACCTCGATGGCAAAGAGCCTGACGTTGCGACGCTGAAAGCTTGCATCCGCAAGGGCACACTCAATCAGTCGTTCGTGCCGGTCTGCTGCGGCTCGGCGTTCAAGAACAAGGGCGTTCAGCCCTTGCTGGATGCCGTGGTCGATTATCTGCCTTCGCCGCTCGACATCGAAGACGTCCAGGGCGTCAAGATGGACAGCGAAGAGAAGGACAGCCGTCCGCCGACTGACGAAGCGCCGTTCAGCGCACTGGCGTTCAAGGTTATGAACGATCCGTTCGTGGGCAGCCTGACCTTCATCCGGATTTATTCGGGCGTGCTGACCAAGGGCACCTATCTGAACTCGGTCAAGGACAAGAAGGAAAAGGTCGGGCGTATGCTCGAAATGCACGCCAACGAACGCAAGGACGTTGACGAGGCATTCTGCGGTGACATTATCGCACTGGCCGGGATGAAGGAAACCACCACTGGCGATACGCTGTGTGCTGAACGTTTCCCGATCGTGCTGGAGCGGATGGAATTCCCTGATCCGGTGATCGAGCTTTCTGTGGAACCCAAGACCAAGGCCGATCAGGAACGGATGGGCGTTGCGCTTCACCGCCTATCAGCCGAGGATCCCTCGTTCCGGGTTTCAACCGACCACGAATCGGGCCAGACGATCATCAAGGGGATGGGCGAGCTTCACCTCGACATCATCGTTGATCGGATGCGGCGCGAATTCAAGGTTGAGGCCAATGTCGGTGCGCCGCAGGTGGCATACCGCGAATACCTCGCCAAGAAGGTCGATGTTGACTACACCCACAAGAAGCAGTCGGGTGGCTCGGGCCAGTTCGGCCGGATCAAGTTCACGGTCACCCCGGGTGAGCGCGGCACAGGCATCATCTTCAAGGATGAGATCAAGGGCGGTAATATTCCCAAGGAATATATCCCTTCGGTTGAAAAGGGCATGCGCGAGACGGCTGAAACCGGCTCACTTATCGGGTTCCCGATCATCGACTTCGAAATCTCGCTCTATGACGGCGCCTATCATGACGTCGATTCGTCCGCGCTGGCGTTTGAAATCGCTGGTCGTGCTGGGATGCGCGAAGCTGCCCAGAAGGCCGGGATCAAGCTGCTTGAGCCGATCATGAAAGTCGAAGTGGTTTCACCCGAGGATTATCTTGGCGATGTCATCGGCGACATGAACAGCCGTCGCGGTCAAATCCAGGGCACCGACAGCCGGGGCAATGCCCAGGTGGTTGAGGCTATGGTCCCTCTGGCGAATATGTTTGGCTATGTGAATCAGCTGCGCTCGTTCACTCAGGGCCGAGCCAGCTACTCGATGTTTTTCTCGCATTATGACGAGGTCCCGGCAAACGTTGCGACCGAGATCAAGGAGAAGCTTGCTTAGGCAGCAAGAAGATACTAGGGGCGGCGCCTGTTTCAGCGGGCGTCGGTCTTTCCCGCAATCATCAATTCAAGTGCAATAGAAGGTTTGGACAATGGCTAAGGCTAAATTCGTGCGGACGAAGCCGCACTGCAACGTTGGCACAATCGGTCACGTTGATCATGGTAAAACAACGCTCACCGCAGCAATCACCAAGGTGCTGGCTGAAACTGGTGGCGCCGTCTTCACGGACTACGCCAACATCGACAAGGCGCCTGAAGAGCGTGAGCGCGGCATCACCATCTCGACCGCACACGTCGAGTATGAAACTGCCAACCGCCACTACGCGCACGTCGATTGCCCGGGCCATGCTGACTATGTGAAGAACATGATCACTGGCGCGGCGCAGATGGACGGCGGCATTCTAGTGGTGAACGCTGCTGATGGCCCGATGCCGCAGACCCGTGAGCACATCCTGCTTGCTCGCCAGGTTGGCGTGCCGGCGCTGGTCGTGTACATGAACAAGGTCGATCAGGTTGATGACGAGGAAATCCTCGAACTGGTCGAAATGGAAATGCGCGAACTGCTGACCTATTACGGCTTCCCGGGCGACGATATTCCGATCATCAAGGGTTCGGCTCTGGCTGCACTTGAAGGCCGCGATGACGCGATCGGCAAGGAATCGATCTACGCCCTGATGAAGGCGGTCGATGAATATATCCCGCAGCCCCCGCGTCCGACTGACAAGCCGTTCCTGATGCCGGTCGAAGATGTGTTCTCGATCTCGGGTCGTGGTACGGTTGTGACCGGCCGTATCGAAACCGGCATCGTCAAGGTTGGCGAAGAAGTTGAGATCGTCGGCCTCAAGGATACCCGCAAGACGGTTGTCACCGGCGTTGAAATGTTCCGCAAGCTGCTCGATCAGGGTGAAGCTGGCGA
>JANMNP010000053.1:0-66449 GCA_031374105.1 Novosphingobium sp.
CGTTGATCGCCTCGATCATGTTGAGGCGGCGGACCGGAGTCTCGGTCACGCTCATGACTCCCTCCACCCGGGCCATTTGGTTTCCCGCTCGCGGATCGCCTGGTCGGCCTGCTCCTCAAGGTGCCAGGGCAGCTCCTCGAAAACATCCTCGAACATGGTGTGGAACGGATGGTGCAGGCCGTGGCCGAGGATGCCATTCTTTTCGGCCTCCTTGGTCGCCAGCTTAACTTCTTCGACCAGTTCAAGATCCATCGCCGCATGGCGTTCGACCGACCATTCGCCCAGCGCCACCAGATGCCGTTTGAGCCGCATCACCGGATCGCCGAGCGGCCATTCCTCACGCTCTTGCGCCGAGCGGTATTGGGTCGGATCGTCCGAAGTGGAATGCCCCTCGGCGCGGTAGGTGAAGTGCTCGATCAAGGTTGGCCCCATGTTGGCCCGGGCGCGGTTTGCGGCCCAGCGCGCGGCGGCATAAACCGCCAGCGCGTCGTTCCCGTCAACCCTGAGGCCCGCCATGCCATAACCGATCGCACGGGCCGCAAAGGTGGTCCGCTCGGCCCCGGCAAAGCCCGAAAAACTAGAGATCGCCCATTGGTTGTTGACCACATTGACGATCACCGGCGCGTTATAGACCGTGGCGAACATCATCGCGGCGTGGAAATCGCCCTCAGCGCTCGATCCTTCGCCAACCCATGCGGTGGCGATCCGCGTGTCTCCCTTGGAGGCAGAAGCCATCGCCCAGCCTACCGCTTGCGGCAGCTGGGTCGCCAGATTGCCGCTGATCGTGAAGAAATTATGCTCGCGGCTGGAATACATGATTGGCAGCTGGCGGCCCTTGAGCTTGTCTGCGCGGTTTGAGTAGATCTGGTTGACCATCTCGGTCAGCGGATAGCCGCGCGCGATCAGGATGCCCTGCTGGCGATAGCTGGGGAACACCATGTCATCGCTGGCCAGCGCATAGGCCGAGGCAACCGAGGTGGCCTCCTCACCAGTGCACTTCATATAGAAGCTGGTCTTACCTTGGCGCTGGCCGCGATACATCCGGTCATCGAAGGCGCGGGTCAGCGCCATGGTCCGCAGCATACGCCGCAGCGTATCGGGATCGAGTCGCGGATTCCACGGGCCAACCGCGTGGTGTTCATCATCCAGAACGCGGATCATATCGGTGCAAAGCGGATTGGTTTCTGACGCTGCACAAGCCTCATCCGGGCGGAGTTGTGCGCCTGCAGGCGGGATAGGCAGATGCGAATAATCGACAATGTCGCCGGGGCGGAACTTCGGCTCGGGAACATGCAGCGTCAGTGGCGGCAAATTGCCGCGCGCTGGCTGGGTAGGGTCAGGCCGATTGGCCATTTCACGCTCTCCCGCTTCCACCGCTTGAATGCCAGTTTGGAAGCAATATTATACGTGTGCGTTATATTATTTCAAAATTGCCGCATCGTCAACCGACGTAAGCATGGCACACTCACTTCGTCATTGCGAGTGCAGCTAAGCAATCCAGGGTCGCACGCGCCGCTCTGGATTGCTTAGCTGCACTCGCAATGACGAGAAATTGAATTACGTTGTTTAGACAGCCACCGCCGCAGAAATGTGGGCTTGCGGCTCATAGCCTGTGACCATAAAATCTTCGATCTGATAGTCAAAGATGCTTTCTGGCCGCCTGCAAATGGTAAGTCTAGGGTCGCCATATGGAGATCTTGTTGACTGCTCTTCTATGAGATCTGCGTGATTCAGATAGAGATGGATGTCTCCGCCGGTCCACACAAATTCACCTGGTTCTAGGTCACATTGCTGGGCAATCATCCTTTGCAGCAACGCGCCGGACCAGAGGTTGAACGGCAACCCAAGGGCTACGTCGCAGCTCCGTTGATAGAGCAGCCCATTCAACTTCCCATCTGCAACGTGAAACTGGTATGTTTTATGACATGGCGGAAGAGCCATCTGGTCGAGTTCGGCGACATTCCAGCCCTCGATAATGTGGCGACGACTTCCTGGGTTCGTGCGCAAACTCTCAATGACTGCACTGACTTGGTTCACACCACGGGCGCGCTTGCGGTAAGAACCGTCACCCACTTCATCATAGACAGACCAGTCAACCCACTGCTTACCATAGACTGGGCCGAGGTCCCCCCATTGAGCAGCGAAGTGAGTGTCGTCTTTGATACGCTGGACAAATTCCTGAAGTTCGATTTGATCACATGTTTCGCGAACATATCGAGCGTGAGGCCATTCGTTCCAGATATTCACGCCCTGCAGCACAAGCGGACGAATATTTGTCTCGCCAGTCAAGAACCAGAGCAATTCGCGAGTTGCTGTCTTCCAATATATCCGTTTTGTCGTGATCAAGGGCATCCGCCCTCCAGAAAGATCGAATCGCAACGAGGCACCGAACACGGACCGTGTGCCAATGCCCGTTCGATCGATTCGCTCTGACCCCTTGTCCCAAATGCGTCGCATCAAGGCGAGATACTGCCTTTCCGGATGGCCAAGGCTCCCGTGCGGCGTGGTGTTAGGGAAAATAAAATCGAGCTGAGTGGCCATTTTGACAGTTAGGCTGTTTCACCGAGGCAATGATAATTAAATGGTGACATAAGTCCGGAATGTTCTGTTGGCTGCCTGTGGAACGGCTGTGGATAGTTCTCTTTGGGTCGAGTTTGCAATCAAGAAAAGCCCGCTTGCCACCCCACACGTCGCCAACTATACGCCCGCCTCTGCCTCGGCCACCTTCGGGTGGTCAGCATCGGTCGGGGAATAGCTCAGCCTGGTAGAGCACTGTCTTCGGGAGGCAGGGGCCGGAGGTTCGAATCCTCTTTCCCCGACCAGTTTTTCACGAAAATTGTCAGACGTAAGCGCGAGAGGCTGTTACAGCAGCTTCGCTGCCAGCCAGATCGCGCCTCCGATCCATATCGTCACAATCAGCCCTCCGGCCAGCTTCGCCGGCCCCGGCCAGGGAATATCCTGCGCAATCGCCCTCAATTCCACATGCAACGACCCTGGAATAAGCCGCAATGACAGCCAGACCCCCAGCGGGACCAGCAGCAGATCATCCAGCAGCCCCAGCACCGGAATAAAGTCCGGGATCAAGTCAATCGGACTGAGCGCATAGGCCGCGACAAATCCGGCCAGCAGTTTGGCATATAGCGGCACCCGTGGATCGCGCGCGGCGAGCCAAAGCACGATGATTTCTCGCTTGAGAGCCTTGGCCCAGTGACTTAGCCGGTCAACCAGCTTCATCCGCCGCGCAGCAATTGCACACCCCAGTCGCGCTCGAACAGATAAAGCAGCAGCCGCGCCGCCGCGCCTCTGGGGCTGGCCAATCCCCCGTCGCGTTCGATCAGGAGCCGCGCGTCGTCATGGGCGATTGGCAGCAGGCGGGTAATTTGCTCCAGCGACGCAACCTTGAACGGTGTATCGCCGGACTGGCGCGTTCCTAACAACTCACCTCCGCCGCGCAGTCTAAGATCCTCTTCTGCCAGCACAAAGCCATCCTGCGTTTCGCGCATCAAGGCCAGCCGCTCGCGCGCGGTTTCCGACAGAGCCAGCCCGCGCAGCAGCAGGCAAACTGATTTGTCCTCGCCCCGGCCAACCCTTCCGCGCAGCTGGTGCAACTGGGCAAGGCCAAAGCGCTCGGCCTGTTCGATCACCATCAGCGTGGCATTCGGCACATCGACGCCAACCTCGATAACCGTGGTCGCCACCAGCAGTTGCGCTGCTCCGCTGGAAAAGCGTTCCATCGCGGCGTCCTTGATCTCGGGTCGGAGCTGGCCGTGGACCAGCTCCACCGTATCGCCGAACCGCTCTTTGAGCACCGCGAACCGCGCCTCGGCAGCGGCGAGATCGTCGGTCTCACTTTCACGGACCATCGGACAGACCCAATAGGCCTGTCCGCCACCTGACAGATGCCGTTCGAGCGCTCCGGTAACATCACTCAGCCGTTCCAACGCCACCACCCGTGTATCAATCGGCTGCCGCCCTGGCGGCATCTCATCGAGGCGGCTGACGTCCATCTCGCCATATTGCGCCAGCGTCAGCGTGCGCGGGATCGGGGTGGCGGTCATCGCCAGGCAATGCGGGGTGCGCCTGCCCTTCTGGGTCAGCATCAGCCGCTGGCCGACGCCAAAGCGATGCTGTTCGTCAATTACCACCAGCGCGAGGTGTTTGTAGGCGACCGCTTCCTGAAAGATCGCATGAGTGCCGATGCAAATGTCGATGCTGCCATCGAGCAGCCCCATCAAAATCGATTCCCGCGCCCTTCCCTTGTCGCGGCCCGTCAACAGCGTGATCGTTACCCCGGTGCCGGCCAGCAACCGGGTCAGCGTGGAATGGTGCTGACGGGCAAGAATTTCGGTCGGCGCGAGCAGCGCTGCCTGCGCGCCGGCCTCCACAGCGATCAGCATCGCCTCAAGCGCTACCACCGTCTTGCCAGAGCCGACATCGCCCTGCAGAAGCCGCAACATAGGCGCGCCTTGGGCCATATCGCCCTCAATCTCGGCAATTGAACGCTTTTGCGCCCCGGTCAGCGCGAATGGCAGCGACAGCTTTGAACGCAACTCTCCGCCGCCCGCCAGTGGTGTTCCGATCCGGGCGCGGTTGGCATTGCGGACCAGCATTAACGCCAGACTATTGGCAAGCAGCTCGTCATAGGCGAGCCGGTCGCGTGCGCCGGGGTGTTCGCCCTGATGGCCAAGTTTCAGCGCATCATGCCACAACGGCCAATGCATTTTGGCCATCAAACTTGGCTCGATCCATTCGGGCAAATCAGAAACAGTCGCCAGCGCCTGCTGGACCAGTGCGGCAGTGCGACCTTGTGTCAGCCCATCAGACAGCGGATAAATCGGTTCGCATAATGTCGCCAGCGCCGTGCCACCTTCCTCGGCGACATGATCGGGGTGGACGATCTGCAACATCTGTCCATATTGATCGAGCCGCCCTGCAATCCAGCGGGTCTCGCCCAGCGGCAGACCTTTCTTGGCCCAACCGCCATTGCGCCCGAAATAGGTCAGCGAGCAGATATTGCCCAGCGCATCGCTCGCCAGAATGCGGAACGGCCCGCGTCCGGGTGAGCTGCGATATTCAGTGGGGGTCAGCTGGATGACAACATTCTCGCCAACGCTCGCCTCATCCAGATTGGCGACCGCGCGGCGCTGCACAAACCGATCGGGCAAATGATAGATAAAGTCGCGCACCCGGGTTAGCCCCAGCTTCTCCAGCGGACGCGCCAGGCCCGGGCCGACGCCTTTCAGGCTATCGGCAGAAACGAACAGGGGGTTGAGCTGATCGGGGCGCATGGGAGGTCTATAGCGTCAATCGTCGTCCCCGCGAAAGCGGGGAGCGCTTTCGCGGGGACGACGGACCTGCTAGCGGCCCCATCATGATCGATACAACCCGCCTCAAACGCATCCAGTTCCGAGCCTGGCACCGAGGCACGCGCGAGGCGGACTATATGATCGGCGGCTTGTTTGATCGCTATCACCGCAGTTGGGACGAGGCCGCAGTCGTCTGGTTCGAAGCACTGATTGAGGAAGATGATGTTGACATCATGGCCTGGGCGCTGGGCACACAAGAGGTTCCGCCTGAATATGCCGGACCGCAGATGACATTGATGCAGAAGCTCGATTACGTTGAAATCCCGCGCTGACGGTTTAAGGCCGCCGCTCCAACCATGCCCGATCTTTCCCGCCTCCTTTCCGCTAAGACGCCGCTGACTCTAGCTTCGGTCGCCCGCGGCGCGCAGCCGCTGGTGCTGGCAGATCTTGCCCGCGCCGCAAAATCCCGCGCGGTGTTTATCGCAGCGGAGGAAGCGGCAATGCGCAGCGTCAGTGAAACTGCTGCATTCTTCGCGCCAGAGCTTGAGGTAATCGAGTTTCCTGCGTGGGATTGCCTTCCCTATGATCGCGCCAGCCCTGCCCTGTCAGTCAGCGCGCGGCGGCTTTCGGCACTACACCGGCTGCAGTTGGCACCTATCGGGCCGCAGCTGCTTGTCACCACAATCAATGCACTTCTGCAACGGGTGCAGACACCGTTTCGGGTGCGCGAATCGGTAAGATTGCTAAAGCCCGGGATGGAGATTGGCCGAGACAGCCTGATCGCGCTGCTCCAGCGGCAAGGATATTCGCGCACAGATACGGTGGTCGATGCAGGTGAATATGCCGTGCGCGGTTCGATCTTCGATATATTCCCCTCAGGCCTTGAAAGTGGCCTCAGGCTCGATTTCTTCGGCGACGAGCTGGAAACACTGCGGCTGTTCGATCCCAACAGTCAGCGTTCGACCGGGGTGCTGGATCAGCATTTGCTGCTGCCCGCCAGCGAAGCCCTGCTGGACGAGGAATCGGTCAAACGCTTCCGCACCCGCTACCGCGAAATGTTCGGCGCCAACGCGACCTCTGACCCACTCTATCAGGCGGTCAGCGACGGGCGGCGGTTGGCCGGGATGGAACATTGGCTGCCCTTATTTGAGGAACGGCTGGTCCCGGTGTTCGATCATCTGTCTGCCGATGATGTGATGGTGATCGACAACGCGGCGCTGGGTGCGGCGGATGAGCGGCTGGGTGACATCGCCGATTACTATGCCGCCCGCAGCGAAACTTCGGGGAAAGCCGCCGGAAGTTACCGCCCGCTCGAACCCGCCATGCTGTATATGGCACGCGGTGATCTGGACACCGCGCTCAAGTCTCGCCCGATTCACCGCGCCGATATTTTCGCCCAGCCGGAAAGTGCTGGAACGCTCGACTTTGGCTTCACATCGGGCCGCGATTTCACGCCCGAGCGCGCCCGAGGCGACAATGTTTATGAAGCCGCCGCCAAATATCTGACAGGCGCGGCCAAGCGCGGCAAGAAAGCTATCATCGCCGCTTATACAACTGGCAGCCGCGCGCGCATCGCAGCGATCCTGGGTGAGGCCGTTAAACCAGCGCCGATCATGGCCGAGAATTGGCAAGAAGCGCTGGGATTAGCGGCAAAAGGCGTGCCGGTTGCGCTGGTCCTCCCGCTCGAAGCAGGCTTTGCCAATGACGAGCTTGAGCTGGTTACCGAGCAGGACATTCTGGGCGACCGGCTGGTCCGCCGCAAAAAGCGCCGCAAAAGCGCCGATGCCTTCCTCGCCGAACTCTCCGCACTCGGTCCGGGCGATCTGGTGGTTCACATGGAGCACGGGATTGGCCGCTATGAGGGACTGCGATCGATCCCGGTTGGCAACAGCCCGCATGATTGCGTGATGCTGAGTTATGCAGGCGGCGACAAGCTTTACGTGCCTGTAGAAAATATCGACGTCCTCAGCCGCTATGGCAGCGATAGCGAGATGGTCGGGCTTGACCGGTTGGGCGGGGAAGGCTGGCAAAAGCGCAAGAGCCGCCTCAAGGAACGCATCCGCGCGATTGCGCATGAATTGCTCAAAACTGCAGCCCTGCGCGCATTGCGCCAGGCCACCGTGATCGAAGCCGATGCTGCAAGCTATGGCCAGTTCGTGGATCGTTTCCCTTGGGACGAGACTGAGGATCAGGAACGCGCGATCGAGGAAGTGCTCGAGGATCTCGCCGCTGGCCGCCCGATGGACCGGCTGGTCTGCGGCGATGTCGGCTTCGGCAAGACTGAAGTGGCCTTGCGCGCGGCCTTCGTTGCCGCCATGTCAGGTCAACAAGTAGCGATTGTGGCACCAACCACGCTGCTCGCCCGCCAGCATTTCAGCAACTTCGTCGAGCGGTTCGCCGGTTTCCCGATCAACATCGGGCGGCTTTCCCGGCTGGTCCCGCCCAAGGAAGCCACTTCCACCCGTGATAGGCTGACCGATGGGACGGTGGACATCGTTATCGGCACCCATGCGATTCTGGCCAAATCGATCAAGTTCAAGCGGCTTGGGCTGGTCATCGTCGATGAAGAGCAGCGCTTTGGGGTAAACCACAAGGAAGCGCTGAAGCAGCTGCGCGCCAATGTTCATATCCTCACCCTCACCGCCACGCCGATCCCACGCACGCTGCAAATGGCAATGTCCGGCCTGCGTGAGCTTTCCACCATCCAGACCCCCCCGGTCGATCGGCTCGCGGTGCGGACCTATGTGATGGAATGGGACGATATGGTGATGCGCGAGGCGTTGCTGCGCGAACATCATCGCGGCGGGCAAAGCTTCATCGTCGTGCCCCGGATCGCCGATATGGCCGATCTGGAGGAATGGCTGCGCAATACCGTCCCCGAAGTGCGGTTCGTCAGCGCACATGGCCAGATGAGCGCGGGCCAAGTCGAAGAACGGATGAGCAGCTTCTATGAGAAGAAGTATGAGGTGCTGCTGTCGACCACCATCGTCGAGAGCGGTCTCGATATTCCATCGGCCAACACCATCATCATCCACCGCGCCGACCGCTTCGGCCTCGCCCAGCTCTACCAATTGCGCGGACGGGTCGGCCGGGCCAAGCTGCGCGCTTATGCCTATCTCACCACGCCAGCTGACCAGCAATTGTCAGAAGTGGCCGAGAAGCGCCTGAAAGTATTGGGCGATCTCGATTCTCTGGGGGCCGGCTTCCAGCTCGCCAGCCATGATCTGGACATTCGCGGCGCGGGCAATCTGCTCGGCGATGAACAATCCGGACATATCCGTGAAGTCGGCTTCGAACTGTATCAATCAATGCTCGAAGACGCGATCCTGGCGGCCAAGGCGGGCGAAATGGGCCTCGCCCGCGAACGTCATTCGCTCAGCCCGCAGATTACTGTCGACGCGCCGATCATGATCCCCGAGGACTATGTGCCCGATCTGACCGTGCGAATGGCACTCTATCGCCGTCTCAACGATGCCGAGGATCAGGCCGATATTGAATCGCTCTCCGCCGAAATGATCGACCGCTTCGGACCTTTACCGCAGCCAACCGCCAATCTGATCAAACTGATCGCAATTAAACGTCAGGCGATCCTCGCCAATATCTCCAAGATCGACGTTGGTGCAAAGGGCTCGCTGGTCAGCTTCCACAACGACAGCTTCCCTGATCCGCTGGGCCTGATCGCCTATGCGGAGCGGCTTCAGGGCACAATCAAACTGCGCCCCGACAGCAAACTGGCGGTAACGCGCGCCTGGAGTGATCCGGCGGCGCGGCTCAACGGACTTTTCCAGCTAACCAAGGGGCTAAGCGTTATCGCGCGGAAAGCTGGGAAGTAGCGACGAGGGTGGAGTTGTTTCCCCAGAATTTGCTTCGAAAATGCTGTTTCGTTTTGGCAATTGCGGCTAACACTATTGGGATAGTTCTGTAAGCGTTAGCCATCAGGTTGAAGCAATTGTCGCCCGTTGGGAATTAGGTTTTGAGTGACAAAATTTCAATGCGTATACAAAGGGTTTTGGATCAATTTGACCCGGAAGGTCAAACCGTTCTGGGCGACGAGACGGCAATTTCAACCAGCATTCAGGCCGCCAGCGCCCCGCAGGATTTAGCGCTATGCGCCACGACCATTCAGGCTCGCCAATCTGAGCTGCCCCTTGGCAATGATGGAGACGGCATGGATAGTAGTCAGCCTAGGCGAAGAGTTCAGGGCGGTGTAGCGAGCACCAATATTGTCCTGTCAGCGCATCAGACTGACAATTCCGAGGTGTTTCCCAAGCTGCTTTCGCTCCACGTTACCAAGGGCTCGAAAGTGGCTGATCTTACTTTTGGTCGCGGCGTCTTTTGGAAAAAAGTGCCGCTTTCGGACTATATCCTTCTGAAATCAGACCTGAAACTGGGCCAGAACTGGGCTGACCTCCCCTATGACGACGCCTCGGTTGACGCCGTGGTGTTTGACCCACCTTACATGGAAGGCCTCTATCGTAAGACCGCAGAATCAATGGCCGGCAGCGGAACACACAGCGAATTTCAGCAAGCTTATTCCAACGGCGACCTACAAAAATCTGGCGGTCGGAAATATCATGATGCGGTTCTTGAAGCCTATTTGTCAGTGATACCGCAGGTCAAACGCATACTTGTGGCCGGGGGGACATTTATCGTAAAATGTCAGGATGAGGTTTCAGCAAACCGACAAAAGCTAACCCATGTCGAACTGATTTGGGCGTTGGAGCATCACGGGTTCTATTGCAAAGACATTTTCGTAGTGATGCGTCGCAACATCCCGGTAATCTCAAGACTCTTGAAACAAGAGCATGCGCGGAAGAATCATTCCTATTTTCTGGTCTTTATCAGGCAAGATGATCGAAAACGCTTATCTCATTCAAATTTTGCACCTTGGTTACGCGACGAAATAGATAGCTGATTTCTAGACCAGCAGGTCCATCAAATTAGTGTGCCAATCTTCCGAAAGAGGCCAACTAATACGCTCAAGTGTCGAGAGCAAGAAGCCCTGTTCGTATTCATCATATTTGGTCGAACTGCTTGAGCCACAATCCTGATTGCTTTTGTAAGCAAAATCCCATGTCCCAGTGAACGGAAACAGCGGGACTGCAAGAATATCGTATTCGCCACGCTGGTAGCATGTTGTATTGACCAATCTGCCATCGGGAAGTTGGATATCTCGGCGATCAGATGCATCGTTCTGAATATCAGCTTCTAGTATTTTGGTTGCCAAGTTGCGTGCTATCGAGTTGGTTTGGATGGATTTCAATTGGATCCCAAACCTGAGACCGTTATGAGTTATGGTTCGATCGCTCTTATTTGAAGTTCGATCATGATCGTCATGCCCCATGATGTGTTCAGCAAGGATCAGATGGTAGCGAAGGGGAACGTGCGTTTCGAACATCTGTTCAGCGATATAGCCAAGAATCATTCCGCGAAGGCTTGGTGCTCGCTTTATGGATGCAACAAGTTGCTCAGGTTCGATCGCGTCAATCATGGTCAAAACGCGGGCTTTTGCAGCGATTGCCTCAGCATCGTTACGATCAAGCTTGCGGCTGGGTGCCTTGGCCACTCTATTGCTCATCCTCGCCGATCAACCATGACGGTTCGACGCCAAGAGCTTGGGCGAGTTTCGCAAGCGATTTCAGGCTTATGTTGCGTTCGCCACGCTCTATCCCGCCAACGTAGGTGCGGTGCAGTCCACTTCGGTGGGAGAGCTCATCTTGAGAAACTCCCAATGTGGCGCGCGCTTTGCGGACGTTTTTCGCCAGTATTGATCTTAGTTCCTTCGCCACGAGGCATCATTAGCTGCAAGGCATTGCTCAATGCGACATACTATAAGTAGCAAAAATTTAGACTACAGGAAAGTTTGAGCCAACTCCGCAAACTCTGCCCCACTCATCGGCTTCGCCCGAAGGAACCCTTGATAAAGCGCGCAGCCCTCGCCTGCGACCAGTTCGCGCTGGGCTTCGCTCTCAACTCCCTCAGCGATCACTTGCAGATCGAGCGCGCCTGCCATGGCGATAATCGCACGTAGCACCGCCAGATCGCGCGGATCGCCGGACTCGCCGTCGATCATGCTCCGATCAAGCTTGAGGTAATGCAGCGGCAGCAGTTTGAGGTAACGGAAGTTGCAGAAGCCCGCGCCAAAATCATCCAGCGCGATCCGCATACCTTGTGCGGCGAGCAACCTCAGGGTTTGCGCTGCCTGATGAATATCGGCCACGAGCACCTGCTCGGTCACTTCCAGCGTGAGACGAGTCGCAGAAAAGCCGCTGCCGTCAACCAGATCGCTTAGCTGAGTGGCATAGTCAGGGACCGCAAGATCGCTTGGGGTGACATTCAGCGACAAGCGCAGCTGATCTGGCCAATTTTCGGCTCCAGCCAAGGCGCGACGAGCGATGTGACCGGATAGCTGGGCTATATGATCGGTGCGCTCAGCAATAGCGAATAAAGCACCCGCGCCGATCCGACCCAAGAGAGGATGGTTCCAGCGGGCCAGAGCTTCGGCGCCTGACAGGCGGCCATCCGAGCAGGCGAATTGCGGCTGATAGAGGATTTCGATTTCGTCACGATCGATCGCACCCAGCAGATCGACTTCAAGCTGCGCGGCACTACGGCCAATCCGGGTTGCGGTGCCATCGGCCCAGAGTAATCTGCGCCCGGACTGGTCCATCAGGCTGGAAAGCGTCTGGGAGAGCCTGTCGAGTACCGAATCCGCACTTTCATCGGTCAGAGCGCGCAGCAATGCTCCGCGCGGAGAAAGGCGAATAGTGCCCCCCGCCCCGGTAATCGGCCTGGCGATGGCTTCCAGCAGTTGCCCGGCCAGCAATTGCCAGCGTTCGCGGCTGCATTCCTCACTGGCGATCAGCAAAAATTGCCCACCTCCGCTTCGCGCGGCCAGCCACGGCCCACCCAGTTCCTTTGCAGCAAATTGCTTAAGCAGCGCCGCCACTTCGGCCAGCACAGCATCACCAGCGGCGGAGCCATAGGCCAGATTCACCGCGTCAAACCGCCTGAGGCCGATCAAAAGCGCATGCGCTGGCGTCTTCGCTGCCAGCCATTCGCTCAGCCGAATACGCGCCGCTTCGCGCCCGGGCAGGCCAGTTACGGCATCCCGGCTCGCTTCAAGGTCATCAGGGTATTCGACGCTCATTATCGTGGCCATAGCGCAAAGCCCCTTCCAATTCATTGCCAAGCGGCGAACTGCACCATAATGAGCGCGGATAAACCTATGGCCAAACTGACCCGCCTTGCCCTGCTTTCTTCGCCTACGCCCCGCGCGCAGGCTGCCGCTGCTGCGCTGTGCGCTGACCAAGCTTTCGTTCCGCTGGAGGAGGCAGAGGTGGTGGTGGTGCTGGGCGGCGATGGTTTCATGCTGCAAACTTTGCACCAGATGCTTGATGCGGGCCGGGTAATCCCGGCCTACGGCCTCAATTTGGGCACAGTCGGGTTTTTAATGAACAAGCAGAAGAGCAGCCGGAGTATCGCCGAGCGGCTTGCCCGGGCCAAGATAATCGCGGTTGCGCCGCTCGCCATGACCGCGACTACTGGCAGCGGCAAGGAGCAGACTTCCTGGGCAATCAATGAAGTCTCACTGCTGCGCGAAACCCGCCAGACCGCCAAGCTGGAGGTTACAGTCAATGGCAAGGTCCGCATTCCAGAGCTTTACTGCGACGGCGTGCTGGTGGCGACACCTGCGGGATCGACTGCCTATAACCTATCCGCCAACGGACCGATCCTGCCGCTCGGCTCGGCCATGCTGGCGCTAACCCCGATCAGTCCGTTCCGTCCCCGGCGCTGGCGCGGGGCCATTTTGCCCGAGCATTATGAAATTGAATTTCGCGTGCTCGATCCCGAAAAGCGCCCGGTTGCTGCCGTCGCTGACCAGAAGGAACTGCGGGATATTCTGGCGGTCAAAATCGCCGTTGCGCGGGAACAGCAGCTAACTTTGTTGTTCGATCCGGGTCAAAGCTTGGAAGAGCGTATCTTTGCCGAACAGTTCCAGGTCTAAAAAAGCCGCCGCCGCCACTTGCCAAACCACCGGGCGCTGGTATAGGCGCACCCTGCCCGGGAGACTGGGTCGCTCCCCGATAGCTCAGCGGTAGAGTAGGTGACTGTTAATCACTTGGTCGTAGGTTCGAATCCTACTCGGGGAGCCAATTTTTCTGATTAAGCGCCTGCTTTTATGCGCTTAATCATAGCCTGATCCTGGTTCAATCGATCACCCCTTATTCAAAGCATCATGGACGAGGTGGTATTGGGTCTCCTTGACCATTGGGTAGCCTGCCTGGCACCGAAAATTCGCGATCTGTCGCCGGGTCCATGGCGCGCAGTTCTTTTTCTGTGCGCCTGAGCGGCAATCGAAGCATCGCGTGAATCCTGGCTAAACCGGCATCAGAAATGCGAAACGGCCCAATTGGTGGCTGGTTCGGGCCGGGAATAAAGACCGCTAGCCCGCCTTCCTCCAGCGCAATGGTGACACCGTTGGCCGCCACATCAATCGCACCTTGAACCGACTGCCCTTGCGCATTGCGCCCGGGGCCGCGCAGCACGATCAGGCTCGCCGTTTCTTCATCGGCAGTGAAGGCTCCGGTTACGCCGGCCTCACCGCGAACGATCCCGATTGATTCCTGGCCGACCACCCCCTCAACAATCGTGCCGCGAATGCCGATTGATGCGACGGGAGTACGGATGGCCGATTGACCCGGCCGGGCATGGAGTGATGGACTCGACATAAAGCGGAATGCGCCCTTGGCGACTGTTGCCGCGACTGAACTGGCGCGGCGGCTGGGGTCATAGACGAACCTGTCAATACGGACCCGCGCTTTTGCTCCGACCGAAAAGCTGGTTTGATCAAGCAACAGCAGCTGCGTCATGCTGGCAACGCCAGTTACGATGTCATTGCCCAGCGACACCCGTTCGCGCACCACGGCGCGATGAAGCACTGGCTTGGCCGCAGTGGTCAGCCGCACATCGTTGCGGACGACTGCGGCAATGCCCACAGTTTGCGTGAAAGCCACGGTGCTTCCCGTGGTGGACATGAAGATCGCAGCAATCAAAGCGACCGGATGGCTAAATGGTTTCATCACAATCACCTCCTGTTCCCGAATTTCCAAATGAGCCTCAAAGCACCGCCAATGCTGCTGTAATCGGCCAGCAGGCTTGAACTGCTATAGTTCCGGTAAGAATGCGTAATCGCAGCCTCGATGTTGAGGCCAGAGCCGCCCAATGGCGTGCCGATCGCAGCGCGGTTGAAGATGCGCAACTCGGTCCGAAGCGGAAAAAGTGCCTCATCCCCAAAATCAACATATCGTAAAGTCGCGGAAACGTCCGCGTAAGTGCCTCTGCCATCAAGCAAAGCATGAAATCCGGCCAGCAATCGCCCCGCGACATATTTGTCCGAAGCGAATTTGGCATTCTTGGCTTCAATGCCCGCGCCCAAAAACCATGAAAATTGCTCGGACCGCTTTACATCATGATAGGCGACCAGATCATAATGCAGGCCATCAGCAACCCCGATCTGGTCATTTTGCCAGACCACCTCTGCGCGGACTGTGGTGCGGCTACCGGCGCTTGAGAACGACGCGAGCTCTGCTACGCCGCCATACTCGGTGAAATTCGCATCACCCAGAATGCGTGCATGGCGGATAACGCCGCCAAGCTTTAGCTCCTTGTTCGACCAGCTTGTGCCATATCCCAGCGACAGCGAGCCGTATTGGTAATCTGATTGCGGGCCGGAGAGCTCTTCTTTGGCCTGCCCCCATGCGTCGGCATAGAAATCGCCAAACCGCCCGCTCAACCGCGCGTTGGCGGCAAGGCCAAGTCCATCATTGGAGGGTGAGAAGCTTGTTGGAAAAACCCGCAAAGCCCCCTGCGCATCACCATCATAAGTCAAGCCCAGGCCGATCTCTCCGGTGAGTCCGGATTTATCCGGCGGAGCTTGTGTGGTAATTCCACATGCCTTCGCCGCCTCATCCCGTGCGGCCTGTCCGCCGCGCCCTCGCACAGTCTGAAGTTCAAGCTGGGCGGATTGGCGATCATCGAGGCGGCACAGAATTGCTGCATAGGCAAGCCTTGCATCATCTGCATCTTCATCGCCAATAAGAACCCGCTCCAGCGTTGCTGCTGCGCCAAGCAAGTCGCCTGCATCGGCCTGCTCGCGGGCAAGTGCGATCGCAGATTCGGCGCTCGATGAGCGTTCGATTAACGTATCAAGCGCTGCAATCTCGCTATCTTGGGCCAGCGCAGGGTTAGCCCAACCCCATCCTGCAATTGTGCAAGCGAGCAATCCTGCCGAGCCGATAATCCTGCCTGAGCGAGATCGCATACCAATTCCCCTTATCGAACCGATGGTCAGACCAGCCTTGATCTGGTCTAGTCGCCGGATTGAAGAGCTGCTCTATAGAAGAGATAGCTTCAATTACGAAAGATAATCCTGCAAGCTTGCTCGAAGCAGGTGAACAAGGCGTTACTTGATGCTGCCAAAGCGCGTTATCTCAGCTGATTGGAAAAGCACCATTTTACCTGGTGCTCTGGCGCTGCTGGCTGTGCTTGTCCTGCAGCTTGCCGAGGTCACTCCGCTTACCAGGGTAGGCCAGTTGGTGTTCGATTCCTATGTCAGGGCACAGCCACGGCAGTATCAGCCGGTGCCGGTCAAGGTGGTTGATATTGATGAGGCATCAATCCGCCAGTTCGGACAATGGCCCTGGCCCCGCACCGAGATTGCGCGGTTGATACAAGAGCTCGGCACCGCAGGTGCATCGGTCGTTGCGCTCGACATCGTCTTTTCCGAACCTGATCGCACCTCACCACCGCAGATCGCTGATCGGTTGAAACGGATGAACAGCAACCCGCAGATTGAAGCTGCGCTGCGGCGGCTGCCCGATAATGACGATCTGCTGGCCCAAACCTTGAGTGAAGTCCCCGTCGTAACGGGTTTCTTCCTTAGCAACGATGCCCGCCAGGCCGCTGTTACACCCAAGGCTGGCTTTGCCATTTCCGGCAGCTCTCCTCTTGGTGTGGTTCCGGATTATCGCAATGCCATCCTTCCCCTCCCCGCACTGGAACAAGCCGCGGCCGGCAATGGCTCACTGACACTTGCAGGAGACAGCGATGGCATCATACGAAAGGCTCCCCTGCTGGTCAGGCAGGGCGAGCAAATCCTGCCATCGCTCTCGCTGGAAGCGCTGCGGGTGGCGCAGGGCGCAGGTTCGATACTGATCAAAACCAGCGATGGCAGCGGCAATATCGGGGGCAAAACGAACAGCGAGATCACTTCACTCAAAGTCGGTGAATTTGAAGTGCCGACAACCCGGAATGGTGCCTTGTGGATGTATTATGCCGCCCCGCAGCCAAATCGTGTCGTGCCCGCGTGGGAGATACTCTCGGGCAAGTTATCGCCTGCAGAAATGGCCGAAAAGTTCGGCGGGCATATCGTGTTTGTTGGAGCGGGCGCTATCGGTCTGCGCGATCTGGTCTCGACACCGATCCGCGACCGCGAGCTGGGCGTTATGATCCACGCCGAAGCTGCCGAACAGATGATCCTTGGCCAGTTCCTGACACGGCCTGATTGGTCGATCGGACTGGAGCGAGCGCTGTTGGTCGTGTTGGGCGGACTGCTGTTGTGGTTTCTGCCCAAGCTAGGTGCCGCCAAGGGCGCGGCGCTTGGAATTTTGCTGGCTGGGATCACGCTGGCAGGAAGCTGGTATGCCTTCTTAAGCTTCCACTTTCTGCTCGATCCGACCTATCCGATGCTGGCGATTTTCGTGGTCTATATCACCGAAACGGTGCTTACCTTTTACCGGGAAGAAAGGAGGCGATCCTATATCCACCGTGCGTTTGATCGTTATCTCTCTCCAGAACTGGTCAACCGGATCGCCGCCGACCCCCGCCAACTAGAGCTTGGCGGCGAAGTTCGGCAGATGACAGTTTTGTTCTGCGATATTCGCGGTTTCACGCATATTTCCGAGCAGCTTGCGCCCAAAGACATCGTCCGGTTCCTGATCAACTTCCTGACCCCGATGAGCGACATTCTGCTGGCCCGCAAGGCGACTATCGACAAATACATCGGCGATGCCATCGTTGCCTTCTGGAATGCCCCGCTTGATGATCCTCAGCAATATGAGAACGCAGCCCGATCGGCGCTGGCAATGATAGAGAGCCTGAAGCAGCTCAATATCGAAATGCCCGCCAAACTGGGAGAGCCATGGCCGGATCAGGTGAAAATCGGGATCGGCATGAATGCCGGGCCATGCTGCGTCGGTAATATGGGATCGGCGCAGCGGCTATCCTATTCACTGATCGGTGACACCGTAAATCTGGCCTCACGAATCGAAGGCCTGACCAAATATTATGGCATCCAGATTGCCATTGGCAGCGCAATGCGGGCGGAAATCCCAGAATTTGCGGCGGTTGTGGTTGATCTGGTTCAGGTCGTTGGCAGGGACCGGCCGGAGGAGATTTCAGCACTGATTGGTGACCAGAATACAGCGCAGGACCCTGCCTACCTCCACTTTGCCAAGGCACACGGTTCTATGATCGCTGCTTTTCGGCAGAAGAATTGGGAAACAGCCCTTGGGCACCTTGACGAAACTACCGAAACAGCGCGAAACTTTGGCCTCGACAAGGTTCAAGCGCTTTATCGGGAGCGGATCGCCGCACTTCAGGCAACGCCTCCACCTGCTGACTGGGACGGTGTGTTCGTGGCAACCGAGAAATAGGACCAGTAAATGCTGGGACGCCAAAGGAACTAATGCAGATGTTAGCCGCACCAATCAGCAAAAAGGGGGTGCGCGAGCTGTTCGCTGTCTTGTTGCTTGTGCTGGCGCTGTTGCTTGTTGATGGCCTGTATTCCTCATCGGCGGTCGCGGCTGGCCCTGGCGGGCGTTATGAAGGGGTGGCAACTTGCGCCGGCTCGACCTGTCATGGCCGCGCCGAAGGAAATGGCAAAGTTGTGCGCCAGGACGAGCTGCTCCACTGGCAGGAGCCGTCTACTCCCGGCGGCGCGCATAGCCGGGCCTATGCAATTTTGAATGGACGCCGCGCAGCGCAGATTGCCGCCTCGCTAAGCCTCGGTAGCGCCGCCAGCGCGCCAGCCTGCCTTGGTTGTCATTCAACCAACGTGGCTGCGGCGCAGCGCGGGGAGAGGTTCCAGCTGACGGACGGGGTTGGCTGCGAATCCTGTCACGGCCCGTCGGGCGGTTGGCTGGCGAGCCATTATGCGGTGGGGGCCAGCCACACCTCGAATATCTCGCAGGGGATGATCCCGCTGGATAGGCCGCAGGCCCGCGCCTCGATCTGCCTCGATTGCCATTTCGGCAGCAGCGCGCCGGGGCAGTTCGTTTCGCACCAGATGATGGCGGCAGGTCATCCACGTCTGGCGTTCGAGCTCGATCTATTCTCCGCGCTCCAGCAGCACCATGACGAGGATAGCGATTACATCACGCGCAAGGGTAGGACCGACAGCGTGCGACTATGGGCGGTGGGCCAAGCCGAGGCGGTCCAACGCTCGCTCAGCCTGTTCGTCAAGCCCAGCCTGGGAAGCCAGGGGATATTCCCCGAGTTTACCTTTTATGATTGCCACAGCTGCCATCGGGCCATCGATGACAAGGCGGCGCGGGTGCTGAGTTTTGAAACCAACCCCGGCCGGCCGATCCCGTTTGCCACCCCGCCCTATAATGATGAAAATATCATCATGCTTTCAGCTGTTGCAAGGGCGCTTGCACCCGGTCAGGCGGCGGGCTTTGAAAGCGCCAGCCGCAATTTTCACGCTGCGATGGGTGTCGGCCGGGCCGAGACGGTAAAAGCCGCTGGCAGGCTTGATACAGCCGCTGGCGTCTTGTCTAATGCGATGGCGCAGCGCAGCTATGGCGGCGACACGGCGTTCACTGTGATAGGTACCATCGCCGGGAAGGCAATTTCACCGCGCTTTACTGACTATGCCGGATCGGCGCAGGCGGTGATGGCAGTCGATACTCTGCTCAATTCACTGGTCCGCGAAGGGCGCATCACGGTTGGGGCGGCCGCCGGGATCAGGACCAACATAAACCGCGCCTATACGGCTGTTCGCGCCCCCAGCAGTTATAATCCGGCGGCGTTCCGCAGCGCTTTGGGTGAAGCTGCCCGCAGCATAGAAGTGCTGCGCTGATGCGGCTGACCGGAAACCTTTTATCTCTTCTCGCGTTGCTCATACTGACGGCGTGCGGTGGTGGCAGTAGCGGTGGTGGCGGTGGCAGCAGCAGTTCATCCAGCGGAGGCAGCACGTCTGGCGGCGGAGGCGGCGGAGCATCTCCGCCATTCTATACCCCCCCTGCACTCTCCAGCCTGAGCGTTGCGGATGTACAAAAGATCATAGCGCAGGCGGCTTTGCAGGCCACTTCAGACAGCGCGCCTGCAACAATCGCAGTGGTCGACCGGGTGGGCAATGTGCTGGCCTTGTTCAAGATGACCGGCGCTCCTGACACCGCGCTCATCCCGGCTGCACCGGGCGGCGCAAGTATGGATATTCAAGGTCAGAATGTCCCGGCCACCGCCGCAGCAGTCGCCAAAGCGATTACCGGGGCTTATCTTTCCAGTGGCGGCAATGCCTTTTCATCTCGCACTGCCAGCATGATCGTGCAGCAGCATTTCCCGCCCGCGCCATCGACAGTCGGGCTTGAAAGTGGGCCGCTGTTCGGGGTGCAATTCAGCCAGTTGCCCTGCTCTGATCTGTCAGCGCGTTTTGGCATCAATGCGCTGATCGGCCCAAAGCGATCACCGCTGGGCCTTGCGGCTGATCCGGGCGGCTTTCCGCTATACAAGAACGGCGTGCTGGTTGGCGGCGTTGGGGTGCTGGCGGATGGGAGCTATGGTTTCGATCCCAATGTGCTCGACATCGATAGCGCCGTGGATGAACGGATCGCGCTGGCCGGAACGGTGGGCTTCGATGCACCGCCTGCAATCCGCGCCAACATGATCTATGTTGACGGCACACAGTTGCGCTATTCCGATGCGGACACCATCGGGCTGGCCCCATTGACGGGCGCAAGCTATGCGACAACCGAACCCGCACTGGGAACGCTGGTGCCGCTGATCGGCTATTATACGCCCGGAATTCTCGCTGGCACGGCCTATGGCAGCGAGGCTTCGGGAGTTCGAGACGCCAGCAACGCCGAGTTCGCCAATCCCGATGCCTTTGTGCTGAGCGACGGCGCTGGCAACGGGCGCTTCCCGATCCGCGCAGGGACTGATGCCGGCGATGTTACCACTCCGCTAACCGCAGCCGAAGCGCGGAGCATCCTGACCGAAGCCTTCGAGGTGATGAGCGCTGCCCGCGCCCAGATCCGCCAGCCGCTGGACAGCCGCGCGCAGGTCTCAATCTCCTTGGTCGACACGCGCGGGGCCGTTCTGGGGCTGGTCCGATCCCCTGATGCGCCGCTGTTCGGGATCGACGTCAGCTTGCAAAAAGCGCGCTCGGCGGCGTTCTTCTCCCATCCGCAGGCCGGAGCCAGCCTGCTGGCTGATCCTAGCTCCGATGTCCGCAGTTTCGTCAGCGCGACCCGCACACTCTTGAATGATCCAGGCGCGCTCAATGGAAGTTCCGCATTCTCGAACCGGGCAATCGGCAATCTTGCCCGGCCCTATTTCCCCGATGGACAAGTAAACCAGCCGAACGGGTCACTTTCCCGCCCGATTGCGCAGTTCAACCCGTTTTCAACTGGCCTGCAATCAGCGCTGATTGTCACAAATCTGGTGCAACATCTCAACTTCGCGAGCGGCGCTTCAGGAACGGATACGCAAGCCCGCTGCACCTTCCTGCCCGATGTTGTTGCGGGCCAGAACCGGTTGCAGAACGGCTTGCAGATTTTCCCCGGCTCGGTGCCGATCTATCGCGGCAATGTGCTGGTGGGCGCGATTGGCGTATCGGGTGACGGGATTGATCAGGACGACATGATCGGCTTCCTTGGGGTCAACAATGCCGCCAAGACGCTGACAGGCCTTGGTAACGCGCCGCTAGCGATCCGCTCGGATAATATACTGGTCCCGGTCGGGAACACATCAGTCAGGCTCCGCTACATCAGTTGCCCTTTCGCTCCGTTCATCGGCACTTCCGATCAAAACGTCTGCCAGGGACTGTAGCGGCGATGTCTCCGTTGCTGATCCCTGCCTTGCTGTTGCAAGCCTCGCCTGCGGAGGTTCCAACGCCGCCACCCGAAGAAGAAGTCGCTCCGCCCGAAATTGATCCCGGCATCATCGAAGGCCGCCGCATACCGGGCTACAACCCCGACCTCCCCGATCAGCTCAGCCAGGACAACAAAGGGGCCGTTCGTGCCCCTCCGCCAGAGGCCTTTCCGACCGATCAATTCCCGATCCCCGATCGCTGGCGGCTGATCGAGACGCTGGGCGTGGTCAAGGAGAGTTGGCGTGACCCTTACAATCAGAACACCCTTAAGGGTGACCGCCCGATCAACCGCGCCAAGGTGCCATGGCTTCCGATCAAGGGGGCCGACTGGTTCTTCAACGCCAGCCTGACCAGCGACACGCTGCTTGAGCCGCGCACTTTCCCGATCCCGGTTGGGGTGCAAACCACCGCGCAGCCGCAAAGTCTTGATGTGTTCGGCAAAAACGCCAGCTACGTCTTTTCGCAGACCTTCCTGGCCAGCGCATCGCTGATCAAGGGCAGCACAGCGTTCAAACCGCCAGACATCGAATACCGGCTAACCTTGGCGCTGAACATCAACCATGTCCGCGTGCCAGAGCGGCGTGTGCTGTTCGTTGAGCCAAGCAAGGGCACCACCCGCACCGACAACTTCCTCGCCGTGCAGGAAGCCTTCGTCGATTACCATCTTCGCAATGTTTCAGAGCGTTATGACTTCGATTCAATCCGCGTCGGCATCCAGCCGTTCCAGAACGACTTTCGCGGCTTTCTGTTCAACGATGATCAGCTGGGCATCCGCCTGTTCGGCAACCGCGACAACAACCGCATCCAGTATAATCTGGCGGCGTTCTGGCGGCTGGAAAAAGACACGAACAGCGGCCTCAACAATCTGACTGAAAGCCCGCGCGATGATTTCGTCTTAATCGCCAACATCTATCGGCAGGATTTTCTTATATCCGGCCTGACCAGCCAGATCAGCGCGGTCTATAACCGCAACCGTGAGGGCAATTCGATCAAGATCGATGACAACGGCTTCCCGGTGCGCCCTGCCCTGCTCGGCACATTGCGCGGGCGCGATTATGATGTGGTTTATCTGGGCTATAGCGCCGATGGACGGGTCGGGCGGGTAAACCTCACCACCTCAACCTATGCCGCGATTGGCAAGGACCGGAACAGCTTTTTCACTGACCGGCCCGCCAATATTCGCGCGTTTTTCAGCGCGGCGGAACTTAGCTATGACAAGGACTGGATGCGCTTTCGCCTGTCAGGCCTCTACGCCAGTGGTGATAGCAACCCCTATGATGGCAAGGAAACCGGGTTCGACGCGATCAACGAGAATCCGATCTTTGCCGGCGCAGATACCAGCTACTGGATCCGCCAGACCATTCCCTTTGCTGGCGGCGGCCGCGCAGTTTCGATCAATGGCCGCAATGGCATCTTGAATTCGCTGCGCTCGTCCAAGGAACAAGGGCAATCGAACTTCAACAATCCCGGCACGATTCTGCTAGGGGTGGGCGGGGATTTCGATCTGCTGCCCCAACTTCGCGTTTCGGCCAACGCCAATCATCTGTGGTTCCAGAACACCACGATCTTGCAGACGCTGCGCAATGAAGGCAGCATCAGCCGCAACATTGGCTGGGACTTGTCAGCCGCTGCAACTTTCCGGCCCAAAGCAACCCAGAATATCGTTCTGCGGCTGACTGTGGCAACGCTGGTCAGCGGCAGCGGCTTTCGTGACCTGTTTGATAATGTGAATGGGCATCGCAATTATTACTCGATCCTCGCCAACGCCATCGTGAGCTATTGATGCGCCTCGCCCGGCTCCTCTTGCTGATGATCGGCCTGCTGGTGATCCTGCCCGCCAGCCAATCCCGTGCGAGCGAGGAGGAAAAGCCGGTGGCGCGCAGCTATGTTACCGCGCCTTCAGCGCCCCCCAGGCAAAGCGTTGCGCAGGTCGATGCAAAGTCATCGGGCTGTTATAGTTGCCACCTCAAAACCGATGTGCCTTCAATGCATGTCACCTCGGCGGTGCGGCTTGGCTGCACCGATTGCCACGGCGGCGATGCCAGCGTGCGCGGCAATCCGGCGCTGAGCCGTGATGCTGCGGAATATATCGCGGCGCGCGAGCAAGCGCATGTCCTGCCGCGCTATCCCAAAGCTTGGAACTACCCCTCATCAGCCAACCCCAAACGCGGCTACACCCTGCTCAACCGGGAAGCTCCGGAGTTTGTCCGCTTCGTCAATCCCGGCGATTACCGCGTGGCACGTGAGGCTTGCGGGGCGTGCCATTTGCCGGTTATCGAGGCTGCGGAGCGATCTTTAATGGCATCAGGAGCGATGCTGTTTGGCGGCGCGGCCTATAACAACGGGATCGTTCCCTACAAGAACTACATCTTTGGTGAGGCCTATACCCGCGATGGACTTCCTGCCAAAGTCGTCTCGCCCGGCGTCACTCCGGGCAAGCTGACCGAACGGCAAAAAGCGCGCGGGGCGCTGGCAGAATTATACCCCCTACCCCGCTGGCAGGTGATCCCGCCGGGCGACATTTTCCGCGTGTTTGAACGCGGCGGGCGCACGATCGGCACCCAATTCCCGGAGATCGGCCTGCCCAACCCCAGTGGCATCAGCCAGCGCATGGATGAACCGGGTCGGCCCGATCTCAAACAGTCCAATCGCGGCCCCGGCACTGGACTTAGGGTGGCAATCCCAGTGCTCAATATCCACAAGACCCGGCTCAACGATCCCTACATGTGGTTTATGGGGACCAACGACCAGCCCGGTGATTATCGCGGTTCGGGCTGCACCGGCTGCCATGTGATCTATGCCAATGACCGCGAGCCGCGCCACAGCCTGATCTATGCGCCGTTTGGCCGCGATGGGCAGACCATCACACAGGATCCAACGATAGCCGAAAAGATGGTCCCTGCCCATGGCGGGTTGCTCGGCGATCACCATGATGCCAAACCTGCCGCTGTCGGCACTGAAATGGTCAAGGAAAGCGGGCATCCGTTGCAGCATGTCTTCACCCGCGCGATCCCCACGGCGCAGTGCATGAACTGCCATATGCACCAGCCCAATATCTTCCTGAACAGCTACCTTGGCTACACCATGTGGGACTATGAATCTGACGCTCCGAAGATGTGGCCGGGGCATCAGAAATACCCAACCGCCAAGGAAACGCATGAGGTGCTGGAACGCAATCCCGAAGGCGCTGCGCCACGCGGCAAATGGGCCGAGCTCGATTTTCTGCGCAATGTCTATGATCTCAACCCTGAACTAAAGGATACCCAGTTCGCCGATTATCACGGCCACGGCTGGAATTTCCGCGCAGTTCTGAAGCGTGACCGCGAGGGCAATCTGCTCGACGCCGAGGGTGCGATCGTTTCCCCAGACGATCCGGAAAAATGGCGCAAGAAAGGCGAAGGCAAATTTGTGCCGCCAGGGGTCAATCCCGGCAAGACCGTGCATCTGATGGACATCCACGCCGAAAAAGGACTGCAATGCGCCGATTGCCATTTCTCGCAGGACAGCCACGGCAACGGGCTGATTTATGGCGAGGTTGCCAATGCGGTTGAGATCGGCTGCTAGGATTGTCACGGCACCGCCGATGCCTATCCCAATTTGCTGACCTCTGGCCCGGCGGCTCCGCCCAAGGGCAATAATCTTGCTCTGCTGCGCAACCCCGATGGCAAGCGGCGGTTCGAGTGGAGTTCTGACAACGCCGGGCGACGAACTTTGGTGCAGCGTTCTATCGTCGATCCGCAACTGTGGTGGAATGTCAGACTGGTGAAAGACAGTGTCGATCCCGGATCACCCAATTTCAATGCCAAGTCAGCGCGGGCCAAGATGATGAGCAAATCAGGCGCGCAGGACGGCAGCTTCAGCTTCGGCCCCGGCATTCCCAAAAGCGACCGGGCGCATGATGACAGCAAGCTGGCCTGCTTCACCTGTCACCTCAGTTGGACCACCAGCTGCGGCGGCTGCCACCTGCCGATAGAGGCCAACTGGAAAACCACTTCGCACCATTATGAGGGCGAGGAAACGCGCAATTTTGCGACCTACAATCCGCAGGTCGCGCGCGACGAGATGTTCCAGCTGGGCCGTCATCAGACTACCAAGGGCAACCAGATCGCGCCGGTCCGCTCAACCTCGGCGCTGGTCTTGTCCTCGACCAATATCAACCGCGAGCGAATTTACATTCAGCAGCCGCCGATCAGCGCGATCGGCTTTTCGAGCCAGGCTTTCGCGCCGCATTTCCCGCATACCGTAAGGACGACCGAGACCAAGACCTGCAGCGATTGTCACCTGTCGGACAAGGACGACAACAATGCGATCATGGCGCAGTTGCTGCTGCTGGGCACCAATTACGTCAATTTCGTCGGCCTGAACGCGTGGACTGGCCTTGAAGGCGGGATTGAAGCGGTGCGGGTAACTGAATGGGACGAGCCGCAAGCAGTGCTCGGCTCGTACCTCCACAAATATGCCTATCCCGATTTCTACAAGCTCCACGTTGACCAGAATGGCCGGGAGCTGAAAAACTGGGTCCGAGGGAAAACCTTTGATGGCAACGGTTCTGGCGAAACCCAGCCGCTCGAGGAATTCCGCAATGCGGTGCATGATACCGGCGGCAAAGTCGGCTGCCTGCAATTGCGCGGCGAATATATGTTCGTGGCCGAGGGCAAGGGCGGTTTCCGCGTTTACGATGTCGCCTCAATCGCCAACAAGGGCGTGTCTCAGGCGATTATTTCCGCACCGTTTTCTCCGCTAGGCCACGATACCCATGTCGATACCAGCAACGCGACCTGCATGGCGCTGGCGACCAACCAGCCGATCAATCCGCTGCGCAACACGGCCCGGATGCGCGAGGCCAATCAAGAGCAACCGTTCCTGCCGATCTACAGCTACGCCGCAATTACCGACAGCGCAGAAGGGCTTGTGCTGGTCAACATCGAGACATTATCAGACGGTGAATTCCGCAACAACCAGCTGAAGCGATCTGTCACCTGGAACCCGGACGGGGTATTGAATGGCGCACGGCATATCGTGCTGGCAGGCGAAGTGGCCTATATCACTGCCGATGCCGGGCTGGTTGCAGTGGATCTCAAGGATCCGCTCAAGCCGCAAGTTACCGCAGTACTGCCGCTTAATGACGCACGGGCCAGCGCGGTCCAGTTCCGTTATCTCTGGGTATCCGATAGCGAGGGCGTGAAGCTGTTCGACGTTACCAATCTCGGCAAACCCGTTGCGGTTCCGTCAGGGACAGTGCCGCTCGCCAATGCGCGCAGGATATATCTGGCGCGCACCTATGCCTATGTCGCGGCCAAGGCGGACGGGCTGGTGATCCTCAACATCACCAATCCACTTGCACCTAAGCTTTATGCCAAGGTCACACTGGATGGGCAGCTTAACGATGCCGAAGATGTGATTGTCGCCAGCACCAATGCCTCTCTGTTCGCCTATGTCGCCGATGGACGCAATGGAATGAAAGTTCTGCAACTGACATCGCCAGACAGCCAGCCCAATTTCTATGGCTTCTCGCCCGCACCAAAGCCGGAACTCATCGCCTGGACCAAAACCCCCAGCCCCGCATTGTCGCTGTCAAAGGGGCTGGACCGTGACCGGGCGGTGGATGAAACTGGCGGTCAGATGGCGGTGTTCGGGCGGCTCGGATCACGGCCCTTCAACCGCCCGGAAATGGAAACACTGTTTATGGGCAGACGCGGTTTTCCGTTCAAGGTCAGCGACGAAGTGGACATGAAAGATTGGCGGCCGGCGCGGTAACTTAGGAGCGTTCAGCAAACGCCGCGCGGATCATCGGCTGGAGCGTAGCATCAAAGCTCGCCAAGGGAGCAAGATTGCCCAGGCTCTCAAAGTGCGAGACTAGCCCCTGCCCGTTCCAATAGTGCAGCCCATAGGTCGGCGCTTCGTCCGTTATCAGCGCCCGGCCATCAGGGTTTTCGGGATCGACCGAAGTCAGATTGAGCGCCACTGCGGGCGCGCTTGATGGGCAAACGATCAATGGAACACCGTGCCAGCCGGTCATGATCGGACGGTGCAGATGTCCGCACAAGATCGCCTGAATCTGCCCATGATCCCGGATCGCATCGGCAAAGCGGGCGAACCACGGGTCGCCGGGAGAGCTGTCCATCCAGTCGATCCCAGAAATGATCGGTGGATGATGCATGACGATGATCGTTGGCACATCTGGATGAGCCTCAAGCTCTGCACGCAACCACAGGACGCGAGCTTCGCAAAACGCACCGCCGTGCCGTCCCGATTCAAGCGTATCCAGCATGATGATCCGTGGGAGCGTTCCCTCAATCACGTAATGGAAGAAACCACCGTCCAACAGGACTTGCGGAAAGGCAGCGCCGAACGCCGCGCGATCATCGTGGTTGCCGACAATCGGCCAGACCGGGAACGGGCAATCCGCGATCGCCTCGGTCAGAATACGGAAACTGGCCTCATCACCATGCTCGGTCAGATCGCCGGTCAGTAGCAACAGATCGGGCCGGTTCGGGCCGTGGTTGAGGCGCTCAAGCACTGCCCGGAAGCGGCGCAGGTTCGGCTCGTCCGGGTGGTTCCGGTCAAACCCGATGTGGATATCGGTCACTTGTGCAATCAGCACCGATCAGTCCTCCGGTTTAAGGCCAATGGCCAGTTGCTTGCGCCAGTCCCGATCCTGCTTTGGCGTCATCGGGGATGGATGATAGGCATGACACATCGCGCAGCCCGAAGGAACTTCGGCCTTGCTGCTGGCCTCACCCAGATGACAGGTTCGGCATTGCTTCAGATCTGGCAGCAGCACATCGGCTGACGAGACAGATTTCTCCGCCGCGTGGCAAGTCGAGCATTTCTCCTGAATGTGCGGCTTGTGATCAAACCAGCCGCCCGCCATGAACCGTGATACTTGGGTAACCGGCACCACACCCGGCTTCACTCCGCCAGGCTGTGCCGTGTGACATTCTCCGCAGACCCCGCCGCGCGAAAGTGCCCGCTCGACCGAGCTTAGCCCAACATTCGGAACCGCAAAATTGGCGTAGTAAGTCCCGCCCGATGCATAATCCCCGGGGCGGCGGCGTGCACTGATTATCGGCACCGCGCCATGATCGGAGGCGCGCAGATCGGCGACCATCTGGTCAATATCACCGTGCCGCAGCGTGCGGAAAGTTGAACCGACCTTGTCATAGGCAAGGCTGTGGCAGCTCTCGCAGTCGCGCACCATATTGACTGGCTTGAAGCGCACTCCATCCTCGGTCGGGCGGTGGCAGTTGGTGCAGCCCAGCGCTTTGCCATAGCCCGCCGCCCTACCCAGATTAATCGCCATCTTCGCCGCCCCGCCGCGCGGATCAAGGTGCAACTTATGCGGGAAGATCAGGCCATTGTCCTCACGCGGATTGCTGGCGAGCGATACTGCGGTGATCTTGCGCGTCCTTGCATCGGTCACGATCCGAGGAGTGAATTCGGGGTGCAGTGTACCGAAATCAGCAGCATTCCCCAGCCTGGTATCAGCCAGCCGTTCCTTCAAGGTGCCGTGACAATCAGCGCAGAACTTTTGCGCTGTCGGCTCCATCCGGCCTTCGCCTTCATGCTCGGTATGACAATCAACACAGGCGCCCGGTCCCGGCTTACCAAAGCCATGCGCCACGGTTTGCAGCAGCCTTTCACCAAGCGGCGGCGCGGCTCTTGCCCCTGCCAAACGCGTTGGTTGCGCGTGATCATGCGTGGTTTTGTGACAGGCCTTGCAACTGCTGTCGCGAACCGATTCAAACGGTTTGACGTGGCAGGACTTGCAAGAATTTTCGAGGCCATGATGGCTGGCGCTAAGTGGCCCCGGGCTCCAGCTGCTATCACTGATACTGCGGATCTTGGGATCTGCGGCGGTCGTGAGGTTGCTGACAATCGGGATCGCCAGAAACAGCCCCAGGATCAACGCCGCCAACAGCCACGCCATCATCCGCCGCGACGGCATTACACTAGCCAAGGTAAAGCTGCGCTTGGGATCGAACCCCTCATCAGCCCCAATATCGATCCGTTGCACTGTCAGCAGCGTCACACCATCTGCATCGCGCGATACGCCCAGCCGGTGGCTGCCAAAGCCAAGCTCAGCGCCAGTAGCGGGATCAATCGAAGCGGAGCGGGTCGCGGAACCATCCAGCGTAAAACCCAGCTTGCCCTCAGCTTCGACTGTGAGCCGCCCACCCGGTTCAAGCTTCAGCCGCGCATGGCGTGAATCGAGGGCCAGATCGGCCAGATGGATATCATTCTCTGCGGCGCGGCCCAGCGTTAGTTCAGCAGCCGCGGCATCGCGATCACGGACGATTTTTCGCCCATCCGCCGTAAACTCCACCAGCCTGATCCGGAAAGCCATGCTGCGCCCTACCAGTAGTAGAAAACGCTGATGATATGCGCCGTCAGCGCGGCAAGCAGCGCAATGGTGGCAGGCACATGGAGATAGAGCCACACCTCCAGCAGCGCTTTGAGCCGCATATGCCGCCGCATCCTGTCAAGCTGAGCCTTGCGCCGCCGCAGCAGCGCCTCGACCCGGGCGATGGTCGGATCGGCGGGGACTGGCCCAGCGCTGTCACAGCCCGCAATGGCAAGCTCAGTCGCGCCGCCGCGATATTTGCCAGAAAGCCTGCGCCACAGACCTTGCCGGAACGGATCCTCGTTCAGAGCGGCCAGCACTAGGTCCGAATAGGCCAGCGACAGCGGCTGCGCTGCATCTTGGAGCTGGCGATCAACCGCAGCGATCCCTTCCACCATCTGGGATTCGGTCATCTCTTCGCGGTTGGCACTCAGTGCAGTGGGCAAGGTTGAATAGACCACGATGCCAAAAACGCCCGATCCGATTACCACCAGCATCAGCAGATAGGCTAGCGTGTGGACATTCCAGCCAAGCTGGAACCCAGTATGCAACGTGGCGATCACGATCAGAGCGAGGCCGAGATAGACATGTGCTGAGGTCCACGCTTTCAATGACCAGCCGCCCGGCGTCATCGCCCGCTTGCGCACCCCAAGCAGCGCCAGCCAGACAATCAGCCCAGCTCCTATCGTGCCCAGCGTATAGCCATACCAGCTGCCGCCATTGGGGCGTGGCTGGACATCAGCAGCGACATAGCCAATCACCGCCGCCAAACTGACCGCCAGTGCAATCTTGAGCCAGCGGAACCCCGCCAGCCGCAAAAAGCCCTCATGATCGATGCTAACCCGGCGCTCAACTTGCGCGGCCTTTCGCGGGATACCTGCCATCAGCCGTCCGCCTCCAGCCGGGCAACCGAGAGGAAGCCCTCAGGCGACACCCGGATCGCAGCGCCGGTCGGGCAAGCGCGCACGCATGCAGGACCGCCCTCGATTCCAGAACACATATCGCATTTGATCGCCTTTTTGGGGTGTTCGACTCCCTCGGCGTGCTTTTTGCGCCACTTCTTGCTGGGTTCGCCCGGGCCGGGGCCACTGCCGAACAGCAACCAATTGAGCAGCGATGGCTTGGGGGGCGGCACGCTGTCCATCCGGATAACATCGTAGGGGCAGTTGCGCTCACAATTGCCGCAGCCGATGCAGGTATCGTCGATCACCACCTCGCCATCGGGGCCGCGCTTGATCGCGTTGGGCGGGCAATCGGCCATGCAGTGGGGATGCTCACAGTGGCGACAGCTGGTCGGCACATGGAGGTGGGCATAGGTCCGCCCAGCCTCACGATTCAAGCGCGAGAGACCGTCATGGCTGTCAGCACAGGCCTTCTCGCAATTGTCGCAGCCAACGCACAGCGTCTCATCGATCAGCAGCACGTCGGTCGCCTCGCCTATCCCGTTGTCGATCAGGAACTGCGCGGTTTGCGAATACATATCGACCACGCCGGAAAAATTATCCTTCCGGCCTTCGATAAAGGCGTTGATGTCGCGCCGCGCCGCCATATCGGTCTGCGCCTTGCGGAGCAGCTCAGGCTTGCGGGCCAGAAGCTGGGCGAAGACATCGCCGGGCAGGCGGATCAATTCCGAGCGGATCGCTGCTTTGACCGTGGCGGTCCGCCGTCCCCCGTCGATCAGCGCCATTTCACCAACGTATGACCCTGCTGGCAAGTAAGAGAGGAAAACCGGCTTGCCGCCAACCTGCTTTTCGACAATCATCGAACCGCGGCGGATGATGTAGATATCGTTGCCTTCATCCCCCTCGGCCAGCACGACTTCACCCGCGCGCTTGGTCAGCACTTCGGCGCCCGCAACAAGCTCGCTGACATCGTCCTTGGTCAAGCCAGAGCCAAACATCTGCAACACTTGCCGTTCGATCGAAATTCGCGCCACCGCGCGCGCTGCTGCGGGTGCTGTCGCAATAAGTTTCAACGCCGCATTGCGTGAGAGCTCGATCACTACAGTGGCCTCCGCCGCGCGGATGGTTGCCCCGCGCCGCCGTCCTGAGATCAGACCAACCTCACCGAAGATCGAACCTTGCTCGATCGGCACTGTCTGGCTGGGATCATCCTTGTTGACCTCAACCGCGACCGATCCTTCCGCAATTGCAAACAGCGATGATCCCGGCGCGCTGCGTTCAAAGATCACTTCACCGCGGGCAAAACTCCGCACTTCGCTGTCGAGCATCAACTCGCGCAATTGCAGCGCTGAAAGCTCGTTAAAGATGCTGATATTGTGGCCCAGCAGTGTCAACCATTCGTCAACCGTCCGTTTTGCGGGAAGCGCAGCAAACTTGCCTGCCAGGATCGGCTCGTCCGCCGGTTTTAGCGCTGTATTGCCGTTGATGAACTCAATCACATCATAGCCCTGGTTAAGGCAGTGCTTGATCAGCGGATAGCCTGCCAGCGCGCCGATCACATGGATCCCGGCCTTGGTGCTTTCGAATATCGGCGACAGCACCGGAAACGCTTCCCGATCAAGGCTGCTGAACTCAATCCCGCAAGCCTCAACAAAGCTGCGCGGTGCTGCCGAGCCCATCCGCGCAATGATCCGGTCACAAGCTATGGTTTCCTGCCCATCGCGGGTATCCAGTACCAGTTCTCCAGCACGCACTTCGGCTGGGGAGGTTTCATTGCGAATAGTGATCCGCCCGGCCGCAGCAGCCTCGGTCAGGAGTTTGACATTGGCCTCTTTAGTCCGGGCAAAATCGGCACCGCGATTGAGGATTGTCACAACATTGCGCTGCGCTGGATCTGCGACCAGCCCCAACGCATTTTCAATCCCGGCATCGCCCGCGCCCACCACCGTGATATGCTCGTCAACATACTCACCCGGATCACTTAGCTGATACTGGACATGCCCTAGATTGCCGCCCGGACAGCGCATCAGATTGGGATTGCCCTGCGTGCCGATCGCCAGCACCACCGCCTCGGCCTCGATCGTTTCTCCATCCCTCAGCGCAAGGATGAAATTGCCTTTTTCGCCGGTGATCGCGGTTACGTCTGAATTGGGGCGGACGTTGATCTTTCGCTCAGACGCCTGGTTGTCCCAGGTGCCGAGGATTCCCTCGCGTTTGCCCGCATCGAACGACAAATCAGATCGCAGCACCAGCATGGCAGGCGTTGCCATCACATGCTTGCCCTTCTGGTATTTATAGATCGTATTGCAAAGGTGATCGCTCTTTTCGAGCAGAACATGCGATAGGCCCAGCGCTGCGGCGCGGGCAGCAGCGCTAAGCCCGGCCGGCCCAGAGCCGACAATCGCTATACGAACCCGCGCACTCACGGCAATTTCCCCGGTTGGTCGGAGCACGCCGATTGCAATGTCTGGAGAATGTGCGCAATCCGTCGGATAAGTCATCTCCACTGGCTGCCCTGCGCCCGGTGACAAACTATGGACCTGAATTGCGCCATGACACAAGCCAGCAGTAAAAGTTTGCCAGCAGGAAAAATCACCCTTGCTTTAGCGGGTTTTGCGCTGGCTTTCGCGGTTGGTTATTCCTTGTCGCAAGATCAGCCCAAATCGGCTGTTCCCGTTGCAGCAAGCCCGGGTGATCGCGCCCAGCCGCAATCGCTGGAGGCGCTTGAGCAAAAGGCCAATGCCAGCCCTAATGATGCTGCCGCCTGGCAGGCGTTGGGGCTGGCCTATTTCGAAGAGGAACAGTTCGGTGATGCGGTGCGGGCCTATGCCAAAGCCGCTTCAATCGATCCGGCGCAGGCAATCCTGTGGTCGGCACTTGGCGAAGCACGGGTTATGGCCAGTCGCACCGATCCGATGCCAGCAGAGGCCGTAGCCAATTTTGAGCGCGCCCGCTCACTTGATCCAGCCGATCCGCGCGCTGGCTATTTCCTTGCGGTGCGTAAGGATCTTGGCGGCGATCACGCCGGAGCCATCGCCGATTGGCTTGCTTTGCTGGCCAGATCACCCGCCGATGCTCCGTGGCGTCCGGATCTGATCCGGACGATCGAACAGGTCGGCAAGATCAACCAGATTGAGGTTGCCGCGAAGCTTGCCGCTATCCAAATAAGCACCCCGCCGCCGCCCTTGGCTGCGCGCGCCATTCCGGGACCGACTGCGGCGGACCTTAGCGCGGCAGCCGCGATCCCCCCGCGCGAGCAAAACCGGATGGCCGAAGAAATGGTTGCGCGGCTTGAACAGCGACTGCAAACCAAGCCCGGCAATATTGACGGCTGGATCATGCTGATGCGCAGCCGGATGACGCTGGGTCAGCCGGACAAAGCTTCCGCAGCGCTGAAGGCGGGTGTCGCAGCCAACCCCACCCAAGCTGGCATATTGCGACAGCAGGCTGACATTTTGGGGGTCCGTTAAAAAATCCTGCCCCAACTCTCGAACAGAAACACTGTGAATGTCAGGATCAAACCGATCTGAAAGCTGCGATAGGCAAGCCCGAGAAAGCGGTACTTTTTGCGCTGCAAGACTTGGCCATTCTGATAAACATCGCGCAGCATAGTGCGGAAAACCTGCTCGTCGCCGCGCAGTTCGGCCAGCACCTTATCGGTAAATTCCGTTTCGCTAAGCGTTGAAAATACACCGAAGAACAGCAAGTTCGGATTGTCCGGTCCGGGTGTATTGCCGCCAACAGAAGGGACCACAGCGGCAACCGCAAACATCGCAGAAATAAACGCGAACAGCGCCAGCACCAGCAGCGAAGCGGAAAACTGCCCGCGACCTGCCTGCCCTACGGTTATGGTGAAAACGACAAAAGTCGCACCCATCAGGATGCTCGCCTTCTGATCAGCCATCTGGCTAAGCGCAAGGTTGGCCTGGGTGGCGGTTCGGACCAAATGAATAGCATTGACAGAAAATGGCGCCTCAGGAGTGGCCGTGCTTGTTTCATTTTTCGCCATGGTCACTCGCCCTACACAACACCAAAGGCGAGCATCGCATCGGCAACTTTCTTGAAGCCAGCAATATTCGCGCCTTTGACATAATCAATATAGCCGCCGCCCTGATCACCATAACGGCGGCAGCTTTCATGGATACCGCTCATGATATCCTTGAGCATCTGCTGCAATTCCTCTTCACGCCAGGCGCGGCGCTCAGAATTCTGGCTCATTTCAAGCCCTGATACGGCCACCCCGCCCGCGTTTGCCGCCTTTCCTGGGGCAAACAGGATCCTGGCCGCCTTGAATACATGCACACCGGCAAGGTCAGTCGGCATATTAGCTCCCTCGGCAACTGCCTTGCAGCCGTTGTCGACAAGCGCCTGAGCGTCGGTGCCCAGAAGCTCATTCTGCGTCGCACAGGGTAAGGCCATGTCGCACGGCACATTCCACGGGGTTTTGCCGGGATAGTAGCTCGCCCCTTTGAACTCTGCGCAATAATCCTCGATCCGGCCGCGCCGATGGGTTTTGTGCGCCTTTACCCAGTCAATCTTCTCCTGCGAAATCCCATCCGGATCGTGGATGAACCCGCCTGAGTCGGACAGTGTCAGCACCTTGCCGCCCAGTTGAACGATCTTCTCAGCCGCATGGGTGGCGACATTGCCCGAGCCTGAGATTACGGCTGTCTTGCCGCGCAAATCCTCGCCGCGCGTTGCGAACATATTGGCGAGGAAATAGACAGCACCATAGCCCGTCGCCTCGGTCCGGATCAGCGAGCCGCCATATTCCAGTCCCTTGCCAGTCAGCACCCCGGTGAACTGATTTGTAATCCGCTTGTATTGCCCAAACATATAGCCGATCTCACGCCCGCCGACCCCGATGTCGCCCGCTGGCACATCAACATCAGCGCCGATGTGACGATAAAGTTCGGTCATAAAGCTCTGGCAGAAGCGCATGATTTCGCGGACACTTTTGCCCTTGGGGTTGAAGTTGGAGCCGCCCTTCCCGCCGCCCAGCGGTAATCCGGTTAGCGCGTTCTTGAAGGTCTGTTCGAAGGCCAGAAATTTAAGCACGCTTTCGTTGACGCTGGGGTGAAAGCGGATTCCGCCCTTATACGGCCCGATTGCATTGTTGTTCTGCACCCGCCAGCCCCGCTGAACCCGGATATTGCCCGCATCGTCCTCCCAGCAAACGCGAAATGAGACGATCCGGTCTGGCTCTGCAATACGGCGCAGGATCTGCTGCGCGTGATATTCTTCCTTATCTGCGATGAAATCGAAGATATCCTCGGCGACTTCCTGCACGGCCTGGCAAAACTCTGGCTGGTGGGGATTGCGCCGATGCACCCCAGCCATAAAGCCCTGAAAGTCAACGTGGTCCGATGCCGCCATAAATCCCTCCGCAGGTTGCTGCTGTAAGGATATGCCCGTCCCGGACGCTTGTATATACGTAGGGTGACCCGGTCAGACCCGACCAATAAGCCTCAGCCCAGCAGCAGCCTTGATCCAGCCCAGATCGTAAGCGCGGCGGTAAGCCAGCGGATCATCCGTTCGGGCAACAGGCGCAGCGCCATCATGCTGCCCAGCTGCCCGCCCAGTATCACTGCAACAAGCAGCGGCAATCCGCCCGATAGCGCTACGGCAAAGCGGTCAGGTCCCGCTTTGACCAGCTGGCCAGCAAGGCCCGCCAGCGAATTGATCAAGATGAACAGGCTGGTTGTCGCAGCAATTTGACGTGCGCCGTTCCAGCGGGTGAGATGGAGCAAGGGTGCCAGGAATATCCCTCCGCCGATCCCGACCAGTCCCGCCAGATAGCCGAGCGGCGCGGCGATCAGGGGCATGAAACGGCCCAGCCGCGTAGGCTCGCCCGCCATCTCAGCCTTGCGCGGCAGCAGCAGTGCCAGCCCCGCCAGCACCAGACTGGCCCCCAGCAGGACAAGGAAATGGGTCTCCTTGATCGGCGTCAATCCGCCTAGAAAAGCCAGAGGCGCGGCAATCAGCGATACGGCCAAGGCGCCGCGCCAGGGAGTGGTCCCAGCCCTAGCGAAACGGATCGACGCCCCGCTAACCACCACGATATTGCAGGCGAGCGAGAGGATCGGCAGCAGCCGATAATCATATCCTGCCAGCGATAACAGCGCGCTGTAAGTCGATCCGCCGCCAAAACCGACTGACGCATAGAGCAGCGCGGTGGCAAAGAATCCGAGCGGCAACCAAATCACTGTTTATCCCCTTGTAAGCTCAACCAGCAGCCCCATGACAATGCTTATATTTCTGGCCGGATCCACACGGGCAAAGCGCGTTGCGCGACAAGCCTAGCTCAGCATAGGGATCACCGGCCACAGCAAGGCCCGATCCCAGCGCGCCAAGCATCGCAGCCGAACCGGGCGTGCGCGCGCCTGCATCATCCTCGCCGGTAAACGGATCGATATGGCTGGTGAGGAAGTCTGGCAGCTCCGGCAGCTGAAAAGCGTCGGTATCGGGCATGCTAAGCTGGCTGTTTGACAAGATCCGGGTCACGTCCTCTCGGATCACTTCCAGCATCTTTTCAAACAGGCCAAACGCTTCCTGCTTATACTCATTGATCGGCGTTTTTTGAGCATAAGCACGCAGGAACACTACCTGACGGAGCGCATCAAGCGTCGCTAGATGCTCCTTCCAGAAGTGATCGATCCGCTCCAGCAAAACGCTTTTTTCCACCTGGCGCCAGATCGTAGCATCGCCGCCCATCTTGCTATCCATATGGGCATCGGCAAGCCCGCTGATGCGTTGCTCAATGACGTCAGGCTCGATCCCGTCCTCTTTGAGCCACTCCTCGATTGGCACTTCGATCCCGGCCACTTCGGCCACTCTAGCGGTTAGCCCGGCTATGTCCCACTGTTCAGGGTAAGAGCCAGGAGGACAGGCATCCCCGACCAGGGCATTGATGGTATCGCGGCGCATATCGACCACGACATCGTCAACAGCATCAGCATCCATAATGTCGGCGCGCTGTTCGTAAATCACCTTGCGCTGATCGTTCATGACATTGTCATATTCGACGACCTGCTTGCGGATATCGTAGTTGCGTGCCTCAACCTTCTTCTGGGCCGTTTCGATTGCCTTCGACAGCCACTTCGATCCAATCGCCTCGCCATCGGCAAGGTTTGAATTCATCATCCGCGAGAACAGCGTGTCCGGTCCGAAAATCCGCAGCAGATCATCCTCAAGGCAAAGGTAGAAACGCGACAGGCCGGGATCACCCTGCCGGCCCGAACGGCCGCGCAGCTGATTATCGATCCGGCGGCTTTCATGGCGCTCTGTGCCAAGCACGAACAGCCCGCCAGCTGTGAGAACTTGCTGACGCTCGGCCTCGATCTCGGCCTTGAACCGCTCGATCTCTGCATCGCGCGCCGGGCCTTCTGGCGTATCCTTAAGCTCGTCATCCATGCGGAATTCAAGATTGCCGCCCAGCTTGATGTCGGTGCCGCGGCCCGCCATGTTGGTGGCAATTGTCACAGCCCCCAGCCGCCCGGCCTGCGCGACGATATGGGCCTCCATCTCGTGGAAACGGGCGTTGAGAACAGCGTGCTTGACCCCTTCCTTGTTCAAAAATTCAGACAGCATTTCCGACTTTTCGATCGAAACAGTGCCGACCAGCACCGGCTGGCCAATCGCATTCTTTTCTGCAATCGCCTTGGCAATGGCCTGAAACTTGTCCTGGGTGTTCTTGTAGAACTCATCCTCTTCGTCGACCCGCAGGACCGTGACATTGGTTGGAATGGTGACGACACTAACCTTGTAGATGTCGAAAAATTCAGCAGCCTCGGTTGCCGCAGTGCCGGTCATTCCGGACAATTTGGGATACATGCGGAAATAGTTCTGGAAGGTGATCGAAGCCATTGTCTGGTTCTCAGGCTCTATCTTGACGCCCTCCTTGGCCTCCACCGCCTGATGCAACCCGTTCGACCAGCGCCGACCATCCATCATCCGGCCGGTAAACTCATCAATGATGATGATCCGCTCTTCCTTGACGATGTAATCAATGTCGCGCTTGAACATCATATTGGCCTTCAGGGCCTGATCAAGGTGATGGACGACCTGAGTGTTTTCTACATCATACAGGTTCGAGCCTACCAGCAGCCCCGCCGCCTCAAGCGCGCGTTCGGCATTCTCAACGCCATCCTCGGTCAGGGTGATGCTCTTGGTCTTTTCATCGGCCTCATAATCTTCCGGTGCGATCTGCTTCACGATCGTATCTACCTGGACATAGAGCTCTGACTTGTCATCGGTCGGCCCGGAGATAATCAGCGGTGTACGCGCTTCATCGATCAGGATCGAATCCACCTCATCGACAATCGCGTAGTTGAAGGGGCGCTGCACCATCTGGCCCCGTTCGTGCTTCATATTATCGCGCAGATAATCGAAGCCAAGCTCGTTGTTGGTGGCATAGGTAATGTCGGCATCGTAGGCCTCGCGCCGCTCATATTCGGGAAGATTGGGGACTACGACCCCCACAGTCAGGCCCAGGAATGTGTAAATCTGGCCCATCCACTCGGCATCGCGCCTGGCCAGATAATCGTTGACCGTTACAACGTGGACGCCCTTGCCCTCGATTGCGTTGAGATAGACCGCCAGCGTCGCCACCAGCGTCTTGCCTTCGCCAGTGCGCATTTCGGCAATCTCGCCGCGATGCAGCACGATACCGCCGATCATCTGAACATCGAAATGCCGCATACCCAGAACGCGTTTGCCCGCTTCGCGTACCGTAGCGAAAGCTTCGGGGAGAATATCTTCGAGCGTCTTGCCCGCTTCAAGGAACGAACGGAACTTGCCAGTCTGCGCAGCAAGCTCTGCATCCGTCAGCGCCTCGATCTGGCTTTCGAAGGCACCGATCTGGCGCACAATCTTGTCGAGCGATTTGACGTAGCGATCATTGGACGAGCCGAAAATGGCTTTGGCGATAGTGCCGATCATATGGAATTCCAAGATTCTTGTGATGTCAGGAGATGGAAATATGCTGAAGCTGGGCCAGGCCGATTCACAGGAATGGCAAGTGAAGCCCGGCGGCCAATAAGGCAGCGCGCCGCGGAATTTCAGCTAGAATGCGCGCTATTCGTAAGCGCGGTCAGCACCAAACAGGACTGAAGGGATATAGACCCGCGGACGCGCCGGACGAACGCGCGAAGTTTCACGCCCGGCCCGCTCCTGCCTTGCCGCAGGGGCATCGGTCACGGCCGATTGGCACGGCGCTGAACGGGCCCCGACCCGGCCAGCTTCAACTGCACCAATTTCAATATCGCTGGCACCACACAGTCGCGCCTGCGCCGGAGAGACCTGCGTGACGAACCCGGCCAGAAGTGCGAGGAAGGTGAGGAGTAAGCGGTTCATCTTGTTCGCCATATAGGCGGCCTGCCTGCCATCGTCCAGCCTTGCCCGAGATTATCGACGATCAGGCCGCCAATGAGAAACGCCGCGCATGCACTGGGGCAAACGCGGCGCATGATTTTCTCAGACCGCTTAGCCTTTACAGGCCGTCACGATCAACAGGCACGCTGTCTTAGTTGACGGCGTCCTTCAGGCCTTTGCCGGCCTTGAACTTGGGCTGTGTCGATGCCTTGATAGTCATCGGTTCACCAGTGCGCGGGTTACGGCCGGTTGATGCTTTGCGCTTGGCGACCGAGAAGGTGCCAAAGCCGACAAGGCGAACTTCATCACCCTTCTTGAGAGCGGCAGTTACGGCATCAAACACGCCTTCGACAGCCTTGCTGGCGTCGCTCTTGGTAAGGCCGCTCGAATCGGCAACTGCACTGATAAGATCGTTCTTGTTCATATCGGGAACCCCCTAACTATTGTGAAAACTATTGTGCTTGGATTCTCTCAAAGCAGGGCCGGAATTGAGCCGCTTTTGATGAAGCTGTCAAAGCCAAAAACCCGATTTTTTCGACGATTATCCACGTTTTCCTGCAAGTTTCGACAAAGCGAGGGCTTCCAGCGGCAGTTGCACCGGTTTGCGGCACCGCAGCAATCCGGATCAGGGTCGAATCTGGAGCCGAGTCGCTGCGCTGCAGCGCGAATCAATGGGCAGTGATTGATGGGGCTGCGCCGGGGATTCCCGCAGGCCCCGGTTGGCTCGCCAAATCGTCCGCTTCGGTCCATTCAATCGTTTCGAGGGGTTGGACCAATGCGATCGCCAGCACTTCATCAACGTGACTAACGGGGATGATTTCCATCCCTTCGGTGATATTGGCTGGGATCTCTGCCAGATCCTTTGCGTTCTCCTCCGGGATCAGCACGGTTTTGATCCCGCCGCGCAAAGCAGCGAGCAGTTTTTCCTTCAAACCGCCAATCGGCAGCACCCGCCCGCGCAGAGTAACCTCGCCAGTCATCGCCACATCCTTGCGCACCGCAATCCCCGTCAGTGTCGAAACGATCGATGTGACCATGCCCACACCCGCGCTCGGCCCGTCCTTTGGCACAGCGCCTTCGGGAAGATGGATATGGATATCCTTGCGCTGGATCAGGGTCGGCTTGATCCCATAGGCCGGACTGCGCGCACGGACGAAACTGAAGGCCGCCTGGATGCTTTCATTCATCACCTCGCCCAGCTTGCCAGTGGTCTTGATCCCGCCCTTGCCAGGAACGGTAACGCTTTCAATGGTCAGCAATTCGCCGCCTACTTCGGTCCAGGCCAAGCCCGTAACCGCGCCGACCTGATGTTCTTCTTCCGAAACGCCATGACGGTATTTGCGCACTCCGGCAAACTCGCCAAGATTTTCAGGCGTGATGGTGATCGCGGTTTCCTTGCCCTCAAGAATTTTGCGCAAGCTCTTGCGCGCCAGCCGAGCGATTTCACGTTCCAACGTCCGGACTCCGGCCTCGCGAGTGTAATAGCGCACCAGATCGAGCAGCGCTTCGCTGGTCAGGGTGAATTCACCCTTTTTCAGACCATGCGCCTCAACCTGCTTTTCAACCAGATGCCGCTCGGCAATCGCGACCTTCTCGTCCTCAGTGTACCCCTCCAGCCGGATTATCTCCATCCTGTCTAGCAGGGCTTGCGGCAGATTAAGGCTGTTGGCGGTGCAGACAAACATCACATCCGACAGGTCATAATCGACCTCAAGGTAATGGTCCTGGAACTTGGAGTTCTGCTCCGGATCGAGCACTTCGAGCAGGGCCGATGCCGGATCACCGCGGAAGTCCTGGCCCAGCTTGTCGATTTCATCTAGCAGGAACAGCGGGTTAGAGGCTCCAGCCTTGCGAAGATTGGTGATGATCTTGCCTGGCAGCGAGCCAATATAGGTGCGGCGGTGACCCCGGATTTCCGCCTCATCACGCACCCCGCCCAGCGACTGCCGGATAAATTCGCGGCCCGTAGCCCGCGCAATCGATTTGCCCAGCGATGTCTTGCCAACCCCCGGAGGACCAACCAGACAGAGGATCGGACCCTTGAGTTTGTTGGTACGCGCCTGCACACCCAGATATTCGATGATCCGGTCCTTGACCTTGTCGAGCGCATAGTGATCCGCATCGAGCACAGCCTGCGCCTCATGTATATCTTTCTTAACCTTGGTCTTTTTTGCCCAGGGCAGACCAAGCAGAACATCAAGATAGTTGCGGATAACGGTCGCCTCAGCGCTCATCGGTTGCATTGATTTGAGCTTCTTGAGCTCCGTCGTCGCCTTGGTGCGGGCTTCCTTCGATAGTTTCAACTTGTCGATCTTGTTCTGTAGTTCGACCAGCTCATTGGCTTCCTCGCCATCGCCCCCGCCAAGCTCAGACTGGATCGCCTTCATCTGCTCGTTGAGGTAATATTCGCGTTGGGTCTTCTCCATCTGACGCTTGACCCGCCCGCGAATACGCCGCTCCACCTGGAGCACGCCAAGCTCCCCTTCCATGAAACTATAGACCATTTCCAGCCGCTTGAGCGGATCGATCTCGGTCAGCAGCGCCTGTTTGTCGGCCACTTTGGCGTTGATGCTGCCTGCAACTGTATCGGCCAGCTTCGAAGCATCATCGATATCTTCCAACTGATCGCCGGAATCCTGCGATAACTTTTTGTTGAGCTTGGCATATTCACCGAATTGCTCGACCACACTGCGCATCATGCCCGAAATTTCATCGCCGGTGACGGTTTCGGATTCAAGCTTTTCAACCTGCGCCACCAGCATTTCGCCCAAACCAGTGCCTTCCTCGCGCAGATTTTCCAACTGCGCGCGATGCTGACCTTCGACGAGCACGCGAACCGTTCCATCGGGCAGTTTCAGCAACTGAAGAACGGTGGCGATCACCCCGATGTCATACAGATCGTCGCGGTCAGGATCGTCACAACCCGGATCGAGCTGGGCGAGCAGGAAGATATCCTTGTTGCCAGCCATCGCCGATTCCAAGGCGGCCACCGATTTCTCACGCCCTACGAACAGCGGCACGACCATACCCGGAAACACAACAATATCGCGCAGCGGCAAGAGGGGGAATAGATTCATCTGCATAGTCCGATCATTATAGCACCAAAAGGCGCATCCCGGTGGTCGCCGGGTCTTGAGCCGGGATATGGGGTGGCAGACGGGCTGGTGCAATGGCGCAACTCTGCGCGGCTGTGGATCGTTAGCCGCACGCGCTGTTGACTAATCCGCTGATTGCGTCAGGTTCGCTCGCAAGGGTCAGGCTTGCGACGGGGTAATTCACATGACAAGCACTGCACCTGCGCGGGTGCGAACGCAGTTCTTTGCTCGCACCGCGATACTGATGGCCTTGGTGGCATTCAGCAGCTTCCCGTTTACCTATTTCGGCCCTTTGGCAACAGGCTCACGACCGTTTGTTGCCCTCCATCACGTTCATGGAGCGATGTTCTTTGCTTGGCTTGGACTATATGTCTGGCAGACCAGGCTTGCGGCTAGCGGCAAAATTGCGCGCCACCGTGAAATCGGGCTGGCAGGACTTGCGGTGACGGGAACGATGATTCCGCTTGGCTTGTGGTTGACGCTTTATGCAGCGCGCGCACGGATTGAGCGCGGTGACCCGGATCCGTTTGCTTTCATCTTCTATAATGTTGTCGATCTTGCACTCTTCACCCTGTCGATGATCGGCGCGATTGCCGCGATAACGCGCAATGTCGAATGGCATCGGCGGTTCAATTATGCAGCAGCGCTCAATCTGGTTGGCCCGGCCATTTCCCGTTGGTTTATTCCCTTGCCCGTCTGGTCACCGGTCACTGACTTTGGCCCCAACATCCTGGCCGACCTTTTCTTGATCCCGCTGGCGCTGCATGACTATCGTCAGTTCGGCCGAATTCATCCCGCTACGATCCTTGTCGTCGCAGCGATGGTTCCGCTCCATTTTATCTCACCATGGATCGCGACGGGCGGATGGTGGGAACATGTCGCGCCGGGCATTTTGAAATTCGATTGATGCCGCGCTTGCAGCTCACCCCATCCCCGGCATCTTGAACCCCGGAGGCAGACCCATGCCCGCCTGAATGCGTGACATTTCCGCGCCGGACACCTCATCAGCCTTGCCCCGGGCGTCATTAAACGCTGCGGCGATCAGATCTTCGAGGATCGGCTTTTCGGCTAGAGCCATCATACTGTCGTCTATTCCAACCGCGATGATCCGGCCCTTGGCCGAGCAGCGGATCTTGACCAGCCCGCCGCCGGCCACGCCTTCCACTTCCATGCCATCCAATTTGGATTGCGCTTCGGTCATTTGCTTGCTGATGGTCTCTGCCGCGGCTTGGGCGGCCTGGATCATCTCTTCCATCGACTTCATGCGCTTTTGCTCCAGTGCTGATCGCCGCGCGCTGCGGGGTCTACTTCAACGAATTCGGCTTCGGGGAAAGCGGCCAGCGTGGCCTCGACCAGCGGTGATCTTCGCATTTCTGCAAGTTCTGCTTCACGCAAAGCCTCCACCTTTTCGCGCAGCGAGAGCATCCCATCGCCTTCAGTCCGTTCTACCAGCCAGCGTTCGCCCGTGGCGCGCAGCAACGCATCGCGCAGCTCTGGCGCAGGATCACCGGAATAGCCCGGTGCCACGGCATAGCGCAGCAAACTGGGGCCAAGGGTAATCACCCGGATCCAGTCATGCATCACCTGCGCAACACGAAGCTGGCCCGATTGATCCACCAGCCGGATCAGTGCCGTCCAATCCATAGCGGTCGGTTCAGTTACAATGCGAGCATCAAACGGAGTTGCCGGGGCAGCGGCAACACCATTAGCAATCATTTCGTTCAGCTTTTTCGCCAAAGTGCCCGGATCAGGCAAGTCAGAAGCGTGCATGACCCTGAGCAGCGCCATTTGCGCCGCAACCAGTGGATCGGGAGCAGACTTTACCTCGTCATGGCCCTTTAGCAGCAATTGCCACAGACGGTGGAGCTGTCCAGCCGAAAGCGTCTGCGCCCATTCCTCAATCGTTTCACGCTCTTCGGCAGAAATCGCGTCGGCCGCGGTTTTGCTAACCTGTGAAACTGTGATCTTGTGGGTTAGCTCCATGGCTGAGCGCAGCAGCGCAATAGGCTCTACCCCAAAGACAAATTGCGACGCGACCAATTCCAGCAGACCAGCTGAATCGCCACTCAGCAAGGCCGTCATCAAGCGGCGTTGAGCGGTTTTGTCAGCCAGACCCAACATATCGCGGACCTGCTCTGCGGTGACAAGTCCATTGCCGCCAAGATCAGCATGAGCAATCGCCTGATCTAGGATAGACAGGCCATCACGGACTGATCCTTCGGCGGCATTGGCGATCATCGCCAGCGCCTCATCCTCAGCCGCGACATTCTCGGCTTGGCATATCCGGGCGAAATGCTCGGCCAGCATCGGCGCGTTGATCCGGCGCAAATCGAACCGCTGACAACGCGACAGGACCGTAACCGGCAGCTTGTCTACCTCCGTGGTGGCGAACAGAAATTTCACATGTGGTGGCGGTTCTTCCAGCGTCTTGAGCAAAGCGTTGAACGCGTTGCGTGACAGCATGTGAACTTCATCGATGATGTAGATTTTATAGCGTGCCGAAACTGCGGAATAGCGCACTGCTTCGATAATCTCGCGCACATCGTCAACGCCAGTGTGGCTGGCCGCATCCATCTCGATCACGTCCATGTGGCGGCCTTCGGCAATAGCCACGCAAGGCTCACACTTTCCGCAAGGGTCAATCGTCGGACCGCCTGTGCCATCCGCCCCGACACAATTGAGCGCCTTGGCGATAAGCCGCGCGGTCGAGGTTTTGCCCACCCCGCGCACTCCGGTCATCAGAAACGCATGGGCCAGCCGGTCCCGGCTGATTGCATTGCCCAGCGTCTGGACCATCGCGTCCTGCCCGATCAGCTCAGAAAAAGTTTGCGGTCGGTATTTGCGCGCGAGCACGCGATAGGGTTGGGTCGCGCCAGTTGGCGCAGCTTGCGTTTCGGGAGCAGCCAAGGGCGCGCCAAGGCCTAGCGCATCCTCCGGCATATCAGGATCGCGTGTCGCCATTGGCTCGTCGCCAAAAATGTCGGAGGAATCGCCCATATGACCTTGGTAGGGGTTGGCAGGTTACTTGTCAGGAGAAAAGGAGCCGGGCGACCCGCCGCAATCCGTTGTGGCTGCTTCCTTCCGGACCTGACCAGATTGGCGAACGCAAACGTCCGCCCGACTCCCAAGCGGGCATATGGCGCGAGTGTCGCATTTTCGCAAGCATCTCTGATCAAGCTGATCTATAAGCTTTTCAATCTCCGCCGTAAGGTTGGGAGAGGAGGTGGGCCTGCAAGTGTTATCGAACGTGCGACCCAGGTAGCCGCAGGCCCACCTTCTTACTCTTGATCGCGATTAGCGGAAGTTATCGGCGTATGTCTGCAATTTCAGGCGGCGCGGCGGAGTGGCATGTACGCTGGCGGCGATGCCATGCTTGGCCGCATAGGCCTTCGCCTCTGCAAGAGCGGCGAAATTGAGCACAACCTGCACCTGCGTATCGCCCGACCCTGCCCAGCCCATCAACGGATCGGCTTGCCGTGCCTCAGCAGGCGCGAATTCAAGGATCCACTGGTCGGTCAGGCCTTTGCCCGATTGCATGGCATTTTTCGGGCGCTGATAGATACGTGCGGTCATGGTAATTGCCATTCCGCAAAGCAGAGCCAAAATCAAGTGCGGCGTGACTTCTCGAAGGCATTGCGGGTCTTCAAGCTGGGATCTTCGGCCCAAGGCTCATCTGGCCAGCGGTGCCTGGGATAGCGCCCTTTCATATCGCGCTGCACATCACGCCAGCTGCCCCGCCAGAATCCGGGAAGATCGCGGGTGGATTGCACTGGCTTGCCGCCTGGTGAGGTGAGTTTGAGCAGCAGGGGCAGTTCATGCTGGCCAAAGCCGGGATGGGAATCGAGGCCGAACAGCGCTTGCACCCGCACTTCTACACTCGGTCCTGCCTCGTCGGCATAGTCGATCATATGGTGCGTACCAGCCGGGCTGGTGAACTGCGGTGGAGCAAGCAGCTCAAGTTGCTGGCGCGCTGGATAGTCGATCCGGTTCTTCAGCGCCTCATGCAGTGCCAGCGGGTCAAGCGCATCGAGGCGGCGGGTCAAAATAGGCTGGAGCCACTCCTGCAGCGAAGCGAGCAATGCTTCCTCGCCGAGTGCGAGAACCCCGGCATAACGGCCACGGGTCAGCAGATTTCGGCTGGCCGGTGACAAAGGCAGAAGGTTGAGGCCGGTTTCGCGCACTCGATCAACCACCAACAATGCAATCGCCACTGGATCAGGCGAAGGATCAGGTCCGCGTGCCAGAGTGATCGCACCGAGCCGCTGCTCCAGCATGGCCTCAACCCGCCGCTCATCGGCCAGCCAGCGCAAGACAGAGCGGCGCTCTATCCGGTGATCAAGCCAGCGCAGCACCTCGGCTTCATCCAGCGCGATCGCACCAGTGATCCGCGCGCCTTTGGCTTCGCCCTGCGCCTCGCCCACGCTGAGCCATTCAGCGCGAGCCAATGGCGAGGCGGAATCAAGTCGCAGTCCGCGGCCACCTGCCGTAAGCCATTCCTCTCCGGAGGGACTTCGACGCTTGGCAATATTGTCTGGATAAGCTTCGGCGAGCAGGATGCCGAGCGGCGGCGGTGTTCCCTCGTCCTTATGGGACAATTCTCCGGCCCGCTTAGCCCACCCCGCCGCCAGTTTGCGTGAAGCCTCGGCCCGCGCGGATTGGTCCGTCGTCCAACGCTCAAGCCTCGCAGCAAGATCTTCGCCGCGCCCGCCGCGCCCGCCGAGCCCGCGTTCCTGAAGCAGCAGTGCCAATCGGGCAGCAGGAACCGCTGCGTTATGTTGCGCAGCATAGAGTAGCATATGGGACAGCGGTGGACTCATCGGTAGCGCCGCCATGCTGCGGCCATGCTGCGTAATCTGGCCGGCAGCATCAAGCGCGCCAAGCGACAAAAGCGCCTGCTTTGCTGCACCCAATGCTGCAACTGGTGGCGGATCAATCCAGGCCATTTGTGCGGGGTCTGAATTGCCCCACTGCGCCAGCGTCAACGCCAGCGGAGCAAGATCAGCGGACAGTATTTCGGGCGGATCGAACGCGGTGCGACCGGGATGACCAGCTTCCTCCCAGAGCCGATATGCGACCCCCGGACCCTGACGCGCGGCACGTCCCGCGCGCTGAGCGGCTGCGGCCTGACTGGCGCGGTGAGTAACGAGGTGCGTCACCCCTGCCGCCTTGTCGAACTCCGCCCGGCGCGATTGCCCCGCATCGACAACCACTGAGACCCCATCGAGCGTTAGAGAGGACTCGGCAATTGCGGTGGCCAGCACAATCCGGCGGCGATTTGCAGGATCGCGCCGAATCGCGGCGCGTTGGGCGGCAGGCTCACACTGGCCGTGGAGCGGAAGCAGCAGTGCTTGAGGAAGCTTCTCTGCTAACCGCACCGCAGTTCTCTCAATCTCGCGTACGCCGGGTAGGAAGGCGAGAATATCTCCGACCTCATCGCGCCAAGCCGCGAGGATTGCCGAGGCCATGGCCTCTTCCAGCGGCAATTCAGGCCGCGCACCCAGCCAGCGGATGCTGAGCGGAAAGGCCTTGCCCGCGCTTTCGATCACCGGTGCATCACCAAACAGGCCGGCAAACCGCGCCCCATCGATCGTCGCCGACATCACCACCAACCGCAAGTCAGGCCGCAGCACCTGCTGGCTCTCGATCGCGAGAGCCAAACCAAGGTCACTGTCAAGGTGCCGCTCATGAGCTTCATCGAACAACACCGCGCTGACCCCGGACAATTCCGGTTCATCCAGGATTGTCGCCACGAAAATCGCCTCGGTCATCACCAGAATCCGGGTTTTGGTCGAGCGTTTGCTATCGAGCCGGGTGAGATAGCCAACCGTCTGTCCCGGCGTTTCGCCCAGTTGTTCGGCCATCCGCTCGGCAGCAGCGCGCGCGGCGACCCGGCGTGGGCTGAGGATGATCACGGTACCTCTGCACCAGTCCTCGCCGATCAACGCCGGGGCAACCGCGGTGGTCTTGCCAGCGCCCGGCGGCGCGATCAGGACGGCGGAAGTGGAAACCCGCAACGCGGCGAGCAGATCTGGCAGGACAGCGCGGATGGGAAGGTCAGGCAGGTTCAACCCCGCCTCAATACCGCCGTGCCACGGCAAACTCAGCCGCCTCGGCCATTGCTGCGCGGGCCTCTCCTGCCGGGAAACTCGCTATCGCATCAATAGCACGCTGGGCAAAGTGGCTAGCCCGGTCGCGCGTGGCTCTAACGCAATCATGCCGTTCGATCAGCTTTACTGCGTGAGCCAGATCGGCATCGGTAATCCGGTGTCCCGAAATCGCCTCACGCCAGAACCGGCGCTCCTCATCACTGCCGCGCGCATAGGCGAGGATCACCGGCAGGGTCATCTTGCCTTCACGGAAATCATCGCCCTTGCCTTTGCCCATTTCAGCGCTGGAGGAATCATAGTCGATCGCATCGTCGACCAGCTGGAAGGCAATGCCCAGATTGCGACCATAATCATCCAGCGCCCGCTCATCAGCCTCGCTGCGTTCGGCCACCACAGCGGAAATCCGGCAGGCGGCCGCGAACAGCGCGGCGGTTTTGGCGCGGATGATCGAAAGGTAACGGTCTTCGCTGGTTTCGATCTGGCGCTGGGCGGTAAGCTGATCAACCTCGCCTTCGGAAATCACCGAGGACGCTCCAGAAAGTATTTTTAGCACCTTGAGGCTGCCATCCTCGACCATCAGTTCGAACGCGCGGGTAAACAGGAAATCACCGACCAACACGGTTGCCGGATTACCAAACACCATATTGGCGGTCGCCTTCCCGCGCCGCAGGTCGGAACCATCGACTACATCATCATGGAGCAGCGTTGCAGTATGAATAAACTCCACCGAAGCAGCGAGTTTGTGGTGCCTTGTGCCTGAATAATCACACAGTGCCGCACTGGCCAATGTCAGCATCGGCCGCATCCGCTTGCCGCCGCCGGCGATCAGATGCCCGGCCAGCACCGGGATTAGCGGAATCTGACTTTGCATCCTTTCCAGGATCACCGAATTGACGTTGTTCATGCCTGAAGCAGTCAATGCCAGCATTGGAGCCAGCGAAGGCTCTGTAATCCGAGTACGCAAGGGAATGATGTCAGCGCTCATAGCCTGCGCCCTTGCGACGGGGCGATGGCGAAGGCAAGTGCAAAGCTGGCAATGGCCATGCGCAAAATGTCATGCTAGCAAACTACTTCATGACTGATAATATTCCCGACCCGACGCTGGCTGGCTTTCGCTCCAGCATCGATAATATCGATGCAGCGCTGATCCATATCCTGGCCGAACGCTTTCGCATCACCAAGGCGGTGGGCACTTATAAGGCGGCCAACGCCCTGCCCCCATCCGATCCGGCCCGCGAAGAGGCCCAGATCGCGCGGCTGCGCAAGCTGGCGGTCGAAGCACAGCTCGATCCGGAGTTTTCAGAGAAGTTCCTGCGGTTCATTATTGACGAGGTGATCCATCACCATGAGCAGGCGCAGGGGAAGTAGCAAGACATCCAGTTCAAAAGGGAGAAAAGCCGTGCAGTTCAAGGATGTTATTCGAAGCGAAACTGAACTGCGCGTCATTATGGGGGAGGCGGTGCACCCGGCTGTGGTCGAAAAGACGCTCAGTCAACTCGACAGGCATTGCGTCGATTTTATCGAGCGCTCGCCGTTCGTCCTTATTTCAAGTGCTGATACAGCGGGTCGGATGGATATTTCGCCCAAAGGCGATGCTCCAGGATTCGTAAAGATTGTCGATACAGGGACCCTGATTATCCCGGATCGCCCCGGAAACCAGCGGTTCGATACGCACCGCAACATCCTGCAGAACCCACAGATCGGGCTTATCTTCCTGATACCAGGGAAGCGGGAGACCTTGAGAGTCAGCGGCACGGCCCAGATTGTTCGTGATCCTGCAGTCCTTGAAAACTTGGCAGCTCAAGGCAAGACCCCCGCCCTGGCTTTCGCTGTGCGGGTTGAGGAGGCCTTCATGCATTGCGCAAAATGTATGATCCGGTCCAATCTGTGGGTGCCCGAGGCTTGGCCATCACTCGATGGCTTGGCCACCTTCGCCCAGGCAATGAAGGATGCCGCTGCGATCCCTTTGCCGGTCAGCGCCGTCGCCGCGCTCATCGAGGACGACGAGACACAGCGACTTTATTAGCGGCACCTACCCACCAACCCTCGGCAACCTCAGCCTCACCAGCAGCCCGCCCAGATCCTCGCTTTCGCCCAGCTCCACGCTCCCGCCGTAGATCTCGGCCACATCGCGTACGATCGCCAGCCCCAGCCCCGTGCCCGGCTTGCCAGTATCAAGCCGTGCGCCGCGGTCGAAAATGCGGGTACGTTCTTCTTGGGGGATGCCGAGGCCGTCATCCTCGATCCAGATTTCGCACCAACCAGGCTCGGCGGTCGGATCGATGGTGACGAATACACTGCCACCGCCGTATTTGGCCGCGTTTTCGATCAAGTTGCCGAGAATCTCATCCAGATCCTGCCGCTCGATCGCGACAAATGTCTCGCGTTTTCCATCAAGATCAAAGCGGATACTATCATAAAGCCGGGTTACAGCTCGCAAGACAGCCTCGACGCTTTCACCTACGCTGGCGCGCGACAGACCTACAGCGCGGCGGCCGACTGCGCGGGCGCGGGCAAGGTGATGATCGACCTGACGGCGCATCACCGCTGCCTCGCGGATCACCGTATCAGACAGATCAGGAGCTTTGGCGGTGGCGGCGTTCATCACTACTGTCAGCGGGGTTTTCAACGCATGCGCAAGGTTGCCCGCATGTGTCCGCGCCTCCTCTGCCTGCCGCTCCGAATGGGCCAGCAACCCGTTCAATTCCTCCACCAGCGGCTGAACCTCAAGCGGCAAAGGCTCGGTCACCCGGCCCGCGCCGGTGGTGCGCATCCGCTGGATCGCCGAACGCACCCGGCGCAGCGGACCAAGACCATACCAGGTTTGTAGCACCGCCATCAGGAACAGCCCAAGCCCAAGGACGACAAAACTGCGGATCAGGATCGTCCGGATTCGCGATATCTGGCCGTCTACCTCATCCCGGCTGGCCGCCACAGTGAACGCCCATTTTGTGTCGCTGCCCGGCAAGATTATCGAACGTTCCAACACCCGCAACGGCTCGTTGGGAAACTGAAGACTATCAAAGGCATGGGGGGTCTTATCGAAGTGGTTCACTTGAACCACAAGCGTCCGGTCCCACAAGGAGCGGGACAGGAATTCTTCATGGCCCTGCCCCACGACCTGCCAATACAGCCCGCTGTTTGGCTCAAGGAAGCGCTGATCCCCCAATGGCCGGTTGAAGAACACCTCGCCATCAGGGCCAATTTCGGCCGATCCCACCATTGCGGTCAGCATATAGCTCATCTGATCATCGAAATTGCGCGAGACGAGCCCCGTAAGCGTGCGGTCCAGCGCCAGACCACCCCCAAACAACAATACAATAATCCAGCCCGCAGCAATGATCATCATCCGGCGCGAAAGAGAGCCGGTATGCGGACGAGGCTGAGCTGGTGTCTCCACGACTAGTTCCAGTCTCCGACTATCCTGAACTTGTCGAAGGATTGCACTTGCTCGCTACCTCGCAAAAACAGAACAGCCCCTAGACAAGCTGAGGGTAAGTGGATCGCAGGCCAGATCAGCCCCGGCCAGGTCCAGCCGGATCGTCTAGGCTATAGCCAAGGCCGCGGATCGTGGTGATAACATCCGCGCCCAGCTTTTTGCGAATGCGGGTCACAAAAACTTCAATCGTGTTGGAATCGCGGTCAAAATCCTGATCATAAATATGCTCGATCAACTCGGTCCGACTAACAACCTTGCCCTTGTGGTGGAGCAGATAGGACAGCAGCTTGTATTCCTGCGCGGTCAGTTTCACCGGCTCGCCATCCAGCGTGACCCGGCCAGAGCGAGTGTCCAGCCGCACATCGCCCGCGATCAGTTCCGACGAACTGTTGCCCGAGGCGCGGCGGATCAGTGCGCGCAGCCGGGCTATCAGTTCCTCGGTCTGGAACGGTTTGGCCAGATAATCATCAGCCCCGGCATCGAGGCCAGCCACCTTGTCTGACCAACTGTCGCGCGCGGTTAGCACCAGCACCGGGAAGGTTCGCCCCTCCTTGCGCCACATACCAAGCACGGTGAGGCCATCAATCTCTGGCAAGCCAAGATCGAGGACTACTGCGTCATAATTCTCCGTCGAGCCAAGGAAATGGCCGTCCTCTCCATCGACCGACAGATCGACAGCATAGCCGGTCTGTTCGAGTGTGGACTTGAGCTGTTTGCCAAGGGTTGGTTCGTCCTCGACGATCAGGATACGCATCGCCTAAATCCCCCGTAAAACGCGAAACATGAAGTGGCAAAAGCCATGCGGCCAAAGCCCAAAGGCGTCAAGCCGGGTGGCCTAACGAGACTGGCGAATAATATCGCCGGAGCGCGCATCGACATCCACGAAAATCACGCGCCCATCGCGTATGAACTTGAGCCGATAGGCCAGCGCCGCCGGATCATATTCAGGGCCAAGATATTGCATTCCTGACATCATCGGCACCACCTTGCGCTCAATCTCACGCAAGGGACGGACATTCCCGGCACGCATTTCCTTGCGGACCTGACCTTGCTCATTGCCTTGCTCGGCCAGAACCGGAGCGGGGGTCAGCACAAGAGCAATCAGAACAAGGGAAATCAGGCTTTTCATAATGGCGCTGTGCCTAAACTGCTCGGATTGAACAACAAGTGAATACATATCACGCTTGGCGTTCAGCGCGTCATCTCATATTTGACGGTGAGCGTTACCCCGGTGCCGACCTGACCGGGTTCAACCGGGGTCTTTTCCAGCCGCGCTGAAGTGGCGATTACATCAAAAGATTGCAGCATCGGTCCGCTGCTCGAAATTCCCTCAGCAACAGCAAGAAGCTTCACGCCCTTGTATCCGGCCATTGCGGCATATTCCTTCGCTTGAGCCTCAGCCCGCTGCCAAGCGGTCCGCCGTGCCTGCGCTTTTGCAGCGGCATCAGCCTCGAGCGAGAAATTCGGGCCGGATACATTGGTCGCGCCGGCCGCAACCAGCGCATCCAGCGTCGGGCCAACCTTGGCCATATCACGCAGCAAGACATTTACCTGGTTCGAAGCATCATACCCAAGGAAGCGTGGCGGCACATTGTCGTTGTTGTACTGATACTGCGGGTTAAGGTTGATACTGGAGGTCTGGATGTATTTCCGATCGATCCCCAGCGCCCGCAACCGATCGACGACTTTCATCATTGCAGCCGCATTCTGGCGCATAGCCTCTACGGCAGTATTGGCCCGCGTGGTAACACCGCCGCCAATTGTTGCCGTATCGGGTGTGGCCTGAACCAGTTCACTCACGGTCAGTTCAACAATCGGTCCTTGTGCGGCAATCTGAACTTCTGCTGCGAGCGCCGGAACGGAGCCAATTCCAGCAGCCATAGCAATCAGGGGGAGATGGAGCGAAGTCATGGTCAGTGTTCCTTTGGCAATTTAGCAAAATGACTGCACTAGCGTTACGCTTGTCTGAACGGCTTATACCAAGGTGCAATGAGCTTGACTCATTTCCCCCTTCCCCGTCGGGGAAGGGTTGGGGATGGGGGAGCGAGGCCACTTGGCCTCGCGTCATCGCTAGCGTGGAACCCCCACCCCAACCCCTCCCCACCGGGGAGGGGAGCTATAGGTTCTTCTCATCGCAGATTGGTATTAGCCCGAACTCAATGCAGCAATATAGCGCGCACGGATTGCCTGCGTAACCGGGCCAGGCTTACCGGAGCCGATCGGCTTTCCATCAGCCTCAACCACAGGCAGAATCAGCGATCCCGCCGCCGACACGAAAGCCTCCTGCGCAGCAAACAATTCATCCGGGCTGAACGCACGTTCCTCAACTGCGATCCCCATCCCTCTGGCAATCTCCATCACGCAGATCCTTGTCACACCGGGCAGCACGCCATGATCGACCGGGTGCGATACAAGCACACCGCGCGCGTCGATAATATGGGCGTTGGAACTGCTTGCCTCAGTTATGGCTCCGTTTTCAACCATCCAGACATCGTCCACCCCAGCCTCGCGCGCTTCCTCCTTGACCAGCACCGCGTAAAGCAGCTGCACGGTCTTGGCCGAACGCAGCTTCCAGCGCGCATCGGGGCGCAGGATCACCTTGAGGCCGGTTTTGGCTTTGGGATTGTCGATCAAGGCTGCCGCTTGGGTGAAGGCGAAGCGAGTGGGCGCGGCAGGCGGGATCGCTGAGAGGAAATCGCGATCCGCAGGCGCACCGCTGGTGATCTGGAGATAGACCCTGCCTTCCTCCAGCCCGTTTCGCTCGATGAGTTCGCCCAGAACAGCTGGCCAATCGGTATCGTCGCTGATCCGCGCGGTTGCTTTGGACCGTTCCAGCCGCGCGGCGTGGTGCGCCCAGTTGCAGAATTGACCATCGAGCACCGGGGATACCTCATAGACCCCCTGCCCGAACAATAATCCGCGATCAAAGATCGAAACCTGGGCCTCATTCTCCGGGAGCCATTCGCCATTGAGCCATACGGTGCGCATAAGCCACCTTCCCGCCCCGTTCGCCGCTTGTCAACGCAGCACACAAACAGCTAGGGGCCGCGCAGCATGGCGCTCGCACCAATCCTCAGCTGGGAACAGCTAAGTCTGATCCAAGGCTCGGGCTGGCTGTTTCAAGGGCTTGACCTCCATATTGGTCCGCGTGATCGGCTGGCGCTGATCGGACGCAACGGCGTGGGCAAAACCACGCTGCTGCGGCTGATCGCAGATCAGATCGAGGCGGACCGGGGCAAGCGTTCGGTCCAGCCGGGCACCAAGGTCGTGATGCTGGAGCAGGATCCGTTCTTCACCGGCTATGCCACGCTGATGGACTTTGCCTTGCATGAACCCGGTGCCCCGCCCCGCCACGAGGTGGAGGCTATCGCCAGCCAGCTCGGCATTGACCTCGCCCGCCCTGCAGAAAGCGCCAGCGGAGGAGAACGGCGGCGCGCTGCGCTGGCCCGGGCGCTTGCTTCAGACCCTGATCTGCTGCTGCTGGACGAGCCGACCAACCACCTCGATCTGGCCGCGATTGACTGGCTGGAGAGCTGGCTGGCCCGCTATAAGGGTGCCTTCGTAGCGATCAGCCATGACCGGACATTCCTGGAGCGATTGACCAAAGCGACATTGTGGCTGGATCGCGGATCGCTGCGCCGCAAGGACATCGGCTTTGGCGGCTATGAGTTGTGGATGGAGGCGATTTATGCGGAGGAAGCCCGCGCTGCTGACAAGATGGACGCCAAGCTGAAGCTAGAGGCGCATTGGCTGGAACGCGGCGTTACCGCGCGGCGCAAGCGCAATCAGGGGCGGCTTGAAAAACTGTGGGAAATGCGCGCTCAGCGGGCTGCGATGCTCACGCCGGGTGGGACGGCCAAGCTGAAACTCGCCACCGATGATGTGAAGACCAAAGCGGTGATTGTAGCTGATAAGGTGACCAAGCGGTTCGGGGAGCGCACGATTATCCGCGACTTCTCCTTGCGGATTACCCGCGGTGATCGGATCGGCGTCGTCGGGGCCAATGGTTCGGGCAAGACCACCTTGTTGAAGCTGCTGACCGGAGATTTGACCCCAGACGAGGGCCAGATAACCCTCGCAAAGACCCTCAACGGGGTGCTGATCGACCAGCAACGCAGCCTGATGAGCCCGCAAAAGAGCATCCGCGACATTCTGGCCGAGGGTGGTGACTGGGTTGACGTGCGCGGCATCCGCAAACATGTCCAAGGCTACCTCAAGGACTTCCTGTTCGATCCCGGCATGGTCGATGCCAAGATCGGCTCGCTATCGGGCGGCGAACGTTCGCGGCTGCTGCTGGCCCGCGAATTTGCCCGCAAGTCCAACTTGCTGGTGCTGGATGAGCCGACCAACGATCTCGATCTGGAAACGCTTGACCTGCTGCAGGAAGTGATCGCCGATTACGATGGCACGGTGTTGATCGTCAGCCATGACCGCGATTTCCTTGACCGCACCGTCACCGTCACGCTGGGCCTCGATGGCAGCGGCAAGGTCGATATCGTCGCAGGTGGTTACGCCGATTGGGAAAAGCAGCGCAAGGAACGCAGCGTTACGGCAAAGAAGACCAGTTCCAGGGCAGAACCAGCGCCACCCCAGCCACCGCCGCCGAAAAAGGCCAAGCTAAGCTACAAGGATCAACGCGATTACGAACTGCTGCCCGTCCGGATCGAGGAACTGGAGGCGGCGATCATTCGCGATGAGGCGGCCCTGCACGATCCCGCACTCTACACCAGCAACCCGACGAAATTCGCCGCCCTGACCGCCGCCATCGCCAAAGCCCGCACCGACAAACACGCCGCCGAGGAGCGCTGGCTGGAACTGGCGGAGCAGGTTGAGGGTTGAATACCCGATAGCAGTGGTGTTCGGGAATGTTGTGGGTTCTGGAAAGTCAGCTATCAGCGATCGGGATATCCAAAGCCGACGCAATCGTTCTCGCGATATCGTCAGTATTGTGGGCTAAAGTCTCGATCTCGAAGTTGTATATTATGCCTTGATGCACGCGCGCGTACTGCCAGCGAGACAGCCCAATTAGCCTATCACCTCTTTCGCGTTCACGCTGCTCAAGGATAGCGAGCGGGGCATGAAGGGCAACGAACTCAAGCCGAATGCCAGTACAGGCTTCCAGATAGGATTGCTGATCCTTTGGGGATAGCATTACGTCATCAACGATACAGTTGTTCCCCGCTCTTGCCAGAGCAGCAACGGAAGCCCGCATTCCTTCCATCAGAGAGTCGACAGTCGAACCCATCCTGATTTCAATCGACGGAACTCCAACTTCGTCAAACTGTCGGAAAATTATCCCCTCAGGATCACCCCACATCTGGGGCGCTATCATGTCGAGGAACGCGTCGCCTTGCACGTGAAGGAAGGGCTGTCGAACCAGTTTCTGTAAAGCCTTAGCGGTGGTGGTCTTCCCCACGCTTCCGACTCCATTCAGAACAACGACGCGTCCACTCATTGGTTTTACTTAGTCTGGAACGGCAGAAATGTCATTTGAAAATTGGCAGGACTAACGACCGAAAAGTCGTCGAATCCTGCCAGCCTCTCCCCTCACCCGATCCGGTAAAACCCCGCCACCCGGTCCAGCGCCAGTTTCAGCACCAGCTTGCCGCTGCGCACTGGCCAGGTCATGGCGCGTTCGGCATCTGGCAGTGCTTCGCCAGCGCAGACTACCCGCCAGAGGATATCGGCAAGGCCCGGTCCTGCCGCTTCGGTTGCCCCCGCAAAACGCGCGCGGGCCGCGATCTGGCGCTCGGTTGGATTGAGGCCGCTGTCGCCGCCGCTGCCCCTGATCCGCACCACATCCCAGCGCATGGTTATGCCCGGCGCAAGCTGGGCGCGTTCCCAATCGGCACGCAGCAGCTCACCCGCCGCGAATTGGGCATCACTCAGATGGCCGCGCGAATGGAGCCAGCCGAGCGGCGATTCACCGAGATTGACTGTCACACTGCGCCGACCGCGCCGGGGAGGACTATTGCCTGGACCCTCGTTGGTAAGTTCCCGCTCGACAAGTTTGCGCTGCATTGCCTGCTCCCTTTATGCTGCATGGGCACTTGCCAAATCAGGTTGGTTGTAGGAAAGAAGAAAAACCCATTTGGTTAAAGGTTGCAGCGAATGATCAACCGTATCCGCGACATAAGGCGCGAGAAAAGCCTGACGCTGGCCGATGTTGCAGCGCGCTGCACCCCGCCCACCACGGCCCAGACGATTGGCCGGATCGAGACCGGGATGCGCAACCTCTCGCTGGTGTGGATGAACCGGATTGCCGCCGCGCTTGAGGTTGAACCTGAACTGCTGGTTCGCGGCGATGCTGCGCCCCAGCCGCAGCTGATTGCCCGGCTGGGCGACCAAGGCGCCGAGGCTCTCGCCGCTCCGCGTGACGCTATCCTTCCTTCCGCGTTTGGCGGAGAAGGCCCGCTGGTGGCCATGGCGGTTGAGGCCAGCGCAGGCGAATATCGAGCTGGCGACCAGCTGTGGCTGCGTCAGACCCAGCCCGATGGCTTTGCCCGGCTGCTCAACCGCGATGTCCTCGCCCCTCGCCCCGGAGGCCGGTTCGCGTTTGGCCGGATGATTGACCGGCTCGAAAGTCGCATCGCCCTTCTCCCTCCCGGCACCGGCCAGCGGCAGGTGATAATAGATAGCCCGCCCTGGCTGGCTGTTGCAGAAATGTTGGTGCGCAAGCTGTGAGCCAATTGCGAGTCCTATCGCTCAGCACCCTGTTCCCCAGCCCGCAGCGGCCCGCATTTGGCAAATTCGTCGAATATCAGATGAAAGCGGTGGCGGCGCGGGGCGATGTGGATCTGGTGATGGTCAATCCCATTGGGATTCCGCCCTGGCCGCTCTCGCGCCGCGAACCCTATCGCAGCCTTGTCAATAATCCGGCAAGTTCTGAGCTGAATGGCGTTGTTGTTCACCATCCGCGCTTCCGGCTGATCCCGCGGATTGGCGGAGACAGCAATCCGGCACGGATAGTTCGCGCGGTGATGCCGCTGGTGAGGCGGCTTCATGCGGAGCAGCCGTTTGATCTGGTCGATGCGCAGTTCTTTTTTCCAGACGGTCCTGCTGCTGCGATAATCGCGAAGGAACTGGGCCTGCCGCTGACAATCAAGTCACGCGGCGGGGACATTCTCTATTGGGGAGCCCGTCCGCGCGCGTTGGCGCAAATGCGCGCCGCAGCCAATCAGGCAGCGGGGATGCTGGCGGTCTCGGCTGCTCTCAGGCAGGATATGATCGGGCTGGGAATGCCCGGTCAGCAAATCACGACCCATTATACTGGCCTTGATCACACGCAATTTCATCCTCGGCAGCGCTCCGCAGCGCGGGCGCAGATTGCTGCTATGGCGGAGCTTGCCATCCCTATCGATGGCCCGCTGCTGGTCGCCACTGGCGCTCTGATTGCGATCAAAGGACAGCGACTGGCTATCGCAGCACTGGCGGAACTGCCCGGAGCGCGGCTGGCCTTGGCCGGCAAGGGCGAGGATGAGGCTGCGTTGCGGGCATTATCGCATCAGTTGGGACTGGCAGAGCGGGTCCACTTCCTCGGTCAGGTCAGCCATGAAGTTTTGCCGCTGCTGTTTTCCGCCGCCGATGTCGCTGTACTTCCGTCTGAACGCGAAGGCCTGGCCAACGCCTGGGTAGAGGCCTTGGCTTGCGGCGCGCCTTTGGTTATCCCGGCGATCGGCGGTGCCATGGAAGTGGTGCAAAGCACCAGTGCCGGGCGGATTGCTGCGCGCAATCCCGCTGCGATTGCCGCTGCTGTCCGCGAGTTACTCGCCACCCCCCCCGCACAATCCGCCGTCGCCGCCAATGCGGCGCGGTTCAACTGGGATAGCAACGCGGCCGAGCTGGTCGCCCATTGGCGCAGGCTGGCAGCGGGTTATACCAAGGTGCAATGAGCTTGACTCATTTCCCCCTTCCCCGTCCTTCGACAGGCTCAGGATGAGTGGAGGGAAGGGTCGGGGATGGGGGAGCGAGGCCACTTGGCCTCGCGTCATCACTAGCGTGGAACCCCCACCCCCAACCCCTCCCCACAGGGGAGGGGAGCTATAGGTTATTCTCATCGCAGATTGGTATAAAGCGTGATGAGGTTAGGAACCAAACCGCGTTACGCCCTAGCTCCGCTCGCGGGCCAGCTTTTCCTGACGGTCCAGCGCTGTCTCGGTCGGCACAAAGCTTTGTGAGGTAACCTTCAGCCAGATCAGGATCGGCGCAGCCATATAGACCGAACTATAAGTGCCGACGAAAATCCCCAAAGTGATCGCCGCCGTAAACCCAAAGATCACATTGGGACCAAGCACCAGCAACGCCGTCAGCGTGATCAGCATCGACAAGGACGTGACGATAGTCCGCGAAAGCGTTTCGTTGACCGATAGATCAAGCAGTTCTGGCAGCGGCATCCGGCGGAACTTTTTCAGATTCTCGCGAATGCGGTCATAAACCACGATTGTATCGTTGAGCGAATATCCGATCAGCGTCAGCAATGCGGCCACAATATTGAGATCGAACTCCATCTGGGTCAATGCGAACAAGCCCAGTGTCAGCGTCACATCGTGAACCAGGCTGAACAGCGCGCCCACCCCAAACTGCCATTCAAACCGCACCCAGATGTAAATCGAGATTGCAACCATTGCCGCGATCAATGCCTGCATTCCGGTGCTGAACAACTCGCCCGAAACCTTGCCCGAAACCGAATCGACCCCATCGATCCGCGCATCAGGATGGCCCTGCTTGATCGCGGCAGTGATTTTGGTGGTCATCTGGGCAGAAAGTCCGTCATCGCTGGCAGAGCCTTCGGGCAGCTTCATCCGGATTGAAATCTCGTTGGGCTTGCCAAATTGCTGAATGATCGGATCGCCGTAACCCAGCTTTGAAACCGTCCCGCGCAGTTCGCCAACTGGCGCGGATGCGGTATTTACAAAGGTTACGCGGATCATCTGCCCGCCCACGAAATCAACCCCAAGGTTGAGGCCGCGGGTCGCCACTAAGGATAGCGAAGCGGCCATCAGCAGCAGGCTGATTACATAAAACGGCACCCGCCAGCGCAAGAACCTGATGTTGGTGTTGTCGGGGACAAGCTTGAGAAGTTTCATCGCAGCGCCGCCTCTTACAGTGCAATTTCAGCAGGACGCGCGCGGCGCAACCAGGTGGCTACCCACATCCGGGTCAGCGTAACGGCGGTGAACACCGAAGTGACGATCCCGATCATCAAAACAATCGCAAAGCCGCGCACTGGCCCAGATCCAATCAGGAACATCAATACCGCAGCGATCACATTGGTGATATTGGCATCAAAGATCGCGCGGCTTGCTTCCTTATAGCCGACCTCGATCGCCTGGACGACGCGCCTCCCGCGAATGCGTTCTTCACGGATACGCTCGTTTATCAGCACGTTGGCATCCACCGCCGCACCGATAGTCAGCACGAAACCGGCGATACCGGGCAAGGTCAAAGTTGTATTGGCAACTGCCATCACGCCCAGGATCATCAGCACGTTCAGCACCAGCGCAGCGCAGGTATAAACCCCGAAGCGGCCATAGGTCGCCAAGATGAAGGTCATCAAGGCTACGGTGCCGATCAGCATCGCAATCATGCCCTTGCGGATTGAATCCGCACCCAGATCCGGCCCGACGGTGCGCTCTTCCACGACCTTGAGATCAACCGGCAGCGCACCCGAACGCAGCGCGATGGCCAGCTGGTTGGCCGCTTCAACAGTAAAGCTTCCGGAAATCTGCGCGCTGCCGCCCAGGATCGGTTCGTTGATATTGGGAGCCGATAAGACCTTGCCATCCAGAATAATGGCGAAGGGCTTGCCCACATTTTCAGACGTCAGCTTGGCGAATTTGGCCCCGCCTTGCTGGTCAAATGTGATCGAGACAACTGGCTGGTTGTTCTGCTGATCAAAGCCTTGCTGCGCATTGGTCAACGAATCGCCCTTGATCCCGCCAAGCCGCCGCACCGCAATCGAAGGCACTGACTGGCTGGGCTGCTGATCGGCAAACGGCACGATTTCGCTGCCCGGCGGGGCAATCCCTTGGGCAATGTCCACCGGAGATGCCGTGCCATCCACCAGTTTGAATTCAAGCTTGGCCGTCTGCCCAAGCAAGCTTTTGAGTGCAGCCGGATCCTTGAGGCCTGGCACCTGCACTACAATCCGATCGGCACCTTGGCGAATGATAGTAGGCTCACGTGTGCCAAGTGCGTCGATCCGCTTGCGGACAACCTCGGTAGCAGTATCCATCGCTTGGGTTACCGCAAGTTTGATCCCCTCAGGAGTTGGACTCATCACAATGGTCGAACCATCAACGATTTTGATGTCCCAATCGCGCTGGCCAGTCAGGCCTGCCCCGGTGGTCAGTGGCAAAACCTGCTCGCGCGCCGTATCAATCTGGCCAGGATCTTCGACCATGAAGCGCAGCGATCCGTCTTTGGTCGAGATATCACCAACGCGAATTCGCGGTTCCGACTGGCGCAGACGTGCACGCACGCTTTCTTCCATACTTTCAAGCCGTTGGCGCGTAACCTGCGCCGGATCAGCTTCCAGCAGAATGTGGCTGCCGCCTGCAAGATCAAGCCCAAGGTTGATTTGCGGCGCGGGCAGAACAGTGGGCCACGAAAAACCAGCAGCAGTAGTAAGCGAGGGCAACGCTGCGGCGCAAACCGACAGCGTCAGCAGCCACAGCCAGATCTGCTTCCAACGGGGAAAATCGAGCATCGTCTAGGGCTTCTTTCAGATATCGTATGGCGCGCAGGCTCAATCGTTGGCAGGCTTTGCACCGCCCGGCGGGATAACGTCGGCGATGGTGGATTTCAACGCCTTGACCTTCATATTCACGCCAAGCTCAACTTCGACATAGGTTTCGTCAACCTTGGTCACCTTGCCCAGCAACCCGCCGCCAGTCAGCACCTGATCACCCTTTTTGATCCCGCCAAGCTTGGCCTGCTGTTCCTTTTGCCGACGCATCTGCGGGCGCAGGATCAGCAGCCAGAAGATCAGGATCATTGGTGCAATGAGTAATATATTTGTCCAGAGCGGCGGCTGGCCTGTCGCACCGGCTGCAGCGGAAAGGACGGAGAGGATCGGGCTGCTCATAGGTCAAACTGCTTTCTTGCGAAAATGGCTCGTCAGGCTTGGCCGCGACGGGCCGGGCCGGAAAGGCGCGCGACTAGCAGTAATGCCCGCCGATAGCAACGCGACGGCCCCCAAAGCCCGCACCCTCAAATGGCGCTGGACACACCAGGTTCAAGGGCAAGCCAAAAGACACGCGCAAACCCCAACCGATCCGCTTGCCATGCATGCCCGCCCTGCCTATAGGCCGCCCTCCTTGGTGCCGCCTTTTGCGGGCCATGACGGTCGGGACGTAGCGCAGCCTGGTAGCGCATCACACTGGGGGTGTGGGGGTCGGAGGTTCGAATCCTCTCGTCCCGACCAATATATCGGTGACTTGTAAGTCACTGAAATAACACGCAAAAATAGACCATTTTTGACCTGTGCAGGAACTGAGTAGAACTTTTTGCGGTTTTCTTCGAATGTCGTGAACGTGAAACCGCCGCTTTCTCAATATTTTTGATCGGTGGAAGGAAGAGATTCGGGCACCAATAGGTGTATCGAGTCAGTCCGATTTCCGGGCATTTTTGGGAAGTGCTAACGTCCAGATTTTCATTTCGGCATGCCTCCCTAGCACTCCAATGTCGCAGCTCTCAGCGCCTAGACCTTTTGCAGGGACCGGACATTTGTCAACGATGAGGCCAGCGCCGGGGACTTCACCGTGGTAGAGGTCGTTTGCGGCGAGCTGGCCGATTTCCAGAAAGGGCGAGCCGGGGTCGAGCAAGCGCTCCACCCGTTCGCGGGGGAGAAGCTTGCCACGAGACGTATGCCGTTCGCGCGATTTCTCATTCCCGCCCAGCGCGGCCTGCGCGACTTTTGCCCACAGCGCACCCTTCAGCGCTATGTTTTGCGCAGCATTGGCACGAAAGGTTCGCTGTCGGCATTGATCGCGGTGACGAGGGTGGGTGCGCTCATACCCCAATCAACTCCCGCCCGATCAGCATCCGCCGGATTTCGTTCGTGCCCGCGCCAATGTCCATCAGCTTGGAATCTCTGAGGAACCGCTCGACGGGCCAGTCTTTAGTATAGCCAGCACCTACCAGTGCTTGGATTGCCTCCAGCGCAAGCGCAAAATCAAAATCTGGTGTCGCGGGCATCGACATTATCTCCATTATTTCGTCGTCAGGGATCGATGGCGGTGTCAATACTCATCCGATGATCACTGACATACAATCAGCTATAAAGAGGGAATTGACATGACCTAATCAACCCACTTCGGCGACCGCTTTTGAAGGAAAGCGGCAATACCCTCCTTCGCATCCTGATGCCGAAGGTTTGCGTTGGCGGACTCCCCGGCGAAGACATATGCCTCTGGCATGGTCAACGCAGCTTGATGATGGAAGCTTCGCTTCCCCACATCAAGGATCGCTGCAGATTTCGACGCAATCTCGGCTGCCAATGCGTCGATCGCCGCTTCAAGAAGCTCTGGCTCATGCACTTCGTTAATGAGACCAATCGACAGCGCATGTGCGGCCGAAAAGAGTCTACCTGTGGCAAGCATCATCATGGCCTGTTTGCGGCCAATCGTTCGGCTGAGTTGCACTTGCGGGCTATGGCACCAGAAGCCAATGTTGATGCCGGGCACAGCAAAACGCGCAAAGGACGAAGCCAGCGCGAGATCACAAGCTGCGACCAATTCACATCCCGCTGCTGTCGCAACACCTTCTACTTTCGCAATCACGATCTGACGCTGGTTCATGATCGCCTCCATCAACGCAGCTAGTTGCGTAAAATCATGTTCGGCTGTCTGATGTGCGAATTCACTGAGATCGTGCCCCGCACAAAAAATGCGCCCACCTGCGCCGGAAATGATGATGATTTTGATATCGCGCCGCGATTCCAATGCAGCCAATACGCCCCGCAGTTCGGTGATCATCGTCGCGGAAAGACTGTTGCCCGCTTTGGGTCGATTTAGGATCAACCGTGCGACGGGTGCAGCCTCTGATTGGAGGATCAGTGGCTGATTTTCATTGTTTTGGTGCATTTCGATACTCAGTTTTTGAGCGTCTTGGGCGCTGTCTTGTTCGAAAAGGCTTCAAGCCGCTCTTTCGATGCATCCTGTGTATTTGTAATCCCCGCGATGAATGCTTCGGCAAAGAAGCCGTCACTTGCTGCCATATTCCCGATTCGGGCGATTGCTGAGGTGATCGCAAAGTTTGAAAGCGCGGGATTTTCTGCCGCACGCTTTGCAATTTCGATAGCTTTACGCAGACAAGTCTCGCGACTTTCGAGATATTGGCACAGGCCAACCGAAACTGCCTCCTGTCCCGAATAGACCCGTCCCGTAAGCATCATATCGACCATGCGGGCTTCCCCGACCATGCGGGCAACACGAACCGTGGCGCCCCCTCCAGTGAAGATACCGCGTTGTCCTTCCGGCAGAGCGAAATAAGTGGTTTCATCGGCAACGCGTATATGAAAGGAAGAGGCGAGTTCTAACCCGCCGCCAACCACTGCGCCGCGAAGGGCGCCGATCACAGGCACACCGCAATGTTGGATACGCTCGAATGCTGCATGCCAACGGCGGCAGATATACATGAAGTCTGAAGCGCTTCGCGCTTCTCGGTGATGCTCCACCAAATCGAGGCCGGCACAGAAATGCTCGCCTTCCGCTGCAACAACAACAG
>JANMNP010000076.1:0-10923 GCA_031374105.1 Novosphingobium sp.
GCTGCAGATGGTCGCTGAACATCCCATGCCGCCGCAGCCCGCCGACGGTGAGTTCATGACGCTGGGGGAGGTCGACGCGCCCGAAATGGCTGCGCTGGCCGGTGCGACCGAGCCGGGGCCATGGGGGCCGCTGACTCATCGTTACGGGCAGTTCTTTGGCCTGCGCGCAGGCGACCGGCTGATTGCCATGGCGGGAGAGCGGATGCTCCCCGCTAAGGGTCTGGCCGAGGTCAGCGGGGTCTGCACCTACCCTGAATTTCGCGGGGCCGGGCTTGCCGCGCGGCTCATTCGCCGGGTGATGGCGGCGCAGCAGGCGCGCGGCGACACACCGTTTCTGCACAGCTATGCAGCCAACGCCAGCGCGATCCGGCTTTACGAACAGCTTGGCTTTCGTGCGCGGCGCGAGATGGTGGCAACCGTGTTGATCCAAGGCTAGGAAGCGCCATGGGAATCGACCTTTCCGAAGCGGACGCCGCCAATGAGCTGATGCGGCTGGCGCGCGCCATCGCGCATCACGACAGACTGTATCACGCCGAAGATTCGCCGGAAATTTCCGATCCGGAATATGATGCGCTGGTGCGCCGCAATGCGGAGCTTGAGGCGGCCTTTCCGCATCTGATCCGCGCCGACAGTCCCAGCCTTAAGGTCGGGCACCAGATCGCCGCTTCGCCGCTCGGCAAGGTGCAGCACGAGGTCCGAATGATGAGCCTCGACAACGCTTTTTCGGACGAGGAAGTGGCCGAGTTTGTCGCCCGTGTTCGGCGGTTTCTCAACCTGCCGCCAGACGCTGCAGTGGCGATGACGGCGGAGGACAAGATCGACGGGCTGTCATGCTCGCTGCGTTACGAAGATGGCAAGCTGGTTCGCGCCGCCACTCGCGGTGACGGCCAGGTGGGTGAGGATGTGACGGCGAATGTCGCGCATATCAAAGACATCCCGCAAACGCTGCGAGGTGGTGCACCCGCCGTGTTCGAAATTCACGGCGAAGTTTTCATGTCAAAACATGACTTTACCGCACTCAATGCGGCACAGGAAGCAAAGGGCGACAAGCTGTTTGCCAATCCGCGCAATGCCGCTGCGGGATCGCTGCGCCAGAAGGATGCCAGCGTCACTGCCGCCCGGCCGCTAAGGTTCTGGGCGCATGGCTGGGGCGCGGCGAGCGCTGTTCCTGAAGTCACGCATTTCGCGATGATGCAGCGCATCGCCGCGTGGGGCGTGCCGGTTTCGTCCGACCTGGTACGTTGCAATTCGGTGGAGGAATTGCTGCAGCATTACCGCAGCATTGGCGCGCGCCGGGCGGACTTGCCCTACGATATTGATGGCGTGGTCTACAAGGTCGACAGCCTGGAATTGCAGGCGCGGCTGGGCTTTGTCGCCAAGGCCCCGCGCTGGGCGATGGCGCATAAGTTCCCGGCCGAGCTTGCCGAGACGGTGCTGGAGGCAATCGATATTCAGGTCGGCCGGACCGGCAAGCTGACACCCGTCGGGCGGCTCGCCCCGGTGCTGGTCGGCGGGGTGGTGGTTTCTAACGTCACACTGCACAACCGCGACGAGATCGGACGGCTGGGCTTGCGGGTTGGCGACCGGATCGTGCTGCAACGCGCCGGCGATGTCATCCCGCAAGTGGTCGAAAACCTGACTCGTGACGAACCGCGTCTGGCTTTCGTCTTTCCCGTGTCCTGCCCTGATTGCGGCAGCGAGGCAGTGGCCGAAGAGGGTGAGGTTGATGTCCGCTGCACCGGCGGGCTGGTCTGCCCGGCCCAGCGTACCGAACGCCTGCGGCACTTCGTCAGCCGGGTTGCGCTCGATATCGAGGGGCTGGGGGAAAAGACAATTGCCGAGTTCTTCAGCCTCGGCTGGCTCGAAAGTCCGGCCGATATCTTTCGCCTGAGGGCCCGTCGCGCCGAGATACTCACCCGTGAAGGGTGGAAGGACAAGTCTGTGGACAATCTGTTGACAGCGATCGAGGCAAAGCGCGCGCCCGATGCGGCGCGGCTGCTGTTTGGGCTTGGTATCCGACATGTTGGCGCAGTGACGGCGCGGGATCTGCTCAAGCGGTTTATGACGCTTCCCAGGCTGCGCGAAGTGGCCGAAAAGGCGCATGGCGGCGATGCCGAGGCCGCAGCGGAGTTATCCTCCATCGACGGCATCGGTCCCGCCGTGGTCGAAGCGCTGGGTGATTTCTTCCACGAGCCACACAATGTCGCTGTGTGGGAGGATATTCTACGCGAAGTCTCGCCGCCCGATTACATCGTCGAAACCCGGCAAAGCCCGGTCTCGGGCAAGACCGTGGTGTTCACCGGCAAGCTGGAAACCATGAGCCGCGACGAGGCCAAGGCACAGGCCGAGGCTTTGGGCGCGCGGGTCGCCGGATCGGTCAGCGCCAAGACCGATCTGGTGGTGGCCGGGCCGGGGGCTGGCTCAAAACTCAAACAGGCCGCCGCGCTGGGGATCGAGGTGATCGATGAGGCGGGTTGGGCGGAAATTGTGAATGCGGCGGGATAGGTCTGGTTTGTCGGGGGGAGCTGACAGGCGGGTTTCAACACAGCTTATTGCGATAACTGCCATTCACACAGGTAGTGTCATAACGGAATTGCACTGGATTTCTGATATCGACGGATAGCCATACTTTGGTTATCCAGCGACAGTAATGGACCGGCTTAAGACCTCACCCCAATTTGAGAGATTCCTGTCTATACGAGAGCAGGTCTGCCAAAACGGCTTTGCGTTCGTTCAACGCTTATCGCCACAAGCTGACAGCTTTCACGTCGCTGCTTCGCTCGGCAAACCATTGCAACTTGGTGGTGATCGAATAGTGCAGCGGCTCATTCCATTATCGGCCTCCACACCCAATACCTACAGCGGTAACTATGGGTTGAACCCTTTTCCTTTCCATACAGATCTAGCTCATTGGAACCTGCCGCCGCGCTACTTAATGCTGCGCTGCGTAAAGGGTTATTCAGAAGTTCCGACGCTCATTCTAGACGGCAATACATTGATCTCCGACATTGGCTCGGAGATTCTACGCAGGGCCGTGGTTCGGCCCCGTCGTCCCAGAGCGGGTGAAGTTCGGCTGCTAAGACTATTGGCAGAGGGACCAGATGCCGAGATCCTTCGCTGGGACAGCCTGTACCTAAAACCCGCAAGTCGGGTAGGCGAGCGAGCGTTTGCCGATGTTCATGATTCTCTGGATTCAACAACGCCAATAGCAGTTGCTTTGGTCGAAGAAGGCGACACTATGGTTATTGACAATTGGCGGATTTTGCATGGTCGTTCTGCCGTGATGGAAAAATTCAGTGACCGACATTTGGAACGCGTCTACCTAGGGAGCTTGAATTGAAGCAGATGATCAAACCGGGGGCTTTGGCTCAGACGTGGGACGCAAAGGCGCTGTATGACAAAGCTGAACGCTATATTCAGCAGGCCCAAGCGTTGGACAAGGACAGCTGGGAATATGCTCTATGGACCAGCCTCTCATTGGAACTTCTTGCCCGCGCTGCGCTTTCAAACGTGCACCCTGCTTTGCTAGCAGAACCCGACAAGAACGGAACAAACCTTTTAAGCTCACTCGGCTTTCCTCCGTTTGACAAAAAATTTGCGCCAACATCCATCTCTGTTTCAGAAGCTTTTAACCGGTTGTCTGCGCTTTTACCTGCGTTTCACGAGGAGAATGCAAGTTTTGGAAAGCAACACACCGGGCGTCGCAATGCCGAGCTACATTCTGGTGAGCTGGCCTTCGACGGTTTGAAGAGTGCCGCTTGGCAGCCGAAGTTCTACCAAGCCTGCAAAGTTCTGCTCGAATCCATGGGTAAGGCGCTGGACGAGTTTGTCGGGGCGGACGAGGCGAAGGCGGCTGAGACTGTGATAGCCGCCGCTGCAGACGAGAGTGCCAAGGCGGTTCAGGGTGACGTGGCTGCACATCTGAAGGTCTGGGAAAGCAAGGACGGGAAGGAGCGAGATAAACTAACAGCGCAGGCAGGGCTTTGGGCTAGTCGGCAGGCTGGTCATCGTGTGACCTGCCCCGCTTGCGCTTCCGCCGCGCTAGTGGCCGGCGGGCCTATTGCCCCTGCAACAAAAAAGCTGGAGGATGACATTATTACCGAGCGACAGGAATATCTGCCAACACATTTCGAGTGCGTCGCCTGCGGGTTGAAGATCAACGGTCTCTCTCGGTTAGCCGTGGTTGGTCTCGCGGACCGGTATGTTAACACACAGGAGTATGATGCCGCGGAGTTTTACGCCCCGCCACCCGACGAATGGGATGGTTACGAGGAAGACAACAACGAGCCTGTTTGATCAGTTGAAAAAACGTCAGGTTCTGGGCTGCACTTTGGTTCGGTTGTTCGACCGTCATTAAGTCGCTAACCACCGCTCACCACGCCTTTTCCCAATATGCCGCTGCCGCCAGCTTGCTTGCCCGCACCCGTTCCCCGCTCCGCTTCCTCAGCCACAAGATCGACCAATCGCCATTGACCATCCGCGCGGCTAGCCGCAGCCCGGCGCGGCGGCAGGCTTTGCGGACGCTCGCTTCCTGCGTCTCCAGCAAGCCCGCCAGCACCACGCTCCCCCCCGGCACCAGCGCGCGGGCGAAATCCGGGGCGAGTTCGATGAGCGGCCCGGCTAGGATGTTGGCAATGATCAGGTCATAAGGCCCGCGCGCCTGCAACAGCGCATGGTCCATCCCGTCCGCCACCAGCATGGCGAGTTCCCCGGAGCGGCCACCCAGTGCCACGCCGTTGAGCGCGGCATTGTCCTGAACTACGCCTGCACAAACCCAGTCGATATCGCTCGCAGTCGCCATGGCGCGTGGCCACAGATCAAGCGCGGCGAAGGCCAGCAGGCCGGTTCCGGTGCCGATGTCGGCGCAGTTTTTCACCACCGCGCCGCGTGCTTTCATCGCGCTGAGCATGGTGAGGCAGCCCGCCGTGGTGGCGTGTTGCCCGGTGCCAAACGCGCGCGATGCCGGGATCATGAAATCGCGGATGCCGGGTTGCCCAAGCGGCGGATGATCGGGGGTGTGCACGTTGAACCGCCCCGCGCGGATCGGCTCCAGCCCCTGCTGGCTATGCGTCACCCAATCTATCTCGGGAAGCTTCTCGATCTCGAACTTGGGCGCGGTGCCAGAAAACAGGGCAGCGATGGAGGCCTTGTCGGTCCTGCTCGGCTTGCGCGGCAGCCAGGCCTCCAGCCGCCACTCATCGGGCCTGTCCTCGGCAATCTCGCTGCCGGAAAGCACGATATCCGCGTCCCACTCAAGCACGTCTTCATGCGCGATCAGAGCAGCTTCGATCACCGGCTTCGGGGCCAGCGCAGTGATTTTCCAGCTGGTCATCGGGCCGCGGCTTCTTCCTTCAGCCGATCAGACAGGCGGATGCGCCCGGATTCAGCATAGGCGGCGCATTGTTTGGGATCGGCCAGCGGGGCATCGCCGGAAAACCGTTCAAACAGATTACTCCCGTCAGGGTGAGGCGTAACGAGTATTGTGCAGGGCAGGGAAGCCATCCGGTTCAGTCCGCGCCGAAACATTGCGACCAATGCCGGGTGGTCAGTGAACCGATAGCTATCGGCTGAGACCGCGCTCACGCTATCGGCATAAGTGATGGCAGGGCAAATCTTCCTGCCGCATCCCCGGATCACCCAGCTGGTCGAGCCGCGAGTGTGGCCGGGAGTGGCAAAAGCTGTGACGCGGTTCGGCCCCACCAGCAATGGCACGCCATCCTTGAGCAGGCGATCAACCCTGACTGGAGCGAAGCCCTTGTTCGCGCCGAACTGCGGATCGTCGCGCATAGGCTGCCCGCGGGTCAGTTCGCGCGCCTGATCGGGCAGCGCGGCAATCTTTGCGCCTGTCGCCGCTTTGAGCGCGGCCAGCCCGCCGACATGATCGAAATGCGCATGGCTGGCCAGCAGCCACTTTACATCGGCGGGACTAAACCCAAGCCGTCGGATGTTGGCAAGCACCTGAGGCGCAGCCTCGGCCGGTCCGGTGTCTATCACTACATGCCCGGCGGGACTGGCGATTAGCAGCACAGTGATACCGCAAGTGCCGACGTAATAGACTTCGCCGTCAATACGCGCGGGCGGGGCTGGATCGGCCCAGCCGTCCTTGTCCTGACAAGCATCCAGCAGTTCGGTCACCGGAGGCGGCGTGGGGCGCTGTGCAGGCACCGCAGAAGTTAGTGCGATGGCGGCCAGCAACACGAAAAAAGATTTAGCGAGCACAATTAGCTCCATTGGCGTTCAGCGTTGCGCTCTTGACCGCGCCGATGCAGCGGGCCGATCCGGCAAAGAGTGCTGCAAGCTGGGTCATACTCCATCCTCTAGCCGCGAGACGCGGATGCGCCAAGGTGCAGCTTGATCGGCCCCGCGATTTGATTAAGGGAGAAATCGCGCAGGCTTGCCCTGCTGCACTATTCCAAGGGGATTACCACATGGCCGGTGCCAAAAACCGTCCGATCGCGCCGCATCTGTCAGTCTGGAAACCCGGCCCGGCGATGGTCGTTTCGATCCTCCACCGGATTTCGGGTGACGGGCTGGCCCTGCTTGGGCTGCCGCTGCTGCTGTGGTGGCTGGCGGCATTGGCAGGCGGACCCGAAGCTTACGCCACGCTGGTCAGCTGGGTGTGGGCCGGTGAGCCGGGGAGCACCGCCAAGCAGGTCACCAGCGTGCTGGGCAAGATCGCGCTGGTTGGCCTCAGCTGGTCGTTTTTCGAACATCTCCTATCGGGACTGCGCCATTTCGTGCTGGATATTGGCGCGGGGTATGAGCTGCGGATCAATGCCATCTGGTCTTGGGTGGTGATGATCGGATCAATCCTGCTGACTGCCGCCTTCTGGGCGGCGGTGCTGAACTGAAGGACGCGAACGATGGGTGAGGGAACCTCAATCGGCAAGGTGCGCGGAACAGGTTCGGCGCATTCGGGATCGCATCATTGGCTGCTCCAGCGGTTCACCGCGATTGCCAATCTGGGCCTGGTCGGCTGGCTGGTGGTGTCGTTCGCACTGCTGCCCAATTTCAATTTTCCAACGGTGCACGAATGGATCATCCGCCCGCTGCCGGGCATCGCCATCGCGCTGCTGATTGTCAGCACATTCTGGCACGCCAAGCTGGGCTTGCAGGTGCTGATCGAGGATTATGTCCACGAGGCTGCCAACAAATTCGCCTGCATCACCGCGCTCAATCTCGCCACCTTCGGCGGGGCCGGCTTTGGCCTGTTCTCGGTAATCCGCCTCGCGCTGGGAGGCGCCTGAGATGACTTCTGCTTCCTACAAGATCATCGACCATACCTATGATACCGTTGTCGTTGGAGCGGGCGGTTCGGGCCTGCGCGCCACCATGGGCAGCGCCGAGGCTGGCCTCAAAACCGCCTGCATCACCAAGGTTTTCCCGACCCGCAGCCACACTGTCGCAGCCCAAGGCGGGATCGCGGCGTCCTTGCAGAACAACTCGCCCGATCACTGGACCTGGCACATGTATGACACCGTCAAGGGGTCTGACTGGCTGGGCGATCAGGACGCGATCGAATATATGGTGCGCGAGGCACCGGCTGCGGTTTACAAGCTGGAGCACGCCGGGGTGCCGTTCAGCCGCAATGCCGATGGCACGATCTATCAGCGCCCATTCGGCGGCCACATGCAGAACATGGGCGAAGGCCCGCCAGTCCAGCGCACCTGCGCCGCCGCAGACCGCACCGGCCACGCCATGCTCCACGCGCTATATCAGCAGAGCCTGAAGTACGCGGCGGACTTCTTCATCGAGTATTTCGCGATTGATCTGATCATGGACTATTCCAGTGGTGGGGGGGGCAAATGCGTTGGCGTGATCGCGCTGTGCATGGATGATGGCTCGATCCACCGCTTTCGCGCCAAGGCGGTGGTGCTGGCAACCGGCGGTTATGGCCGCAGCTATTACACTGCCACATCGGCTCACACCTGCACCGGCGACGGCGGCGGCATGGTGCTGCGCGCGGGCCTGCCGCTGCAGGATATGGAGTTCGTCCAGTTCCATCCGACCGGGATTTATGGCGCGGGCGTGCTGATCACCGAGGGTGCACGCGGCGAGGGCGGTTATCTTACTAACTCCGAGGGCGAGCGGTTCATGGAACGCTATGCCCCGTCCGCCAAGGATCTGGCATCGCGCGATGTCGTTTCCCGCTCAATGGCGCTGGAAATGCGCGAGGGGCGCGGCGTCGGCCCGAACAAGGACCATATCTGGCTCCACCTCGATCACATTGATCCCAAGGTGCTGGCCGACCGTCTGCCCGGGATCACCGAAAGCGGCAAGATCTTCGCGGGTGTTGATCTCACCCGTCAGCCGCTGCCGGTCTGCCCGACGGTGCATTACAACATGGGCGGTATTCCCACGAACTACCACGGCGAGGTGATGACCATCGGCGCGGACGGCAACCCCGAAACCGCCGTCCCCGGACTGTTCGCGGTGGGCGAGGCGGCCTGCGTTTCGGTCCATGGAGCCAACCGGCTCGGCTCCAACTCGTTGATCGATCTGGTGGTGTTCGGCCGCGCGGCGGGCCACCGGCTCAAGGAACTCATCACGCCAGGCACCGCGTTCGATGCCTTGCCCAAGGACAGCGCCGACCTCGCGCTGACAAGGCTCGATCACTTCCGCAACGCCGATGGCGGCTCACCCACGGCGGAAGTCCGCCTCGAAATGCAGCGCACCATGACCAAGGGCTGCGCCGTGTTCCGCGATGATGCGCTGATGTCAGAGGGCAAGGCGGCGCTCGCCAAAACCTATGAACGGATGAGCGACATCAAGGTCAGCGACCGCTCGCTGATCTGGAACACCGATCTGATCGAAACGCTGGAGCTGGATAATTTGATCGCCCAGGCCAGCGCCACGATCCACAGCGCCCACAACCGCAAGGAAAGCCGCGGGGCGCATGCGCATGAAGATTTCCCCGAGCGCGACGACAAAAAGTGGATGAAGCACACGGCGGCGTGGTTCGAAGGCTGGGGCGGTTCAGGTGGGGAGGTTCGGATCGATTACCGCCCGGTGCATGAATATACGCTCACCGATGATGTGGAGTACATCAAGCCGAAGAAGCGGGTTTATTGAGGGGATTGTGTCGGGACTATGCCATTTGTGTCCTGACTGCGCATCTAAGGTCGTGGACTTGGCGTCTACCTTAAAGTATCTCCCAATTTCAATGTGAACTCGAGCTTGGAAGGCACTTGGAGTAGTGGTTCGGAAGCGCACCAAAAATATCAAGGTAAAGGACACTCGGCCTAGGTTCAAGGGCTACCATCGTTTCAAGCATTACTGTGCCAACTGCGGCAATGGTCCGATTTACTCAGATTTCCGTCTCTACTATTCCGTCAATCCCTTTTGCTCAAAAGAATGTGAGGACGCCTACTATCCAGCTTGGTTGCGCTGGACTTTGGCGTTGGTCATTTTTGGCGCTTGGACTATGATTCTTTTTGATGCGCTAAGGTGATCGAGATTTAAGTTGGAAGTTAAGGTGACAGGTGCAATTACCTTCAAACTCGTAGCCCTTAGCGCCTTTGCGCCTTGGCGTGAACCATACCCGTTGCCGCACCCCGCAAACTCGCCATAAGAAAGTATCACGCCAAGGCGCAAAGGGGATTACGGTGACAGGGATTACGGTGACAGCAGGGATTACGGTGACAGGGGATTACGGTGACGGATTACGGTGACAGGTGCAATAACCCCTAAACTGACTCCGAATCACAGATACGCAACATAAACTCTCGCCCCTCCTCTTCAGGGGAGGGGGTGGGGTGGGGTTTCTCCGCTGGATCATACGTCGCGCGGGGGGAGAAACCCCCGCCCCACTGCAACTAGGCGACAAAGCCGCCAAGTCTCGCGGCCCCTCCACTGAGGAGGAGGGGGTGGTTAGCGCCATCCCACCTCAAACCCGCTCTGCCGCAGCCTTATACACCGAATTCTGGTCCCGCCGCCCTACACAGCAACGACGATCACCGTCACCCGGCCATCATCCACCTGGTAGACCAGCCGGTATCCGGCCGAGCGTAGCTTGATCTTGTAGCAATCCCGCATTTCCGACAGCCGTGCTGAGGGAACGCGGGGGTTGCGCAGGCGTTCCGCCAGTTTCTTGCTAAACTGGCTGCGGATGGTCGGATTGAGTTTATCCCATTCCTTCTTCGCATCGCGAAGGAAGACCAGCCTATAGCTCGTCAAGCGAGACCTCTATTTCCTCCTGCCCTTCGGCAAGCCGCTCCCGCACGATCTCGCACAGCTCGATATCATCGAGCCGATCCAGAATATCCTCCCACATTTCCGCCGGAACCAGATAGGCCGCCGGACGGTTGCGGTTAAGGATGGCGACCGGGAAGCCCTCTGCCGCAGCAATCGCCGCGCTGGGGTTCTTCTTCAGATCGCTGATGCTGATCCCGGAAGGTGCGAGAAGGGGCATGTTCATGACCTGTTATTAGGTCATAAGACGTGTGAAAGCAAGTGTCTCGTCAGCGCCTACGGACCTCACCGGGATTACGGGATTACGGTGCGGATTACGGGGATTACGGTGACACTTTACTTAACCCCTAAACCTATCTGACCACCCAGCCGCATCGCCGAACGGAGACACGCGAAGCATGTCCCCGAGTGGAATTTCGCTGTCACTGCCATAACCCCCAACTCACTACGCTGATGCTATCTTCTGAATCCGCTCTCACCACCCCAAAAAACAACTTTCCTACAGACCCCGCCCTGGCATATCCCTCCAGCCGTCCGATGTGGCTGGCCAGCGCAGCGGATGGGCCTTCTTGCGGCATGCGCCACCTGGTGCATGGGTGCAGGAGATGACCGGCGCGGGCGTCCCGGCGAGAAGCCGAACGTTCGCCAAGGCACGATCACCACGCTGAGTCCTTGCTCCGCCGCGTCATGCAGGAGCCAGGCCCGCGGCCGGTGACATAAATCTCGGCGCGT
>JANMNP010000009.1:0-2591 GCA_031374105.1 Novosphingobium sp.
CCCACCCGGGTCCGCAACCGTTGTGCAACCACCGGCCGCCCGCGCGGCTACTATCGCAAGTTCGGCCTGTGCCGCATCGAACTGCGGGATAAGGCCAACAAGGGCCTGATCCCCGGTGTGACCAAGTCGAGCTGGTAAGGATACTGCGATGGCAATGACCGATCCCCTGGGTGATATGCTCACCCGCATCCGTAACGGCCAGCGTGCGAAGAAGGATTCTGTCCTTTCTCCCGCGTCCACTCTGCGTGCCCGCGTTCTTGAGGTGCTGCAGCGTGAAGGCTATATCCGTGGCTTCAGCGAAGACGCCTCTGGCCTCCACCCGCAGCTGCGGATTGAACTTAAATATTTCGAGGGCGAGCCTGCGATCAAGCATGTTGCTCGCGTCTCCAAGCCGGGCCGGCGGGTCTATTCGGGCAGCAAAGAGCTTCCTGTAATCCGCAATGGTCTGGGTATCTCGATCGTCTCGACACCTCGCGGTGTGCTCTCGGATGCCGAAGCGCGCGCAGCGAACGTCGGCGGCGAAGTGCTTGCGGAGGTGTTCTGATGAGCCGCATCGGTAAACGTCCGGTTGCTATCCCGAGCGGCGTAACTGCTGACATCGCTGGAAGCACCCTCACCGTGAAGGGCCCCAAGGGCACTCTTACGCTGAATATGCGTGATGAAATCAGCTATACGCTTGATGAAGGCCGCATTCTGGTAAAGCCAGCCAATGACAGCAAGCAGGCGCGGGCCTTTTGGGGCATGCAGCGCACTTTGGTGGAAAACCTGATCACCGGCGTGACGCAGGGCTACACCAAGGTTCTGGAAATCACCGGTGTTGGCTATCGTGCCAATATCCAGGGCAAGAACCTGAAGCTTCAACTTGGCTACAGCCACGATGTCGACTTTGCGGTGCCCGATGATATCGAGGTCAAGACCCCGGATAACACTACGGTTGAGATCAGCGGAATTGACAAGCAGAAGGTCGGCCAGGTTGCCGCCGAGATCCGCCGCTGGCGCAAGCCCGAGCCCTACAAGGGCAAGGGTATCAAGTACCGCGGCGAGTACATCTTCCGCAAGGAAGGGAAGAAGAAGTAATGGCCAAGCTTTCGCTTTTTGCCCGCCGTCGTCGGCGGGTTCGCACCACGCTCAAATCGCGTGCCTTTGGCCGTCCCCGGCTGTCGGTGCATCGTTCTGGCCGTCATATCTATGCGCAGATCATCGATGATGCTGATGGCCGGACTTTGGCTTCCGCTTCAACGCTGACCAAGGGCAGCAAAGGCCCGGGCGCTACGGTTGAGGCTGCTGCCAACGTTGGTAAGCTGCTCGCTGACGCCGCCAAGAAGGCCGGTGTGACCACCGTTGTGTTCGATCGCGGTGGCTTTCTGTTCCATGGCCGCGTCAAGGCGCTGGCTGACGCCGCGCGTGAAGGCGGGCTGGAGTTCTGATGATGGCTGATGAAATGAACACTGCACCCGACGCCGTTGTGACCGACGCTCCAGCCTCTGATGCCCCTGCGGGTGATCAGCGCGAAGCGCGGGCCCCTCGCGGGCCTGGCCGCGGCCGAGGCGGCAATGACCGTGGTGGCGGCGATCGCGGAGGCCGTGGGGGCCGCCGGGATGATCGCGGACGCGGCGGCAACGATGATGGCGGCGAAGAGCTGATCGAGAAGCTGGTTCACATCAATCGCGTTTCCAAAACCGTCAAGGGCGGCAAGCGCTTCGGCTTTGCTGCGCTGGTGGTAGTGGGCGATGGCAAGGGCCGGGTCGGCTTTGGTCATGGCAAGGCGCGCGAAGTGCCTGAAGCGATCACCAAGGCAACCGCTTCTGCCAAGAAGAAGATGGTCCGCGTTCCGCTGAAGGAAGGTCGCACACTGCACCATGACGGCAAGGGCCGCTTCGGGGCAGGCAAGGTCAATCTTCGCTCGGCTCCTGCGGGTACCGGCATCATCGCCGGTGGCCCGATGCGCGCCGTGTTTGAAAGCCTTGGTGTTGCCGATGTGGTGACCAAGTCGGTCGGCTCGTCCAACCCATACAACATGATCCGTGCCACGTTCGATGCGTTGACCGAGCAGACTTCACCGAAGTCGGTAGCTCAGCGCCGCGGCAAGAAAGTGGCTGACCTGCTGGGTCGCGGCGGGGCCAATGTTGCGGAAGCGGAAGCTGCCGCCGAAGCTATTACGGAGTAGATCTGATGGCAAAAATCAAGATCAAGCAGATCGGCTCACCGATCCGTCGGCCCGAAAGCCAGAAGAAGATCCTCATTGGGCTCGGACTTGGCAAGATGAACCGGGTTGTGGAGCGCGAAGATACCGCAGAAGTTCGAGGTGCGATCGCCAAGCTGCCGCATATGGTTGTAGTTATCGACTGAAGCTGTTCGCGTCGCCTGATTGTAAGCAGAAGGCCTCGGCAGTTGCCGGGGCTTTTTGTTGTCTGGGGACCAGAAAGCGATTCACCAAGGCGCTGTGGTCTTATACCAAGGTGCAATCAGCTTGACTCATTTCCCCCTTCCCCGTCCTTCGACAGGCTCAGGATGAGCGTAGGGAAGGGTCGGGGATGGGGGAGCGAGGCCACATGGCCACGCGTCATCGCTAGCGTGGAACCCCACCCCCA
>JANMNP010000034.1:0-7553 GCA_031374105.1 Novosphingobium sp.
CGAGCTGGTCAACCGCCTGCTCACCAAGAAGGAAATCGCCGACGTTATCGATCAGGTCTATCGCCACACCGGTCAGAAGGACACGGTCCTGTTCGCCGATGCGATCATGAGCCTTGGCTTCCGCAACGCCTTCAAGGCCGGGATCAGCTTCGGCAAGGATGACATGATCATCCCTGACAGCAAGGATGGCCTGGTTGATGAAACCAAGGCACTGGTGGCCGATTATGAGCAGCAGTATCAGGACGGCTTGATCACCCAGCAGGAAAAATACAACAAGGTGATCGACGCCTGGAGCCGTTGCGGCGATCAGGTGGCCAACGCCATGATGGAAGAAATCAAGGCGACCCCGATCGATGAGCATGGCCGCGAAAAGCCGGTCAACTCGATCTACATGATGTCGCATTCGGGCGCGCGTGGATCGCCAACCCAGATGAAGCAGCTGGCAGGGATGCGCGGATTGATGGCCAAGCCTTCGGGCGAGATCATCGAAACCCCGATCATCTCGAACTTCAAGGAAGGCCTTACCGTCCTTGAATACTTCAACTCGACCCATGGTGCCCGCAAGGGTCTTGCCGATACCGCGCTGAAGACCGCAAACTCGGGCTACCTCACCCGCCGCCTGGTTGACGTTTCGCAAGATTGCGTTGTCGTCGTCGAGGATTGCGGGACCGAACGGGCGCTGGAAATGCGCAGCATCGTGCAGGGCGGTTCGGTTATCGCTTCGCTGGGTGAACGTATCCTTGGGCGGACACTGGCCGAAGATATCGTCGATCCCAAGACCGGCGAAGTCGTGGCAGCCAATGGCCAGCTGCTCGATGAAGCCGCGATCCTGCGGATTGAGGCGGTTGACCCGCAAGGTGCGCGGATCCGCTCGCCGCTGGTCTGTCAGGCAGAACAAGGCGTGTGCGGCAAGTGCTATGGCCGTGATCTGGCGCGTGGTACTCCGGTGAACATCGGCGAAGCGGTGGGCGTTATCGCCGCCCAGTCGATTGGTGAGCCGGGTACTCAGTTGACCATGCGGACCTTCCACATCGGCGGGGCCGCCCAGGTCAACGAACAGTCGCATCTGGAAGCGCTGTGCGATGGGACGATCGTTCACCGCGATATCCCGACCATCACCGACAAGCGTGGGCGCCGTCTAAGCCTGGCGCGCGGCGGTGAAATCGTGGTGATGGACGCCGATGGCCGCGAACGCGCGATGCACCGCGTGCCGTACGGCACCCATCTGCTCCACGAAAGTGGCGCGACCATCAAGCAGGGCGACCGGCTGGCTGAATGGGATCCGTTCACCACCCCGGTTATCACCGACAAGTCTGGTATCGTGAAGTATCAGGATCTGCTCGATGGCCGTACGCTGACCGAGCTGGTTGACGAAGCGACGGGTATTGCCCAGCGCGTTGTCACCGAAAATCGCGGCACCAACCGCGGCAAGAAGGAAGATCTGCGTCCGCGGATCACCCTGCTTGACGAGGCATCTGGCGAAGCTGCCCGTTACCTGATGGCGCCGGGCACGACGCTTTCGGTCGAAGATGGCCAGATGGTCGATGCGGGCGATATTCTCGCCCGTGCCAGCCGTGAAGCTGCCAAGACCCGCGACATCACCGGCGGTCTGCCGCGCGTTGCTGAATTGTTCGAGGCCCGCAAGCCGAAGGACAATTCGATCATCGCCAAGATTGACGGGAGGATCGAATTCGTCCGTGATTACAAGGCCAAGCGCAAGATCGCGATTGTTCCGGAAGAGGGCGATCCGGTTGAATATCTGATCCCCAAGAGCCGCGTAATTGACGTTCAGGAAGGCGATTTCGTCAAGAAGGGCGACAATCTGATCTCGGGCAGCCCCGATCCGCATGACATTCTTGAAGTCATGGGGGTTGAGGCTCTGGCCGAATATCTGGTTGCGGAAATTCAGGAAGTTTACCGCCTGCAGGGCGTGAAGATCAACGACAAGCACATCGAGGTGATCGTTCGCCAGATGCTGCAGAAGGTTGAAATCACCGATGGCGGCGACACGACTTTGCTGGCCGCCGAACAGGTCGATTTTGAGGAAATGAACGAATACAACGCCAAGCTCCTGCCGGGTCAGAAGCCGGCGGTTGGCAAGCCGGTGCTGCTGGGCATCACCAAGGCTTCGCTGCAAACGCGGTCGTTCATCTCGGCAGCTTCGTTCCAGGAAACCACCCGTGTGCTGACGCAGGCGGCGGTTGAAGGGAAGAAGGACTCGCTGATCGGCTTGAAGGAAAACGTCATCGTTGGCCGGCTCATCCCGGCTGGCACCGGCGCAGGTATGAACCGCATGCGGGTAACCGCAACCAGCCGCGATGCCGCGCTCCGCGCGCAGTATCGCAAGCTGCAGGAAGCCCTGATCGCGCCGGTCTCAGCTGCTGAAGAGCATGCTGCCGAACTGGCGCAAGGGCCGGAAGCGGCGATTGGTGACGATCCGCTGGCCGCAGTTGAAGGTGAAACCCACGGCCTTGATGGCGATGCGGGTGATTATCTGATCAAGGAAGACGGCGAATAAGCCGCGAGCCCCTGGGCGCAAAATGGCCCCGCCGGAGCAATCCGGCGGGGCTTTTTGTTGTGGTCAGCGGTATGCCATCCGCTCCAGCGCGGCGAATGCCGCCAGCGCGCCGGGATCAGCAAATGGCGAGAGCTGGGTGATAAATACACCGGCCACTCCGGCGGATGGGTCGATCCAGTAGTAGCTGTTAAATATTCCGGCCCAGGCGAGGCTGCCGGGAGAGCGTCCAGCGGGACCAGTTTCCGGATTGATCAGAAAACCCAGCCCCCAGCTGGTATGCTGATCGGGGAAGCCATCGAAGACAAGAGTCATATCGGGCATTGTCGTGCCCATATGGCCAGCGCGGAGTGGGCCAGTCTGGTTGCGGCTCATTTCGGCAACCGTCCCGTGACCCAGGATCCGCGCACCATCCAGCTCGCCGCTGCGCAGGATCATCCGCATGAAGCGGGCGTAATCAGGCGCGGTGGAACTCAGCCCGGCGCCGCCTGATTGAAACTCTCCGTCGCCCAGATTGGCCGGGATCACCTTCATACTGCCGTCCGGATTGCGGACGTGAACCTTGGCCGCGTCATCGGGCAGCTTGGCGCGAAAGGCGGTGGCGTTCATCCCCAATGGCGCGAAGATATTCCCGGCCAGATAATCACCCAGCTGCGCGCCGCTTACGGCCTCGATCGCCTGCCCCACCCAATCGGTCGAGATGCCGTAATTCCAAGCCTCTCCCGGATCGGCCAGCAGCGGCATTCGCAAGCTTTCCAGCGAACCGGGGCGCGGCATTCCGGCCGATCTGAGATAGCGCAGCACCTCTGGATGGACGAAGGCATAGCCAAAGCCAGACGTGTGGGTCAGCAGGTGGCGCAGCGTTAGCGGGCGCTTTGCCGCGCGGGTTTGCACCGTGCCGTCCTCTGCAAAACCGGTGATCACTTTGGGGTCGGCCAGTTCGGGCAAGATTTTGCCAATCGGGCCATCGAGGGTGAGATGCCCCTGCTCCACCAACTGCATCGCGGCCACCGAGACGATAGCCTTGGTCATCGAGGCGATTTGACACAGCGTATCCACGCGCATTGGGATGCCTGCTGGGGCATCGGCATGGCCGAAGGCGCGGGAATAACGCGCGCCCTCTCGATCTGCGATCATGGCGATGACGCCGGGAAGATTGGCTGTGGCAATGGCGGCTTCGAGCTTTGAATCGTCAATCATCGGTATTGGCTAGCGGCTTGGCCCCGCGTAGGGAAGGAGCATGGCCGATACGCTCACAATTACCCTTGCGCAGATGAACCAGTCGGTCGGCGATATCGCCGGCAATGCCGCAGCCATGCTGGCTGCGCGTGGGCGGGCCGAACTGGCGGGGGCGGATTTGATCGTTTTCCCTGAAATGCAGCTGATCGGCTATCCGCCCGAAGATCTGATCCTCAAACCCGCTCTGATCGAGTGCGCCGCTGCTGAGCTGGTCAAGTTGGCTGCGGTGACGACAGATGGCGGTCCGGCGATGCTGGTTGGCAGCGTGTTTGTTCAGGATGGGGCGCTGCATAATGGTATCGCGCTGCTGGATGGCGGCAAGGTGGCGCAGGTTCGCTATAAGCATGAACTGCCAAATTACGGCACTTTTGACGAGGTTCGCCTGTTCCAGCCCGGCCCGCTGCCCGAACCGATCGTGTTCCGCGGGGTGATGATCGGATTGCCGATATGCGAGGATATCTGGCACCCGGATGTCTGCCGGCACCTTGCGGATTTCGGAGCAGAACTGCTGATCTGTATCAACGGAAGTCCCTATGAAATCGACAAGGATACGCTGCGGATAGATGGTGTGGCCAAGCGTCGCGCAGTCGATACCGGGCTGCCGCTGGCCTATCTGAACCGGGTTGGCGGGCAGGACGAGCTGGTGTTCGATGGGGCCAGCTTCGTAGTCAACGGCGATGGCAGTCTGGCAGTCCAGATGGCGGACTGGGTGGAGGCAGAGGTCACGACCCATTGGACCCGCACCGCCAAGGGCTGGCGCTGTGACAAGGGCGTGGTCGAGGCGCTCGCTGCGCACCCTGAGGATATCTACTGCGCCATGGTGCTGGCGCTGCGTGATTATGTTGATCGCAACCGCTTCCCCGGCGTGGTGCTGGGGCTTTCGGGCGGGATCGACAGCGCGATCTGCGCCGCGATTGCCGCCGATGCGCTGGGGCCAGACCGGGTGTGGTGCGTGATGCTGCCCAGCCGTTTCACCAGCCAAGTCAGCCTTGATGATGCGGCGGAATGCGCAAGGATGATCGGTTGCCGCCATGAGATCATCCCGATCCAGCCAGCTGTCGCCGGGTTCGATCAGATGCTTAGCGGCAGCTTCGCCGATGTTCCGGTCGATATTACCGAGGAAAACCTCCAGTCGCGGATCAGGGGCGTGGTGCTGATGGCGCTGTCCAACAAGTTCGGGCCGATGCTGCTGACCACCGGCAACAAGAGCGAGATGAGTGTCGGATACGCCACCATTTATGGGGATATGGCAGGCGGATACAACCCGCTCAAAGATGCCTATAAGCTGACCGTGTTTGCGATCTCCAAATGGCGCAACCACACCCGCCCCAAAATCGGCCTCGGCCCCGATGGTCCGGTGATGCCCGAAAGTATCATTTCCAAGCCGCCATCGGCTGAGCTGCGCCCCGATCAGAAGGATTCGGATTCGCTTCCCCCCTATGAGGTGCTCGATCCGATCCTGCTCGGCCTGGTCGAACAGGAAAAAAGCGTCGATCAGCTGGTGCAGGAAGGGTTCGAACGTGAGACGCTGGTCCGGATCGAACGGCTGCTGCATCTGGCCGAGTACAAGCGGCGGCAGGCTCCTCCGGGGGTTAAGTTAGGCTCGCGCAACTTCGGGCGGGATCGCCGCTATCCGATCACTCATGCGTTCCGGACGGCGTGATGGACATTCTGGCCAGATTCTGGTAAATTCTGGCCAGAAAAGGATTCTGCCATGCGCCATGTCCCCATTTCCGAATTCAAGGATCATGTTTCGGAACTGATTGCAGCCGTCGAAGGCGGTGAGGAGATCGTTATTACGCGTCATGGCAAAGCCGCAGCCCGGCTTGTCGCCCCCGCAAGAGTGAGCGATGCTCAGCGCCAGCGCGCCCGCGATGCGCTCGCCCGGATGGCTGAGATCAGGGCAGAGCTTCGTAATCGCGGAATGACAGCAACCATCGATGAGATGATCGAATGGAAGAATGAAGGCCGACGATGAGCTCTTACGTCGTTGATTCTTCTGCTATCGGACCCCTATTGTTCGCGGACGAAAGCGATGATCTCATCCCCGGTTTCGCAGATATTATTGAGGTTGGCGATTGCATCGTGCCCCAGCACTGGGAACTGGAAGTCGCAAACCAGCTGATTATGGGGTTGCGGCGCTCACGAACAACAGATGAGCTGGCCCAGCAATCGCTGACGATGTTGCGCGCACTGCCAATTGCAATCGATGACGAGACAGGACTGCGGGTGCCGGAAATCTATCAGATTGCCTTGAGAAATGGCCTGACCATCTATGATGCGGCCTATGCTGAGCTTGCACTCCGCGCTGATGCGACATTAGTAACATTTGACCGAAGATTGCGAGCTGCGGCAGTCGAGCTTGAGATTCCATTGCTGCCATGACCGTAACCACCCGCTTCGCTCCCTCGCCCACCGGCACGCTCCACGTCGGCAATATCCGCGCCGCGCTGCATAATTGGCTGCTCGCCAAGCAGGCAGGCGGCAAGTTCCTGTTGCGGATTGATGATACGGATCCGGAGCGCAGCCGAGAAGAGCATGTCACCGCGATCCGCGCAGATCTGGCCTGGCTGGGGCTTCATCCCGACGGTGAGGAGCGGCAGTCGGCGCGGTTTGATCTTTATGAGCGCGAGTTTGCCCGGTTGCTGGAAAACGGGCGGGTCTATCGCTGTTATGAAACTGCGCAGGAGCTGGACCTCAAGCGCAAGGTGCTGCTGGGGAGGGGGCTGCCGCCGATTTATGACCGGGCTGGACTTGCGCTCACCGAGGCCGACCATGCCGCGCGGGCTGCGGTGGGGGAGCAGCCGCATTGGCGGTTCCTGCTCGATTCCGCGCAGCCGATCGAATGGACCGACGGCATTCGCGGCCCCCAGCATTTTGATCCCAAACAGATGTCAGACCCGGTAATCCGCCGCGCCGATGGCTCGTGGCTCTATATGCTGCCCAGTGTGATCGATGATATCGACATGGCCATCACCGATGTGCTGCGCGGCGAGGACCATGTGTCCAACACCGCGACGCAATCGCAGATGTTTACCGCGCTGGGTGCGGCGGCCCCGCGCTTTGCCCATGAGGCGCTGCTGACGGGCGCGGAGGGCAAGCTTTCCAAGCGGCTCGGTTCACTCGGTATGGTAGAACTGCGCGAAGCAGGGATCGAGCCGGAAGCGCTGATCGCATTGCTGGCCCGGCTTGGCACCTCCGATCCGGTCGATCCATCGCTGGATTCTGATGCGCTTGCGGCAAGCTTCACCCTCGCCCATTTCGGACGGGCACCGGCCCGGTTCGACGAGACCGAACTCCACCGCATCAACGCCGCCGTGGTCCACCATCTACCGTTCGCCCGCGTGGGCCATCTGCTGCCTGCGGGCATGAGCGAAGCGGGATGGGAAGCGATCCAGCCAAATCTGGCCCATATCAGCGAGGCGGCTGAGTGGTGGCAGGTTGTCACCGGGCCAGTAACGCCGCCCGAGTTTTCAGACGAAGACCGCGCCTTTTTGGTGACTGCGGCGGAAGTGCTGGCGGGTCAGGAATGGGGTGAAAGCCCATGGGCTACGCTGACCTCGGCGCTCAAGCAAGTCACCGGGCGCAAAGGTAAACCGCTGTTCTTGCCCTTGCGCCAAGCCCTCACCGGTCACGATCACGGCCCGGAAATGGCCGCATTGCTGCCGCTGATCGGGAAGGATGCTGCGGTGGAGAGGCTCAAAGCTGCTTGCTGACAACCCGGACGATAGTGTTATACCAATCTGCGATGAGAAGAACCTATAGCTCCCCTCCCCGGTGGGGAGGGGTTGGGGGTGGG
>JANMNP010000039.1:0-1667 GCA_031374105.1 Novosphingobium sp.
CAGCCTTTTTGAAGTCCGAACGGCGATAGGGTCTGCCCTTCCACCGCTTGGTCTTGCCCTTCTGGGTCAGGGTATTCACACCTGTGACCTTGACCCCGAACAGAGCTTCGACCGCTGCCTTGATCTCCGGCTTGGTTGCGCCTTCGGCAACCTTGAAGACCACGGCGTTATGCTCGCTGAGCAGCGTCGACTTTTCAGTGATGTGGGGAGCCACAATCACATCATAGTGACGCGTATCGATTGCGTCCTTAGCCATTAAACCGCGCCTCCAGTTTTTCGACCGCAGCGCGCGTCAGCACCAGCGTATCATGCTTGAGGATGTCATAAACGTTCGCGCCAGCAGCTGGCATGACGTTGATCCCGATAAGATTGGCCGAAGCGCGCGCGAAGCCCGCATCAACTGCATCGCCATCGATGACCAACACCTTCTTGCCCCAGCTTGCCTTGGCGAGTTGCAGGTTGAGCGCCTTGGTCTTGGCGTCCTTCAGCGACAGATTGTCGATGATGACCAGACCGTCCTTGGCTTTGGCAGACAGCGCCATCTTCAGGCCGAGCGCGCGGACCTTCTTGTTCAGCGAGATGTCAAACTCACGGCGACGCGCGCCGTGGGCCTTACCGCCGCCGATGAAGATCGGTGCAGCGCGATCGCCGTGACGAGCCGTACCGCCGCCCTTCTGGTTACCCAGCTTTTTGCCGGTGCGCGCAACATCTGAACGCTCGCGAGTGGCGCGGGCGATGCCGCGACGATTCTCGAGCTGCCAGGTGACAACGCGGTGGAGGATATCAGCACGCGGCTCAACGCCGAATACTGCATCCGACAGTTCAAGATCAGCGTCCTTTGCTGCCTTGCCATCGAGTGTGACGACCTTGACCTTCACGACTTAGCCTCCTGGCCTTCGGCCTGTTCGACAGCCACGGTATCTTCCGCAGGCGTGTCGGCGGCAGCCCCAGTGTCGATAATGTCTTCGATGCTGCTGGCAGCACCCCTAAGACCGGCGGGATAAGGTGCATCCGCGTGGCGGGCGACCTTGACCGAATCCTTGACCATCAGCCAGCCGTTCTTCGAACCAGGGACCGAACCCTTGACGAAGATCAAACCACGCTCATCATCCGTGCGGACGATTTCGAGGTTCTGCTGGGTGCGCTGCTTGGCGCCCATGTGACCAGCCATCTTCTTGTTCTTGAAGACGCGGCCCGGATCCTGGCGCTGACCGGTTGAACCAAGTGCGCGGTGACTGATCGAAACGCCGTGCGTTGCGCGCATGCCTCCGAAGCCCCAGCGCTTCATACCACCGGCAAAACCCTTACCCTGGGTATAGCCTTGAATATCAACCAGCTGGCCGGGGACGTAATGCGACGCTGCAATGGTCGAGCCGACTTCAAGCACTGCATCATCTGCAACGCGGAATTCGGCAACTTTCATCTTGAGCGACACTTCAGCCTTGGCAAAATGTTCACGCTGCGGCTTGGCAACGTTCTTCTGCTTGGCAGTGCCCGCGCCCAGCTGAACCGCGACGTAACCGTCACGATCCGCGGTGCGGACCGATACTACCTGGCAATCTTCCAGCGCCAAGACGGTAACCGGCACATGCCGACCGTCCTCCTGGAACAGGCGGGTCATCCCCACCTTCTTGGCGATCACGCCGGTACGCATGATCATTCTCCTA
>JANMNP010000075.1:0-22707 GCA_031374105.1 Novosphingobium sp.
CGGGATGCCACCTCCCCCAGTGGGGGAGGATTTTAGCTGAATCTCGACAGACCCTAGCCCGCCAAACTTACCCGTCCGCCTGCATGGCGCACCAGCATGCCCGCCAGTTCCATCTCGAGCAACGCCAGCTGCACTGCGGCGGCCGGTTCGCTGCTTTGGCGGATCAGTTCGTCAACCGCGATTGGTGCGGTGGTCAGCAGGTCTGCGATGTCGGCTGGCTCATCCCCCAGTTCGTCGCTGAACCCATAGGCGGCGGAGGCATTTTCGCGGAAGCTTGAGCGCGGCACCCCATCAAAGCCAGACAATAGCTCGATCACATCATCCGCCGATTGCACCAGCACCGCGCCCTCGCGGATCAGATGGTTGCATCCTTGGGCGCGGCTATCGAGTGGTGAGCCGGGAATCGCCATAACCTCGCGCCCGGATTCCCCGGCTAGCCGTGCGGTGATCAGCGAGCCGGACTTGGGCGCGGCCTCGACCACCAGCGTCCCCAGCGCGAGGCCAGCGATGATCCGGTTGCGCGAGGGAAAATGGCGCGCCAGCGGCTCGGTCCCCGGAGGGTACTCCGCCAGCAGCAGGCCTTGGTTGGCGATGGCCTCCTGCAGATCTCGGTGTTCTGGGGGATAGGAAATGTCGATCCCGCTGGCGATTACACCAATAGTGCCGCCCGCGAGGCTGGCCTGATGGGCCGCGCCGTCAATCCCGCGCGCCAGCCCCGAAACGACCACAAACCCAGCCTCGGCCAGCGCACCTGCAAATTGCCGCGCCAGCTTTACCGCAGCCGCAGAGGCATTGCGCGCCCCGACAATCGCCACGCATGGCCGCTGTGCCAAGGCTGGATCGCCGCGCATGGTAAGGATCGGCGGGGCGCTTTCAAGTTCCGCCAGCAGGGCGGGATATTCAGGCGAATCGTGAAACAGATAACGCCCACCCGCTTTGCGCAATGCCGCCACCTCATCTGCGATCCGTCCCTCAGCCGCAGCCCGATAGGGCTTGCTGCCCCGCGCAGCGAGATCGGGCAAGCCCTTCAGCGCAGCCTGTGCAGTACCAAACCGGCGCAGCAGCTGGGCGTAGCTGACCGGGCCGATATTGGGCGAGCGCAACAAGCGGATGCGGGCGAAGGCCTCATCCTGCGAAAGTTCGGCCTTCAAGACTTCGCGCCAATTCTGGGCTCGGTCCCGGCGCGCAGCCGGGCAATGTTGGCGCGGTGCTGAACAATCACAATCACTGCGACGCCAATCAATGTCGGCACCAGCGGCTGCATTCCAAACAGCCATGCCGCAATCGGTGCGGCGATTACCGAGATCATCGATGCAACCGATGAGATGCGGCTTGCCGCGACGGTGATCGCCCAGACAGCAGCGGCAATAAGCATGACCTGCCAGGCCAGCGCAAGACACACCCCTGCGGCTGTTGCAAAGCCTTTGCCGCCCTTGAACTTCAGCCAGACCGGGAAGCAATGGCCCAATATTGCCCCGATCGCAGCCAACCCTTCAAACCCGGGCAGCCATGTCATTGCCAACCAGACCGCAAGGGCGCCCTTCCCGCCGTCAAGCAGCACAGTGGCCGCCGCCAACCCCTTGCGCCCAGTGCGCAGAACATTGGTTGCGCCGATGCTGCCCGAACCGATCTTGCGCAGATCGCCTGCGCCAAAGGCCTGGGTCAGCAACAGGCCGAACGGGACAGAGCCAAGTGCATATCCCAGTACGAGGGCAATCAGTGTATCCATCCTGCCCTCTTACCCCCGCGCGTTGCACTTGTCGAAGGGCTGTTCTTCCATTTTGGACGTAGCAAAAGTAAGGACGATCCTTCGACAAACTCAGGGCAGGCGGAATTTTTGCAGATCATTGAACCACATGCCCCGATACTGCTGTTCGATTCGGGCGTCGGCGGCCTTTCTGTGCTCGCCGAATTGAGCAAGCTTCTGCCGCAAGCCCCGATCATCTACGCTGCCGACAATGCCGGGCTGCCCTATGGCACCAAGAGCGAGGCCGAGATTGCCGCGCGGGTAGCTGGCCTGCTTGGCCGGATTACCGAGCGGTTCCGCCCGCGCCTTGCCTGCATTGCCTGCAACACCGCCTCGACCATCGCACTGGGCATGGTCCGCGATGTGCTGGCGATCCCGGTGGTCGGCACGGTCCCCGCGATCAAGCCGGCGGCGGAGCTAACCCGGACCGGCACAATCGGGCTGCTCGGCACCGCTGCAACGATCCGGCAAGGCTATGTTGACCGGCTTGAGGCCGACTTTGCGGGCGGCAAGCGATTGCTGCGCCATGCTGCGCCCGAGCTGGTCGGAGCCGCTGAGGCCAAATTGCGAGGGGAGAGCGTCGATCCTTCGATCTTCACTCGCGCCGTTGCGGGATTGCGCGATCAGACAGGCGGCACAGAAATTGACACGGTTGTTCTGGCCTGCACCCACTTCCCGCTGGTGTGTGATGAACTGGCCAAAGCCTTTGGACCGGATGTGCGGTTCGTCGATGGCGGGGCAGGGATCGCCCGGCGGATTGCCTTTCTGACCAAGGGGCAAATGTTCCAACGCAGCGCGCCCGACCTCGCCCTGTTTACCCGCGATGAGGAAAGCCTTGCCGCACTGGCCCCGGCACTGGCAGACTATGGGCTTGGCCGCCGGGATATCTTGTAAATGATCAAACGTCTCAACTGGATACTGCTTTCCATGATATTGGTGATAGGCCTGCCCTATTACTGGCTGCTGCTGGACAATCGCCCAGGCGATATCCCGGCAAAGCCGATCCAGATCGCACAGCTGCGCCAACTTGCGGCCAGCATTCCCGGGCAGCTCCCCGCGTCGCTTGAAGTGGAAATTGTCGCATCGCGCCGTTTGCCGGGAAATTTGTTCGTTGCTGGCGCTGGAATGAAAAGCAAGCTGGTGGCGGTGATGGCCTGGCGGTTGCTGGTCCCCGGCGGCAAGTCGATTGTGATCGACAGCGGAATAACCCCATCTGCGGTGCAGAAAATTGGAATGACAGCATTCTTCACCGATGCCCAAGCCCGGGTCGATGCAGCGATGCGCGAAGCGGGTTTGATCCTGATAACGCATGAGCATGCCGACCATCTTGGCGCGCTGGTGGCGCTTGGCGGGTCGCCGCTGACCAGCGCGGCACGGCTCAATTCGCAGCAATTGCCCAGTGCCCCGCTAGCGACGCAGATGATCGATTGGCCAAAGGGGATCACACTGCAAACCAGAATTGCCGCTGGTGGGCCGCAAGCAGTCGCCCCCGGTATTGTCGTTATCCCCGCGCCCAGCCATACGCCGGGCTCCCAGATGATCTATGCCCGGCTTGCCGATGGCCGCGAATATCTGTTCGCAGGTGATATCGCGACTTTTGCACAAAGCTGGCAGCAACTGCGCGCGCGATCGCACCTGCTTAGCGATTATTTTGCACCTGAAAACCGCGCCGAAGTGTTCGCCTGGCTCAAGACGATTCAGTCGCTGCATACCTCTGCGCCTGCGATAACCATACTCGCCGGACATGACTATGAATGGCTGTTTATCGACAAAAAGCTTCACGGAATACAAAAGCGGTTCGGCCCGGAGCCCGATGAAAAATAGGCCGCAAAAGCCTATGGAAATTGATGCAATGCTGCGCTAGAGGGCTGGCAGAACCAATGGGGGGCAGATCCCGCGTGAACTACGACCAGATTTTTGACCAGGCGATCGATCGGCTCCATTCGGAGGGCCGCTACCGCGTATTCATCGACATTTTGCGCAACAAGGGTGCCTATCCCAACGCGCGCTGCTTTGCCGGGCACAATGGCCCCAAGGACATCACGGTGTGGTGCTCCAACGATTACCTTGCGATGGGTCAGCACCCCAAGGTGATCGCGGCGATGGAAGCGGCGCTGAACGATGTTGGCGCTGGCAGCGGCGGCACCCGCAACATTGGCGGCAACACCCATTATCACGTCGATCTGGAAGGCGAACTGGCCGATTTGCATGGCAAGGATGGCGCGCTGCTGTTCACCAGCGGCTATGTCTCGAACGATGCGACGCTTTCCACCCTGGCCAAAATCCTCCCCGGCTGCGTGATCTTTTCGGACGAGATGAACCACGCCAGCATGATCGCGGGGATCCGCAATTCGGGAGCGGAAAAGAAGGTGTTCCGCCACAATGATCTGGCACATCTGGAACAACTGCTGACTGAGACCGATCCCGCCGTGCCCAAGCTGATCGCGTTTGAAAGCGTCTATTCGATGGAAGGCGATGTCGCCCCGATCCATGCGATCTGCGATCTTGCCGATAAATACAACGCGCTGACCTATATTGACGAGGTTCACGCCGTCGGCATGTATGGTGCGCGCGGCGGCGGTATATCCGAGCGCGACGAAGCCGCAGACCGGATCACCATCATCGAAGGCACGCTGGGCAAGGCCTTCGGGGTGATGGGCGGCTATATTGCCGCCGAAAGCCGGATCATTGACGTGATCCGCAGCTATGCGCCGGGGTTCATCTTCACCACCAGCCTGTCGCCCGTGCTGGTCGCAGGGGTGCTGGCGGCGGTGCGCCACCTCAAGGCCTCAAGCGCTGAGCGCGACGCCCAACAAGCCGCCGCTGCCCTGCTCAAGCAGCTGTTCCGCGATGCGGGCCTGCCGGTGATGGATTCCACCACGCATATCGTGCCCCTGATGGTCGGCGACCCGATCCGCGCCAAGCAGATCAGCGATATCCTGCTCGCCGAATACGGGGTTTACGTCCAGCCGATCAACTATCCGACTGTCCCGCGCGGCACCGAGCGGCTGCGGTTTACGCCGGGGCCCGCGCATACCGAAGCGATGATGCGGATGCTGACCGGCGCGCTGGTGGAGATCTGGGACCGGCTGGAACTGGAGAGTGTGAAGGCGGCTTGAGCTGTTTGCTCTTGGAATTATCCGGACATCATTGACGGCATCCGAATATTTTCAGGTCGCGCAGCCGTCATTGGTCGCTGCCTGAAGCCGGCCGTTTGTCCAGCCTGCTCTGGATGCCAAAAATGGTCCGGTTGAGCGGATTGACACATTCAAAACCAAATCTTAATCTGCTCCTGTCGGGCTGCAGGCAGTCGCCCGATGTTTCAGGCGATGTTCGTCCAAGCGCTGCCCTGCCCTCTGTTCGCGGGCGGGTTGGCGCGCGTTTGCGTGACAGACCGCCCGTCGGGGAGAAACTCCGATGGATACCGGTTTACTTGACCAATTTTTCGGCCAGCACCGCCCAACGCGCTGGGTAACGCGCGAACGACCCAAGATCGACCGGATCGCCTGCCCTTGGCTGATCCGCCGCTTCATCGATGCGGATGCCCAATTTCTGTATGTGCCCACCGGTGAGGTTTTCGAAACCGCCGACCGGGAAGGCGCCGTTGCTTTCGACATCGATGGGGCACAATTTTCGCATGACGGCCCCCTATGCAGCTTTGATAATTTCCTGTCCAAGTTTGGCATTGAGGATTCCGGCCTCGCGATCCTCGCGCCGATTATTCGAGGCGCGGATACCGACCGTCACGAACTCGCTCCGCAATCGGCTGGCCTGCACGCGCTTTCGCTTGGTCTTGCTCAAAATTACGGCGATGACCATGCGCTGCTGGAGCAGGGCTTGATCGTCTATGATGCCCTCTACAGTTGGGCGACGAAGGCTTATGGGGAGCGGCACGACTGGCGTCCGGAAGCAGCATGAGTCCGCCGATCCTTTTGCTTTCGCGTGGTGACGTTGCAAGCCTCATGCGCCCGGCTGATTATCTCGCGGCAGTCGAGGCTGCATTCCGCGCCGATAAGGAAAAGCGTGCGTATGCGCCGCCGCCAATGCACATAATCGGCAAAGATGGCGGCTTCCACGCCAAGGGAGCAAGCTATGATGCCGGACGCCCTTATGTCGCGGTCAAGCTGAACGGCAACTTCCCGGGCAATTATGAACGCTCCGGGTTACCGACCATTCAGGGAGCGATCCTGTTATGCGATGCGCAAAACGGATCGATTCTGGCAATCATCGATTCGATCGAGATTACATTGCGGCGCACCGCTGCTGCCTCGGCGTTGGCCGCTCAGCATCTATCCCGGCCCGATGCTTCGACGCTGGGCATCATTGGCTGCGGTGCCCAGGCCATCGTGCAAGCGGTCGCATTATCTGAAGTGCGGCCCTTGCGGCTCTGCAAGGCATTTGATCTGGATCGCCACAAAGCGGAAAAACTCGCTCAAGCCATAACGCAGCAGACTGGCATGGAGTGCATAGTGGCACACGACATGGATGAAGCGACCGCTTGCGACATCATCGTGACTTGTACAACCGCACGTTCGCCTGTGCTGACGCTATCGGATATCTCGCCAGGCACGTTCATCGCCGCTGTCGGTGCGGACAGCCCGGACAAGCATGAGATCGCGCCAGAGCTGATGGCGGCATCGACGGTTGTGGTCGACGTCCTCTCGCAATGCTTGGAAATGGGTGACTTGCAACATGCAATAGCAGCTGGGGCAATGTCAGCTGCCCAGGTTCATGCCGATCTGGGCCAACTTGTCACTGGTGCCAAACTTGGTCGCGCCGACGAATACGCGATTGCCATTTTCGATTCGACCGGCACCGCGTTGCAAGACGTCGCCAGCGCTGTGCTGGCTTATGAGCGCGCAGTCGCTGGCGGTGTCGGCACGGCGTTTGCCCTGGCGGACCTGCTGCCTAGCCGCAGCGGGGCGGTGCCTCTCCTACCACGCGACGCCACGCAATAGGCAAAGCGCCACCCCAACCCCTCCCCTGAGACGAAGGCGAGCATAGCTCAACGGGAGGGGCTATCGCATATTCACTTCAGCTCTCATTGTTCGTCATCCTGAACTTGTTTCAGGACCCATTTCCCGGAACACCCGGAGCGCGGTATTCGGGAGAATTCCCCGCGGTTTGGCCCTATCCGGCTTGCTCCTGGCTTGTGGCACGATGGGCCCTGAAACAAGTTCAGGGTGACGAAATTGGGAAAATTGGGAATATGCGATAGGGCGGTGTCAACCTGAAGCGCAACACTGCGGTGCAGTAGCCTGAGCCTCTGCGACCAGCCTGGCAAAGACTTCATTGGGCGTTTCGAAGTCTAGCACCTTTCGCGGCCGGTTGTTCAGCCGCTCGGCGATTTCGTTGAGCTGGTCCTGATCGAACGGAGAGAGGTCGTGTTGCTCGGGGACACGCAATAGCATGTCCCCGTCCCACGCTTCATCCAGTGCCAACCCCCTCAGCGCAGCGACACCACATTATCACTCGTCCTAGGATCGCGCCGATCACCCCTGTAAAGGCTGGCCATCGGCTCGTCCTCCACCGTAATCGCCACCGCTTCACCAAACCCATTGAACGCAGTTTTCATCGCTGCGCCGTATGCGCCGAGCATGCCGATCTCGATATAGTCACCGGCCTTGATGTCTGCCGGCAGCATGAAGGGGCCCTTCATGAAATCGGCATCATCGCAGGTCGGGCCGTAGAAGGAAAAGCCCTCCTGGGCCTCGCTGCGCCCGTCGCTGAGGCAGTTCACCGGGAAGCGCCAGCCGACATGCGCCGCATCATACAGCGCGCCATAGGCCCCGTCGTTGATATACAGCTCATCCCCCCGGCGCTTTTCGACGCGGACGATCAGCGAATTATATTCCGCCGCCAGCGCCCGGCCCGGCTCGCACCACAGTTCCGACGAATAGGAGATCGGCAGCGATTCGGACGCGCGGTGGATTACGTCGAAATAATCCTCCAGCGGTGGCGGCTCCATCCCCGGATAGATCGAGGGAAAGCCCCCGCCCACGTCGATGATGTCCACGGTAACCGCCGCATCGACGATCGCGGCGCGGACCCGCTCCATCGCCTGAACAAAGGCGAACGGGGTCATTGCCTGGCTGCCGACGTGGAAGCAGATCCCCAGGCTGTCCGCCACCTGACGGGTCGCCTGAAGCAGCGGCGCGGCGTCGGCCAGATCGATCCCGAACTTGGCGGCAAGGCTCAGCTCAGAATAGTCGGACGAAACCCGCAGCCGGACGCACAGCGATAGGTCTTCGGCCTGACCCGTCGCGGCAACAATCTTGTCGAGCTCATCCAGCGAATCGAGGCTGAACACCCGCACGCCATGAGCCTTGTAAGCCTCGGCAATGGCGCTGGCGGTCTTTACCGGATGCATGAAGCACAGCACCGCCTGAGGCAGCGTCGCGCGCACCAGGCGCACTTCGGCAATCGAGGCCACGTCGTAATGCGTCACCCCAGCATCCCACAGTACCTGCAGCAGATCGGGTGAGGGATTGGCCTTTACCGCATAGAGCGACTTGCCCGGAAACTTCTCGGCAAAGAAGCGGGCAGCGCGCGCCGCTGCATGCGGGCGATTGAGGATAACAGGTTCGTCCGGCGCGAGCGCGCGAACTACAGCTGGTGCGTCGTGATGATGGTGCAACTCAAGGGACCCCCAAACGGATAGTTTCAAAAAAGCAGCCTTGCGGTTTGGAAGTCCCCATGGGGCTGCGGGGGGTCGATATAAAAGCTCACGCCTGAACTGCAAGTGAAAATCCGCAGTCCTTTGACTCATTTCATAAGGTGTTCCGCAATGGCGCGATAGGCTGGGAGCGAAGTGGGGTCGAGCGCCGAGTTGGCTGCGATTGGATGCGAGGCAAAACGCGCGATTACCGTCTCGGCCACCGGGTCTATCCACACCGTCTGGCCGTGGATGCCCCGCGCGGTGAATGTGCCGTGATTATCGTTACTTACCCACCATTGGCTCCCATATGACCAGCCGGGAAGCAGAGGAAACTCGGTTCGCCGGAAATGCTCAGCCTGGCCGCCACGACGGACCACATCGACCACGCTGGAGGGAATCACCTGATTGCCATTAAACGCGCCATCCAGCCGCATCGCTTCGCCAAATCGTGCGAGATCGCGCAGAGTTGGATTAAGCCCGCCACCGGCAAACGCCATTCCAGTCGAATCGATCAGGAAATCGGCATCGCCTTCCATGCCGAGAGGCTGCCAGATTCGCTCCGAGAGCACTTCGGACAGGCGCTTGCCCTCGATTCGGGCGATGATCCAGCCCAACACTTCGGTGTTGCAGGTGCGATAGGTGAATTTCTCTCCATGCGTCCCGGCTTTGGCGATTGTGGGGAGGAAACTATATAGGTCGGTCGGGCCGCTGTAACCCGGCGGACGCGGGGTAAGCCCCAGCGCCATGCTGAAGGCACCGATGCCGGAATTGGGATCGGTATATTCCTCCGAGAAATCGAGCGCGGTGGTCATGTCGAGGACTTGTCTCACCGTGGCATCGGCAAAGCCACTGGGGCTGAGTTCGGGCAGCAGTTCTGCAATCGGGCTTGCCGGATCGAGCCGGCCTTGGGCGATCAGCATTTCGGCCAGCGTACCGACGAAGCTTTTGGTGACCGAGAAGACGATGTGGCGGCTGTCCGGTCTGGTCACTCCAAAGTAGCGCTCATACACCACCGCCCCTCGGTGCAGGACGATGATCGCATCGGTAAAGTTTTCCAGATGCGCTTCGTCCCACCGCATCGGCTGCGCCGCACCTATCGGCATAAAGGTTACGCTATCGAGATCATTGCGGTGCGCCAGCGGGAGCATTGAGGGTGCGTCTGGCCCCCGTCCGACCCGCGCAGTGGCCGAAAATTCGCGCATATGCGAAAATGCAAACCGCGTGGTCGGGAAGCGCATATGATCTGCTCTGGCCGCCAGAACACGGGTTTGTGGCGGCGGCGGGAAGCCCTGCATCCAGCCCATTGTCACCGGATCGCTGGTTACAGCATCGAGTATGGGCCGATCTTCCGCCATCAGAATTGCACCGCCGGATTTGCCCCCACGGTGCTGCGCTCATCCGCGCCCAGCTGGGTAAACTCATAGGGCGAAAATCCCATCGTTCCGGCGAACAGCACCGCTGGGAAGCTTTCGCGCGCGCCATTGTAGTTGGCGCTGGCGGCGTTGAGCGCACGGCGGGCGGCGGCCAGCTTATCCTCAACATCGGCAAGCTCGCCCTGCAGTGCCTGAAAATTAGCGCTGGCCTTGAGATCGGGATAGGCCTCACCCAGCGCCAGTAATCCGCCGATGGCCTTGGTCAGCTGCGCTTCCGCCTCGGGCGAGGAAGCGCTTGTCGCGGTGTTTCTGGCCGAGATTACCTGATCAAAGGTCGCCTGTTCATGCGCGGCATAGCCCTTCACCGTGGCAACCAGATTGGGCACCAGATCGTGCCGCTGGCGCAGCTGCGCATCAATATCGGCAGAACCCTGACGGCAGTTCTGGCGCAAGCCGACCAGCCGGTTATAAATGCCGATGACAAATAGCGCGACAAGGACCAGCAGTCCGATGACAATCATTGTTTCCATGGCGATAACTCCCCTTGCGGATAATGCTCTGCACCATGGCTATCAGCTTGGTTACAGCAGGCAAGCAAGATGATCGAGCGGCCTGATGCCAGCGCGCTGATGGCCGGACCGCTGGGCGGCTGGCTGGAGGCGCAGAATGCTGCCCGCGCCGAGGCGAAGGCAAAGGCCAGAACACGCCAGATGATCGGTATTGGCGCTGCCTGCGCGGTGGCAATGGTGGTGATTCTGCTGGGCGGCGAAATCGTCATGGCCTTGCAGCTTGGTTTCTTCACAGGCGCAGGCGGATTTGGCTGGGCTGAATTTGCCAAACGCCCGGTGATCAACCGGCTGAAAGGCGGGATCAACGGCACTATCGCCGAGGCGCTTGGCCTCAAATACAGCGTCGAGGTGACCCCGGGGCAGAGTTTCCAGCAAGCCAAGGATTTCGAACTTGTGCCCAGCTATGACAATGCCAGCTTTCAGGATCTGTGGTGGGGTCAGGTCGGCGATCGGCCCTTTACCCTGCATGAGGCGAGGCTGACTGAGGAGCGCGGTTCGGGCAAGAGCCGCCGCACCGTGACCGTGTTTGAGGGCAGCATCCTGCTGATCGGCTTCAACCGCAAATTCCTCGGCACCACCTTGGTTGAACGGCAGGGCCAGCACCGCAGCCTGTTGGGGCTGGGTTCAGAACGCGATGAGGTAACGATTGCAGGCATTTCCCTCACGCGAGCCGATATGACCGATCCCCGGTTCGAGGATCGCTTCACGGTCTGGTCCAACGATGCGGTGGAAGCGCGCTATCTGGTCCATCCCGATTATATCGAGCGGCTGGTCAAGGTGGAGGAAGCCTTTGCCGGTCAGAAGATCCGCGCTTTGTTTCAGGATGGTGACCTGCTGATCGCGGTTGAGACGGGCGATATGTTTGAAAGCGGCAGCCTTGAATCGGGCGAGGACCGGGCGCTGCTTGAACGGACTATCCAACAGTTTGGCGCGCTGGCTGATCTTGCCAGCCAGCTTAACGAGCGGCCAAGGGCGGGGTTTAACTGAGCCGGTCGCGGAAGTCTTCGTAAGCGAACTTGCGGATGCATTCGAGGGTGTCGCTGGCGCTGTCCCACAGCCAGATCGAGGGTAGCGGAACGCCGTTGAAGCTGGTGGTCTTGACCATCGAATAATGCGCCTGATCGAGGAAGGCGAAACGCTGTCCGATCTCGACTGGCGCGGGGAAGCGGTAATCGCCGATCACGTCCCCGGCGAGGCAGGAGGGGCCGCCCAAACGCACAGCGCCGTCCTGGCCTTCATCGACCGCCTGTTCATCATGCTCCAGCTCACCTAGCATCGCCGGGCGATAGGGCGCTTCGATCACATCGGGCATGTGGCAGGTTGCGGAGATATCGGTTATGGCCAGCGGCATCCCGTTCCACTGGGCATCGAGGATCGTGCCGACCAGAATTCCGGCATCCAGCGCCACCGCCTCACCCGGTTCGAGGTAAAGCTCGCAGCCGGTTTCGGCCTTCACGGCTTTGAGGAACGCAACCAGCTCGTCGCGCTGGTAATCTGCGCGGGTAATGTGGTGTCCGCCGCCGAAGTTGAGCCATTTGAGCTGGGGCAGATAGCGCGCGATCCGGGGCTTTACAGCATCCCAGGTGCGGGCGAGCGGTAGGAAATCCTGTTCGCACAGAGTGTGGAAATGGAGGCCGTCGACACCTTCCATCATCTCGTCAGTCAGCTGGTCAATCGGGAAACCGAGCCGCGAATGCGGAGCGCAAGGATCATAACGCGGCACTTCGCCCGTCGCATGCAGCGGATTGATCCGCAGGCCAATGTCGAACTCTGCGCCGCCTGCCCGTGCCACCGCAATCTGCGGCACAAAGCGTTCGATCTGGGCCGGGGAGTTGAAGATCACATGATCGGACAGGCGGCAGATTTCGGCCAGATCGTCCGCCTTGTAAGCGGCGCAATAGGTCGCGATCTCACCCGCATAAAACTCGTCCGCCAGTCTGGCTTCCCACAGTCCCGAGGTGCACACCCCGTCGAGATATTCACCTACAATCGGCGCAACCTTCCACATCGAAAAGGCCTTGAGCGCCGCCAGCACCTTGATCCCGGCCCGGTCGCGCACATCAGCCAGCACCGCCAGATTGGCACGCAGCTTCGCGGCATCGACCACGAAAGCGGGGCTATCGACGCGGTTGAGGTCGAAAGTGGCGAAGGCGCCCGGATCTCCGGCTCTGGTTTCCATTTTTGACTAAACCTTTCACGATCCTCTCCATTTTTGCGAAGCACAAATGGGGAGGTGGCAGTTGCGCAGCGACTGACGGAGGGGTTATCCGCGCTGACAATAAAGCACCAGCGCTGCGGCAACATCTTCTGGCGATTTGAGTACATCGCGTGCCGCAATTCGCATCACTTCGAGTCCCAATCCCCTGAGGGTAGTATCTCGCCGGTCGTCGATTTGCGGGTTGTCGCCCATATCGTGCGCGATGCCGTCGATCTCAATGCAGAGCTTGGCTTTGGCGCAATAGAAATCCACCACCAGATGTTCACCGAATGAGACCTGCCGCCGAAACACGACGCCTTCAGGGGCTTTCCGCAGAAGGTTCCACAAAAGGACCTCAGGCAGAGACATTTCTTGGCGCAGCTGCCTCGCTCTTGAAGTGTTTCGCGGGATTTTCCTGCGCGGCAATTGCCCCTCCGTCAGCCCTGCGGGCTGCCACCTCCCCAAATGTGCTTCGCAAATTTGGAGAGGACCTTGTCGCTCAAAAGTCTGAATCAAAACTCTAGTGGCCCCGCCAATTCCTTCACCGTCCACGGCAGGCCATGCTGGTTCAGCATGTCCATGAAGGGATCGGGATCGAACTGCTCGATGTTGAACACGCCTTCTCCCTTCCAAGCCCCCGTCAGCATCATCGCTGCGCCGATCATCGCCGGAACTCCGGTGGTATAGCTGATCGCCTGATTGCCAGTTTCGGCATAGGCATCTTCATGGTCGCAGATGTTGGAGATGTAGAAGGTTTTCTCGCCGCTGCCATCAAGCGCCTGTCCGGTGGCAATATCGCCGATGTTGGTCTTGCCCTTGGTGGTTGAGCCGAGCGAAGAAGGTTCGGGCAGCACCGCCTTAAGGAACTGCAACGGCACGATCTCGCGGCCCTGATACATCACCGGATCGATCCGGGTCATGCCAACATTCTGTAGGACTGTCAGATGGGTGATATAGGCATCGCCGAAGGTCATCCAGAAGCGGATCCGCTCAATCTCTGGCAGATGGGTTTTGAGGCTTTCGATTTCCTCGTGATACATCAGATACATGTTCTTGGGACCGACCGCTTCGAAATCGAACTGCTGGCGGATCGTCAGCCCCGGGGTTTCGACCCATGCCCCGTTCAACCAGTGCCGCGCAGGCGCAGTGACTTCGCGGATGTTGATTTCCGGATTGAAATTGGTCGCAAACGCCTGCCCGTGATCGCCGCCGTTGCAATCGAGAATATCGAGGGTGCGGATCGACTTCAATTTGTGCTTCTTGAGCCAGGTCGCAAACACGCTGGTCACACCCGGATCGAAGCCTGATCCAAGCAGGGCCATGATACCCTTTTCCTTGAAGCGTTCCTGATAAGCCCACTGCCAGTGATATTCGAATTTGGCCTCATGGCGCGGTTCGTAATTGGCGGTGTCCAAATAATGTACGCCCGTGGCAAGGCAGGCGTCCATGATCGCCAGATCCTGATACGGCAGCGCAAGATTGACGATCAGCGCAGGCTGAACCTTCTCGATCAAGCGGATCATCGCCTGCACTTCTTCGGCATCTATCTCATATGTATCTATGGCTTGTCCGGTGCGCGTCTTGACCGATTCCGCAATGGCATCGCACTTTGACTTGGTCCGGCTGGCGAGGCTGATGTGACTGAATATCGCTGGATTCATCGCCATCTTATGCACCGCTACGGAGCTTACCCCGCCCGCACCGATCACCAGAACTTTGCTCACCCGAATCTCCTATGGCCTATGCAGCCTCGGCCATATAGGCTGCTGGCATGACTTCACAAATGATGCGCACCCCCACCTTCGAAGGTGTAGCCCGCGCTGCAGCCAAGATAGCAGAACTTCTGCCGCAAACACCACTGCTCGAAACCGAAGTCGGTGGTGTGACAGTATGGTGCAAGGCTGAGAGCTTGCAACCCATCGGCGCGTTCAAGATCCGCGGCGCATGGCACCGCCTGGCCGAGCTTACTACCGAGGAACGCGAACGCGGCGTGGTTGGCGTTTCCAGCGGAAACCATGCGCAAGGCGTCGCCTGGGCGGCGCGGCGCTTGGGTATCCGCGCGACCATAGTGATGCCGATTGATGCCCCACAGGTGAAGCTGGATGCAACCCGCGCTATGGGCGCCGAAGTAGTCCTCTATAACCGACCCGGCGGAGAAGACCGCGATGCGCTCGCCGCTACGCTCTGCGCGCAGCAGGGCGCGGCGCTGGTCCATGCCTTCGCCGATCCGTGGGTGATTGAGGGCCAAGGCAGCGCGGGGCTGGAGATTATCGCCCAAATGAAAGCGCGCGGGCTGGACGGTCCGACCCGGATCATCGCCTGTTGCGGCGGCGGCGGGCTGACTGCCGGCCTGGCGCTGGCTTGCCCCGACGCTGAGATCGTTCCGGTCGAGCCTGAAGGCTGGGACGATGTTTGCCGAAGTCTGGCGGCGGGCGAGATATTGCGCGCCGGGACTGATGCCCCGCCGACGGCTTGCGATGCCCTGCAAACTCCCGCCACCGCGCCGATCAACTTCGCAATCCTGAAAGAACGCTGCGCCTATGGCGTCTGGGTCAGCCCCGCCGAAGTCCGCGCAGCGCAGCGGTTTGCCTTCGCAAAACTTCATCTGGTGCTAGAGCCGGGCGGCGCGGCGGCGCTGGCGGCAGCATTGGCGGGTAAGGTGCCGGTCGATGGACGTACTGCGATCATGCTGACCGGAAGCAACACCGATCCAGCCAGCTTTGCGAAGGTGCTGGCATCGAGCGATTGAAGGCGCAATAAGTTGCAATTGACAATCTACTGAACCCGACGCAGTCTTTGGTTCGGAGAAAAAGGGGGATACATCATGCAGGCACAAATGCTCGCTCCAGCCGCCGTGCTAGTGCTGTGGTCACTGATCATGCTGAACTGGCTGGCGCTAACCAGACTGCCGCCATTGTTCGCGCAGCCGGGCGGTTTGGCAGCAGCCAAAAAGGGCGGACGCGGCGTAGACCTGGAGGGGGTGCTACCCGACAGTGTCCAGTGGAAATCGCACAATTACACGCATTTGATGGAACAGCCGACGATCTTCTACGCCACTACGCTGATCATCGCGGTTATAGGAGCGGCCGAACTCGATGTGACACTGGCCTGGGCCTATGTTGCGCTGCGGATCATCCATTCCTTGTGGCAAGCGCTGGTCAATACTGTGCCGGTTCGCTTCACCCTGTTCCTGATTGCAACGGTTTGCCTGCTGATACTGGCGATCAGAGCGGTCATGATCACCTTGTTCGCTAATCCTGGAGTAATCGCATGATCGGTATGGAAATCCTGAAACCCGTTGTCGTACTTACGGCGTGGACTATGATCATGTGGCTGTGGATGTACGCCACCCGCCTGCCCGCGTTCAGCGCGGCCAAAATTGACAGCAAGAATATGGTGGGAGGCATCGGCACCGATCTTGATGCGGTGCTCCCCAAAAAGGTCCAGTGGATCGCCCACAACTACAACCACCTCCATGAAGCACCGACGGTGTTTTATGCGGTAGCGCTGGTGCTGGCGATTATCGGCCAAGGCGATGGGATGAACGCGACAATCGCCTGGGCTTATGTCGGCTTGCGCATTGTGCACTCGCTCGTTCAGGCGCTTTCAAACCGGATAATCGTGCGCTTCGGCATTTTCGTATTATCTAGCATCGCGCTGATCATGCTGGTTGTTCACGCGGCGATGGCTTTGTTCCAATAACGACCTGATCCTCTCTGTTTTCGCGTCAGCGCAAATGGGGAGGATCATGGATTACCGGACAAACAAGCTTGCCAGCTCAACATGGGTCGACCAGCGGAACTGACCGACTGGCCTCAGTTCCGCCAATCTGTAGCCCCCCTCGATCAAGCTCACTGCATCGCGCGCCCAGCTTGATGGGTTGCAGCTGATATAGACGATCTTGGGAACCATGCTTTGCGCCAGATGTTCGATGGAATCGCGCGCTCCAGCACGGGGCGGATCGAGCAGCACCGCGGCAAAGCGGTTCAGCTCATCCACTTGCAGCGGATTGCGGAACAGATCGCGGTGTAGCGCGTGGACTTGCTTGCCAGTCCGCGCAGCCGCGCCCTTGCAGGCCATATGGGCATCACGCGCGGCCTCTACTGCCAGCACCTTGGTCTGCCCCTTGGCGAGCGCGAAGGCGAAAGTGCCAAGGCCCGAAAACAGATCCGCTACCGTGGCGCTGCCTTCCAGCCATTCGCTCGCCGCCGCGACCAGCGCCGCTTCTCCGTCCAGCGTCGCTTGCAGGAATGCACCGGACGGAAGCGGCACACTGACGCCGGAAAGAAGCACCGTGGCCGGCTCCGGCTCCCACAGCGTTTCAGGGCCATAGCCTTGATCGAGGGTCAGCCGCGCCAAGCCATTGTCGCGGGCAAAATCGAGCATCGCCTCGGTCGCGGGAAGGCCTTCAACGGTCAACCCTTTCAGCGACAGATCGAGCCCTTGTTCGGCCAGCGCCATTTCAACGTCGACCGCAATCCGCGATTTGGACTTGGACTTGCCCTTCCCGCCCGATTGACCTCCCTGGCTGTGCCGCGCCAGCATCTTGCGCAAGGGGCCGATGATTGCGACCAGTTCGGGTGCCAGCACCGGGCATTCGCCCAGATCGACCAGCTTGTGCGACTTGCCTTCGCGGTAACCGATTTCGACCTTGCCGCCATTACTCTCCGCCCGCATCGAGGCGCGGCGGCGGGTGTGCGGCGGGGAAAGGTGCGGCGTCGCGATGATCTCAGGACCAAGCGCGTTACTCGCCGAAGCATTGGCAACCCGCGCTTCGACAAAATTGGCGAGCGATTCCTCATCCATCTGCTGCAGCTGGCAACCGCCGCAAGTGCCGAAGTGGCGGCACGGCGGGGTTACATGATGCGGCCCCGGCTGCAGCGTGCCATCCTCCAGCAGCAGGTCACCCGGCGCGGCAAACGCCGCAAACCGGCCCGAGGCAGTTACCCCGTCGCCCTTGGCTGCAATACGAATAATTTCTTCAGTCTGGCTCACAGGCTGCCGCGTAGGCGCTGCGGACTGCGGCGGCAAGCATTCCGGCGGTGAAGGCTGGCGGGGACAGCCGAGCCGCCTCGCCATGCAGCCACACGCCTTGGCACGCAGCGGCAAAGGCCTCGGATGCACTTGCCAGCCGACTGGCTATCGCTCCGGCCAGAACATCGCCGGTTCCGGCAACTGACAGCCAGCTTGGAGCGCGCGGGGCTAAGGCAATCCGGCCATCTGGCGCGGCGATCACCGTATCAGGTCCCTTAGCGACAATGATCATCCCGCTAGCCTTGGCTAGGTCCGATGCGCGCAGCGGCTTGGGGCCACTGCCATCAAGGTCAAAGGCGCGTTCAAGTCCGACCAATTCTCCTTCATGCGGGGTCGCAATCAGCGGCGCGGTGCGTGCAGACAATTGGCGACTGCCGAGTAGGACCAGCGCATCGGCATCAATGACGGTGGGAATATTGGCAGCCAGTGCCTCGGCCAGCCGCTCGCGAGCCTGGCCATCGCGGCCAAGGCCGGGGCCGATGAGCAGCGCATTTAGGCGGGCATCTGACAGCGCTTCGGCCAAAGACCCGGAATCCAGCACCAAATCGGGTGGTCCGGGAAAAGGGACAGCAGAGAGCAGTTTCACATAGCCCGCGCCCGCACCCTGCGCCGCCTCGGCAGAAAGCAGAGCTGCTCCGGGCATGCTCCCACCGATCACTGCCAGCAATCCTCGCCGGTACTTATGCGCATCAGCGGCTGGGGCTGAAAATCTTGGCCGGGACAGCAGCTCTGCCGCTCCCGCCAACGGCTCCACCCCGATTGGAACCAGCCGTAGCGCGCCCATAAGCGCGCTGGCGGGCATCAGAAAATGCGCAAATTTCCATGCTCCAAGCGCGATAGTCAGATCAAAAGCAGCCAGACCGGTGCTCAGTAACACGCCGCTGTCACAGCCGATTCCGCTTGGGACATCCACCGCAATGCGCTGTGCGTGGCTCGTGCAAAGCCGGGTGAGCAGCGCAAGGTGATCCTCCGATAATCGTCTGGCCAATCCGCTGCCAAACAGGCAATCAACCAGAATATCGCCGCGCGGCAAGTGATCGGGGGGCAGAACTTCGCCTTGATAGAGCGCGCGGGCATGGCGGGCTGCTTCCGTCCTGGGTTCCATCGCCGCAACCACCAAAACCTTGCCGCCGCGCTGCCGCAACGCCTCAGCAATCACATAGCCATCGCCGCCATTGTTGCCAGGACCGCACAGCACGGTGACGGCGCGGTGCGCGGCGATCCGCCAGACCCATTCCGCCGCGCCGCGCCCGGCAGTTTGCATCAATTCATCAACCGAAGTGCCTGCCGCAATCAATGCATCTTCGGCGGCACGCATTTGCGCGACGGTTAGGATCTGGCTATTGCTGGGCATCGCGTTTTGCAGTGGCCGGAAAACGATAACGATCGGGGCCGACAGTTACCTCAAGCTCCACACCAGTCAGCTTGAGCTGCGCCACTTCTGCGCCATCAGCCAGCGCCATACCTTTACCGTCCGCAAGCACTTCAAAGCGGCGGAACGCGCCATCGGGATGGCGCACGATCAAGATCAGAGCGCCATCCTGACGGGCGCGTTCGATCACGCAATCGGGCACAAACTGGCTGGCTCCGGCCAAGGCGCAAGCGATATGCTCAACCTTCTCGGCGACAACTGGTGTCGGGCTGGAGCATCCAAGCAGCGCCAAAACGGCCAGAGTAACGCTAGATATCCGCAAAAACATGGGTTTCCGCCTTGCCGCCGGGGTGAGTCACTGCGCCCTGATAGGCCGGGCCGACGTTTTGGGCATAGCGCCACAAAGCGCCCGAATTATAGTCATTCCCGCGCGGCTTCCAATGCTTGCGGCGCTCCGCCAAGGTGGCTTTATCGACCTCTAGCTCGATTGTTCCCAGTTCGGCGTCGATGGCGATCATGTCGCCTTCAACTACCAGCGCGATCGGCCCGCCTTCGGCGGCCTCCGGGCCGACATGGCCGATGCAGAAGCCCCTCGTTGCGCCCGAAAAACGCCCGTCAGTGATCAGCGCAACGCTTTCGCCCATACCCTGCCCGTAAAGCGCCGCAGTGGTGGCAAGCATTTCGCGCATTCCCGGGCCGCCCTTGGGGCCTTCGTTGCGGATGACAATGACGCTGCCTTCCTTGATCCGGCGTTCCTCTACAGCAGCGTAGGCGTCTTCCTCGCATTCAAACACCTGCGCGGGGCCGCGGAACTGCAAGCGTTGCATCCCCGCCACTTTCACAATCGCGCCATCGGGCGCAAGTGAGCCGCGCAAACCGACTACACCGCCGGTCGCAGTCAACGGGGTCTTCACATCGTAGATCACTTTCTGGTCAGGGTTCCAGGTGATCTCCTCGATATTCTCTCCCAAAGTCTTGCCGGTGACTGTCATAGGCGACGGATCAAGGAACCCGCCGCTCAGCAGCGTCTTCATCGCCATATAAATCCCGCCGGCATCATACATATCCTTGGCAACATAGTTACCACCGGGCTTAAGATCAGCGATATAAGGCGTTGATTTAAATATCTCTGCTACATCAAACAGGTCGAAATCGATCCCGCATTCATGGGCCATGGCCGGCAGATGCAGCGCACCGTTGGTCGATCCGCCAGTCGCCGCGACAACGCGGGCAGCATTCTCGAATGCAGCGCGGGTGCAGATGTCGCGCGGGCGGATATTGTGCTCAAGCAAATTCATCACCTGGATGCCCGCAGCGACCGCAACTTCCTCGCGCGATTTATACGGAGCTGGTGCCATATTGCTGTTTGGCAATGAAAGCCCGATTGCCTCAGCAACACAAGCCATTGTGTTAGCAGTATACTGCCCGCCGCAGGCTCCGTGTCCGGGACAAGCCGCTTTTTCGATCGCGGTAAGTTCGCTCAGCGGGCAGGAACCTGCTGAAAAGCGCCCGACCGCCTCGAACACGTCCTGCACTGTCAGATCACGCTCCTGATAGCGGCCGGGCAGGATCGAGCCGCCATAGACAAAGATCGACGGCACATTGAGCCGCAGCATCGCCATCATCATACCGGGCAGGCTCTTGTCGCAACCTGCAAAGCCAACAATCGCGTCGTAACAATGCCCGCGCACCGACAGCTCGACCGAATCCGCGATCACTTCGCGGCTGACCAGCGAGCTTTTCATGCCCTGATGGCCCATCGCAATCCCGTCGGTGACAGTGATCGTGTTGAACCGGCGCGGGGTTCCGCCGCCCTGCACCACACCGTCGCGGCAAATATTCGCCTGGAAATCAAGTGTGGTATTGCACGGCGCGCTGTCATTTCCTGCCGAGACAACCGCGACGAAGGGCCGCGCGATCTCTTCCTCAGTCATGCCCATTGCGTAGTAGTAACTGCGCTGGGGGGCGCGCTCCGGCCCAACCGAAACATAGCGGCTAGGCAGTCGCGACTTGTCAAAACGCGCGGTCATTTTCTCGTCCTTCGCTATGCAATCACCCAATTCTCCTGCCTTCAGGAGAGCAAGAGCGCAACCCTGTTGCAAATCCGTGCCAGTCTTTCAGCCCATTCAGCCGCTTGCGCAGGGGTTTCAATCTGATCCTGACGGATCTCGATGCCAAGGTATGGCCGCCCTTCTTCTTCTGCATGACGGTTCATCGTGGCGTTGAGCAGCTTGCCTGAATAGGGCTGCTGATCCCCGACTATCAGCCCTTCGGCCTCGAGCAGCGGGATCGCGAGGCGCGCCGCCCTGTCATCCTGATTGTAGAGCACCCCCACCTGCCACGGTCGCACCTCGTCCGGATGGCTAACAAGTCTGGGGGTAAAGCTGTGGAGAGAGAGGATCAGGGCCTGCGGGACGTCCCCGAGCAAAGCCGCCAAACCATCGTGATAAGGCCGGAAAAACCGCGCCAGCCGCGCCCCATGTCCGGCATGATCGAGCGCATTGCCAGGAATGGCGTGGCCATCACTGGCGATCGGCACCACAGTCGGCAAATGCTCGTCACGATTGAAATCACAGACCAAGCGGCTGACATTTCCGAGGAACGCCGCCGTTCCGGTTCGACGCGCCATGATTTCCGCCACTTCGGCAACGCCAAGGTCTATTGCAATATGCTGGTCCAACAGCGCCGGATCGATCCCTAGAACGATATCGTCTGGGACGCGGTTCGAAGCGTGGTCGGCAACCACCAATATCCCACCAAAGCGCGGCTCGCCAAGCAGGCGAAAGGCTTCGGCGGTCACCGCAGGCTCCCCGTCATCTGCCACCAGCCCGGATGTGCTAAGCTAAGCTTTTCTGCGGCCTCACGCATGACGTCATGACATTCATAGAGCGCAAAGCAGGTCGCGCCTGAGCCAGACATCCGCGCCACCAGCGGCTGCGTTTCGGTCAATGCAGCAAGGACACCCGCGATTGCCGGGCATAGCGCAATTGCCGCCAGTTCAAGGTCGTTGCGCCCCGCCAGAGTGATCGCGCGGACACTGCCTTGCGGCAGCGGGCCGCGGTCCACCCCATCCCAGCCCTTGAACACTGGCCCCGTGGCAAGCGGCACGCGCGGGTTGACAAGTAATACTCCCATTCCAGCCAGATCATTGTCGATGGGTTCCAGCTCAGTCCCGGTCCCTCTCCCGATGCAGGTGATAGAGCGGACGCAAGCCGGCACATCTGCCCCTAGCTTTGCTGCGCGGGCCGCCCAGTCCGCGGGCAGGCCTTGCGTTGCCTCGACCATCCGGAAAACCGCCCCGGCATCAGCCGATCCCCCGCCCAGTCCGGCGGCTACCGGCAATCGTTTGTCGAGGGTCACCGCCCAGCCGCTTGCTCGCGGCAATTTGCCAAGCGCCTTGGCGACGATATTTCTAAATGGATCATCAAGTTGCGAACCAAACTCGCCAATAGTCCGCAGCTCATCCTGTAGGGCAGTCGCCGCACTCAAACGGTCGCCATCATCGACAAAGGCAAACAGCGTTTCCAGCTCGTGATAGCCGTCCTCGCGCCGCGCGCGAACATGCAGCGCCAGGTTGATCTTGGCAAAAGCGGTTTCTACCTGCACGCAATCCTCCCCGGAACGGGGAGGTGGCAGTCCGAAGGACTGACGGAGGGGTCGGACCTCTGCTCCCCTTGGGCGCGGGAGGTCAGGTGCGACCCCAGCGGCGCATAACGCCACCACCCCGGTACGGGGAGGCTGTGACAGTCACGCGCCC
>JANMNP010000081.1:0-33346 GCA_031374105.1 Novosphingobium sp.
AACGGGCTTTCGCCGCGCTTGTCGGTCGGCACCGGGATCTGGTGCGCCTCGGCCCAGGCGATCAGCGCGGTGCGCGATGTCAGATCCCATTCGCGCCAGGGGGCGATCACCTTGATGTCTGGGGCGAGCGCGGCCACCCCCAGCTCAAACCGCACCTGATCATTGCCCTTGCCGGTCGCGCCATGCGCCACCGCATCGGCGCCAACCTCACGCGCGATCTCGACCAGCCGCTTGGAAATCAGCGGCCGCGCAATCGAAGTGCCCAGCAGGTAATCGCCCTCATACCGCGCATTGCCGCGCATCATCGGAAACACGAAATCGCGCACGAACTCCTCGCGCAGATCGTCGATATAGATGTGCTCGGGCCGCACCCCCATCAGCACCGCCTTGGCCCGGGCCGGCTCCAGCTCGCCCTCCTGGCCCAGATCGGCGGTGAAGGTGACGACCTCGCAACCATAGGTGACCTGCAGCCATTTGAGGATCACGCTGGTGTCGAGGCCGCCGGAGTAGGCAAGGACGACTTTCTTGATGTCAGACATGGGGGCTGCTCCGCGCGATAGAATTGCGTGGCGCGCCTAACAGGCGCGGGTTGCTATCGCAACTGTTGGGGCGGGGTGGCCGGGTGTTGCTGCTGCTCCACTCCTGTTGAGGGCAGGGCTATCGCATGTTCCCAATTTCTCCAGAATCGTCACCCTGAACTCGTTTCAGGGCCCATCGTGCCGCAAGCCCGAAGCTAGCCAAATAGGCGCAAACCTGGAGGTTTCGCTCCAGAAACCATAGTCCGGATGTGCCTAGAAATGGGTCCTGAAACGAGTTCAGGATGACGAACCATGAGAGTTTTGGTGAATATGCGATTGCCCTGCTCTTCAGGGGCGGGGCATAGGGTGCGGCCTCACCACTCGCTCGGGGGACATGCTATTGCGTGTCCCCGAGCAACGGTGGGGCTGGGCGAGGCTGCGAGGGTTTAGGGGGTTAAGTAAAGTGTCACGTAACTAAGTAAAGTGTCACCGTAATTTAAGTAATTTAAAGTGTCACCGTAACTCTAAAGCGGCTCAAAAAATATCCTAGTTCGGAAGTTCAGCTACTTTCACCAATCTAGCGGAAATTTTGAGTGATGGACTTTTTGTGACCCACAGATGGCCAGTCATCTCACCTTTCACATTGTCATGGATGCCTTCCAAGGTGAGGTTGTCTCCTTGAGGTGTTCCCATGTTGCCAAATGCTGTTGTTACAAACTGATGCGGGTTGTAAGCCCAGATCTTCAGGTTTCCCACAATCTTACTACCGCTCAGCACATAGTTTCCAAGGTAAGCCATCATAGAGTCGCCGCCAAAAATTCGGCCAGTTTCAAGAACAGCGATTCCACTATTGATTTGCTTGCCGCTTGCATCGTTAAAGTAGACCGCCCACATTCCTTCAACGCTCATGGTTTGCTCCATATATAATAAAATGCGATCCGGATTTTAGTTCAAGGGTCGTGGATGAGCAATCCAATTACGCAATTACCCCACCCTCACGCCGCCACCGCCAGCCTTACCCCCAGCGCCCGCGTCACCTTAATCAACGTATCGAGCGTCGGGTTGCCGTTTTCGCCGAACGCCTTGTAGAGCGCTTCGCGTGAGATGCCGGTTTCGCGCGCGAGTGAAGTCATGCCGCGCGCGCGGGTGACAGCGCCAAAGGCGTGGCGGATCAGGGCCGGGTCGCCGTCTTCGAAGGCAGCTTCGAGGTAATGGCGCACGTCGGCATCGGAGCCGAGAAATTCGGCAGCGTCCCAGGGTTTAGTAGCTATTGCCATAGGCTTTACTCCAGTTCTGAAACCATGCGGATCGCGGCGGCAATATCCGCGTCCTGATTTTTCTTGTCGCCGCCGCACAACAAGATGACGATCTCGCCAGCCCGTTCGGTGAAATAAACCCGGTAGCCGGGTCCGTAATCGATCTTCATCTCGCGCACACCACCGGTCAGATTGCGATGCTTGCCGGGGTTGCCCAGGGCGAGGCGATCAATCCGGATCGCAATCCGGGCCACCGCCGCACGATCCCGCAAGCCCTTGAGCCAAGACGCGAAAATATCGGTGCGGATAACCGCCGTCACCCTCATTGTGTAATATAGTTGACTATTATTGTCAACTAAAGATCACAATTCCAAGCCATCAGCCGCCTACTACTCCCCCACCCGCTCCAGATGCCACTCCGGTGCCACATCAAGCGCCGACAGCCGCGCGGCCTCGGCCGAAATGTAATCACGCGTCATTGGCACTGCATCCCTGCGTTTGACGCTCTGGATGTGGAAGTTGACCAGTTCGCCATGGCGGAAGCTGCTTTCGAATCCGGCGAGGTAGAATTGCCACATGCGGAACATCCGGGCGTCGTAAAGCTCGGTAATCTGCGCCTCATGCAGCGTGGTGCGGCGGTACCATTCCTCCAGCGTATGGGCATAGTGATAGCGCAGTTCCTCAAAATCGGCGATCACCCAGCCGGTCTGCTCCAGCGCGGTTACCAGATGGCTGAGGGATGGAACAAAGCCGCCGGGGAAGATGTATTTGCGGGTCCATTTGTCGGTCCGGCCCGGCGGTCCGGCGCGGCCGATGGTGTGGGTCAGCATGATGCCATCGTCGGCCAGCAACTGGTTGGTTTTGGCGAAATATTCGCCGTAGTGCAGCGCGCCGACGTGTTCGATCATGCCGATGCTGGTGATCCGGTCAAATTGCCCGGTGACATCGCGGTAGTCGATCAGTTCGAACTTCACCTTGTCTGCCACACCCGCTGCCTCAGCGGCTTCGCGGGCGAAGGCGACTTGGTCCGGGGCCAGGCTGACGCCCAGCACTTCGCAGCCGAAGTGACGATTGAGATAGAGCGCCAACCCGCCCCAGCCGCTGCCAATATCAAGCACCTTCATGCCTGCGCTCTGCCCCGGCACCAGCCGCAGCTTGGCGGCCACCAGCGCTAGCTTGTCCAGCTGGGCGCGCTCCAGCGTGCCCGCCGGATCGCGGTAATAGCCCATCGAATAGATCCGGTTCTCATCCAGAAACAGCTCGTAGAACTGGCGGGTCAGATCATAATGATGCTTGACGTTTTTGCTCGCCTTGGGCCGCAGATTGATCTGATCGAGCTTTGCCGCAAACCTGTCTGCCAGTTGACGGATCGGCCCATGCGGTGAGATCGAGACCTTGTTTGAGCGCGCCCCCGAAACGATCAGCAGGATAAAGCTGCGAATATCATGCGGTGCCTCGATAACCAGCCGCCCGTCCATATAGGCCTCGCCAGCGCCAACGCCGGGGTTGCGCGCGATATGCAGCGCCGCGCCTTTATCGGTGAAGCGGACCCGCACCGGATCAGCCGCAGGATCGCCATAGCGGTATTCCTTGCCGTCAAAATCGGTAACGATCAGCTGACCTTCGCGGATCAGCGCCTTGAGCATCTTGTTGAGCAGCCACATGAGGACAAGTCTATGCCGCCCAGCAATCGGCGCAAGCCAAAATCACTGGCGGGCGAGGTAAAGCACATCGCGCGGCTGACGCAGCAGATGCTGGCCCGAATCGATGAACAGCGTCTCGCCGCTGGCCAGCCAGCCCTCGGCCAGGAACAACGCCGCCTCTGCCAGCTCGTCAGGATCGGTGAGCCGCTTCAGCAAGTTCAACCGCCCGCTCGCCTCATGCTCGGCATCGGCCTGATCGAAGCTTGGCAGCATCGCGCCGGGGGCAAGGCCGTAAACCCGGTCTTCGGCGCGCTCCTGCGCCATCGCCAGCATCGTCACCCCGGCGGCAAAGGCGTGCTTGGCCATCGTGTAGGAGAAGAACTCCGGATTGGGGTTAAGCAGCTTCTGGTCAAGGAACTGGATCACCCGGCGTCCGCCCTTGGCCTGCGCCTTGGCCAGGAACGCCTGCGCCATGCGGGTCGGGGTTTCGGCGTTGACCGTCATCGCCTCGGCAAAGATCGCCGGATTGATCGCGGCGGCGGTATCGAGATTGAATACTGCCGCGCAGTTCACCAGCATTCGCCAATCGTCCAGACGGGAGGCCAGCTGATCGATCATCGCCAGTGCGGCATCGCCGTCCAGCAGATCGCATTGCACCACCTCGGCCGAGGGGAGCTGCGCGGCGAGCGCATGGGCCGCTTCGGGCGAATGGCCGACATGGATCACCACATGCCAGCCCGCCTGTCCAAACGCACGGGCAAGAACCGCGCCAATGCGGCGGGCAGCGCCAGTGATGAGGACGGCTGGTGGCATGGCTGACATCAAGCACAGCTAGCCAGAGTTGGGAACGAGTTTTTAGCGGCAGCGCGACGGCCCGCGATCGATCTCACGGCCCACCAATGCGCCAGCTGCGGCGCCAAGGATGGTGCCGACCACCCGGTCTCCGTCGGTATCGACCGCACGGCCCAGCAGCGCACCCAGCGCCGCGCCCACCAGCAGGCCGGTGGTGCCATTGCCGCGGCGGCAATAATAGCGCCCGTCTTCGCCCTGCCAATATCGGATGCCGTTGTCGGTCCGGCGATAGGCTATATCACCCTGTTTGGCGCGATAGCCATGCGCCGGGGCCCAGCTTGGCGGATCGGCAAAGGCTGAAGCGGCGGGCAGGGCAGCACAACTTAGCGTTGCGGCGATCAGGATCTTGCGAAACATGGCGGGTATTCTCCGGCTTGGTGTTTGTCAGCCGCCACTCTGGCTTATGAAACTGAACGCTGCATTGCCCGGATTGGTGAATCGCCCCGGAATCGCGTTCAGCCGAGTGCGGTCTGCTTTTCGTCGGCCAGTCGGTCCATCTCGGCGCGGCTTTTCTTTTCGGATGCGGTTTTGAGCTGACCGCAGGCAGCATCAATATCGCGTCCGCGCGGCGTGCGGACCGGTGCGCTGATCCCGCCGGCAAAGACGATCTCGGCAAAGCTCTTGATCCGTTCAGGCGTGGAGCATTCGTAAACCGCGCCGGGCCAGGGGTTGAACGGGATCAAATTGACCTTGGCGGGCAGCTTGTAGCGCTTGATCAGCCGAACCAGCTCGCGCGCATCGGCATCGCTGTCGTTCTTGTCGCGCAGCATGACATATTCAAACGTGATACGCCGGGCGTTAGAGGCACGGGGATAATCGGCGCAGGCCTGAAGCAGTTCCTCGATCCCGTATTTGCGGTTGATCGGCACGATCTCGTCGCGCACTTCCTTGGTTACGGCGTGGAGCGATACAGCAAGATTGACCCCGATCTCCTCCCCGGCGCGGGCCATCATCGGCACGACGCCGCTGGTCGAAAGCGTGATCCGGCGGCGCGAGAGGCCCAGCCCATCGCCGTCCATCACCAGCTTCAGCGCATCGCGGACATTATCGAAATTATACAGCGGCTCGCCCATACCCATCATCACGATGTTGGTTAGAAGCCTGCCGTCAGAGGTGTAGTGGCCGCCCTCATCTTCGTCGTCCTGTTCGGCAAAATCCATCCGGCCCTTGGGCCATTCGCCCAGCGCATCACGCGCCAGCATGACCTGCCCGACAATCTCACCCGGGGTCAGATTGCGAACCAGCCGCATCGTGCCTGTATGGCAAAACCGGCAGTTGAGTGTGCAACCGACCTGGCTGGAAACGCACAATGTGCCGCGCGTCTCATCGGGGATGAAGACCATCTCGTAATCATTGGCATCGGCAGTGCGGAGCAACCATTTGCGGGTGCCATCGGTTGAAATCTGCGCCTCGACAATCTCGGGACGGCCGATGACGAAGCGTTCCGCCAGCCACGGACGCATGGTCTTGGCGATGTCAGTCATCGCCTCAAACTCGGTAACGCCGCGGTGGTAAAGCCAGTGAAACAGTTGGCGCGAACGTAGCTTGGCGGCCTTGGCATCAAGCCCGGATTCCGTCAGCAGTTCGGCAATCCGGAGGCGGGGCAGCCCGATCAGATCGATACGGCCATCGGCGCGCGGGGTTATGTCCCGCGCGACAGGCACTGGATCGATCATTCCGGGGATGGGCATAAGTGAGGTGTCGGCCATGAAGCGCGGGCCTATAGTTGGGAAGTGCCGGAAAAGCTACCGCAGCCTTGCACACCCGATCATTGCGGCATCCATCGCGGTTGATGCCCCTGCCAAGTCCCATCGGTTGGAAAAGCCGCGTCCGTCTGCGCCGCGCGCCGAAACGGCCATTTCGCTGGCCGAGCGCATTGCGGCAACGATGCTTGCGTCCATCCGTTGATCCGCCGCCCAAGCATCGCTGCCGCCACCGGTTAACGCAAACCGCTGGCGGCCAATGCTGAGGGTGATCGCGCTGGCTGGCGAAATTTTGCGCGAAAGACGAAAGTGTATCTGACCTCGCAAGCCCTGTTTGGGCCAGGTTCCTACTGCCGCATAGGGTTGATACTCGCGGGCCAGAGTGGAGGGCGCAGCCATCGCGATCGCATAGCAGCGCGGCACTGCGGGATCGCGAAACGCGCCCCAACCAGAAAACATCCCGAGTGAATCGCGGGCAAGCGCCGGGGTTGCAACCAGCGCCATGGCGGCAAAAAGGCTGGGGAGGCGACTAATCATCGCCGCGTCATTACAGAAAGCCCAGCGAGAGGAAAGCCTCAGCCCTCCAGCAAATCCAGATAGCTCACTACATCGTTGTCGGTGGCGATGAACAGCCCATCCTGAACTTCCTCAGGCTGGGCGGCGGCGATTTCCAGTGCCTCGGTGAGCGAGCCATAATACAACGTATGGGCCGCGCCGCCCTCGCTGCCGCCATCGAGGTGGTAGAGGCGGACGGTGGCGGCGCTGAATGTCGTGCGCATCAGTCGATGTCCCTTTTTGCGCCATCGAGTAGTTTGGCGGCGCGTTCCAATTCCTGTGCTCGGGCCATTCGCTCGGCCTTGGACTGACCGAATATGGCGCGGTTGGCGGCGGCGCTGGCCTCGGCTTCGCTGCGCACTTTGGCCTTGCGGGCAAGCCGCAGATTGATGACTTCAGCCATTTATAACGCCTTTTGGATAGTTTATCGTCAGAACTTCCCATTCCTTCTCGCCGCCGGGCAGAGCGACCTTGCGCAAGTCGCCCAAGGCTGCGCCGCGCAGCGCCCTGGCCATGGGCGCGCTCCAGCCGATCAGCCCAGCAGTTGCGTCCTGCTCGTCATCGCCGACCAGCGTGATGCTGCGCTGGCTATCATCCTGATCGGCGATGGTGACTGCCGCGCCGAACCAGACGCGGGTTTGATCGGCTTGTGTGGCGGGATCGATCACGCGGCAGGCTTTCATCCGCCGCGCCAGATGTGCCAGCTCGCGGTCAATCTCGCGCATCCGTTTGCGGCCATACAGGTAATCGCCGTTTTCGCTGCGATCACCATTTCCCGCTGCCCAGCTGACAATCTCGACAATCGCGGGGCGTTCGGTGCCCAGCAGATGGTCATAGCGGACGCGCAATGCGGCCATTCCAGCGGGGGTGATTGGCGGGCCTTGGGGTTTCATCGTTGCTTGATAGCCGATCTGGGCAAGGCTGGAGAAGGAGTTTCGCGCAGAGATCGCAGAGAAGTATTGGTTCACGCGGAGGCGCGGAGACGCGGAGTAAGATACCTGCCGCAGGCATCACGCAGACCGTGAGGATTGCCTCAATCGGCGCGCTTGGTTGATTCGTGGGCTTCGCCCCAAACTGAACTCCTCCGCGTCTCCGCGCCTCGGCGTGAAACTCCTTCCCGAACTTCACTGCGTTTTCTGCCGAAAAAAACTTCTATCCCGGAGCCCGCTTACCGAGGTAATAGCTTAGCGGATTGGCCCCTTTATAGCTCGCCTTCGATGGGTTCATTGCCTCATATACCACTGCATTTTCAATAACATGTTGAACATAGCCGCGTGTTTCTGTGAGCGGAATTTTCTCGATCCAATCAACCCAGTCAATCCCGCCATTTCTCGGATCGCCATTGGCGCGCAGGAACTTGTTCACGTTGCCGGGGCCAGCATTATAGGCCGCCACCGCCAGCGGGTAGCTGCCACCAAAATAGTCCATCATCCGCGCGAAATAGGCATTTCCCAGCATCTGATTATAGCCTGCATCGCTGGTCAGCCCTTGCAAATCATACACCAGCCCCATCTTGCCCGCCTGCTCGCGCGCGGTGCCTGGCATCAGCTGCATTAGCCCGCGCGCGCCCGCGTGGCTGACTGCATTCATGGCGAACTGGCTTTCCTGCCGGGTGATCGCGTGGATCATGGTCCAGTTGCCGCCCTGGATCACCGGCATTCGCGGGAAAGAGATTGTCTGAAAATTGCCCAGGCCGTCGGTGTGGGCAGATTGGCCAAGGATCACCGCCAGATCACGGCGGCCCAGCGTGCGCGCGAGATCGGCCACCAGCAGATGATCGCCTTCGCTCACGGCCTGTTCGGCGATCTCGCGGAAAAAGCGCACTGCGGTTGGCCAGTCAGCCTCGCGCGCCACTTCACGCACGGCTGCGGTCAAAGGCTTTGCGGCAAAGACGGCACGCTCTTCAGGAGTGGCTGAGCCAATGGGAACAGCATCAAACCGTGGCAGCGGACGCCCCAATCGCTCTAGGCTGAGCATCCCGTAAAACTGATCAGGATATGCCGCTGCCATTTCAAAATAGCGATTTGCGCTAACGGAATCATTGGCCCGCGCCGCAGCGCGGCCAGCCCAGTAAAAGCCTTTGGAGCGCGTTTGCGGGGTGCGCGCGGCCGCGCCATAGCGATAGAACAACGTCATCGCCCGCGCGCCATCGCCCAGGCTGTTAAGCGCCTTGGTGCCGCCCAGCCACATCAGCGAAGTGTAATCGTCGCGGATGAGGAACGACAGGCGGCTGACATCGGTGCCGGGCAAAAAGCCATCGTCAATCGACCCTGCGATCCGGACCGCGCTGGCGGCATCGGCGCTGCGTGCCGCGCCCAGCAGCTCTGCCAGCCATTTGCGCTGATCGAGCGGCGGGACTGGCAGGGGCGGGCGGGTCGCAAGCATGCTGACGGCAGCATAGCCTTGCCCGGTGGATCGCAGCATTCGAGAACGGTTGTAGACATAGCCTGCGTCGCGCAGCGCTTCGGGTCCCATGACCAGTCCAGCGCTGGCTGGATCTTTGCCATTGATCAGGCCAAGCCGGGCAAGAAAGCCAGTCCGCGCAGCAGGTGAGACGTAAAGGATCTGCCGTTCCGCCTGGGCGGCTGCACTGGCCCAAAGCAGCGCATCCATCCGTGCATCGTGATCATCCAGCGACAATGTGGCGGCAAGTTGCGGGAACAGGTCTGCTTCGGCAGCATCGCTCATCGCTCCGCCGCGCCAGGCTGCGCGGGCCACACTCAGCGCCTCGGGCCGCCGAAGCACCGCCAATGCCACGGCGTATTGCGCGCGGGCATGGTTGGTAACGGGGGAAAACCGATCAAAATAAGCCGCAACACGGCCCGGTTCGGGATAATCCCGGCTAAGCGCACGTTCAGCCCAATTGCGCAGCTTGGCCTCTTCGGGAAAGCCCGGATATGTTAGCATGAAGCTGGAATATTCCGTAAAACTGAACCGATCAGAGCTGGTCAGAAGCTTCCATCGCTGGATGGACTGGGCCATATTGCCGGGTTGGCTGGCGCGCTGCTGCGCGCGTGCCTGATCCCACTCTGCACCATCCAGCTCTGCCGTCTGAGACAAGGCAGGGAGCGGAGCAAAAGCCAGACAAAGCAGCAAGGAGGCAATTGTTGTGCGAACCATGCTGGACATCGTGGGCTTAGGCTCCTTATCAGGCGCTGAATGGATTGATCACAGCCCTATGGGGCAAGTTCAAGGATAAAGTCTATGTTCTCCGGCTCGATTCCGGCTCTGGTGACTCCCTTTCGCGACGGAGCGTTCGATGAGAAGGCTTTTCGCAAGCTGGTCGATTGGCAGATCGAGAACGGCTCCAAAGCGCTCGTCCCCTGCGGCACCACTGGCGAGGCATCAACCCTGTCCAATGCCGAACACCACCGGGTAATCGAAGTTTGCATCGAGCAGGCAGCCGGCCGCGTGCCGATCATTGCAGGCTGCGGCAGCAATGACACTATGAACGCGCGTCTCCACCTCAATTTCTCCAAGAAAAGCGGGGCCACCGCCGGCCTATGCGTCGCGCCCTATTACAACCGTCCCAGTCAGGAAGGGTTGATCGCCCATTTCAGCTTCCTGGCAGAGCATACCGATCTGCCGATTGTTCTTTATAATGTGCCGGGCCGGACGGTCACAGATCTCAAGCCGGAAACAGTGATCGAGCTGGTGCGGCGTTTCCCCAAGACTTTCGTGGCGATCAAGGACGCCAGCGGCGATCTTGGCCGGGTGACCGATCACCGCATGGGAATCTCCAAGGAGTGGTGCCAGCTGTGCGGCGATGACGAGCTGGCGCTGCCGTTCAACGCGGCGGGCGGGGTGGGCTGCATCTCGGTCACCGCCAATGTCGCGCCTCGGCTTTGTGCTGATTTCCAGGCTGCCTGTGCTGAAAACAACCTCGAAAAGGCGCGTGAACTCAACGACCGGCTCTATCCTCTGCATTATGCGATGTTCGATGATGCCAGCCCCGGCCCGGTCAAATATGCCTTGTCGCGCGTCCATGACTGGATGACCGAGGAACTGCGCCTGCCGCTGGTCCCGTGCAACGAAGCGGCCCGCAAGGCGGTGGATGCGGCATTGGAACATGCTGGGCTGGTTTGAGGTACCCGCCAAAGCCGCTTCCGTCGCCAACCTAAACTGATACCGGGATTTTGTTGAGGGCAGGGTTCCCCTCGCGGCCTCACCACCCTACATGCAAATCACCATGGCCCGCCCGACTCCTGCCCCGTTCGACAAGGTAAAGATCGTCGCCGAAAACCGGCGGGCGAAGTATGATTATTACATCGATGATGTGTTCGAAGCGGGAATCGCGCTGACCGGGACCGAGGTGAAATCGCTGCGCTTTGGCGAAGGCTCGATTGCTGAGAGCTATGCCGAGGTCAAGAATGGCGAGGTGTGGCTGGTAAACTCCAACGTCCCCGAATTCAGTCACGGCAACCGTTATAATCACGAGCCCAAGCGGCCCCGCAAGCTGCTGCTGAAGGAGCGCGAGATTGCAAAATTCCATGGCGCGGTAGAGCGCAAGGGAATGACGCTGGTTCCGCTCAGCATCTATTTCAACGGGCGCGGCCGGGCGAAAGTGGAACTGGCGCTGGCCAAAGGCAAGAATGCGGCGGACAAGCGCCATGTTATCAAAGATCGGGACTGGCAACGCGACAAAGCCCGAATAATGCGTGAGAATAGCTGACTATGCCCGTTACCCGTTTCGCCCGCTGGGCCAGGCGCTCCATGCCCAAACGTGAGCAGATGGAGCGCAATCGCTGGATCCCAAAGCGGGTGCTGGCATCCGAATTGTGGCGCTTTACCCGCCGCTCGGTACCGCGCGGGGTGGCACTGGGAATGCTGGTGGGGATCATCGTGCCCTTTGCCCAGATCCTGTTCGCGGCGCTGCTCAGCCTGACGGTGCGGGCGAATGTCCCGGTAGCAGGCCTCACGACCTTCATTACCAATCCTTTCACCACACCGTTCATCTGGGTGATCGCTTACAAGGTGGGCGCATGGCTGCTTCGGGTTGATGCGATGACTGTATTGCAGCCGGTCGCACGGACTATGGAGCAGACCCAGTTTGATCAGATGCTGACCTGGCTGACCGGGGCCACACTGGTTACCGCCTTCGGGCTGGTGGTGGTGGCTGTAATTTCGGCGGCGGTCAGTTATCTGGTGGCCAGCTTTACCTGGCGCTGGTGGACTGCGAAAAAGCGGCGCGCCCGGCTTGAAGCGCGGCGCAAGCGGCTGGCCGGAGCCAGCCAGACCGCCGAAACCATTGCAGTCCCCTGATGGCCGCCATCCACCAGCAGAACCCTGAGCTCCAGCCGCCCAGGTCGCTCCGGTCCGATTGGCTGCTGATTGGGGCCGGGCTTGCCGCTAGTCTCGCTCTGCTGTGGTTTGCGACAGGTCAGCCGTTGGTGGTCGCCGGGTTTGGCGGCGGGGTTCTGGCACTTGCTGGACTGGCGCGGAGTATCGCGCTGCGCGAGCCGCCCCTGCGCGCGGCGGAATATGCCTTGCCGGATTGGTCGGTTACCGTTGCGGCTATCGAGCGGCCCGATACGGCGGTTGCGATTACCGATCGGGCCGGGCGGCTGGTTTGCGCCAATGCCCGTTATGAAGAATGGTTCGGCACCGCCCATGCACCGCCGCGACTGCCAGTTGACGCAGCCTCACTCGATCGCCTCGCCCGCGCCGCCCGCAGCGGCTGGCGCGATGGCAAGGGCAGCGCCGATCTGATCGAAGGCGTGACCGGAAGGTGGCGCGGAACCGCTTTGCGCGCGGGCCGCGGCGATGATTTCCTGGTCTGGCAGATCAATCCGATGACGGCAGCCGATCCGGTCGGCGATCTGGTCGTCCAGCTGGATGGCAAGCTTGGTCGGTCGCTGGCGCTGGCAGGCATTTCCGCAGCCATCGTTGATCCCGATGGTAAGATCCGCGCCGCCAGCGCGGGTTTCGCCAGCCGGGCGGTTGGTGATGCAAACGCGCTGCTGACGGGGACTGATTTCGTCACATTGCTGCGCCAGGATGAGCGTGACCGGGTGAGCTGGGCACGCGAAGGCCGCAAGGGCGCGCCCTTGACCATGTATTACCTGCCGGTCGCCGATCCCGACGCGATGGGCGAGCCTGATCCAGATACAACGCCTTCGCTGATGCTGCTGGTTGATTCTGGCGTCGGCATTAGCGGCAGCGACAGCGACGTGCAGGCAGCAGTTCCGCATCTTGACGCATTGCTGGGCCAACTGCCGCTTGGTCTGGCAATGGCAAACCGGGACGGCCGGCTGCTATTCGCCAACGCTGCCTTTATGCGCGCAGCCGGGCTGGAAGGCGAAATGGCACCAACCTACCCGACCGACCTGGTTGTGCGCGAAGACAAGGGCGCTCTCTCTGATGCGATCCGCCGCTTTGCGCAGGGGCCCGCCAATGCCGGCGACATCGCGATCCGGTTAAGCGCGCTGCCAGAAGAGCCCGTATCCTTAAGCCTTGCTGGGGTCCGCGGGCTTGGCGAAGCAGCAGTGCTGCTGGGGCTGACCGATTCTACCGAGGAAACGCGGCTCAAGCGGCAAGTTGCCCAGGCCACCAAGATGCAGGCCGTGGGGCAATTGGCGGGCGGGGTTGCCCATGATTTCAACAATGTGCTGACCGCAATTCTGGGCACCTGCGATCTGATGCTGCTGCGCCACACGCCCGGTGACAGTGACTATGATGATATCCAGCAAATCCGCGCCAATTCAAACCGCGCCGCCAGCCTGACGCGTCAGCTCCTCGCCTTTTCCCGCCAGCAGACTTTGCGCCCCGAAGTGCTGCAATTGCCCGATGTGGTCACGGATATCTCGGTCATGCTGCGGCGGCTGATTGGCGAGAAGATCCAGTTCGTGGTAACGCACGACCGCAATCTTGGGCCTGTTCGCGCCGATCCTACCCAGCTTGAACAAGTGATCGTCAACCTTGTCGTCAATGCTCGCGATGCAATGCAATCTCGCTCCGATCACGGTGGCAAGCTGACCGTTTCGACCAAGCGGATCACTTCTGCCGATGTGCGCGAGATACGCAGCGAGATTCTCCCTGTGGCCGAATATACGGCGCTGGTGGTTGCCGATACGGGCAGCGGTATCCCGCCCGAACATCTCGGCAAGATTTTCGAACCGTTCTTCACCACCAAGGAGCAGGGTAAAGGCACGGGCCTCGGCCTTTCCACCGTCTATGGCATCGTCAAGCAATCGGGCGGGTTTATCTTTGCGACAAGCGAAGTGGGGAAAGGCACAAAGTTCACCGTCTATCTGCCGGTCCACCACGCCAGCCCCGGCGATCTTCCAGCGCTCTCGGCTCCGCCAAAGGAAGCATCAAACTGGGCGGGCGGGGGACACATCCTGCTGGTTGAAGACGAGGAAATGGTCCGCGCCGTGGCCACGCGCGCGTTAGTCCGGGCAGGCTATACCATCACTGCGGCAAGCGACGGCGAAGAAGGGTTGGAGAAATTCCAGGCGCAACTGGCCCAAGGTGACGAACCGTTCGATATGGTGGTCAGCGATGTGGTGATGCCATCGATGGACGGCCCCGCCATGGCCCGCGAAATTCGCAAGCTAGCCCCGAATCTCCCCGTGCTGTTCATGTCCGGCTATGCCGAGGAACAGTTGCGGGAACAGATCAACATCGAGAATATGTTCTTCATCCCCAAGCCGTTCTCGGTGCAGCAAATATCTGAACAAGTGGGAAAAATTATCAGCGCATCACGAGCATGAGGTTGCTCGAAAATTTTTATCGTTCCCCCCTTGTTCTATGAGAACAAAACTAATACAAAGCGGCCATTGACCTTTCCGGTCAGCCTTCTAGGCAAGGGGACGAAGCATGGCTGCACAGCTTAAATTGATTCAGGAAGGCAAGGAAAGCATGGATCGTCAGAAGGCGCTTGAAGCGGCGCTGGCGCAGATTGATCGCGCCTTTGGCAAGGGCAGCGCGATGAAGCTGGGCTCGAAGGAGGCGATGCAGGTCGAAACGATTTCGACTGGATCGCTGGGGCTCGATATTGCGCTTGGCGTCGGCGGCTTGCCGCGCGGCCGGGTGATCGAGATTTATGGGCCAGAAAGCTCGGGAAAGACCACGCTGGCGCTGCATGTCATTGCTGAGGCGCAGAAGAACGGCGGCACCGCCGCCTTCATCGACGCCGAACATGCCCTCGATCCGGTCTATGCCAAGAAGCTGGGCGTTGACATCAATGAACTGATCGTCTCGCAGCCCGATACCGGGGAACAGGCGCTGGAGATTGTCGATACTTTGGTCCGCTCCAATGCTTTTGATGTGCTGGTGATCGATTCGGTTGCGGCGCTGGTTCCCCGCGCCGAAATCGAGGGTGAGATGGGCGATAGCCATGTTGGCTTGCAGGCCCGGCTGATGTCGCAATCACTGCGCAAGCTGACCGGCTCGATCAGCCGCTCGCGCTGCATGGTGATTTTCATCAATCAGCTACGGATGAAAATCGGGGTGATGTACGGCAACCCGGAAACCACCACTGGCGGCAATGCGCTCAAGTTCTACGCCTCGGTTCGCCTCGATATCCGCCGCATCGGCCAGATCAAGGACCGCGACGATATCGTCGGCAACACCACCCGCGTGAAGGTCGTCAAAAACAAGGTGGCAGCCCCATTCAAGCAGGTCGAGTTCGACATCATGTACGGTGAGGGCATCTCAAAGATCGGCGAAATACTCGATCTGGGGGTCAAGGCCGGACTTGTTGAGAAGTCGGGTGCCTGGTTCAGCTATGATTCGATCAGGGTCGGCCAGGGGCGTGAAAACTCCAAGACCTTCCTCAAGGAAAATCCAGAGCTTTGCGACAAGTTGGAAGCCGCCATTCGCGGCCAGACCGACAAGGTCGCCGAGGTGATGATGTCGGGTCCGGACCCGGAAGACGACATCTGATCTTCAGGGGAGGGCGCTTTCCCCCCAACGTCCAGCGCCCTTCACCAAAACAGGACCGGCGCGGTGCTCCCACGGGATCCGCGCCGGTCTTTTTTGTCCCCCTTACTGCTTCAAAGTTGATCCGGCTGACAAATCGCGCTTGTCTGTGCAGGCTTGCAGACGTAGCCTTTCGGATATGACGACGGGAATGGATTGGCAGGCGGCTGTAGGCCGGAGCTGGGCGGAGATGTATCCGCAAACTGACCGTGCCTTCACGGGACTAACGCAGCGCCTGCTTGAGCGGATTTCAGCCCGGGCTGGCGAAGCCGTGCTTGATATTGGTTGCGGAGCAGGAGAGGTTTCGCTGGCAGTGGCGCGCGCGCGGCCGCGCGCGCGGGTGATTGGCCTTGACGTGTCATCGGATCTGATCGGCGTGGCGCAGCAGCGAGGTGCCAATCACTTCAACGCTGAATTTGTGCTTGGCGATGCAGCGGTCTGGCACCGCGATGGCTTTGCGCCTGATCTGCTGGTGTCGCGCCATGGGGTAATGTTTTTCCCCGAAGCCTTGGCGGCTTTCACCCATTTGCGCGATATTTCGGCTTCGGGGGCGAGCCTGGTGTTCTCCTGTTTTCGCAATCCGCGCGAAAATAGCTGGGCGTCAGATATGGCTGATCTGCTGGGGATACCGCCTCCGACTGATCCTCGCGCGCCGGGGCCGTTTGCATTTTCTGATCCGCAATATGTTGAGCCGATTCTGGCCGCAGCGGGCTGGCAGGGGATTGACTTTGAGCCGGTTGATTTTGCCTATATTGCCGGAATGGGCGCCGATCCGGTAAGTGACGCTGCCTCATTCTTTTCCCGGATTGGCCCTGCCGCTGCTGCCCTGCGCGAGCTGACCGGTGATGCCAGAGATCTGGCTAAGGCCCAGATAACCCAATGGCTTGAAGCCCACCGGGACGGCGATATTGTTGCGTTGGGTGCTGCGGCGTGGATCGTGACTGCGCGGGCAAGCTGATTGACCTCCCAATTTCGCTAATCGCGCCTTCCATCTTGTCGGATTTCCGCCACTGCCCTATCGGCAGCAGCCTATGACATCGACCAACGACATCCGCCGCTCCTTCCTCGATTACTTTGCGGCCAATGGCCACGAGGCAGTGCCCTCTGCGCCGCTGGTGCCGTATAATGATCCGACCCTGATGTTCACCAATGCGGGGATGGTCCCGTTCAAGAACGTCTTCACCGGTCTGGAGAGCCGGGCGATCCCCCGTGCCGCCTCGTCGCAGAAATGCGTCCGCGCCGGGGGCAAGCACAATGATCTGGACAATGTCGGCTATACTGCGCGGCATCATACCTTCTTCGAAATGCTCGGTAATTTCTCGTTCGGTGACTATTTCAAGGAACAGGCGATCATCCATGCCTGGACATTGCTGACCAAGGAATGGGGTCTTGCCGCAGACAAGCTCACTGTCACCGTCTATCACACCGATGACGAGGCGTTTGATCTGTGGCGCAAGATCGCGGGCCTGCCTGAGAGCCGCATCATCCGCATTCCCACGTCGGATAATTTCTGGTCAATGGGCGATACCGGGCCTTGCGGGCCGTGTTCGGAGATCTTTTTTGATCATGGGGACCACATCTGGGGCGGGCCTCCAGGCTCTCCGGACGAGAACGGCGACCGATTCATCGAGATCTGGAATCTGGTGTTCATGCAGTTCGAACAGGGTGCAGATGGTACCCGGACGAGCCTGCCAAAGCCCAGCATTGATACCGGGATGGGCCTGGAACGCATCGCTGCCGTGCTGCAGGGGCAGCATGACAATTATGAGACCGACACTTTCCGCGCGCTAATCGCTGCCTCGCAAGGGCTGACCGGCGTTGCCGCAGAGGGTGATAGCCGCGCCAGCCACCGGGTGATCGCAGATCATCTCCGCTCGGTCAGCTTCCTGCTGGCCGATGGGGTGCTGCCATCCAATGAGGGGCGCGGCTATGTGCTGCGGCGGATCATGCGCCGCGCGATGCGTCATGCGCATCTGCTTGGCGCCAAGGATCCTCTGATGCACCGGCTAGTGCCGGCGCTGGTGACTGAAATGGGGGCCGCCTATCCTGAGCTGGGCCGCGCGCAGCCGCTTATCCAGGAAGTTCTGGAACGCGAGGAAACGAAGTTCCGCCAGACATTGCACAATGGCCTGAAGCTCCTCGATGAGGCGACCTTGACGCTGGGTGCGGGCGACAGCCTGCCTGGCGAAACCGCGTTCAAACTCTATGACACATTCGGCTTCCCCTATGATCTGACCGAGGATGCATTGCGGGCGCGCAGCATCAGCGTCGACAAACCCGGCTTTGATGCCGCGATGGCCCAGCAGAAGGCCGCCGCCCGCGCCGCATGGAAGGGCTCGGGCCAGGCTGCTGATGGCGAAGTGTGGTTCGACATTGCCGAGCGCGAAGGCGGAACCGAGTTCACTGGCTATTCCGCGACCAGCGGCGAAGGGCAGGTCGTTGCACTGGTCAAGGGCGGCAAGGAAGTTCAGTCGGCGCAAAAGGGCGATGAGGTAATCCTGCTGACCAACCAGACGCCGTTCTATGGGGAAAGCGGCGGCCAGAGTGGTGACGCCGGAACGATCACCAGTGCTGACGGCGCGGCGCTGTTCGTTACCGACACAGCCAAGCCACTTGGACGTCTGCATGCGCATGTCGCACGGATCGAAGGCGGCGAGATCCATGTCGGCGATACGGTGCATTTACAGATCGACGTCCCGCGCCGCGATGCGATCCGCGCCAACCATTCGGCAACGCATTTGCTGCATCAGGCGCTGCGTGATCGGCTGGGCGCGCATGTGACGCAAAAAGGCTCGCTGGTTGCCGCTGATCGCTTGCGGTTTGATTTCTCGCACCCAACTGCGCTGACGGGCGAGGATCTGGCGTCGGTTGAGGCCGAGGTGAATGCCGAAATTCGCCGCAACGAGCCAGTCAGCACCCGGCTGATGACGCCTGAGGATGCGATCGAGGCTGGTGCGATGGCGCTGTTTGGCGAAAAATACGGCGATGAAGTCCGCGTTCTCAGCATGGGGCTGCAGGATGGTTCGCCCTACTCGGTTGAGCTGTGCGGGGGCACGCATGTTCGCGCGCTGGGCGATATCGGTGTGCTGCGGATCATCTCGGAAAGCGCCGTCAGCTCGGGCGTCCGCCGGATCGAGGCGCTGACCGGCGAGGGCGCACGGGCATGGCTGATTAACCGTGAGGATCAGTTGAAATCCACCGCCAGCTTGCTGCGAACCACTCCGGATGAGGTTGAAGCGCGGGTCGCGGCGCTGCTCGATGAGCGCAAGAAGCTGGAGCGCGAACTGGCCGAGGCGAAGAAGGCCTTGGCGCTGGGTGGTGGTTCGGGTGGCGCCGCTCCGCAGGCAGACGAGGAAATTGGCGGGGTGAAGTTCTCCGGCCAGGTCATCGAAGGACTTGAAGCAAAAGAGCTGCGCGGCCTGCTTGATGCCGCCAAGGCGCGGATGGGTTCGGGCGTGGCGGCGATTGTTGCGGTTAACGATGGCCGGGCGAGCTTTGCCGCGGCGGTGACCGATGATCTCACAGCCCGCATCAGCGCGGTCGATCTCGTTCGGGTCGGCGTTGAAGCACTCGGCGGCAAGGGCGGCGGCGGGCGGCCTGATATGGCGCAGGGCGGCGGTCCCGACGGGGCCAAGGCGGCTGACGCAATCGCAGCAGTGAGGGCGGCGCTGGCGGAATAGACTGCCCGAAACGGGGAGGAACTAATCCAATCTGCGATGAGAAGAACCTATAGCTCCCCTCCCCGGCGGGGAGGGGTTGGGGGTGGGGGTTCCACGCTAGCGATGACGCGAGGCCAAGTGGCCTCGCTCCCCCATCCCCGTCCCTTCCCCGACGGGGAAGGGGGAAATGAGCCAAGCTCATTGCACCTTGGTCTAAGCACCCCGCTCGCGCAATCCCCCGCTCCGCAGCGCCGGCTTTTCCTCCAGCTCGCCCTCTTCCATGATCTGCGCTCTCAATTCATCGCGCTTTTCGTGGATGCTGGCGATCACCGGTCCCATTGCCACGCCCATGTCGATCAGCACGGCCTCTGATAGCTGGAGCGAGCTTTCCAGTGTTTCGGGCACGGCGTGGCTAGCACCCGCCCGATAAAGCGCTGCTGCGTGAGTGGCATCGCGGGCGCGGGCGATGATCGGCAGATCGGGATGGGCGGCGCGCAGCTTTTTGACGAGGCGCTGGGTGGCGACCGGCTCGTCCATGGTAAAGATGACCGCACTGGCCCGCTCGATCCCCAGCTTGGTTAGCTTGGCCGGCATGGCAGCATCGCCATATACTGCGGCATAGCCTTCCTGCCTTGCATTCAGGACATTGTCGGCATCGCTATCGATCGCAACATAGGGTTTGCCGTGCACTTCAAGCATATCGGCGACCAGTCTGCCTACCCGGCCAATGCCGATGATGATCGCGCGGTCTGAACCGTCTTCGTCGTATTGGGCATGCGGCTGGTGCTTGTCGACCCGCCGCGCCAGCCGCCGTCCGGCCCAGGCGAGCAAAGGTGTTACCGTGAGGCCGATGGCGGTGACGATCTGCCAGAACTGCGCCGTTCCGGGCTGGATCAGCAGCGCCTGGGTCGCCGCCGCCAGCACGATCAGGGTGGTTTCCGATGGACTGGCCATCAGTATGCCCGCCTCGGTCGCAATGCCGCTGCGCGCACCCATGAGGCGCAGCACAACTCCGGTTACCAGCGCTTTCAGCACCAGCACAGACACAGTAGCCAGCATGATTGGCCCGAGATTGTCCCAGATCACCCACAGGTCGATGCTCATCCCCACAGTGATCAGGAACACCCCGAGCGCTAAACCCTTGAACGGTGCGGTGATGCCCTCAACCTCGCCGTGATACTCGGTCTCGGCGATCAATAGCCCGGCCAGCAGTGCGCCGACGATGGGTGAGAGGCCAACCGCCGAGGTCGCCAGCGCGGCGATGATCACAACCAGCAGGCTGGCGGCCAGAAACAGTTCAGGGCTTTTGGTGCGGGCCGCTTGCGAAAACAGGCGGGGCAGGGCGAAACGGCCGACGACTAGCAGGACCGCGATGGTCAGCGCCCCGGTCCACAGTGTGTGCACCAGCCCGTCGAAACCACCGCTGCTGGCAAATGGGGCCAGCGCGCCCAGCAGGAAAATGATCGGGACCAGCGCGATATCCTCGAACAGCAGGATCGCCAGCGCCTTTCTGCCCACCGGAGTGGTCGTCCCGGCAATCGGCAGCACCAGCGCGGTGGAGGACAGCGCCAGTGCCAGCCCCAATCCCAGCGCGCCGGTCAGCGGCTGGCCCATGAAGGCAAGGCCAAAGGCCAGTAGCGATGCTGAGACCGTCAGCTCCAGCGCGCCCAGCCCGAACACCAGCCGCCGCATCGCCCACAGCCGGTCAAACGACAGCTCCAGCCCGATCGAGAACAGCAGCAGGATGATCCCGAACTCCGCGAACGGCTTCAGCCCTTCAGGATCGGTGATGGTGATATGCCCCAGCCAGGGATGATCGAACACCAGCCGACCCAGCCCATATGGCCCGACCAGCAGCCCGACGAGGATGAAGCCGATGATCGGCGTAATCCGGAACCGCGCGAAAATCGGGATTACGATTCCCGCTGCGCCAAGGATTACCAGCGCATCGGACAGGAAGGGGGAAGCGAGTTCGCTGGCGGCCATGGCTTGCAGCTATGGCAAGTTGGGCGCAAATGTCACCCTATGAGCGAAGCGGATGTGGTGATCATTGGTGGTGGTCCTGCCGGGATGATGGCGGGGCTGCTGTTTGCGCGCGCTGGGATTTCCACACTTATCCTTGAAAAGCATGGTGATTTCCTGCGCGATTTCCGCGGCGACACGGTCCATCCTTCGACCATGGAGATATTGCATCAGCTGGGAATGCTGGAGCGGTTCTTGGAGCGGCCGCACAATCGGATCGATCAAGCTGGGATGAGCATCGGCGGCCAAGCAGTTGTCATTGGCGATCTGCGATACCTTAAAACACCAGCTCCATTCGTTGCGATGATGCCGCAATGGGAGTTTCTTAATTTTCTGCGTGAGGAAGCTTCGGGCTTTCCTTCGTTTCACCTTTCTATGGAATCTGGTGTTGCATCGTTGATCGAAGAAAAAGGCAGGGTAGCAGGAGTCAAACTGGCAGATGGCCAGACTATTCGCGCGCGAAAGCTGGTGATTGCGGCGGATGGTCGTCGCTCCCTGGTTCGCGGGTCAGGAGGGCTTTCCTTTACTACACTCGGTGCGCTGATGGACATTTTCTGGTTTAGCTTGCCGAAACTGGGTGAAAGCGAAACGGGAATTCGCGGTGTGTTTGAAGCGGGTCGAATCCTCGTGCTGATTGATCGAGGCAGCTATTGGCAGTGCGCATATGTTTTTCCCAAGGGTGCTGCAGAGGGCATAAGGGCGCGCGGCATCGCTGCGGTCCGCGCCGAGATAGAAGCTGCCTTGCCCGATCTTGGTTCGTTGGCTGAAGTGCTGACCGATATGGATCAAATGCACCTCCTTTCGGTCGCGCTTGATCGGCTGGATAGCTGGCACCGACCAGGCCTGCTTGCTATCGGCGATGCGGCACATGCCATGTCGCCGATCGGCGGCATCGGGATCAATCTTGCCATTCAGGATGCGGTTGCGGCTGCCAACATACTGGCTGGCCCGATCTTGGCAGGAGTCGATCCTGATGGATTGCTAGCAGCGGTTGAAAAGCGACGTCTTTGGCCGACACGCGTGATCCAGCGCGGGCAAAAACTGGCTCAGGATAATGTGATTGGTGAAATGCTTAAGCCGCGCGCCGTGATGAAGCGTCCACCTTGGCCGGTGCGGATGCTAAATCGCTTTCCGCTGCTCCGCCGAATTCCGGGCCGCATTATCGGCTTGGGCGTGCGGCGCGAACGGGTGACCAGTCCGGCAGCTTAGCGCCCAGCTACTTCCAGACCTTCATCTCCGCCTCAAGCCCTTCGACAATCGCCTCAAAGAACCCTTCGGTGGTCAGCCAAGGCTGTTCGGGGCCGATCAGGATTGCCAGATCCTTGGTCATCTTGCCGCCTTCGACGGTTTCGATGCAGACGCGTTCGATGGTTTCGGCAAAGCGCACCACATCCGGTGTATTGTCAAACTTGCCGCGATAGATCAGCCCGCGGGTCCAGGCGAAGATTGAGGCGATCGGGTTGGTGCTGGTCGCCTTGCCTTGCTGATGCTGGCGGTAGTGGCGGGTAACGGTGCCGTGAGCAGCCTCGGCCTCAACCGTTTTGCCATCGGGCGTCATCAGCACCGATGTCATCAGGCCAAGGCTGCCAAAGCCCTGTGCAACCTGATCGGACTGGACGTCGCCATCATAGTTCTTGCAAGCCCAGACAACTTTGCCGCTCCACTTGAGCGCGCTGGCAACCATGTCGTCGATCAGGCGGTGTTCGTAAACGATCCCGGCGGCGGCGAATTTTTCCTTGAAGCCTTCGGTCTCGAACACTTCCTGGAACAGATCCTTGAAGCGCCCATCATAGGCCTTGAGGATGGTGTTCTTGGTCGAAAGATAGACCGGCCAGCCAAGGCCGAGCCCATAGTTCAGGCTGGCCCGGGCGAAATCGCGGATCGAATCGTCAAGGTTATACATTGCCAGCGCCACGCCGGGTGAGGGATAGTGGAACACTTCCTCATCGATCTTGCTGCCATCATCGCCTTCCCACACCAGGCGCAGCTTGCCGGGGCCGGGGACCAGGAAATCGGTCGCCTTGTACTGATCGCCAAAGGCATGACGGCCAACCACAATCGGATCGGTCCAGCCGGGGATCAGCCGGGGCACGTTTTGCATCACGATTGGTTCGCGGAACACCACTCCGCCCAGGATGTTGCGGATCGTGCCGTTGGGCGATTTCCACATTTTCTTGAGCTTGAATTCAATCACCCGCTCTTCGTCAGGCGTGATCGTGGCGCATTTCACGCCAACGCCATATTGCTTGATCGCATTGGCGCAATCGACCGTGATCTTGTCATTGGTCTGATCGCGCATTTCGACCGAAAGATCGTAATATTTCAGGTCAATGTCGAGGTAGGGCAGGATCAGGCGCTCACGAATCCACTGCCAGATGATGCGGGTCATTTCATCGCCGTCGATCTCTACGATCGGATTAGCTACCTTGATCTTGCCCATCGCGTGCGGTCTTTCTGGGGGAGAGGATTTGGGCTGTCCTTAGCAGAGGCGTGCGGTGGCGCAAGTTCATGCGCAAGTTTCAGACTGGACAGCAGGCCCCTTGGCAGCCTAGCATTTAACCGACCGATTAAAGCTCTGCCGAAGAGGATCCTGTGATGAACGATGCTGCCGAAGTTTTTACCGAAGTTGAAGGCGGCGTGCTGATTGTCACGATCAACCGTCCCGAAGCCAAGAACGCCATGAACAAGGCTGCGGCTGAGGCTATTTCAGCGGCGATGGACCGGCTGGAGGCGGAAGATGATCTGCGTGTTGCGATCCTGACCGGCGCTGGCGGGACGTTCTGTTCGGGGATGGACCTCAAGGGGTTCCTGCGCGGCGAATCGCCGTCGGTTCCGGGCCGGGGTTTTGGCGGACTGTCGCAGTGGACCCCCAAGAAGCCGGTGATCGCGGCAGTTGATGGCTATGCGCTGGCAGGCGGAATGGAGCTGGCACTGTCGTGTGATCTGATCGTTGCCAACGTCAATTCGAAGTTCGGCATCCCCGAGGCCAAGCGCGGTCTTGCAGCGGCAGCCGGCGGCTTGATCAAACTGCCCCGCCAGATTCCACCACGGATCGCGATGGAACTGGCGCTTACGGGCGATTTCATCGATGCCAAGCGGGCCTACGAACTTGGCTTCATCAACCGTATCGTCGAAGGCCCAGCAATTGACGGCGCTCGCGAGCTTGCCGCACGGGTAGCTGAGAATGGCCCGCTGGCCTTGATCGCGTCCAAGGCGATTGTCCGCGATTCGCATGAATGGTCCGAGGCTGAAATGTGGGACAAGCAGGCGGCATATATTGCGCCTGTCTTCACCAGCAGCGATGCCCGCGAAGGCGCGGCGGCCTTTGCCGAAAAACGCAAACCTAACTGGCAGGGCAAGTAAGTCTTGGTCAGGCGCTGTCTGGATAGACAGCGCCGATCAATTCGCGCAAACAGCTCAGCCTATGGGGCGCGAGTGGCTTAGAACCGCGGATTGGCTAGATCCATCAAGGGTGCGCGGCTATCTGCTGATGCTTGCGGCCATCAATATTGCCACATTGGCCTGGCTGATTGGCACGTCTCACGGCGGGGTCGATCGCAACGGCTTTCTGCTCGGCACCGATTTCCTCAGCTTCTGGGCTGCTTCAAATCTGCTTCACCACGGCGGCTCGGCCTATGATGCGGCGGCGCATATTGCCCAGCAGCGCGAGATTTACCCGGGGCAGAAAGGCTTTACTGCTTTCTTCTATCCACCGCCGTTTCTGCTGATCTGCTGGCCGATAGCGGCCTTTGGCTATTTACCTGCACTGGCGATCTGGCTCGTGACCACTGGCGCAGCCTATGCGTTTGCCGTGCGGGCATGGCTGGGCCGATTGCCATGGTATGCTTTCGCAGCCTTTCCGCCAGTGTGGTACACAATCACCCACGGGCAAACATCGTTCCTTCTTGCTGCCTTGCTGGGCGGGGCATGCTGGTTGATTGCGGGCAAGCGCGGCTTTCTGGGAGGGGTGCTGCTGGGGCTGGCGGTGTTCAAGCCGCAATTTGGCCTGCTGTTCCCGCTGGTACTGATAGCCTCGCGCCAATGGCGGGCGCTTGCCGGTGCAGGATTGAGTGCTGTGTCGGTTTCGCTGCTCGCTACGCTGGCGTTCGGGCCGCAAATCTGGGGCGAGTGGCTGGGCGTGATGAGCGCCGCGCAAACCGCGATGGGCAGCGGAGTGATCGGGTTCGCCAAAATGCAAAGTCCGCTGGCCGCAGCGAGACTGCTGGGGGCTGGGCCGGATCTGGCGAATGCACTGCAACTTGGCGTTACGTTTATCGTGGCGGCGGTCCTTGCTCACCGGGCCTGGCGATATGGCTTCACGCTGGACCTTGGCGCAGCACTGCTGGTCGGCGCGCTATTGGCAACGCCGTTTGTGCTTGACTACGATCTGACACTGCTCGCTTTTCCGCTCGCGTTGATGGCCAGCCGGGCGGCGCTGCCGTTGGAGCGGATCGCCTGTGGAGCGGGCTTTATTGTGGTTGCGATTGCAAGGCCGCTGGCGACTGTGACCTCCATCCCGACCACAGCCTTCGTTCTGCTGCTGCTGTTTGGTCTGCTGATCCGCCGGATCGATCACGCCGTGCGCTGATACGGCAAAGGCGCCACTTTCGCGGCGCCTTCAGTGATCCCGGCTTTGAATGGTGGGCGTAGCAAGGATTGAACTTGCGACCCCTACGATGTCAACATAGTGCTCTACCACTGAGCTATACGCCCGCACCATTCAAGTTGCCCGACGACCGTCGCCGCCGGGCAGGGTGCGCCTTTAACGAGCAGTCCCCGATCATGCAAGCGGGTTAGAGTCTCATACCAAGGTGCAATGAGCTTGACTCATTTTCCCCACCCCCAACCCCTCCCCACCGGGGAGGGGAGCTATAGGTTCTTCTCATCGCAGATTGGTATCAGATGCTGGCTTGTGCCTGGTGGCCGAAAATCCGCTCTACTTCCAGCACCAGATCCTTGAGATGGAATGGCTTTGACAGCACGCGCGCCTGCGGCGCTTCGCGATTGGCCTTGAGCAAGACCGCAGCGAATCCGGTGATAAACATCACCTTGGTGTTCGGGCTGATTTCGGCGCAGCGCTGGGCCAGTTCGATTCCGTCCATTTCGGGCATGACAATGTCAGACAGAAGCAGATCAAACGTGCCGTCGGCCAGCAATGGCAAAGCTGCCGTGCCGCGATCCACCGACTCAACCTCATAACCTGCGTTTTGAAGCGCGCGGGTCAGATAGGTGCGCATGGCATCATCATCTTCTGCAAGCAGTATTCGGATCATCAACCCAGGTTCCGTTATATATGTTTCGTGCCCGCCAACGACTGCTGACCCAGCGGGAAGCCAGTCTATAGCCCAATGCGGGTTAACAATCTTGCCTCTATTTCGGATCGACCGACTTTGACACATAGCGCCATTGGGGGCAGCGTGCGCGAATGCATGAAGGGACTGGAGCTGCGCGTGATTCGAACCGACTGGACGGCGGAGTGATCCCTGGCAGCCACGGCATTCCAGCTTTCACTCTGACTTTCGCGGACCCCTCACCTGTGCCGATCCTGATCGCCGTTCCGCACGCTGGCCGCACCTATCCCGGCTCGCTGCTTGAGAGGATGCGCAACCCCGGCTTTGCCGCGCTTCGGCTGGAAGATCGCTATGTTGACCGGCTGGCCGAAAAAATTGCTCAGGCAACTGGCGCAACGCTGCTGGTGGCGCATGCGCCGCGCGCTATGATTGACCTCAACCGGGCAACTGATGATGTTGATTGGGATATGTTCAGCACGCGCTCTCCCGACAGTGTCGGCAGCTATACGCCAGGCCGCCGCGCGCGTAGCGGCCTGGGCCTGATCCCGCGCCGGTTGCCCGGTCTGGGTGAGCTATGGAATCGCCGCCACCATGAGGATGAGCTGGCGGCCCGGATTGCCGATATCCATGAACCCTATCACGCCTGCCTCAATGCAACGCTGGAGCGGCTGCGGTCGCGCTGGGGATCCGCCCTGCTGCTTGATCTCCATTCAATGCCGCCGCTGATGTTGCGCGGCGGGCAGACCGCGCCAGAATTTGTCCTTGGTGACCGCTTCGGTGCTTCATGCCATGGCGGATTGATCGGCAGCGCTTTCAGCTATTTCAGCGAGATGCGGCGCGGCACGGCGCATAATCGGCCTTATTCGGGCGGCTATGTGCTGGAGCGCCATGCTGCTCCGGCGCGCGGGATCCACGCATTGCAACTTGAAGTCGATCGTAGCAGCTATCTGGATGGCAGGCTGGCCGAACCGGGCAAGGGCTTTGCTGCGATCGTGCAGTTATTATCGGGCCTGGTGCGCAAATTGGCAGGCGAAGTGGCTGATCTTGGCCGAATCGACGGCGGCACGCGATGGGCCGATGCGGCCGAATAAATCTGCATAAAAAAACCACCTCGTGCAGGTAGCACGAGGTGGCCAAGGTTCAGGGAGGAGGTGCACAAAGTGCACCAAATCCGACCGGCGCTATGAGGGAAGCCCCGGCTGGACATCTGCAAGATAGACATTGCGGGGGGCGGATGCAAGCCCCTCGCAAGTCTAGCTAATCTGTTGCCTTAATTGATCGGCTTAGTTGACCGATTGGGGCAGCGCCTGATCGGGCACTATCGGACCCTTACCGAGCTGAATCTGCTTGGCGAAAATCTCACGCATGTGATCAAGCGAGAATAAATGTGCAAAAACAAGCGCTAGCAAGCCACTTTGGTTCCAGCCACGCAGAACATCGCCGCGAACTTCGCGGAGCTTTTCCTGATCGACCATCCTGAAGCCACGGTAGACAAAGGGTTGCTCAAGCCCGTCCTGCTGGATCGAAACTTCACCGTCCATCAGCAGTTCGTGCTTTTCCAGCTCGGCAATGAAAGCACCGGTGCGCGCACCGGCCTCTTCGAAGTTGCGGCAGAAATCGAGCGTGGCCTTGCACGCTTCACTGGGCTCAGCGCCCTCAAACAGCGGATTGCCTTCATCAAACTCGCCAATCAGATCGCTGGTCGGATCAAAGCACAGCGACAAATCTTCGCTTTCGGGCTGAAGCTTGGCCAGCAGGAACGGATAGCGGCGCGCATAGGCCGGGACATAGACTTGCTCGGTCAGCTTGCCGTCATCATCAACAAAGATGTTCACGCCTTCATTAAGGCCCATCAAAGCCAGCGGCACGGGCTGATCACCAGCCGAGAATATAATCGGGAAGTGCCGCTGGGCGTTGATGAATTCTTCAACGGTTAGCGGCACTGCATGCTGGCCAATCAGCCACTTGGCTTGATCGGTTGAACGGCTGCGCCAGGTCGCGTGATCACGGCTGTTAAGCGGCATCAGGTCCTTGTAGAACAGCGGCAGGTTGGCGGCTTGCGGTGCGCTGGCCATGAAAAAATCTCCGTTAAAATCTAAAGCAAAAAGGCTTGTATTGGGCACCGCTGACGGCGCGAAACCGCGCCTTTAGGGTGTGGTGTGAATTGGTGCAAGCGCAGTTAGGGCTCAACCAGCTTTCCGGGGTTAAGCAGACCCGCAGGATCAAGCGCAGCTTTGACCCCGCGCAGTAGCGCCAGCGCTGCCGGGTCAGCCAATCTGGCCAGCTCAGCCACTTTCAACTGGCCGATGCCGTGCTCGGCTGAAATCGAGCCGCCCCAAGCCACCACCAGATCATTCACCGCCCGGCTGATTGGCTTGCCCGCGCTGACTTCCCATTCGCCGCGCGCAGTTCCTGCCGGGGCGATGACATGGAAATGGACGTTGCCATCGCCAAGATGACCGAATGCGATGGCTCTAACCCCAGGAAAACTGCCCTCGATTTGCGGCACGGCGGTTTCGATAAACGCGGGCATCCGATCAACCGGAACCGAGATGTCATGCTGCACTGCCGGGCCATGCGCGCGCTCTGCCGGGGCGACCATATCGCGCAATTGCCAAAAAGCCTCGGCCTGGGCTTCATTGGCAGAGAGCACGGCATCCTCGACCAGCCCGCAATCGAAAGCGGAGGCGAGCATCGTCTCGGCCAGGTCAGCAAGCCGCGATGCGCTGGCGGCATCGGCAACAATTTCAATCAGCGCATGCCATTGATGGGGCTCGGCCAAAGGTGCCCTGGAATTGGGCAGATGGGCCATTACCGACTCAAGACAAGACTGGGGCATAACCTCAAAACCCTCGAGCGCGTCACCAGCCTGCCCCTCGCAATGGAGCAACAACTCACGCGCGGCGGTGATTGAGGGGAGGCCAGCCCAGATGACTATGCGGTCTGCCAGCGCCGGAACCAGTTTGAGCGTGGCGGCGGTGATGATGCCAAGCGTCCCCTCCGAGCCGATGAACAGCTGCTTCAGATCAAATCCGCGATTGTCCTTTTTCAGCGGGGTCAGGGCGCTGTAAATGCTGCCATCGGCCAGCACCGCTTCAAGGCCAAGAACAGCCGCGCGCATCGAACCGTGGCGGAGCACTTGCGTGCCGCCGGCATTGGTTGAGATAAGTCCGCCGACAGTGGCAGAACCTTTCCCGCCTAGCGTCAAAGGAAAACGCAGCCCGCTGGATGCTGCTGCATCGTGAAGCGTTTGTAATACCACTCCGGCCTCACAAATGATCTGCCGCGCGCCCACATCAATGCTGCGGATGGCGTTCATCCGGCGCATCGAAACGAGCAACGCAGTGCCGCTGGGGTCTGGTGTTGCCCCGCCAGACATGCCGCTGTTGCCGCCCTGGGGCACGATTGGCACGCCGTGCTGGGCGCATAGCTTCACCAGCTCGGCAAGTTCTTGGGCACTGGACGGCGACGCCAGAGCAAGTGCGGCACCCGTGAACCGCCCGCGCCAATCGGTTAGCCATGGGTCAAGCAATTCAGCATCGCGGGTCAGCCCGCGCGGGCCGAGCAATTCGGCTGCTCTGGCCAGAAAAGTCTCGGCAGTGCTGTTCATTGGCTGGCTTATGGCACAGGGCTGGGTCGTTTCACCAGTCCTGTTGGCACGAGAATACTTGAATCGGCCGCCAGTCAAGTTAAGCGGTGGTTCAACCGGGGGTGGTATGCCAGAGCCAGTCCGGAGTGTTCCGGATCTGTTTGACTAACCCATTTTGTCGGATGACGCGCAATTCCCATGAATGCCACTCTCCAAATTCTTGCCCAGCTGGCGCTGCTGCTCCCCGGAGCGGCAGACGTTGAAACTGTGCGCGGTTTGCCAGAGCTGGGAGCTGTCCGGATCGCCGCGCAATCGGGGCAACTTGCGCTTCCGGCAGAACCATCGGTGCGCCCTGATGCCCTTGATCAAGGCGTATTCAGTTCAATCGCACAGAGTTTTCGCTCGCCGGTTCAGGAACAGGTGCGGATTGAGCAGCGCCTCACCATCCGCATCGCGCCGCGCCCGCCTGTTATGCCCAATCTGCTGGATGAGCTTCCGGCCAATGGCTTGGCTCCGCGGGTTATCGAACGCAAAATGGCTCGCTGCCTTCCGGTTTCTTCGATTGCCGGGGTTCAGGCGAGCGGCGACAACAAGCTCATCCTGTTCATGCGTGATCGGCGGATTGTCAGCGCGACGCTTGAAAAAGCCTGCCGCGCCCGTGATTTCTATTCCGGCTTCTATATCGACCGTAATTCTGACGGAATGCTTTGTGTCGAGCGGGACGAGCTGCATTCGCGCTCTGGCTCCAATTGCCAGCTAAAGGGCATGAAGCAGTTGATTGAACTGGGCGATTGAGCCGCATTTTCTTGACTTTGCCGAGGCTTTGCGACTAGGGCGCGGCAGCTTTGACAGCCCTACGCGGGATGCCGATGCAGGGGCGGGCCCATTCGGCCTGCAAGATTTTTCCGGAAAACACATAAGCCTATGAAATTCGCCGATCTCGGCCTCTCAGATGAATTGCTGCAATCGGTCCTGACGGCCGGCTATGACGAGCCGACCCCGATCCAGGCGCAGGCCATCCCAAGCGTCCTGATGATGAAGGACATTATCGGAATCGCGCAGACCGGCACCGGCAAGACCGCCAGTTTTGTTCTGCCGATGATCGACATTCTCGCCCATGGCCGCCGCCGCGCGCTGATGCCGCGCTCGCTGATTCTGGAGCCTACCCGCGAACTTGCCGCGCAGGTTGCTGAAAATTTTGAGAAATATGGCAAAAACCACGATCTCAAGATGGCGCTGCTGATTGGCGGCGTGCAAATGGGTGATCAGGTTAAGGCGCTGCGCGATGGGGTTGATGTGCTGATCGCCACGCCCGGCCGGCTGATGGATTTGTTTGAGCGCGGCAAGATCCTGCTTACGGGCTGCGATCTGCTGGTGATCGATGAGGCCGACCGGATGCTCGACATGGGGTTCATTCCCGATATTGAGACGATCTGTTCCAAGCTTCCGGCGCAGCGCCAAACGCTGCTGTTCTCTGCCACCATGCCGCCGCCGATCAAGAAACTGGCGGATAAATTCCTCACCAACCCCAAGTATATCGAGGTTTCACGGCCCGCCAGCTCGAACCTCAACATTGTCCAGCACAAGGTGAAAGTCACCTCGCGGGGCAAGAAGGATGCGCTGCGCAGCCTGCTGAAGACTGATAACGTCACCACTGCAATCGTCTTTGCCAACCGCAAGACCACGGTCCGCGAACTGGCCAAGAGCCTTAAGCAAAGCGGCTTTTCCGCCGGCGAAATCCATGGCGACATGGATCAGTCCTCGCGAATTGCTGAGCTTAACCGCTTTAAGGACGGCACGATCAATATATTGGTCGCCTCGGACGTTGCAGCGCGCGGGCTTGACGTCAAAGGTGTCAGTCATGTGTTCAACTATGACACGCCGTGGCACCCGGATGATTATGTTCACCGGATTGGCCGCACAGGCCGGGCAGGGGCTACGGGCCGCGCCTTTACCTTCTTCACCGACGAAGATGCCGAAGCGATCGACAATGTCGAAAAGCTGACCGGCGGCAAGATACCGTTGTTTGAGATCGGCGGCGAAGCCAAGCCTGAAGCTGCTGCGCGTGAGGAACGGCCTGCTCGTGAGGCGAAACCTGCGCGTGACGAAAAGCCTCTGCGGGAAGAACGCGCTCCGCGTGAAGAGCGGCAGGCACGCGAACCAAGGCCTGCTCGTGCACCGCGCGCACCGCGCAATGAAGCGCCAGTCGCTGAGCGCGAAGCCGAACCCCAAGTGGCCGATGCGCCGAGCGAGGCACCGGCAAAATCCACTCCGCGCCGCAACGCGAAAGCTGCTGCGTCGGATGACAGTGAATGGAACGGCCCGGTTCCAGGTTTCCTTGGAATGTCAGCGCTTTAGAACCAAACTCTAAATCGGCCTCTAATCCACAAGCTTGACAAAACTGTCGATCACTCGCTTGCGCCCGGCGCTTTCGAAATCGATTTCAAGTTTGTTGCCTTCCTGTGCGGCGACAATGCCATAACCGAACTTGTCGTGAAATACCCGCGCACCTGGCACGATGTCGGCACGCGGCTTGGCGGCAAAGCTGGCGGCGCTGCGGCTGGGTTCGGCTATGCGGCGCGGTGCAGGATCAAACGGCGTGGCAGCCGCGCGTTGCCAACCGGGACCCCGCGCTTGCCCGCGGGCCGCCGCATCGCGGGCAACATGGGCAAACGGATCGTCCCGTTCCGACCAGTTGGCTTTCCACATTGAAGCTCCGCCCGTCAGCGTGGTTTCCTGCGCGACATGCGCTGCTGGCAATTCGGCGATGAAACGGCTGGGGATCGAACTGGTCCACTGGCCATAGATACGGCGGTTGGCCGCGTGGAGGATCGTGCAGCGCCGCCGCGCCCGGGTGATCGCAACATAGGCGAGGCGGCGTTCTTCCTCGAGGCTGGCGAGGCCGCCTTCATCGAGCGCCCGCTGCGAAGGGAACACGCCCTCCTCCCAACCGACCAGGAACAAATTGTCAAACTCCAGCCCCTTGGCGGCGTGGATCGTCATGATCGTCAGCTTTTCGACGTCGTTCTTTGCCTCATTGTCCATCACCAGACTGACATGCTCAAGAAAATCGCCGAGCGTTTCATACTCTTCCATCGCGCGGGACAGTTCAGACAAGTTCTCAAGTCGCCCGGCGCTTTCGGCACTTTTTTCAGCCTGCAAAGCGGTGGTGTAACCCGACTCGTCGAGGATCGTACGGACCAGCTCGGCGGGCGAGGAAGCCTTGGCCAGATCGCGCCAGCGGGCGAAATCGCGCATTAGGGCCAGTAAGGTGTAGCGGGCGCGGGCGGGCAGTTCGTCACTATCGGCAATAAGCCGGTGACCGATCGGGCTATT
>JANMNP010000092.1:0-18135 GCA_031374105.1 Novosphingobium sp.
TATTTGTTGACGCCGACGATCACATCCTCGCCCTTGTCGACCCGGGCTTGACGGGCCGCAGCAGCTTCCTCGATCAGGCGCTTGGGCATGCCGGTTGCGACCGCCTTGGTCATGCCGCCGATGGCGTCCACTTCCTCGATCAGCTGCCACGCCTGATCGACCAGTTCCGCGGTCAAAGCCTCAACATAATAGCTCCCGCCCAGCGGATCGACGACCTTGGTGATCCCGCTTTCCTCGGCCAGCACGATCTGGGTGTTGCGGGCGATCCGCGCGGAGAAATCGGTCGGCAGCGCAATCGCCTCGTCCAGCGCGTTGGTGTGGAGCGACTGGGTGCCGCCCAGCGTTGCGGCCATCGCCTCAATCGTGGTGCGGATGACGTTGTTGTAGGGATCCTGCTCCTGAAGCGAGACGCCGCTGGTCTGGCAATGGGTCCGCAGCATCTTGCTCCGCTCATCCTTAGCGCCCAGCCCGTCCATCACCCGGTGCCACAGCGTGCGCGCGGCGCGCAGCTTGGACACCTCCATGAAGAAGTTCATGCCGATCCCGAAGAAGAAGCTCAGCCGCCCGGCGAAGGCATCAATATCCAGCCCGGCTTCCATCGCGCGGACGGCGTATTCCTTTCCGTCGGCAATGGTGAAGGCCAGTTCCTGCACGGCGGTCGCCCCGGCCTCGTGCATGTGATAGCCCGAGATCGAGATGCTGTTGAATTTGGGCATGTTGGCGCTGGTATAGGCGATGATGTCCGAGACGATCCGCATGCTCGGCTCGGGCGGATAGATATAGGTGTTGCGGACCATGAACTCCTTGAGGATGTCGTTCTGGATGGTGCCATCGAGCTGGGCTGCGGCCACGCCCTGCTCCTCACCCGCAACGATGAAGAAAGCCAGGATCGGAATCACCGCGCCGTTCATCGTCATGCTGACCGACATCTGATCGAGCGGAATCCCGTCAAACAGGATCTTCATATCCTCAACCGAATCGATCGCCACACCGGCCTTGCCGACATCGCCGACGACGCGCGGGTGGTCCGAGTCATAGCCGCGGTGCGTGGCAAGATCGAAGGCGACTGATAGCCCCTTTTGCCCCGCCGCCAGATTGCGGCGGTAGAAGGCGTTCGATTCCTCGGCGGTGGAGAAACCGGCATATTGCCGGATGGTCCATGGCCGGCCTGCATACATTGATGCGCGCACCCCGCGCGTGAAGGGTGCAAAGCCGGGCAGTCCGGGGTCCGTCTGGGCATCGTCTGCCGTATAGAGCGGCTTGATTGCAAAGCCTTCGGGGGTGTTCCAGGTCAGGTCACGACCCTTGACCTCTTTGGTCGCGGCGGCTTGCCAATCATCGCGGGTCGGTTTGGTCATAAGATCACCATTCAGGCAGAAGCGCTGGGCCGGGCAGAAACCCGTTCGTGCCAAGCGCGCAGGGCGGACAGTTCGTCAGGCATGGGGATGCCGATGAAATTGGCGAAATCGACCGTTGTTAGCAGCAAGATATCCGCAATCGTGAAGCCGTCAGCGGCCAGAAACTCGCGGTCCTGCAACGCTTTGTCGAAGAACCGCAGCGCCTCGTCCACCCGCGGCCGATTGGCCTCACCCCATTCGGCATTGCGCCCCGGGATCGCTGCGGTGAAACGGTGGGTGTGGACCCAGACTACGCCGACCGGCTGCATCAGGATCATCTCCGCGCGGCGGCTCCACATCTCCACACGCGCCTGTTCAAGCGGGCTTGTGCCGAACAGCGGCGGCTTTGGATGCAGCCCCTCAAGATAACGACAAATTGCTACGCTTTCGGTGATGGCAGTGCCATCATCCAGCAGCAGCGAAGGGACTTGCCCGCGCGGATTAATCGCCAGATATTCCGGCGCTTTCTGCTCACGCGCCATGATCGAGATTGGCTGCATAGGCAAATCAATGCCCTTCTCCGCCGCGAAAATGCGCACCCGGCGCGGATTTGGCGCGGGATTGGGGCTGTTGTAGAGAATCATGCGCCCTTGAACTCCGCCTTGCGCTTTTGCAGGAACGCCATACCGCCCTCTGCTGCATCGGCACTGACCCCGGCGATCCGCTGCGCTTCGGCTTCGCGAGTCATCGCACTGGCATAATCCATCTCCAGCGCAGTCGCGATATTCTGACGCATCAGGCCCAGCGCCAGTGTCGGACCATTGGCGAGCCGGACGGCCAGCGCATGGGCCTCGGCCTGCAGATCGGCATCCTCGACACATTTGTAGATCAAGCCCCAATCGGCCGCTTGCTGCCCGCTGATCTTCTCGCCCAGCATCATCATCTGCGTGGCGCGGGCCTTGCCGACAAGTCGCGGCAGCATCCACGAAGCGCCGCCATCGGGAACCAGCCCGATATTGACGAACGCCTGGAGGAAATAGCCGGATTTACCGGCAATCGCGAAATCCGCGCATAGCCCAAGGCTGCACCCGATCCCGGCCGCAGGGCCGTTGACTGCGCTAATGATCGGCACGCTCAGCTTTGAAAGCTTGGCCATCGTCGGGTTGTAGCTGCGGGTCAGCGCACCATACGATCCCTTCGCGCCGACCGCTGTGCCGATTCCGCGCGCTTGCAAATCCGCACCAGAGCAAAACGCGCGCCCTGCCCCGGTAATCACCAGCGCGCGGGCAGTGGCCAGATTATCCAGCGCTTCGCTGATCTCATCGGACATCTGCGGGCCCATCGCGTTGAGCCGCTCGGGTCGGTTGAGCGTGATGGTGGCAATGTTGTCAGCAATTTCGAATGCGATTGTTTCGTAGGTCATTCTAGTCTCCTCAAAGCCCCTCCTCTTCAGGGGAGGGGTTGGGGTGGGGCGTGTCAATCAGGCGTAATGCCAAGTGGACAGCCCACACCCCCAGCCCCTCCCCTGAAGAGGAGGGGGGTTAAGCGTTCAATAGTGCTCCTTCGGCACCTCCATGATCTCCGTCAGCACCCCCTGCATATCGCGGGGGTGGACGAAGAAGATCAGCGTGCCATGCGCGCCGATCCGAGGCTCGCCCAGCACGCGCTTGCCCATCGCCTCAAACGAGGCCTTGGCGGCGTGAATGTCGGGCACTTCGTAGCACAGGTGGTGCTGACCGCCCGACGGGTTCTTCTCCAGAAAGCTGGCGATTGCGGTGTTGCCCGGCAGCGGCTCGATCAATTCGATCTGGGTGCCGTTCAGCGCACCGTCTGATCCGGGCGTATCGACGAAGCAGACCTTCACCCCCTGATCGGGCAAATCAAACGGCTCATGGATCTTGGTCGCGCCCATCACATCGCGGTAGAACACGATGGAGTCCGCGATCGAGGGCGTGGCGATGCCGATGTGGTTGAGCCGCCCGAGTTTCATTCCGCTGGCTCCACCGTCACCGGGAAGTTGACCGAATTGGCGATGTAGCACAGCGCGTGCGCCTTGTGGTGCAGGCCATCGATCTTCGCCGCATCGACCGGCGCAGCATAGGTGATCTTGGGACGCATCACCGCGCTGAGCATGGCGACCACGCCATCGTCACGCTTGCCGATCACGCCAACCGCATGATCGACGTAGGAGGTGACAGTCACCCCCGAACGCGAGGCAAGATCGAGGAAGAACAGCATGTGGCAACTCGCCAGCGCGGCGACCAAGCCCTCCTCGGGATCAACGCCTGCTGGATCCGAATAAACCGTGCCGACCACCGCCGGTGAGGCCGAGGCCGGAACATCCGCCCCGCCATCAAACTTCCAGCGATGCGCGCGGCTGTACTTGCGGGTCTCGAAGGATTCCCCCTCGCCCAGATGCCATTCGACGGTTGCTTCATAGTTGCTCATGATTTGGCTTTCTGTGGTGGATCGTGAGGTTGAGGCGGCCTGATTTCATGATCAGTCCTTCGGCAGTCGGCGCGCGCCCGCCGCCATGTTGAATCCTTGAATTGTCCCTTCAAGTACAGCTACACGGCGGTCAACACTCGCGGTATACTCGCGGTTGCGACGAACTTCCTCGGTCATGATCGCCATGCCGTCCTGCAAGCGCGAGACATTCTCTTCGATCAGAATGACCTTTTTCAGCGCGGCCAGTGCATCGCCAAGTGCGCTCACAGATCGAGGCCTTTTTCACGGTAGAACGCATCGCTATCCGCGCGCAGGTCGCGGATTGTCTTGCTCATCTGTTTGAGCGAGGCATTGATCCGTGGAACCGCAGCATTGACCTGCTCAACCAGCGCGGCGAGTTCCGCTTCCTCCGTGTCGGTCGGCTGCGCGAGAAAGCGCGCCGTCGCCTCGCGCACGACATTACCAACGGATTCGCCGCGCCTGGAGGCAAAAGCATCCAACGCTGCCTTGTGCTCGCGGCTAGTGAGGAAAGTGACGCGTTCGGTCTGGAGAGATTTGGCGGTCTGCATGGCGGAGGACTCCTTCACATTATAAGGTCATTATAATGTTTGGGTGCGTGTGAGGCAAGAGGCGATGGACGGCGTGGCGACACCGATGTGGTTGAGACGGCCTAGTTTCATTTCAGTATCCTAACTGGGAAATTCATATCAAAAATCGATTGTTTCGAGTGCTTCATTGGTGGATGGCCCCGGATCACAACGGAATATTGTCATGCTTCTTCCACGGATTCTCAAGGCTTTTGCCCCGCAATTTCCTTAACCCAAGCGCGATCCGCCGCCGGGTCGAATGAGGGTGGATCACCTCGTCGATGAAGCCTTTGCTCGCCGCGACGAACGGGTTGGCGAAGCGATCCTCATACTCCCGCGTTCGTTCCGCAATCTTGTCGGGATCGCCGATGTCCGACCGGAAGATGATCTCGACCGCACCTTTCGCGCCCATCACTGCGATTTCGGCGGTCGGCCAGGCGAAATTCAAATCGCCGCGCAGGTGCTTTGAGGCCATCACGTCATAGGCCCCGCCATAGGCCTTGCGGGTGATCACGGTGATTTTGGGGACGGTCGCCTCGGCATAGGCGAACAGCAGTTTCGCGCCGTGTTTGATGATCCCGCCCAGTTCCTGTGCCGTGCCGGGGAGGAAGCCGGGGACGTCCACAAATGTGATGATTGGGTGGTTGAACGCATCGCAGAACCGCACGAACCGCGCGGCTTTTTTTGAGGCGTTTATGTCGAGACAGCCCGCCAGCACGATCGGCTGGTTGGCTACGACGCCGATCGTGCGCCCCTCGATCCGCCCGAAACCGCACAGGATGTTACCAGCATGGCCCGGCTGTATTTCAAAGAAATCAGCCTCGTCCAGCACCTTGCGGACCACTTCGTGCATATCATAGGGCTGATTGGCGTTGGCCGGGATCAGCATATCCAGGCTGTTATCGAGCCGGTCCCACGGGTCAGAAGTGGGCCGCTCGGGCACTTCCTCGCGGTTATTGAGTGGCAGGAAATCGAAGAAATCGCGCGCCACCAGCAGCGCCTCGATATCGTTTTCCAGCGCCAGATCGGCGACACTGGTTTTGGTCGAATGGGTGATCGCGCCGCCCAGTTCCTCTTGCGTGACAATCTCGTTGGTCACAGTCTTGACCACATCTGGCCCGGTGACGAACATGTAGGAGCTGTCCTTCACCATGAAGATGAAATCGGTCATCGCCGGGGAATAGACCGCCCCGCCCGCGCATGGCCCCATGATCATCGACAGTTGCGGGATAACGCCTGAGGCCAGCACATTGCGCTGGAACACTTCGGCATAACCGCCAAGCGACGCCACGCCTTCCTGAATGCGAGCGCCGCCGCTGTCATTCAGCCCGATCACCGGCGCGCCGACCTTCATCGCATTGTCGAGCACCTTGCAGATCTTCTGCGCGTGCCGTTCTGACAGCGATCCGCCAAAGACGGTGAAATCCTGGCTGTAAACGTAGACCAGCCGCCCGTTGATCGTGCCGCTGCCGGTGACTACGCCATCGCCGGGGACGATCTGATCCTGCATGCCAAAATCGGTGCAATTATGTTCGACATACATGTCGAGCTCTTCAAAGCTGCCCTCATCGAGCAGGATGCTGAGCCTCTCACGCGCGGTCAGCTTGCCCTTGGCGTGCTGCGCGTCGATCCGCTTCTGCCCGCCGCCAAGGCGGGCCGCGGCGCGGCGCTGGTCCATTTCGGCGATATTTGCAGACATATGGCCCCTCGTGGCGGATTCCGAAGCGGATGGCATGGCGCGCGCCGCCGACAATGTCCAATGTGAATTTGCAAAATTGCGAAGCATATATTTGCAAAAACTGACCTGGCGTAGTAATTCTCCTCCGCGTCTCCGCGCTTCCGCGTGAAACAAGAATGGGTTCACGCGGAGGCGCGGAGACGCGGAGGAGAATAAGGTATGGCCAAGCGCCGGATATTTGCCGGAGAGAGATTGAGGGCGCTGCGCGCCGAACGCGGGCTTAACCAGGCTGCTATGGGACAGCTGCTTGCCATCTCCGCCTCGTATCTCTCGCAGCTTGAGCATGACGACCGCCCGCTGACCCCCACGCTGGTCGAGCGTCTGCGCCTCGCCTTCCCGCTTGATTGGCGCGATATTGGCGCGGGCGTCACCGAAACCCGACTGGCCGCGCTGCGCGATGCCAATGCCGATCCGTTGTTTGCCGAACCCCTTGATGCCGCCCAGCTCGCCCGGTTTGCCGAGCAGCAGCCGGCGCTAGCCGAGCGGTTTATCGCGCTGCACGAAGCCTATCGCCGCACCGGGCAACGGCTGCACATGGTCGATGAGGCACTGTCGAACGAAACCGGCGGGGTCGCCCGCCTGCCATGGGAGGAGGTGCGCGACTGGTTCCACCTCGCCAACAATTATGTCGATAGTCTGGACCGGGCGGCAGAGGCGCTGGCCGCAAAGCTTGGCGGCAAGACGCCCGATACGCCCTCGATTGAGGCCTATCTGCGCGATGCGCTGTCGGTCTCGTTGCTCTATTCGGGCAATGTTGGCCTGCGCAGCTATGACGCCGAGATGGGCCATCTGACCATCGACCCCGGCCAACCCGCCGAGAGCCGCCGCTTCCTGCTGGCGCATCAGCTTGCGGCGCTGGCCCTGAAGGACGAGATCGCAGTGGTGATTGAAACGGCGAGCCTGAAAAGCGCAGCCTCGCGCCAATTACTGTTCGTGGGTCTATGCAATTACGCAGCGGGCGCGCTGCTGATGCCCTATCGCCGCTTCCGCACCGAAGCGCGCGGCATGCGCCATGATATTGATCGCATCGCGCAGGCCTTTGGCACCAGTTTCGAGCAAGCCTGCCACCGCCTTTCGACCTTGCAGCGAGAGGACGCAAAAGGCGTGCCGTTCTTCTTCTGCCGGGTCGATATGGCGGGCAATATTACCAAGCGGCATTCAGCCACGCGTTTGCAATTTGCGCGGTTCGGCGGAGCGTGCCCGCTGTGGATCGTGCATGAGGCAGTGGCGATCCCTGACCGGATCCTGGTCCAGCTGGCCGAGACGCCAGATGGGGTCCGCTATGTCTCGATGGCAAAAGGGCTGGTCAAACCATCGGGCAGTTACGACCGCGCGCCGCGCCGCTATGCTGTCGCGCTGGGCTGCGAGGCGGCGCATGCGGCAGAATTTGTCTATGCCGATGGACTGGATCTGACCGCGCCGCGCGCCGCCACAAGGATCGGTATTTCCTGCCGGATATGCCCGCGCAATGATTGCGACCAGCGCGCCTTCCCGCCCAGTGACCGGGGAATCACGGTCAATCCCGACAGCCGCGGCGTGGTGCCCTATTCGATTGCGTGAGCAGTCCGTTCAGAACTTCAGCATGATCCGCCGTGCCAGCGAGGGTGACACTGAGTGGACCAGCTGCAGCACCTTGACGAGACCGACATTGGCTTCATCCGCATCGCCTTCCATCGCAACCACGAATTGCCGCGCGCATTCGGCAGCGGGCATTTTACGGCTACCGCGTCCGGCGGTCATCTTGGTTTCGACCACCGGAGGCAGTGCTTCCAGAACATGGACGCTGCTGCCCTTCAATTGCGCGCGGATCGCCTGGCTGTAGCTGCGCAAACCGGCTTTGGTCGCGCAATAGACCGGCCCGCCCGCACGCGGTGCAATCGCCAGGCCCGAGGTAACGTTGACGATCATGGCCTTGGGCCGCGAGCGCAGCATCGGCATCAGCGCGGTGATCAGCTGGATCGGCGCGGTGAGGTTTAGAAAGATCGCCCGCTCGGCACCCTCGGGATCGGGCGCATCTTCACGGAAATCGTGATCGACCCCAGCCCCGGCGTTATTGACCAGTATGTCGATCTCGCGAGCTCCGATTCCGGCGAGCAAGGCTGAAACACCGGCTGGCAGGGAAAGATCAGCCTCGATCACCTCAAACCCATCGGCGCGCGTTGCTGCGATACGATCAGCATTCCGGCCCGAAGTGATGACCGTTGCACCCTTCGCCTTGAGCTGACGGATCAGCTGCGCGCCGATCCCATCAGTCCCGCCAGTCACCAGCGCGGTTTTGCCCACCAATCGCATTATCTATCCTCCAGCATGATTTGGCGGGAGGCTAGCGATTTAAGTTGCAGCGAGCAACTGGCCTCAGCGCATGAGCACCAGTTCTTCGGCCATTGAGGGGTGAAGCGCCACGGTGGCGTCGAAATCAGCCTTGGTCAGCCCTGCCCGCACCGCAATAGAGGCGGCCTGAAGGATCTCTGGCGCGTCCGGCCCGATCATGTGCAGGCCGAGGATTTTGCCGGTGTCAGCGGCGACCACCATCTTGTAGAGTCCGCGCTCGTGCCGTTCGGCAAAGATGTTCTTCATCGGACGGAAGTCTGACGAGTAGATCTTGATGTCGCCGTATTTGTCGCGCGCCTGCCCCTCGGTCAGACCCACTGACGCCAGCGGCGGCTGCGAGAATACGGCGCTGGGGATCTGGTCATAGGCGGTGCTGCGCGGGTTTCCGCCGAACAGTGTATCGGCAACGGCATGGCCCTCGCGGATCGCAATCGGGGTCAATTGGACCCGGTCGGTCACATCGCCCACAGCATAGATGCTGTCGCACACGGTCTTGCTGAATTCATCGACCGGCACTTCGCCGCCCTCGCCCAGCGTGATTCCGGCGCTTTCCAGCCCCAGATCATCGGTCTTGGGCCGCCGCCCGGTGGCGACAAGCACGACATCGGCCGGGATCGGATCGTGGCTGCCAGCATGGACCATAAGCGACCCATCCGCCAGTTTCTCGACCCGCGAGATCGGCGAGTTGAACTTATACTCGATCCCACGCGCCATGGTGATCTGGAGCAGCCGATCCCGCAGGCTTTCATCATATCCGCGCAGGATCTGGTCGCTCCGGTTGGTGACAGTGACATGACAGCCCAGCGCATTGAAAATACCGGAAAATTCAAGCGCGATATAGCCCGCTCCCTGAATCACCACCCGCTTTGGCAGGGCGGCCAAGTGGAACACTTCGTTTGAGGTGATAGTGTGTTCGACACCATCAAATTCTGGCTTCACCGGCCAAGCGCCGACCGCAATCAGGATATATTTCGCGCTGATCTCGCGCCCCGAAGCGAGCTTCACTGTGTTGGGGCCGACCACTGTCGCCCGCTCATGAAAATGCGCAACCTTGTGACTATCGAGCGTGGCGGTATAGGCCGCCTCCAGCCGGTCGACATCGCGCAACACCGTATCGCGCAGCACCGCCCAATCGAACGTCATTGCTCCCACGGTCCAGCCGTAATGGGCCGCGTCCTGCAGTTCCTCGGCAAAGTGTGATCCGTAAACCAGCAGCTTCTTGGGCACGCAGCCGCGGATCACGCAGGTGCCGCCGATCCGGTGCTCCTCCGCCACCGCCACCCGCCCGCCGTGCGATGCGGCAATCCTGCTGGCGCGAACACCGCCGGAACCGGCCCCGATGACGAACAGATCGTAGTCGTAGTCAGCCATGCTTAGCTCCCATTGAGTTTGGGATATGGCGTTGCTCGCGTGCTTCGACAAGCTCAGCAAGAGCGGATGTTTTTCCAAGGCCCGCTCATGCTGTGGGAATGTTTTTCCAAGTTCCGCTCATGCTGAGCTTGTCGAAGCACGCGCGCAGCCCAAGCCTCAGCTCACTTGATCCCCGCAGCCGTCAGCAGCGCCTCGGTGCTGGGATCAAACTCGGTCTTGCCCGCCTCGATCTGATTGGCGATGGCTTTGCCCAGCTCGACCCCGAACTGATCGAACGGATTGATCCCCAGCAGCACCGCATTGGCGAAGGTGCGATGTTCGTGAAACGCGATCAGCGCGCCCAGCGTTGCCGAGTTAAGTTCCTCGACCAGCATTGTCGCAGAGGGGCGATCTCCGGGATAGGCCCGTGCGCCGTCCTTACTGGCCTTGCCGGCCATTAGCGCCGCCCCTTGGGCAAAGCAGTTGGAGAGCAGTATCCGGTGGTGCGCAGGATCAAGATCGTCGCCCGGCGCAATCGCGGCGATAAAGTCCACCGGGACGATATTGGTGCCCTGGTGGAGCAGCTGGAACACCGCATGCTGGGCGTCTGTCCCCACCCCGCCCCAGGTAATCGGCGCGGTGGGTGTGGTGACGGGGGCACCGTCCACAGTCACCGACTTGCCGTTCGATTCCATCTCAAGCTGCTGGAGATAGGAGGGCAACAGCCGCAACCGCTCGTCATAGGCGAAGCAGGCGCGGGTCTGGCAGCCGCGCAAACCTGAATAATATTGATCCGCAAAGGCGGCACGCAAGGGCAGATTGTCTGCGCCGTCATTATCGAGGAAATGCCGGTCCATCGCCGCTGCGCCATCGAGGAATTCGGCAAATTCGGCCCAGCCCAGCGCCAGCGCAATCGGAAAGCCGATCGACGACCACAGCGAATACCGCCCGCCGACGCTTTCGGGAAACGGCAGCACGCGGGTTTCATCGACCCCCCATTCCACTGCCTTTTCGGGCGCGGCGGTTAGCGCGATCACCCGCCCATAGGGATCGCTCACCCCGTTCTGTTCCAGCCAGGTCAGTGCACTGGTGGCGTTGGTCAGCGTCTCGATTGTTGTGAAAGTCTTGGAGGCCATTGCAATCATCGTAGTCTGCGGATCGCAAGCCTTGAACGCCGCTTCCAGCGCGCAACCATCGATGTTTGAGACGACATGGACATCTACAATTGCCCCGTCACGGGTCAGCGCGTCAATCGCCAGCGCCGGACCCAGCGCCGATCCGCCGATCCCGATGTGGATCAGATGCTTGACCTCACCCAGCAGACCGGCGTGGATCGCCTCGACCAAGCTGCGGGTGCGGGCATGGAGTGCGGTAGCCTCTTCCACAGAAGTATCGCGCCCGATCCCGCGCTGCGCGGTATGTTCGGCTGCACGGCCCTCGGTAATATTGACCACTTCGCCATCGAACAGCGCAGCCCGCCGCACGGCAAAGCCCCGGGCCTGCGCCAGCGCATTGAACCCAGCGATATGCGCGGCATCAAGATGCGTCTTGGCCCAATCAAACCGGATCGTGCCGCCCGGCAGTTCCAGCGCGGCCGCCATGGCTCCAACCCGCCCGGTGTCGCCAAACAATTCAGCCAGCGTCGGCTTGGGCAAGCCCTTCAGCGCATCCCACGCTGCCAGCACCGTATCACTCATTGTCAAACACTCCCGGGCAATCCCGCTTGGCCTATGGCCCCGCTTGCCGCTTAGGCCAAGGGCCGAAATCGTATGCATTGCGGCCACGCTGGCATTGAACTCCACTAGGTGTTATATCAATATAACACACCATCCCCCTTGACGAGCGGAGCCCGGCCCAACATGGACAGCGCCATGAACGAAACCACCCCCATGCCAGAGACGGTTCCCTCAGCCGCGCCCGCCACCAGCAAGCCCGCGAAAAAGGAGGATAGCTTCCTTGTTTTCGTGATCAAATTGGTGCTGATCGTGGCGATTTTCCGCAGCTTTATCTTCTCGCCATTCAACATTCCCAGCGAATCGATGCTGCCCCGGCTGCAGAACGGCGATTATCTGCTCGCCGCCAAATGGCCCTATGGCTATTCCAGCTATTCGCTGCCGTTCAGCGCGCCGCTGCTGCCCTCACGGATTTTGGCAAGCCAGCCAGAACGCGGTGATGTGGTAATTTTCAAGCAGCCGCCGCTTAACGATGTCGATTATATCAAGCGGGTGATCGGCCTGCCCGGCGATACGGTGCAGATGATCGGCGGCCAGCTCCACCTCAATGGCCAAGCGATACCCAAGCTGCGCGGCGCGGATCTTGAGATCGCGGTCAGCGCCAACACGAAATGCTATTCGGCCCAGTTTGAGGCAAAGCTGGCCGATGGCACCGACGTCTGCCGCTATCCCCGCTATAAGGAAGTTCTGCCGGGCGGGCGCAGCTATTATGTGCTCGACCTCGGCCCGCGTCCGCAAGACGATACCCCGCCGGTGATCGTGCCCGAAGGCAAGTTGTTCCTGATGGGCGATAACCGCGACAATTCGGAGGACAGCCGGTTTGAAGCCGTCCCCGGTGGCGGAATTGGGCTGGTTCCTCAGGACAATCTCGTCGGGCGCGCAACCGTGATGATGTTCTCTACCGATGGCTCGTCCGAATGGATCAAGCCGTGGACCTGGTTCACCGCCGCACGGTGGGACCGGATCGGTGGGACGTTCTAGGGGGTGCTGGAACGCGAAACCCATAAGTTCCTGACCGCGTTGGCGGGACGTCCGCCAGTGGACGAGGCCTTGTGGCGTGAAGCGCTGACCCACGGCAGCACCGGTGAATCGCCCGATTATCAGCGGCTTGAATTTCTGGGCGACCGGGTGCTGGGCATGGTCATTGCCGAATGGCTCCACGCGCTGGAAAACGGTGATGAGGGCCGCCTGTCGCAACGCCTCAACGCGCTGGTCAGCCGCACCACCTGCGCCGCAGTAGCCCGCGCGATCGGGCTTGGCACGCATATGCGGCTGGGCAAGCAGGCCCGCGACGACGGCGGCGAGGATAGCGACAATATATTGGGCGATGTGATGGAGGCGCTGATCGGCGCCAGCTTTGTCACCCACGGGTTTGCGGAAACGCGCGATATGGTGCGCCGCCTGTGGGCCGATAGCGTTGGCGGGAAAACCGGCGAGGCCAAGCATCCCAAATCGGCGCTGCAGGAATGGGCCGCGGGCAACCGGCGCAAGACCCCTGAATATAAATTGATCGAGCGTTCAGGCCCGGACCACGCAGCGAGCTTTACCGTGCTGGTTGCGGTTGCCGGCGTCGGCGAAGCCAGCGCCAGTGGCTCTAGCAAGCAAGAGGCCGAAACTGCGGCGGCCGAAGAATTCATGAGGCGATTTGGGTGAGCCTTGCGCTCACTTTAGCCCCTCCTCTTCAGGGGAGGGGTTGGGTTGGGGTTTCTCCTTCCAAGCAGTGTCCGGTCCGGCGGATAGAGCCCACCCCCAACCCCTCCCCTGAAGAGGAGGGGAATTTTGTGCTATAAGCACAGTTCGAAACACACAGGATTTTGAGTAATGGTTGAACCTTCCCCCCAACATTGCGGCCTCGTGGCAGTGCTCGGCGCGCCCAATGCGGGCAAATCTACGCTGGTCAATGCGCTGGTCGGGCAGAAGGTCGCGATCGTCTCGGCCAAGGCGCAGACCACGCGGGCGCGGCTGATGGGGATTGCGCTGCAAGGCACTACCCAGATGATCCTGGCCGACACCCCCGGCCTGTTCGCGCCCAAGCGGCGGCTGGACCGGGCGATGGTCAGCGCGGCGTGGGACGGCGCGCAGGAAGCTGATGTGATCCTGCTGGTGGTCGATGGCCGCAAGAAAAAGCGCGAATACCTCGCCGAAATTCTTGAATCGCTCAAACCCCGCTCGGAACGCAAGATCCTGGTGCTCAACAAGGTTGATGAGACCGCTAAGGAGCCGCTGCTGATCGCAGCCGAAGAATTGACCGAGGCGGCCGGGTTTGACGAAGTGTTCTTCATCTCGGCACTGACTGGTGATGGGGTGGACGAGCTCAAGACGCGCCTCGCGGCGTTGATGCCTGAGGGCGCATGGCACTACCCGGAAGATCAGGTGTCAGACGCCTCGGAGCGGCTTTTGGCGTGCGAAATAACCCGCGAGCAATTGTACCGCCAGCTCCACGACGAGTTGCCATATGACAGCGCGGTGCGGCCCGAAAGCTATGCCACCCGCAAGGACGGCTCGGTCGAAATCCACCAGCAGATCGTCATCGCCCGCAATAGCCAGAAGGGCATCGTACTGGGCAAGGGCGGGAGCAAGCTAAAGTCGATCGGTGAGGCGGCGCGCAAGGAACTGGCGCAGCTGCTGGGGGTGACAGTCCATCTGTTCCTCCACGTGAAAGTCACCGAGGATTGGGCGGATGACAAGGAGATTTATGAAGAGATCGGGCTGGAGTGGGTGAAGTAAAAGTCTTCCGGGCAACATCGCTCCATTATTGCATATAGCCTGCGATGTTGACCTTGCCGGTTGCGAAGTTGACGGTTCCCACTCCCCATATCTGCCGAGTGCAGACCCAGGCGTAGTCGGCGGCGGCTGTGGTCAGCTTCACGTTTTCTCTCAGGTCTGCTATTGGATCGTTTGCTCTGGGGACCGCAACACCATCGGCGGAAAGGGCGATACGGTAGCCATCATCGGTTTCGATAATCGCCCGGATGTCCAGTTCGAACCGGCTATCGGCCCGGACAATGAGATGATCGATGCCATGAACCCGTCCGCTCAGGCGGCCGCTTGAGCGGCCATCGAATATGGCGTCGATCCGCGCACCTTGGGGCGGAATACTTGCTTCCCCTGAAAGGATATCCGGCAAGCTGACGCCGAAATCGACCATTTCAGTCAGATCGACCTCATACTCATAGATCAACTCACCGTTCATCGACTCGCCCCCGCAAACGCCTACTCTGTCAAGTCTGCACCGCGATAACCGTTACCGCAACTTCGCAGTTCCTATCCCATCCTCTTTCGCGCGCTCCTTGGTCGATTCCTCGTTGCGTTTTAGCGCCTTGGCGATTTCTTTGGGGCCTTTGCCTTTGCCTGCCAGAAGGCGCAGTTTTGCCACTTCTTCAGACTTCTAGGGCTGGCGGTGACGGGTGAAAATTTCGGCCATGGGGATGGGGTAGCGGAATATCGACTAAAGCCGCCTTGCGTCCAAAGTTGCCTGAAATTCTACCCCATGATACCCTCCTCCGATCGTTCCGGTTCCCGGGGGAGTTCGCCGATGAACACCTATCACTATGCTGCGCTGACGATGTTTGCGGCGCTTGCCCTGCTTGATCATTTCGGCCGCGGGCACAGGCTGGACGATGTGCGCTATTGGCGAACGCTCGGGATCGCCTCCACGCTGTTTTACTTCACAACTTTGACCTATGCCCCGTTCCTGTGGGATGGCTGGCTGGGTCAGTACCGGCTGTTTGAGGCAGAGGCGCTGCCGTTCTGGCCGCAAGTTGTCGTCGCCTTCTTCCTCTATGAGCTGGCGATCTATGTCTGGCACCGCACCATGCACAGCGTGGACTGGCTGTGGCGGCTGACCCACCAGTTGCACCACAGCGCCGAGCGTGTCGACATCTGGGGCGCGTTCTGGTTCCACCCGCTGGATTCGCTCGGCTGGGCGTTCCTCGGTTCGCTGGTGCTGGTGCTGGGCATCGGCATTTCGCCCGAAGCTGCGCTGGTGGTGAATGTGATCACCACTTTTCCGGCGATGTTCCAGCACGTCAACATCCGCACCCCGCAGTGGCTGGGTTATATCGTGCAGCGGCCCGAGAGCCACTCGATCCACCACCAGCGCGGCGTCCACGCCTTCAACTATGGCGATATTCCGCTGTTCGACATGCTGTTCGGCACATTCAGGAACGCAGATGACTGGCAGGACCGTGCCGGGTTCCATAAGGGATCGACGACCGAACTGGTGCCGCTGCTGACGTTCCAGAAAATCAGCTAGCGCAGCTTCGCAATCCCGATCCCGTCCTCTTTCGCGCGGTCTTTTGTCGATTCCTCGCTGCGGTTAAGCGCTTTGGCGATTTCTTTGAGGCCTTTGCCCTTGCCTGCCAGAAGGCGCAGCTTGGCGACTTCCTCGGATTTCCAGGGCTGACGGTGACGGGTGAATATTTCGGCCATTTGGGTGAGATAGAGAAGAAGAACCCCTCCGTCACGCCCTTTGGACGCGCCACCTCCCCATTTGTGCTTCGCAAAAACAGGGAGGAGCTAATGCAGCATCGATCCTCCCCGTTTTCACAAAGTGCAAATGGGGAGGTGGCAGTTCCGCAGGAACTGACGGAGGGGTTATCGGCGCTGGCAGTATCGCACCAAGGCCTCGGCAATGTCTTCGGGCGATTGCAAAACATCCGTTGCGGGAATTCGCAGAACCTCGATGCCTTGCTCATTTAGCCAGCCGTCGCGCTGCGCGTCTCGCATGGGATTGTTGCCCATGTTATGCGCAATGCCATCGACTTCGATGCAGACCTTTGCTTCGGCGCAGTAGAAGTCGAGCACTAAGGTGCCCAGCGGGTGCTGACGGCGAAATTTGACGCCATCGGGCTGCTTGCGAAGTAATTGCCAGAGCAACACTTCCGGTAGAGTCATTTCAGCACGGAGTTTGCGCGCCTTGGTGATGTCTCGAGGAGTTGATTTACGCGGCAATTTTCCCCTCCGTCAGCCCTGCGGGCTGCCACCTCCCCATTTGCACTGCGTGAAAACGGGGAGGATCTTTAGCGTTATTTCTTCGCCGCAACCTTCTTCACCGCCGCCTTCTTCTTCGGTGCGGCCTTCTTCTTCGCCGGAGCTTTCTTCTTCCCCTTGGCCGGGCCTTTCGCCGCGCGCTCATCAATCAGCACGATGGCTTCTTCCAGCGTCAGATCCTCGGGCTGCTTGTCGCGTGGCAGGGTGGCGTTGGTGGTGCCATCGGTAACGTATGGCCCATAGCGGCCCGCCATCAGCTTCATTTCCCCGCCGGAGGTCGGATGCGGCCCAAATGTATTGAGCGGTTCCGCCGCAGCGCGCGCGCCCCTGCCCCCGCCAGCTGCAGCCTCGGCCAGCTTGGTGACCGCGCTGTTCATGCCGGTTTCAAAGATTTCGGCGGTTGAGCGCAGCTTGGCGTATTTGCCGTCATGCGCCAGATACGGGCCATAGCGGCCCAGGCTGGCGGTGATCGGGTTGCCGCTTTCGGGATGATTGCCGACCATGCGCGGCAGGCTGAGCAGCTTTATCGCCCAATCAAGGTCCAGTTCGCCAATGTCCTTGGGAATGGACGAGCGCTTGGCCTCCTTGCCGTCACCCAGCTGAATGTAGGGGCCAAACCGGCCAGCGCGGCGGGTAATGGCCTCGCCAGTTTCGGGATGCTTGCCAACTTCGCCATCTTCGCCGCCTTCGGCACCGCCGGGCTGCGCGAATTTGCGGGTGAACTTGCACTCGGGATAGTTGGAGCAGGCGATGAACGCGCCGTAGCGCCCGCCGCGCAATGAGAGCCGCCCTGCCTCGCATTTGGGGCAGAGGCGCGGATCGGTGCCATCGTCGGTGGGCGGGAACAGATAATCGGACAGGAACTCGTCCAGCGCTTCGGTGACTTCGCTTGGCTTCTTCTCCATCACCTCGTCAGATTTGGGCTTGAAGTCCTTCCAGAAGGCCTCGAGCACAGCCTTCCATGCGGCGCGCCCGCCAGACACTTCATCCAGCTCGTCCTCCATTCCGGCGGTGAATTCATAGGCGACATAATTGCCGAAGAACCGTTCGAGAAATGCGGTGAGAAGCCTCCCGCTCTCCTCTGCAAAGAAACGGTTTTTCTCGGTGCGCACATAATTGCGATCCTTGAGAACCTGCAAGGTCGAGGCATAGGTCGATGGCCGCCCGATCCCGAGTTCTTCCAGCCGTTTGACCAGACTGGATTCAGAAAAACGCGGCGGCGGCTGGGTGAAGTGCTGCGTGGCATCGACGCCCTTCTTGGCCGGAGTATCGCCGCTGTTCATCGCCGGGAGCATCGCGCTTTCGTCGTCCTCGCCCTCGACCTTGTTGTCGCGGTCTTCCTCATAGACGGCGAGGAAGCCGGGGAATTTGATCACCTGACCAGTGGCGCGCAGCTCGTGCTTGCCGGTGCCTTCGCGCAAGGTAACACTGGTTCGCTCGATATTGGCGGAAGCCATCTGGCTGGCCAGTGCACGCTTCCATACCAGCTCGTAAAGCCGCGCTTCGTCGCCGCTACCAAAGCTATTACGGGTAAACTCGGTCGGGCGGATCGCCTCATGGGCTTCCTGCGGTCGGCGGTCGCATCGAGGTGACGCGCCGCACGCTGGCCACGACGTTCC
>JANMNP010000007.1:0-17442 GCA_031374105.1 Novosphingobium sp.
GTTGATCGACACGTCCGCAACGCGGCTGATCGAGCGCATGGAAGAACCCTCGCAGAGCATTGCGAGGATTTGGATGCGTTTGGAGAGGGGTAGCTTGTTCATGTGTATTTGATATGAACTTTTTTGCTTAGGGTCAAGTGACTTTTGACCTAAGTTTCGATTCGCATTGCCATTCTTTCTCCGATAATCTGATTGAACAAAGGGTTGTTGACCGGGGCTTGTTAAACTATATGTTAATTCACGCTGCGATAACAGATGCCTTGCAGAAGGGGTTGTTACGCGAAGCGCAAGCCCATGCCCCATGGGTGGGAACGCCCCGGACGTTCCTCATGTGTGCGGAATTGTGGAGTGCGATTGAGGAAGGAAGGCAGAGCCAAGACATTGCATCGATCAAGCGATGGGCCTCATTGGAGGCGGACATCAGTCACTTTATTGAGGGCGGATATGTGAACGAAGACCTTTTGAAACAGCTTGAAGATTTCAAGCACGAGCACTGGGAGCTTCGCAGCGTGAGGCCGAAACCCTCCTTGAGGGTGTTTGGGCGATTTGCGCTGCCAAATGTCTTCGTTGGAACTCATGTGGTTGAGCGCCGCCTACTTGCCGAGAAACACTCGTTTAATTGGGAGCATCAGCGAATCGTTTGTGAAGATCATTGGACGGCGGCAGGGCTTCCCGATCCATTCACCGACGATCCCGATTTTGCATATTCCTCATACATTACTAACAATGCAACCCGCAGAATAGAGGTGCCGATATGACCTATAACTATGCAGCAGCTGTAGCAGCCGGGCGGAACAGGAATAGGATATTCGAGAAGGTCGTTAAGGCGATTGTTGCAACATGCGATGAAAAGGGTCTGACTCGAAAGGATATCGCGGATAGAATTGGCAGGAAACCCGCTCAGCTAAGCAAGTGGCTATCTGGTCCGTCAAACTGGACACTCGACACTGTTAGCGATCTGCTGTTTGGAATTGACGCAGAGATCGAATGTGAAATTGTATTTAACAAAGACCGGCTCAGATCGAATCAATTCAATGAAGAATTTTTTAAACCTACATTAGATTCTCAGTATTTTTTGGACACTTTTTCCTCGCAAAAGAGAATGCCACTTTCAAACCCAATTCATACGATTAAATTTGAAGAAATGTCGGTGAACTAGATGTTAAAAAGTCTCAAATTTGCGAATGTCTTGACCTGTGAGCACGTTGTCGTCGGAGCAATGAACAAGCCAACTTTGATTGGAGTTTACTGTGGGGATATTATCGTCGAATCGTTCCCCGCTGGCATAACTATGGGGGTTTATGCTGAGCATATCCCCGACCCAGAGCAGCAAGGTAAACTGGCTCTTACAATAATGCTTGGCAAGCAAGCCATTGGAAAGGTGCTCACTGAAGCCCAGGGAGAAGGCGGCGATCCGGGTATCATAGCTATCCCATTTATTCCGCTTCAGCTCACTGAAAAGACACGGTTTAGAGTCATAGCATCGTGCGAAGGATTCAGGGACAAGGTGATCGTCGATCAGAAGATATCAATCGGCAAAATGCCCTTCATTCCTTCCGCCACCGCTTAGCAGCCGCATTTCGGGCAATCTCCGCCCGCCGCTCCGGTGTCATGTTCGCCGCGCGCTTCTTGCCGCCCAAGCTGCCAAGTTGGGCGGCTGCGCTCTTGGTTGCGTCCGCCGTGTCCTCAATCTCGCCAGTAGCGATCTTGCCGATCATCACAGCAAGGCCGATAGCGTCGGCTGGTCGCTTTTGTCCGTTTGGGCCTTTAGGCATCAATAAGTTCCGCGTTTACAAAGCCAATTATTGCTAGGCGCGTGTCCGCCTTCCACCGCTTGGCGGTAGTAGCTGGTCAACCCATCAATGGCTCGATGAAGCGCATAGGGCGCATCATCATCGAATGGGCGGCTAGTCCAATAAGGCGAAGCTTGAAGCGGTGTCTTTATTGCGTGACTGGTGCGAAACTCCACGCGGTTTCCGGTCAGTGGGCGACGCAGTTCGATTGTAACCGTGGTCTCTAGGTCTCCCACCTTTATAGCATAGTCGCCATGCGAGTCGTCGCGCTCGATAACTGTGATGTCATCGTCATTGAGTGCGCTATCAAAAGTCCAAGTCATACAGCCTCCATGCTTTCCGCTAAGCATATAGGCGTTACGGCTGGAATGCGATAGGCTGGCACGTCAAAATTCAAACTGAGACACTACCCGAAATTCTCAAAGCTTGACCAACCCCCTTGGCCAAGCGTAAACTACTCTCATGACCATTCACGTCAACATCGGTGAAGCCAAGACGCGGCTGTCTGAACTTCTTGCTGCGGCGGCGCGCGGTGAGGAGGTTGTGGTGCAAAAAGCAGGCGTTCCCTTTGCGACCATCGTGCCGCGTCCCGAAGCCTTGGCGATCGAGCGTGAATCCCGTGCAGCGAAGCGCAAGTCGGCGTTTGGTTGCCTGGCCGAGAAATATGCACATCTGCCGCCCGAAGCTTTCGATATTCCACCGTCAATGACGGATGAGGAATATGAAGAGCGGATCAAGCGCAAGTTCGGCTGAATAGCGCCTTGCGCCTGTTGCTCGATACACACATCCTTGTCTGGCTCGTATTGGACGACCGGCGCCTGTCCGCTGTCCAACGAGATGCACTCGAGAATCCGGACAACGCGATGGTGATAAGTCCGGTCGTCGCTTACGAGCTGACACACCTTCAGCGCAGCGGGCGGATTCCGCTGCGTGAGCCAATCGACCGGTTGCAGGAGTTAACTGGATTCGAGCTGGTCGATCTGCCCAATCGTGTCTGGCGATCTGCAGCCACCTTGCCGGACATTCATCGCGACCCGATCGACAGGATGCTGATAGCGCACGCAATTTGTGACAACTACGGGCTGGTCACTGCGGACGCCAACATCCGTCGCTATTCGGCGACTTGTATTTAAATCGCCACAAACCGCCCCGCCGCCCGATCCTTGCGCACTTTCAGCCCGTCGAACACCTGCCCGCTCATGGCGATGTAAATCCCCGGCGGAGCGATCTGGGCGGTGGCTATTGCCATGCCGAGGTTGAAGGCGGCGTCGCTGGTGGAGAAGCGCGCCGGGGCGAGGGCGCCGGTCAGGACGATGGTTTTTCCCGAGACCCCTGCAAGAACTTTGGCAGTGTCTGTCATCGTATCGGTTCCGTGGGTGATGACGATCCGGGTTTCCGGTGCCTCGGCGGCGCGTCGCGCGATCTTGGCTCGGTCGTCATCGGTCAGCTCGAGGCTGTCTTTGCGGCAGACTTCCTTGATCCGGAATGGCAGCGCCACGCGGGCTTCCTTAAGCAGTTCGGGGATCCCGCTGTCGACGATCTGGTATTCGCTCAGCGCGTCAAAATAGGCCTTGTCGATTGTGCCGCCAGTGGTGAGGATCAAGAGGGGCGGTTGGCTCAGGGCCGGAACTCCACCCCGGTCATCTCCTCTGACTTGGCCCATAATGCCGCAGCCAGAGCATCATTCAGCACATGCGGGTGAACCCCGGCATAGGGCGGGTTGCCCTCAACCCAGGGCTCGGCGATGTTGCAATTGGCGCAATAGACACCGCCCTTGCCGTCCAGCAGCGGCGAGAGCGCGCACCAGACGCTGGTTGAAGCGCCCTCCTCGGTCGATTTGAACAGCGGGTTGACGTTGCCCTCCTTGTCGTACCAACCCATCGCAGTCTGCTCTTCCATCGTCAGATGGCGCTGCAAGGGAGTGCGGATGCCGCCGGGATCGACCGAAAAGGCGCGCACCCCGTGCGCTGCGCCCAGCTGGTCGAGCCGCAACGCGAACAGCGCATTGGCCGATTTGGCCTGACCATAGGCGGTCCATTTGTCATATTCACGATGCGCGAAACTGATGTCGTCCAGATCGAGGCCATTGCGGGCATGGCCGGATGAGGACAGCGCCACCACCCGCGCTTTTCCTGCCTTGAGCAACGGCCACAGCCGGGCGGTCAGTTGGAAATGGCCGAGGTGATTGGTGGCGAACTGGCTTTCGAACCCGCGCGGATCAAGCGCCTTGGGGCAGGCCATGATCGCGGCATTGTTGATCAGGATGTGGAGCGCAGGGCTTTCGGCGGCAATCAGCGCGGCGAAATGATCGATCGAAGCGGGATCGGCCAGATCGAGCGGCAGGATCAGCACTTCCCCCGCAACGTCTGCCAGATCAGCGCTAGCAACCTCTGGCCGCCGCGCGCCGACGATCACCTTGGCACCCGCTCCAGCAAGCGCCCGCACGGTTTCAAGCCCCAGTCCGGAATAGCCGCCAGTGACTAGCGCAACCTTTCCGGAAAGATCAATCTCCGCCGCAACTTCGGCAGCAGTGGAACGATAGCCAAACGGCGAGGCGAGCGGGATTTGCGGAGTGGTCATGCGTTGTTCCTGTTCGGGATTAGGCGTTGGGTTTCAAGCTGTGCGATTGCGGCCAATTGCGCCGCTGGCCCACAGCGTCAGCCAGATCAGCAGCGGCTGCGCGGCGAGCCGGGGGATGTGATAGCCAAGCCCCGCCCCGCCATCGCTGCTCGCCAGATCATTCAACAGATGCTGGAAATTGGCTGGCCAGACGCATAGCGCATAAAGCGCCAGCCCCCAGCCGGCGGCGCGGCGTAGATCAAGTCTGCACCATTGGGCAACACCTAGCGCTCCGGCAAGCTCAGCCAGGCCAGTAAGTGCCACAACCGCAGCGGGAAACGGCACCCAGGCCGGTGTGATCAACAGGAACGGGGCGGGCGCGATCAAATGCATCACGCCAGCAAAGCCATAGAACAGGGCAAGCACCACGCAGGCAATGGTTTGGGCACGGCTCATGCTCGCAAGCCTTGCCCAATCCTGCGGTCAGGGCAAGCGGTGAATTTCGCCTAGCGTTTGTTGAGTATCACAAAATCCTCCCCTGTGGGGGAGGTGCCGGAGCGAAGCGGAGGCGGAGGGCGCGCGGTTACCCTCGCGAAACACCCCCTCCGTCATCCCCGCGGGATGCCACCTCCCCCAGCGGGGGAGGATTTCAGGGTGTAACGGCTGAATTTCAACAGACCCTAGTTGGCCTTGGCTATCCGGCGATAGGGAACAAAATCGCCAAGATTGACGAAGCCGCGATAGAATCCGCCGGTGCGGTCATGCATGCTGACCATGTCGAGCCGGCACAGCTGGCTGCCAGTCAACTTGATTACCAAAAGGTCATCATCATCAAGCACGTCGGCATTTTGTGGCCGGTTCACATAGATCACGTTGCCTGCGTCATAGACCAGCGCGGTCTTGTCGAGGATCTGCATGCTGCGGCTAGACCAGGTGCTGATACAGCTGGTTGGCTTGCCCGCCTCGCGCCCCTCAAGCATTTTTTCGAGTTGCTGTTCCGGCGTCAGCTTGTCACGCGCCTGAAGCGCGGGGCCAGCCAGCAGTGCGGCACTGGCAGCGAGGGCGAGGGCAATTTTGCGCATGGTCATTCTCCTGTTCGGGCAAGCTGGCCCAGCAATGCTGAACCAAGGCTGACTAATCTATGCTGTCCCGCCCACGGTCAGCCCGGCCACCAGCAAGGTCGGCTGGCCAACGCCTGCGGGAACGCTCTGGCCGCCCTTGCCGCAGATACCAACGCCCTCATCCAGCGCCATATCATTGCCGATCCCCAGCACCTTGGTCAGCACGCTGGGGCCATCGCCAATCAGCGTCGCGCCCTTGATCGGTGCGCCCAGCTTGCCGTTTTCGACCAGATAGGCCTCGGTGCAGGAAAACACGAATTTGCCCGAGACAATATCAACTTGTCCGCCGCCAAAGCTTTTGGCGAAAATGCCGTTCTTGACGCGCGATAACAGCTCGGCGGGATCATCCTTGCCGCCGCGCATGAAGGTGTTGGTCATCCGCGGCATCGGTGCATGGGCATAGCTTTCGCGGCGGCCGTTGCCAGTGGGGGCAACGCCCATCAGCCGCGCATTAAGCCGGTCGTGGATATAGCCCTTGAGGATCCCATCCTCGATCAGCACGTTTTCCTGGGTGGGTGTGCCCTCATCATCGATGGAGAGCGAGCCGCGGCGGCCCAAAAGCGTGCCATCATCAACCACGGTAACGCCCGGCGCGCCAACCCGCGTCCCGATCCGGCCCGAAAAGGCGCTGGTGCCCTTGCGGTTGAAATCGCCTTCAAGGCCGTGGCCAACCGCCTCATGCAGCAGCACGCCGGGCCAGCCGGGGCCAAGCAGCACGGTCATCTCACCGGCAGGCGCGGCGACGCTTTCCAGATTGGTCAGCGCCTGCGCCAAAGCCTCGTCGATCGCGCGGTTCCAGCTGGCTGGTTCAAACAGCTTGTCATACAGCCAGCGCCCGCCCATTCCGAAGCTGCCGGTTTCGCGGCGGCCATTGCTTTCTGCCACTATTCCGACATTGAGCCGCACCAGCGGGCGGACATCATGCGCAACAAACCCATCGGCGCGGACGATCTCTACCACTGACCAACTGCCAGACAGGCTGGCGCTGACTTGCGCCACGCGGGGATCGCGGGCGCGGGCAGCTGCGTTGATCGTTTCCAGCAGCTTTACCTTGGCCTCGAAAGGCACGGCATCAAGCGGCGAGGCATCAGTGTAGAGGTGGCGGTTGTTCTGCCGGGGCGGCGGGGCGGGCTGAGCGGTGGCCGGATCAAGCAAGCTAAGCGTTTCGCCTGCGCGGCGGATCGCGGCACCGGAAATCTCGTTGGCATGGGCAAAGCCAGTCATCTCACCCGATACGCCGCGCAGGCCGAATCCGGCGTCACGCGAATAGTCGGCCATTTTGAGGCGGCCATCATCAAAGGCAAAAGTCTCACTGGCGATGAACTGGAGATAAAGCTCACCATCGTCGCAGTTTGCCAGCGTCTCACGGGCCAGAGCCTGGGCCTGGGCTGGATCAAGCTGGCCGGAACGGTACAGCAGCGAACGGGTGTCGGTGGTGGTCATGGTATCGATATAGGGCACAGCAGCGAAAGCGCCAGAGTTAGGGTCAGGCCGCTGCCTTATCTGCCGGGCCGCCGATCAGCATGAACCGCCGGTCACAATAGCCGCAATCGGCATAACCCTTCTCGTCGATTTCCAGCCAGACACGCGGATGGCCCAGCGCGGCCCCGCCCTTGATGGCGTTGGCCCCATCACAGGAAGCGCGGGTTGAAGCGGTGCGAATGATTTCGGGCGGTTGGCTCATGGTGGCCCATTAGCAATTCGATAGCGGCTTTTCCAGCCTGCTGGTTCGGGCTATTGGTAATTTACCGTGACAGTGAAAGTGCCCTCGTATGGCCCCGGTGCCTGATTGGCATTGACCAGCAGCGTGCCCCCAACCTGGAAGTTGAAAATTCCGGTAATCGAAGCGATCCGGTAGCGTTGGTTGCCAATGCCGTTGCCATTGCCATTCGGTTGATAAATCAGGTCGGGCAAGGTATCGATCGTCATGGCGTTCATTACCATCGTCTGACCCGGCCCGATCAGGTTGGTTGAGGGCGAAACCGAGATGCGGACGATAAAATTGCGCCTGCCCATCCCTGCAAAATTAGCCGCCCGGCATCCGCCGATATGGATGATAGAGCCGGTGGTTGTGCAGACATTGTTGGCGGGATTGAGAACAACCGTACCAGCAGTTGTGTGCGGGACGATGCTCCCGAAATCGAGATCGTTGATTCTGATCAGACTGGCGGGGGTAACCACCGTGACGTATGCCGGGGTCGTGTCGGGAGCACTTGAGCCAGATTGGGCCAGCGCCGCAGGGGCGATCAACAGCGCCGACAAGGCGCAGATCAGCCCGGCGCATAAGCTGCGCCAGCTGCGCCGCAGTGGCTCGTTGCTGAAAGGAATCCCCAAATTCATTGAAACTGCCCTAGGCCAACCGTGTGAAGGCACCTTGCAGAAGCATGGTTAATAACGCGTAAGGATGGCGATTAACCGCAGCCAAAGGGGGCTTTACGGGCGGGCAAACCTGCCGCAATGGAGCGCACATGGAAACGCCCGCAGCCATCTCGATCCGCAACCTCGCCAAACAATACGCCGCCGCTGGTGACAGCCCCGGCAAGCTGGCGCTCGATGGGGTCAGCTTTGATGTGCCGCAGGGCCAGATATTCGGGCTGCTTGGCCCCAATGGCGCAGGCAAATCAACGCTGATCAATATCCTTGCCGGGCTGGTGATGAAAACCTCGGGCAGCGCGGAGATCTGGGGCTTTGATATCGAACAGGACAGCCGTAACGCCAAACGCGCGATCGGCATCGTCCCCCAGGAGATCGTATTCGATCCCTTTTTCACCCCGTTTGAAGTGCTGGAAAATCAGGCCGGGCTTTATGGGGTGTCCAAGGCGGCGCGGCGCAGTCTGGAGCTGCTGGCAGCGGTGCATCTGTCGGACAAGGCCAATGCCTATGCCCGAACACTCTCGGGCGGGATGAAGCGGCGGCTGTTGATCGCCAAGGCGATGGTCCATTCGCCCCCGGTGCTGGTGCTCGACGAGCCGACGGCCGGCGTCGATGTCGAATTGCGCCGCCTGCTGTGGGAACTGGTGGCCGAGCTTAACGCCGAAGGGGTGACCGTGGTCCTCACAACCCATTACCTCGAAGAAGCAGAACAGCTGTGCGACCGGATTGCGATCATCAACCACGGCAAGCTGATTGCCAACAAGCCGACCCGCGAACTGGTTGAAATGGCCCGCGAGAAGATCGTGGTGCTGACCTTTGATCGTGATATTGCCGCGCTGCCCGCCAGCCCGGTTTTCGTCAAATGTGTGGGCACTGGCGAACGGATGGTCGAGATCACCTATGACAAGGACCGCACCAATGCCGGCGAAGTGCTGGCGGCGGTGCAGGCCCAGGGCTTTGCGATCATCGACGTCACCACCCGTGAGGCTGATCTGGAGGATGTGTTCGTTTCGCTGACCAGTGCAACGAAAGTGGCGGCTTAATGCCGTCTCCAACACGCTATTTCACCGAACAGATCCTGCGCAAGCGGCCCTATCTGACTCTTGCGATGTGCGAGGCCGTCGTTAACAGTCCGCTGCGCAAAGCGCCTCAAAATGATGGTCGCATTCGCCACTGGGGCAAGGTAAACTTGCCAAACGAGCCGGAACCCCGCATTTTAAGGGTCGTTACTCTTGAGGACGGCGTGACGATCCATAACGCCTTCCCCGACCGCAATTTTCGTCAGGACGCGCCATGAAGCTGCACTATTACGCCGAGACGGACAGTCTCTATATCGAATTGCGTGAAGGCGCGGGCGTGGAAGTGCGCGAGATTGCTGAGGGGCTCAATGCTGATCTCGATGCAACCGGACAAGTGATCGGTCTGGATATTGATCATGCTTCAATCAAGCTGGATCTTTCCACGCTTGAAACCGTGGCGCTTCCACATACAACCATGAAGGCGGCCTGAGGCGTATTCGGTATTTCTGATATGACTCACGATGTCATCATCGTCGGCTCGGGCGCGGCGGGGCTGACGGCGGCGCTGGCGCTGGCCGAGCAGGTCAGGGTACTGGTCCTCGCCAAGGGTTCGCTGACCGGCGGATCGACTGCCTGGGCGCAGGGCGGGATTGCTGCGGTGCTGGATGCGGGCGACACGTTCGAGGAGCATATCCGCGATACGATGGTGGCAGGGGCAGGCCTCAACCGGCTGGAGACGGTCGAATTCGTGATCGAACGCGCGCCCCATGCGATCGACCGGCTGGTCGAACTTGGCGTCCCCTTTAACACCGAAGCGGGTGATCTTCACCTGACCCGCGAGGGCGGGCATTCGCACCGCCGGATCGTTCATGTCAACGATGCGACCGGCTGGGCGGTGCAGGAAGCGTTGCTGAGGGCCGCAGAAGCCCATCCCAACATCACTCTGCTGCCGGGGCAGGCCTGCATCGATCTGATCACCGGGCAGCATGAAGAACGCTATTCAGGCTCGGGCCGGGTCTGGGGGGTCTATGCGCTGGATGAGGCCAACGGCAAGGTGCAGGCCCATACCGCCCGCGCCACAGTGCTGGCCACCGGCGGCGCAGGGCGCGTCTATCAGTTCTCCACAGCGCCGCGCGGCGCTACCGGAGACGGGATCGCCATGGCCTGGCGGGCCGGCGCGCGGGTGGGTAATATGGAAATGATGCAGTTCCACCCGACCTGCCTGTATAATCTCGACGTCAAGAATTTCCTGATCACCGAGGCGGTGCGCGGCGAGGGCGGGCATCTGCTCAACCCCAAAACCGGGCATCGGTACATGCCCGATTATGACGAACGCGCCGAGCTTGCCCCGCGCGATGTCGTCGCCCGTGCCAATGACGCGGAAATCAAGCGCGATGGGCTCGATTTCGTCCACCTCGATATCAGTCACAAAGACCCGGAGTTCGTGAAGGCACATTTCCCCAACATCTACGAAAAGCTGCTTGGCCTGGGCATCGATATGACCAAGCAGCCGATCCCGGTCGTACCGGCGCAGCATTACACCTGCGGCGGGATTATTATCGACCTTGCCGGACGGACCGATTTGCCGGGGCTTTATGCGGCGGGTGAATGCACCGAAAGCGGCCTGCACGGGGCCAACCGCCTTGCCTCCAACAGCTTGCTTGAATGCTTCGTGTTTGGCGAGGCGGCAGCGGCCGATATTCTGGCGCGCTGGGCTGAGTTCGATGCGCCTCCGCCGGTCCGTCCGTGGGATGAAAGCCGGGTTACCGATTCGGACGAGGAAGTGATCATCCAGCAGAACTGGACCGAAATTCGCCGTTTCATGTGGAATTATGTGGGCATCGTGCGCACCACCAAACGGCTTGAGCGCGCGCAGCACCGGATCCGCCTGCTCAATACCGAGGTTGAGGATTACTACGGCCATTTCCGCGTTTCGACCGATCTGATCGAACTGCGCAATTTGCTGCAAAGCGCTGAACTGATCGTTCGCTCGGCACTGGAACGCAAGGAAAGCCGGGGGCTGCATTACATCCTCGATTATCCCAAGACGCTGAAGCTGGCCAAAGACACGGTGCTGGTTCCGTGAAGATATTTATTGGGTCAGGTGATTTTGGTTGGATGGAGCCGCTCATAAATATGAGCGCAGTATTGCTTGGTGCGGCACTGGCTTGGGTAACTTCATACTATTTTGAATTAAAGAAACAGAAAAAATTTGAATTAACAACATCTTACAGTATGATGTTTAAAGTCATATCAATAACTGATGAAATAATACAACTTAGAAATCTTGTCGACGAATCGATTGTAGATGCAACCCTAGCGGGTGTCGATGGACCGATTTGGGCTAAGCTTTCTAATTTAGTCGGATTTAGTGAATCAATTGAATCTATTACAGCAGAAGAGTTGACATTGATTGCCACAACTAAAGATTCAAATTTGTTAATGGATGTTCGGCAACTTGAAGCGGGCCACAGAATTTTAAAGCAAGTGTTAAGTGAAATATTCGAACTTCGGCTAAAAATAGAAGGACTTCAATTAGATAGGTCTATTAGAGGCAAGGTGGCATCCTTCGCAGCTACGCCCGAACAGCAAGCTCAAATCGCGCCATATCTAATCGGACTACAAGAGCTTTCGGCCCATTTAGAAGGATTGCTTCCACGAATTTCCGACCATGCAAAGAAAACGGCAAGTCGGCTCGGTCCCTTTCTAAAAGCCTCATATCGCTTCGATCACTTTGTAATTCTTGATTTCCCAGAGAAGAAGGCTGGTGAAACGGACGAGCCAGGGAGCAATTAATATGCCGCAAATCGCTGCCAATGGCATCAAGATTGAGTACGAAACCCACGGCGATCCGGCGCATCCGCCGATGCTGCTGATCATGGGGCTGGGGATGCAGCTGATCCGGTGGCCGCTGGAGCTGATCGAGGCGCTGGTGGCGCGGGGCTATTATGTGATCCGCCATGACAACCGCGATATTGGCCTGTCGACCCATTTCGACGAAGCGGGCAAGCCCAATCTGATTCGGGTGGTCGCTACAAAGATGCTCGGGATGCGGCCCCGGCTGGCCTATTATCTATCCGATATGGCCGATGATGCGGTGGGCTTGCTCGATGCGCTGAAGATCGAACGCGCTCATATCGTTGGGGCCTCAATGGGCGGGATGATCGCGCAGCATGTCGCGGCGCGCTATCCGGAGCGGACCCTCTCGCTCACCTCGGTCATGTCGACCACCGGCAAGCGCGGCTTGCCTCGCGCGACTCCCGAGGCGATGGCGGTGCTGACCAAGCGCCCGCTCAAAGCCGATCTGGATACAATTGTCGAATTCGGGATCAAGGCCGCCCGCGCGGTCGGCAGCCCGGCCTATCCTGCCCCCGAGGCGCGAATGCGCGAGAGGTCAAAGATTGATTTCCACCGCAGCTTCCACCCGGTCGGCGCGCTACGCCAGATGGCGGCAATCGTCGCCGATGGTGATCGCCGCGAAATGCTCGGCAAGATCACCGCGCCCACGCTGGTAATTCACGGGTTGGCCGATCCGCTGGTGCCAGTGGAATGCGGCAAGGATACTGCGGCCAGTATCAAGGGCGCGAAGCTGCATTTGATCCCGGGCATGGGCCATGATCTGCCGCTGGAGCTGGTGGACGAGATTGTCGGAAAGATCGCCGAAGTGGCGCGCTAGGAGCGCGGTTTTGTTCTAGCCGGGAATATGTCCTTTTCCCCTCCCGCCTGCGGGAGGGGTTAGGAGTGGGTCAGTCTCTCAACAGCTTGGCGGATTTCTGACACAACCCCTTCAACGTTGCCCATCACATTGGCATTTGAAAAGTGCATTACCCGAAATCCAGCCTCACGTAGGCGGTAGTCGCGCCAGACATCGCGTTCCGGCGCAACATCATGTGAAAAGCCGTCAAGTTCGACAATCAATTTGCGTTCTCGGCATAAGAAATCCGCAAAGAATGGCCCAACTGGCATCTGTCGGCTGAACTTTACTCCAAGCTGCGAGCGAGACAGATAGCGCCACAATTCACGTTCGGCGGGCGTCGCTGCGTTGTGCAATTCGCGGGCGCGCTGAGTATTCCTTGGACGGAAACTCCCATCACCAGTGTCGTTACCCACCCCTAACCCCTCCCGCAAGCGGGAGGGGTTAGGGGTGGGTAACGCTCCACTCATAATCACCCCCAGCCGAAATGCCGCCCGATAAAGATCAGCGCCATTCCGCCCAGCACTGAGGCGAGACATCCGGCGCGGTTGAAGCCGGCCCCCGCGCCGCGGTTGGCGATCAGGCCTGCCAGCAGCGAACCGCCGACTCCGAGCAGGATGGTCATGCCCCAGCCCATCGCCACTTCGCCTGGATAAAACCACCGCGCCAGTGCGCCCACAAACAGCCCGCTGATGATCGCACCGATGATATTCAACATGGCTCTGGGATCTCCTTAAACTTGTATCAACCTAGCCTCGGTTTGGGGCAAGCGAAAGACCTTCGCGCAACATCCTTGCCGATGCTGATTCTATCGTGAGTCAACAGTCGTGCGAGCCTGTCCCCGGACAAAAATTTTTTCACAGATTCACTTTGACTCTTGCGCTCCGCAACAGTCCAGACTTTCCCACGCGTCGCTGCGTTGCAGCAGCGTCGATGGGGCCGGTTCGATCCACCAAACATGGTTGCCCAATCATTTACCCTCTTGCGCGCTCAACTGGTTGAGGCACTATAGATAGTGGTCCGGCATTGAGGGGGACCTCTAGTCCTAGATTTAAGCCGTTTGGCGTAGCTTACGTCAGCCAGGTGGATTCGGGTTCTGGAAATCATCCCCGCAAGGCGGTCCGGGGACAAGTCGGGGATAAGTTTTTCTCCGCTTGATCGCGTAATTTGCTAGGCTGGCTGCTTGCCCGCCGATTCGAACGAATGCGGAACATCGCGGGGGCGCGAATTTCGCCGGGGCAACAGTTTTTGAGGTTAGGGGCACAAGTGGATTTCAGGAACGGGGAAGAGCCATCGATGGCTGAGATTGATGGCGCGGTTGCGGTTGCTGAGGCTCCCGTTGCTGAAAAGATGGAGGCGGGCACAGCCCCGGCAATGGCGATGACCGAAAAAAGCGATACAGGTTCGGCAGAGCTGATCATGCAGGCGGGCGTGGAAGCGCTGGCCAAGGCTGTAGCTGCACCCAAATATGAAGACAGCCCCAAATACGCGGATAGTAAGGCGATTGCCGAGCGGCGCTTCACGATTGTGACCGACCATTCGCGCGATGAGCTGCTGACCTTGTTCGGCAAGGATACGCTGGACGATCGCTACCTGCTGCCCGGTGAAAAGTATCAGGATCTGTTCGCCCGCGTCGCCGATGCCTATTCGGACGATCAGGATCACGCCCAGCGGATTTATGACTATATCTCCAAGCTGTGGTTCATGCCGGCCACCCCGGTGCTGTCGAACGGCGGGACCGGGCGCGGCTTGCCGATCAGCTGCTATCTCAATTCGGTGTCGGACAGCCTCGAAGGGATCGTCAACACCTGGAATGAAAACGTCTGGCTGGCTTCGCGCGGCGGCGGGATCGGGACTTACTGGGGCAATGTCCGCGGGATTGGTGAGCCGGTTGGGCTGAATGGCAAGACCAGCGGCATCATCCCGTTCGTGCGGGTGATGGACAGCCTGACGCTGGCAATCTCGCAAGGCTCGCTGCGGCGCGGCTCGGCTGCCTGCTATCTCGATGTCTCGCATCCCGAGATTGAGGAGTTCCTTGAAATCCGCAAGCCTTCGGGCGATTTCAACCGCAAGGCGCTCAATCTGCACCACGGCGTGCTGCTCACCGATGATTTCATGGAAGCAGTCCGCGCTGGCGATGAATTCCATTTGCGCAGCCCCAAGGATGGCTCGATCCGTGCCACGGTCGATGCCCGCTCGCTGTTCCAGAAGCTGGTCGAAACCCGGCTTGCCACGGGGGAGCCCTATATCGTCTTCTCCGATACGGTGAACCGGATGATGCCCAAGCATCACCGCGATCTGGGGCTTAAGGTGTCCACCTCAAACCTCTGCTCGGAAATCACTCTGCCAACCGGGGTTGATCATCTGGGCAATGACCGGACTGCGGTCTGCTGCCTGTCCTCGCTCAATCTTGAGACTTGGGAAGAATGGCAGGGCGACAAGACTTTTGTTGAGGATGTGCTGCGCTTCCTCGATAATGTCCTGCAGGATTACATCGATCGTGCCCCGCCCGAAATGGCGCGGGCGAAGTATTCCGCAATGCGCGAGCGCAGCGTCGGCATGGGGGTGATGGGGTTCCATTCCTATCTCCAGAAGAAGGGCATCGGCTTTGAAAGCGCGATGGCCAAGGCGCTCAACCTCAAGATGTTCAAATATATCGCTGGCAAGGCTGATGAAGCATCGATGATGCTGGCCGAAGAACGCGGTGCCTGCCCGGATGCCGCCGATATGGGTGTGATGCAGCGCTTTTCGTGCAAGATGGCAATCGCGCCAACCGCCTCGATCAGCATCATCTGCGGCGGCACCAGCGCCTGTATTGAGCCGATCCCGGCGAATATCTACACCCACAAGACGCTGTCGGGCAGCTTCGTGGTCAAGAACCCTTATCTGGAACGGCTGCTCCAGGCCAAGAGCAAGGATTCGAACAATGTGTGGAATTCGATCCTGGAGAACGGCGGCTCGATCCAACACCTCGATTTCCTCAGCCCTGAGGAAAAGGCGGTCTACAAGACCAGCTTTGAGATTGATCAGCGCTGGCTGCTGGAATTTGCCGCAGATCGCACCCCGTTCATTGATCAGGCGCAAAGCCTCAATCTCTATATCGCCGCCGATGTCGATAAATGGGATCTGGCGATGCTGCACTTCCAGGCGTGGGAGCGCGGGATCAAGTCGCTCTATTACCTCCGCTCGAAATCGGTCCAGCGCGCCGGTTTTGCCGGCGGGGTAGAGGCGGACAACACCGCCGAGCCTGCCAAGTATGAGCTGCCGACGACTGATTATGACGAGTGTCTGGCGTGCCAGTAACGGCGGGTAAGGCAAAGGCGCGGTAGAGCCATGATCTTCGGCATCTCCCATGCGGTCTTTTGGGCTGTTGGAGCGATTGCCGTCGTCGCCGGATCGGCCTCGATCCTGTGGCCTGACCGGATCATCCGCGGCTTGCGGGTATGGATGACCCGGCAACTGCGCTGGCTGCGAAGCCCGCGCTATCGCCGGATGTTGAAGTTGCAAGGCTGGTTGCTGTTTGTGCTGGGTACCTTGATGCTGGTGCTGATGGCGATCCGCCCGGCGATTGATAGGAGTGTTTGAGTTTGCGTAAATGGCATCGCTGGCTGTCGGTAATTTTTGGGGCGTTCCTGCTGTGGATCGCCGCGACCGGGGTGATGAGTCAGTTCGCCGACATTGTCGCCAAGGGTGAACCGCGCGCTGCGGCTCCGGCTGGCTTCGTCTGCCCGGATAGCATGATCTGCCGCCCCAAGCCTGCACCCGATAGTGCGCAATCCTGGGTAAGCTATCTCCACCATCTCCATGCTGGCGAGGAGTTTGGCCCGGTCGGCATAGCGATCTCGATCCTGTCGGGCTTTGCGCTGCTGTTCTTCAGCTTTTCGGGGCTGTGGATGTATATCCGGATGTGGTCGCACCGTCGGGCGAGCGATCACAAGCCCGGGTGGTTCTGGAAATGAGCAGCGCGACGGTTGAGAATTATGGCTGGCAGGATGCGGCCCCCGGCTCATCGGACTATATCAATCCGGCGGTCACCGCGATCCTGCGCCGCCATGCCCCGGCCGATGTGCTGGATGCGGGCTGCGGCAATGGCGCCTTGGTAAGGGCTTTGCGCAGTGCCGGCTTTACCGCTCACGGAATTGATGCCGATCAAGGCGGGGTGGCCCTGGCCCGCGCTGCCGCGCCCGAGGCGCGGTTCGCGGTGGCGTTATTGGCTAGCGATCCGGCGGCGCTTGGCTTTACCGCCGATGGGCAATTTGATGCGGTGGTCAGCACCGAGGTGGTCGAGCATCTCTATGCGCCGCATGAGCTGCCGCAATTCGCTTGGCGGGCGCTGCGCCCCGGCGGAATTCTGGTGATTAGCACGCCATATCACGGCTATCTCAAGAACCTCGCGCTTGCGCTGACCAACAGTTTTGACAAGCATTTTACCGCCAATTGGCATGGCGGCCACATCAAATTCTGGAGCCGCACGACCCTGTCGCGGCTGCTGGGCGATGCTGGCTTTCATATCATCGGTTTTCGCGGCGTCGGACGTTTGCCGTGGCTGTGGAAGAGCATGATCCTGATCGCCAACAAGCCAGTTACATCTGATCTCTGAATCCTGTATCCTAACGCCTCAAACTTGGACGAAACCTATGCCCCTTCTTGAAGCCCGCGCCACTTACAAGCCCTTCGAATATCCCTGGGCCTATGACATGTGGAAACGCCAGCAGCAGATCCACTGGATGCCCGAGGAAGTGCCTTTGGGTGAGGATTGCCGCGATTGGGCGCAGAAGATTTCCGAGCATGAGCGCAATCTGCTGACCCAGATTTTCCGCTTTTTCACGCAGGCCGATATCGACGTGCAGAACTGCTATCACGAGCAGTACGGGCGCGTCTTC
>JANMNP010000067.1:0-8435 GCA_031374105.1 Novosphingobium sp.
GGTTTCATAGACGGGTTCGAGAAGCCCGGGGCCAAGCTCACGGTGCACTTTGATCCCAAGATCGACGATTTCAGCGCTAACGCGGTCAATCTCCATTTTTCTCTTCTCCGCGTCTCCGCGCCTCCGCGTGAAAACTCACAACTCCTTCGCCAGCGCCTCGAGATCAGCCATCGTTACCACGCTAGTTACATTCACATCGGCCACAGTCCGCCCGATCATCGGGCCGAGCACCTTGCCGCCCAGTTCCACGAACTGATCGACCCCGGCGTCCTTCATCGCGATCACGCTTTCGCGCCAGCGAACCCGGCCGCAGACCTGTTCGACTAGCAATTGTTGAATTTCAACGGGATCGGAAGCCAACGCGGCGGTGACATTGGCGAATAGCGGCAGGCGCAGCGCAGCAGGGGGCGTTTTGCTAAGCGCTTCGGCCATGGCATCGGCGGCTCCCTGCATTAGTGGGCAGTGAAAAGGCGCGGAGACTGGCAGCAGCACGCCGCGCTTGATCTCGAAATCCTTGACCAGCGCAATCGCCCGCTCAATCGCACCAGTGTGGCCAGAAAGGACGACCTGACCCGGATCATTGTCATTGGCAACGGTGCAGATCTCTCCCTCAGCAGCTGCCTCAGCCAGCCGCGTGGCCTTATCGATATCAGCTCCGAGCAGCGCGCACATCGCGCCCACGCCAACCGGCACAGCGGCCTGCATGGCTTGACCGCGCTGCTTGAGGAGCCGCGCCGTATCGGCCAGCGAGAACGCCCCGGCCGCGCAAAGCGCAGTATATTCTCCCAGGCTGTGACCGGCGACAAAATCGCCTTTCTCCGCCAGATTGATCCCGCCTTCACGTTCCAGCACCCGCAGCACTGCCATGGCATTGGCCATGATCGCGGCTTGCGCATTTTCGGTCAGCATCAATTGGTCGTCCGGCCCATCGCGCATCATCGCGAACAGTTTCTGGCCGAGCGCGTCATCCACTTCCTGGAAAACCTCGCGCGCCGCAGCGCTGGCCGCCGCCAGATCGACCCCCATCCCGACTTTCTGGCTACCCTGACCCGGAAACACGAATGCACGCATGAAACTCTCCTTCGGTGCGGGCGGTTATTAGGACCGCGCCGCTCTCGCAAGCCCGAACGGCACGATCTTGTTGGCAGCGTCATGGCCGATGTCGGCCGCACCGAGAAAGCTGATCGAATGACGGTCGCACCAATGCCGCGCGATTTGCTCCGGTTCCGCGCCAAACAGGCGATCATTTTCCGGCACATCACTGACCCGGCCCAGCCTGAGGCCCGCAATCCCGCCAAGATGCGCGGTGACGTGGAAGAACAATCGGTCCACTGCGTAAAGATACTCGGCGACTTCTTCGACCATCACCACATGCCCGGCCAGGTTCGGCATCAGCGGCGTGCCGCACAGCATCGCCAGCGTCATCAGATTAAAGGCAACCGTCGGATGCTGATCCTGCGACGCCTCAAGCCCGGAAACATCGCCCGAAAGATAAGCCAGAGTGCGTCGCACCGCCGCCTCGCCGCCTTCGCGCCGGATATCGGCGGGCATCGGGGCATGGACAGACAGGCCGATCTTTTCGCGATAAAGTGTGCCTAGCAGTGTGCCGCTGTCCGAATATCCGAGATATTGCTTGTCCTGCGCCGCTGGACCAAGCTGGCTAATGGCATTTTCCGCAATCCGGTTTGCGCCATAGCCGCCGCGGGCGAACCACACTGCATCAAACGCCGGATCGTTGGCGCATTCGAGGAACGCGGCAAGGCGCAGCGCGTCAGGTCCCGCAAAATGGCCATCGATTGCAAAGCACTGCGGATGAAAGTGCAACGCGTGCTGGGGAAACTCTGCCGCCGCCAAAGCCGATACGCGCGCGGCATCCTCGGAAGTGAACGGGGTGGACGGGGCGCAGATCGCTATGCGGGTCATGCCTCACCCTAACCCGGTTGTTTTGTCAGGCAAGCGCGCATAACTGAGCAGGATGACTGATCTCACCTCTCACCCTTGGTTTTTCTGCGGTATCGGCGGATCGGGGATGCTGCCCCTAGCGCTGATCCTGCATGCGCAGGGGGCGATAATTACCGGGTCTGATCGCAGCCGCGATCAGGGACGCACGCCTGAGAAATTCGCTTGGCTGGAAAGCCTGGGCTTCACGTTGTTCCCACAAGACGGCAGCGGGATTACTTCATCCGAACAGACTCTGGTGGCCTCTGCAGCGGTTGAGGATACTGTGCCGGAAATGGTCCGGGCCAAGGAACTAGGCTGCCCCCGGATGAGCCGCGCGGAATTGCTCGCCGCGCTGTTCAACGCGGCCCCGCTAGGCATCGCCATCGGCGGAACCAGCGGCAAGAGCACCGTTACCGGCATGGTAGGCTGGATCATGGCCGCAGCAGGCCGCGATCCCACGATCATGAACGGCGCAGTGATGAAGAATTTTGCCACGCCCGATGCGCCCTTTGCCAGCGCGCGGGTTGGTAACGGCGATGTGTTCGTTTCCGAAGTCGATGAAAGCGACGGCTCGATTGCGCTGTACCAGCCCAAAGTAGCAGTGCTCGGCAATGTCAGCCTCGATCACAAAAGTCTCGAGGAACTGCGCGCATTGTTCGGCGACTTCTTGAGCGCAGCGAATGTAGCGGCAATCAATCTCGATGACGCGGAAACTCGGGCACTCAGCAACTTCGCCCGCTCACTTGTGACATTTGGTATAGATAGCGCGGAAGCGATGATCGGGGTTGTCCCCGGCAGCATCAACGAAGGCAAGACCAGCCTATCCGCTACTATTATTGACCGCCGCGATGGCGCCACATACGCGCTCTCGCTCGAGGTTCCAGGCCGCCACAATCTGGCCAATGCCCTGGCAGCGATAGCCGGGGCCAATGCAGCAAGCGTGACGGTGAGCGATGCCGTCACCGCGCTCGCCTCATTCAAAGGTTTGGCGCGCCGCTTCGACATCGTCGGCACCAGCCCATCGGGCATCACGGTGATCGACGATTTCGGTCACAACCCCGACAAGGTTTCCGCCACAATCGATACGCTCAAAGCCCATGATGGCAGGGTGATCGCCTTTTTCCAGCCCCACGGCTATGGCCCGCTGCGCCAGATGGGCACGGAACTGGCGGAGGTTTTTGCCGCCAAGCTGGCGCCCGACGACCGCACGATCCTGTGCGATCCGGTCTATTTCGGCGGAATGGTTGATCGCAGTCAAGGCAGCGAGCGGATTGTCGGACTGATCGCAACAGCCGGCGGAACGGCTGAGTATATCCCGGCCCGCGAGGACTGCTTGACCCGCATTGCCCAGATCGCCCGACCGGGAGACCGGATCGTAATCATGGGCGCGCGCGATGACACGCTCAGCCAGTTTGCCAAGGATCTGCTGTCCTCATTGCCCTAGTGGGCCACAGTTCCGCGTAGTTTTTGCACCTGATGCAAGGAAGTCGCCGCGATAACGCCCAGCACCAGTCCGGTAATCGCTGACAATACGGCATAGGTCAGCCAGCCAAGTATGGCTCCAAGCGGACCAGTCGCGCGTTCGGCGAAATGTTGCGCCCCATGCGCTAGATCCGATGGTCCATGAATACCCAGCTCATGCAGGCCATGGATGATTATCCCGCCGCCGACCCAAAGCATAGCCAGCGTGCCGACGAATGAGAGCAGCGCCAAAAGCTTTGGCATCGCCAGCAACAGCATCCGCCCCATTTGCCGCGATCCCAAATCCTTGCGCTCCGCAAGATGCAAGCCAACGTCATCCATCTTCACAATCAGCGCCACCGCGCCATAAACAAGCACGGTGATCGCAATACCAACAACTGCCAGGATCAGTCCCCGGCTGAGCAGCGGCTCGCTTGAAACTTCGGCCAGGGCAATTGCCATGATCTCGGCAGACAAGATGAAATCGGTTCGGATAGCGCCGGATATGCGGTGCCGTTCAAACTCTGCAACGTCTTCGATCGGATCGCCGACAGTCTCGCCGTGCTTCTCGCCGCCCAGCTTTTCCAGCACTTTCTCTGCGCCTTCAAAGCACAGATACAGCCCGCCCAGCATCAGCAGCGGCGTGATCGCTGCGGGCAGGAACTCACTCAGCAACAGCGCGATCGGCAGCAGAATAACCAGCTTGTTACGCAGGCTGCCTTTCGCGATCGACCAGATGATCGGCAATTCCCGCTCAGGGGTGAATTGGGTGACGTAAGATGGCGTTACGGCAGCATCATCGATCACCACGCCCGCTGCTTTGGAGCCGGCCTTGGCCGCCGCAATGCCGACATCATCAAGCGAGGCTGCCGCCGCGCGGGCAATCACGGCAATATCATCAAGCAGTGCTACAAGGCCGGTGGGCATGACGATCTGGACTTTCAGTAAACGGATTGCCGCCCGATGCAGCGTTCAACCGCTATACTAAGCGTTTTCCAAGCCCGAAAGCTAGGCTGGCACTGAGCGCGATGCGGCCATCGCCTCGGCAATACGATTCCTGGCCAATGCGCTAATTTCCTTGCGATCCTTGCACAGCACCGGATCGAACGGATCGAGGAAATGGACATGGACCTTGTAATTGCCTTTGCGAGTAAAGGCCTTCCACGCGCTTTCCCAGCCGGTTTCCACCCCAAGCCAGCCAACTTCAGGGCCGGCGTCGCCAAAATCGAGCAGCACCGGCTGGATTAACATCGGCCTTGGCGGCGGCACCAGTGTTTCAAACAGCGCTGGCTTGAACGGCAGCAATCCCTGCCCGTCAGATGTGGTTCCTTCGGGAAAAAGGGTTACGGACCAGTTCTCAGCGATAGCGGCGCGCAGCTCTGCAACTTGATCTCCGACATTCTGGCGGTCGGTTCGTGAGATGAAGACGGTGCGATTCAGTGTCGCCAGCCAGCCGATAATCGGCCAGGATCGCACACCATCCTGCGCAACAAAGGCGGTGCCGTTGATCCCGGCAAGGATCGGAATGTCGATCCACGAGACGTGATTGGCAACAAAGAACACATCCTTGCGCAGCGACTTGCCATGAACCTTGACCCTGACCCCCAATGCCCGGGCTGCAATCCGCAAGAACAGCATGGCCCAAGGCGATGGCAGGCTCAGAAAATGCCAGACAATATGCAACGGCAGCAACACCAGCAGGGGCAGCGCGATCAAAACCACCCTCGCCCCGCAGCGGAACAATTCGATCGGCTCAGCCCGCTTGATCGAGATAGAAACAGCAGTCATCCGCAGCCGCTTTGGCCAACCTCGGCAATTATTGCAATTGCCACCATCATATGGCTGCGCTCGGTTACCGTCTGGTTACACCGTTGTAGGCTTGCATTGCGCTGCAAATTCGTTATGCGCGCCTCTTCTCCGGTTCACCGGGGATCCCAAGAAAGCCGGAGGGGCCCCGCAATTGTGCGGATCAGTCAGCGATCGGTTCCAAAGTGAAAGGCATTGCATGCCGCTCTATGAGCATGTCTTCTTGGCCCGCCAGGATTTGAGCCAAGCGCAAGTTGATGCGCTGGCCGCCACCGCCACCGAGATTGTTGAAACAGGCAAGGGCAAGGTCGTCAAGACCGAGTCATGGGGCCTCAAGAGCCTCGCCTATAAGATTGCGCGCAACCGCAAGGCCCATTTCGTGCTGCTCAACATCGATGCCCCCACCGGCGTCGTGGCTGAGCTGGAACGCCAGACCTCGATCAATGAGGACGTGATCCGGTTCATGACCATTCGCGTTGAAGAGCATGAAGAAGGCCCGTCGGTTATGCTGCGCAAGACCGATCGCGAACGTCCGCGTCGCCGCGACCGTGAGGAGTATTGATCATGGCTCGTCCATTTTTCCGCCGCCGCAAATCATGCCCCTTCTCGGGCAAGAATGCTCCCAAGATTGACTATAAGGATGTGCGCTTGCTGCAGGGCTTCATGTCCGAACGCGGCAAGATCGTGCCCAGCCGGATCACCGCCGTTTCTGCAAAGAAGCAGCGTGAACTGGGCCAGGCCATCAAGCGCGCGCGCCAGGTCGGCCTCCTGCCGTACCTCGTTAAGTAAGGAGGGCTTACCCCATGCAAATCATCCTCCTCGAACGGATCGAGAAGCTCGGCACCATCGGCGATGTTGTTACCGTCAAGGACGGTTACGCGCGCAATTATCTGCTGCCGAACAAAAAGGCGCTGCGCTCCAACGAAGCCAACCGCAAGGTCTTTGAGAACAATCGTGCCCGGATCGTCGCGGACAACGATTCGCGCCGCGCGGATGCTGAAACACACGCGACTTCGGTTGAGGGCATGCAGATCGTTCTGATCCGCGCCTCTTCTAACTCGGGACAGCTGTATGGTTCGGTTTCGGTGCGTGACATTGTTGAAGCACTCAACGCTGATGGCGCAAAGCTGACCAAGGCGATGGTCGTGCTCGAACACCCGATCAAGACCATTGGCGTGGTCAACGTGCGCGTTTCGCTGCACCCGGAAGTTGCCGTGAGCGTCAAGGTCAACGTCGCCCGTTCGCCTGATGAAGCCGCTCTGCAATCGCAGGGCGTCGACGTGATGGCCGCTATGTTTGACAGCGACGCTTCGGGCTTCACCGAAGCCTATGATCCAAATGCCGAACCCGGCGAAATCCCGGCCGATATGCTCGAAGAGCAGGTCGAGGCAGAACCCGAAGCCTGATTGGTTTCGCAAGTCTGACGAATTGAGGGGGGTGCCGGTTCGGTGCCCCCTTTTCGTTGCGCCATTTGAATCTTTGGCCGCCGCCCGCTATTGGTGCGCGATGCAAGAAACTGAAACGATCATCGCGGAATTGGTCCGCGTCTATGAAACCGCCGTCTCTACCCTGCGGTCAGACATCGCTGCCTATGCAGCAGATGGCACCCTTCCCCCGGCAGATCGCCGCGTTATGCAGGCATGGTGCTACCCTGAACTCCGGGTGCATTATGCCGGCCGCGAGACCCGGCCTGATCTGGCGCGCGCCTTTGGCCGATTGTCGCACACTGGCACCTATGCCACCACCGTCACCCGTCCGGCACAATTTGCGGACTATCTGACCGAGCAATTGTCGCTGCTCGCCGATGACTATGACATCAAGGTAGAGGTTGCCCCGTCGGCTCAGGAAATTCCATTCCCCTATGTGATCGACGCCAGCTCTGGCCTTGGCGCGCTTAGCCCCCAGGAACTGGCCCGCCACTTCCCCTCGACCGAGCTTGCCGCAATCGGCGATGAGCTGGCGGACGGGATCAGTCTGGGCGGACCAGGCGATCCGATCCCGCTTGCATTGTTCGATGGCCTGCGCACCGATTTCAGCCTCGCCCGGCTAGCCCATTACACCGGAACCGGGATCGAGCATTTCCAGCGCTATATCCTGTTTACCAACTATCATCGCTATGTTGATGAATTCGTTGGATGGGCGGGTCAGAAACTGGGCAAGGAAGGCTATACCGCGCTGGCCGGTGCTGGTGGGCTCTATCTGGAAGAGCCGGTCGAAGATGCCCGGACCCTGCTGTCTGACACGGCCTGGCGGCGGCACCAGATGCCAGCCTATCATCTGGTCAGGCCAGACCGTTCGGGAATCACGCTGGTCAATATCGGGGTCGGGCCATCTAATGCCAAGACCATCTGCGATCATCTGGCGGTGTTGCGGCCTGAGGCTTGGTTGATGATTGGTCATTGCGGCGGCCTGCGCGATACCCAGCAAATCGGCGATTATGTGCTGGCCCACGCCTATCTGCGCGATGATCATGTGCTCGATCCGGTGCTCCCGCCCGAAATCCCGATCCCGGCGATTGCCGAAGTCCAGATGGCGCTGGCCAAGGCTGCGGAAATCGTCAGCGGGACCGGCGGCGCAGACCTTAAGAAGCGGATGCGGACCGGCACAGTTGTCACCACCGATGATCGCAACTGGGAGCTGCGCTATACCAGCTCGGCCCGGCGGCTCAGCCTAAGCCGCGCGGTGGGCATCGACATGGAAAGCGCGACCATCGCCGCGCAAGGATACCGGTTCCGGGTGCCATATGGGACGCTGCTGTGTGTCTCGGACAAGCCGCTGCATGGCGAGATCAAGCTGCCGGGTCAGGCCAACCGCTTTTACGAGGAAGCAATTGCCTCGCACCTGGCGATTGGCACCACCGCATGCGAGTTACTGCGGGCCGAAGGCGCAAAGCTGCACAGCCGAAAGCTGCGAGCATTCAAGGAACCACCGTTCCGATAAGAAAATCACGCATCGCGATCCCCAGATCAGCAAACGTCACCGAGCTCATATGCGTGCCCGGCACAATCATCAGCCGCGCATCGGGCAGGACATCGGCCAGCTTTTCGGCTGAGCCATTGTCTTGGTCTTGTTCGCCGCAGACCACCAACGTCGCCATGCTCAAGACGCCCAGTGCCTCGGGCTGAGTATCCAGATTGCTCTCAAGCACCAGCCGCGCCGCGATCCGATCAACCCTGGTCGATTTCATAAATTGGACCGCGAAATAGTCCTTGTCCCCCGGCTTGACC
>JANMNP010000094.1:0-73410 GCA_031374105.1 Novosphingobium sp.
GTCGCCCAACCATTCCCACGCCACCTATTGCGGTTCCGCAATCATCGCTGGGCGCCAGCAGTGGGGCTAGACGGGCTGAGCGACGCCCAGTGGATCGATCATTTCGGGCGGTTTATCCCGCTGGAAGGCAATTTGCCCCAGCCGCTGGCGCTGCGCTATCACGGGCACCAGTTTCGCAATTACAATCCCAACATCGGCGACGGTCGCGGCTTCCTGTTTGCGCAATTGCGCGATGGGGCTGGGCGGTTGCTGGATCTTGGCACCAAGGGAAGCGGCCAGACCCCGTGGAGCCGCGACGGCGACGGGCGGTTGACCCTGAAGGGCGCGGTCCGCGAGATTCTCGCCACAGAAATGCTCGAAGCATTGGGCGTTAACACCAGCAAGACCTTCTCGGTGGTCGAAACCGGCGAGGATCTGATGCGCGGCGATGAGCCTTCGCCCACTCGCTCGGCAGTGCTGGTCCGGCTCAGCCACGGCCATATCCGCTTCGGCAGCTTCCAGCGACTGGCATATCTTGGCGAGAGTGAACAGATGGCCGCGCTGGTGGATTATTGCCTCACCCAGTTCCCCGGTTCGCCGCCACCCGAAGTTGCCCCGGGCGGTGATGAGCCAGCGGTGATACTGTTGCATCAAGTAGTTGAACGTATGGCCGATATGGCTGCTTCCTACATGGCAGCGGGCTTCGTCCACGGAGTTCTCAATACCGACAATATGAACATCTCTGGCGAGAGTTTCGATTATGGGCCCTGGCGCTGGCTGCCGAGTTGGGACCCGACCTTTACCGCCGCCTATTTCGATCATGCCGGGCTTTACGCGTTTGGCCGTCAGCCTGAGGCAATCCACTGGAATTGCGGCCAGTTGGCGGTCGCGTTGCGGACACTGGTTGAGGCACCGCCGCTGATTGCAGCGCTGGAACGGTTCGGGCCGCTGTATCAGGCGGCCCTTGCTCGCCGCTTCCTCTGGCGGTTGGGCCTCGCCTCGCAAGGGTTTGACGCAGACGGAGCGCTGATTGCAGCGGCCGAGGCAGAGATGCGGCAAAGCGCTGCGTCTCCGGATGTGTTTTTCCATCGCCACCGGTTTGGCCGGAATGCTTCCGGGGGCCAGTTCGGCGAAATGCTGCGCGGCTACGATGCCGTTGGCGCGCCAGACCCCTATTGGCAGGACACTGCGCCGCCATCACTGGTGATCGAAGAGGTGGAGCGGATCTGGGACGGAATCGCTGAACACGATGACTGGGCGCCATTGGCTGATAAATTAGCTGGCATTCGCGGCCTAGGTCAGGCGCTGGTCCAAGCAAACTAACGCAACTTATTAGGGACAAGGCCAGAGGCTTTCATTGTCTGACCCGCAAGGCTAAAGGACAGGCAACGTCGGCAAGTGCAGCCGATCAGTATGGGATGGGGCAGTGAGTTCGACAGACATCATCTCTTACGAGCCAGCAACAGGCGCCGAACTTTGGCGCGGCAAACGCGGCAATGTTGATGAGGTGGTCAGCCGCGCCCGACGTGCCTGGCCGGCATGGGCTGCCCAGCCACTTTCTACCCGGATGGAAATGGTTCGGCGCTTCGCCAATGAAGTGCGCAAGGAAAGCGAAAAGCTTGCCACGCTGATCGCCCGTGAAACCGGCAAGCCCTTGTGGGAAGCCAGGACCGAAGTTGAAAGCGTTATCAACAAGGTAGAGATCTCGATCCGCGCCTATGCGGATCGCACATCGCAGCGCAAGCTTGATAACGCGATGCAGGGCACTGCTGCCGTCCGTCACAAGCCGCATGGGGTGATGGCTGTGCTTGGCCCCTATAACTTCCCCGCGCATTTGCCCAACGGCCACATCGTGCCGGCCCTGATCGCGGGCAACGTGATCATCTTCAAGCCGAGCGAAAAAACCCCGGCAACGGGCGAACTGCTTGCGCAATGCTTCCACCGTGCGGGTATTTCCGCCGCGATCGTCCAGGTGCTGATTGGCGGGCCAGAGGAAGGCCAGACACTGGTGTCGCATGATGGGGTTGATGGCGTGCTTTTCACAGGCTCGGCCCACGCTGGCATTGCGATCAACCGCAAGCTGGCGATGCGGCCCGACAAGCTGCTGGCATTGGAAATGGGCGGCAACAATCCAATCGTGGTCTGGGATACGCCCAAGATCACAGACGCGGCCGCGCTGGTCATCCAGTCCGCATTCACCTCTGCCGGGCAGCGTTGCACTGCGGCGCGGCGACTGATCATCAAGGCGAGCATGTATGATGCGGTGATCGCCGAAGTGAAGCGGCTTGCCGACCGGATCATAGTCGGCGCGCCATTTGACGAACCTGCGCCCTTCATGGGCCCGGTCATCGACAACGCCTCGGCCGATGGATTGACCGAGAGCTTTCTCTATCTGCTGAGCCACGGGGGCAAGGCGATCAAACACATGGTCCGCCAGAGCGATGATTTGCCGTTCCTGTCGCCTGCGATCATCGATGTTACCAAGGTTAAGGAGCGCCCCGATGTCGAACTGTTCGGTCCACTGCTCCAGATCGTTCAGGTAGATGATCTTGACGAAGCCATTGCCGAGGCGAACAATACCCGCTTTGGCCTTTCCGCCTCGCTGGTCGGGGGAACGCCGCAGGATTACAACCGGTTCTGGGCCAATATCCGCGCAGGGGTGATCAACTGGAACCGCCCAACCAACGGCGCATCCTCTGCCGCACCGTTCGGCGGGGTCGGACTGTCAGGCAATCACCGCCCAAGTGCCTTTTACGCCGCTGACTATTGCGCCTATCCGGTGGCTTCCAACGAGATGGAACAGCCCCGCGCGATCATCGGTGTGGGCTTGCGAGACGCCTGAACCTGATCAACCGCCATTGGCGACCAGATCAACTTCGGTCAGTCCATTGGCAAGCTTGCGGGCATAGATGACATAGGCGGCGGCGTTTTTGGTTCCGCCCAGCACATGATCGGCGCCGTCCAGCCGGTACTCCACACGGTAGCCAGCGCCGCTGCTGCGGGTGTAGTAGAAGTCTATCACGTCCTTGATCTCAACTGGCGTAAGGAAGTTGACCACCCGCAGACGGCAGCCGTCCTTGTCGGTGCCCGCCGCTTCCTGAACAGCGCCTCGCGGATAGATTGCCAACGCAGCAGGCAGTTTGGCCGCCCAGGCAGCAGTATATTCCACCTTGTCGGGGCAGCTGGCCTGCGCGCCCGGCAATTGCTTGGCCATGGCCGCAGCGGTGATCGATTCGGCGGAAGCGGAAGTGGCTGCGCCTGCTGTTGGAGAAGGCGCAGATTCGATAGCGCCACCCGCCAATTTGGCCGCCTCAGCCTTGGCGGCGGCGATCGCCTCAGGGGTTCTGTTTTGGACCGGAAGTTCGCCATTGGCGGGACCACCGCCGCCTAGGGCTGCATTGCCGCGGTTCTGGCCTGCCAGATCCGGGTCAACCATTATCTGGTCACCCAAAGCGCCAGTCAGGGCCGGATCCTGCTCGGCCGCGGCCTGATCGGCCTGCTTGTCACTGCCACATGCAGCCAGCGCGAGCGCCAGTGGAAAAAGACAAATGGGCTTCAGGAAGCAGATCGACATAACGGGAAACCTTCATTGCCTGGGAACGCCTTAGCCTTCCGCACAGCAGCTTAACAGATGATTGTGAAAGCTGGGGGGCAGGCAAAAACGTCCCCGACCAATGGCCGGGGACGTCCCAACAACGTCAGGTGCGACCCACGCTGCTAGCCATTAACGCGCTGCGACTTGGGCGGCAGCGCGAATTGCTTGGTCAGGCCGATTGGAAAACAATCGGCCCACCTCCTCGTTCATGCTTAGCGGCCCCAAGATGAACAGTCAGCAACAGGGCCAAACAGTATCAATGGTTGCGGCATGCGAACCAAGCGCCTAGCCGCCTGTTTCCAGTTTCAAAGGGGTGAATGATCACATGAGCAGCACCGGCGCACGGCCCAGCGGTGCCCCCATGGCCTTGGGTGCCTATCTGATCTGGGGCCTGCTGCCGCTCTATCTGATGCTGGTAAGCCAGGTCCCACCATTTGAATTTGTTGGTTGGCGGATCATCTTCACCGTCCCAGTGTGCCTTTTATTCATAGCTGTGCGCCGCCAGCTTCCCGATCTTCGCGCCGCGCTGGCAAACCGGGCGGTGCTGCGCAATTTGCTGCTCAGTGCGGTTTTGATCGGTGCCAACTGGCTGATTTACATCGCTGCGATCCAGGCCGGCCATATTTTCGCGGCGAGCCTTGGCTATTACATTAACCCGCTGGTCAATGTGCTGACTGGAACGCTGTTTCTGCGCGAGCGCCTGTCCCCGCGCCAATGGATCGCGGTTGCTTTGGCTGGGGTCGGAGTATCGATACTGGTCTGGGGAGCGCTCGACATGCTGTGGATCAGCCTCTCGCTGGCCGTAACCTTCAGCCTGTATGGTCTGGTTCGCAAGGTGACACCCGTTGGGTCGCTGCCTGGACTAACAATTGAATCCATTCTGTTGTTGCTCCCCGGGATCGGCATTGTGCTGTGGTATGCGGCTGGTCAGGCGGGTTCCAGTTTTGGCAAGGATACAGCCTCAAGCATGCTAATTGCTGGCTCGGGCATAGTCACGGCGGTACCGCTGCTGCTGTTTGCCATTGCGGCGCGGCGAATGGATTATTCGACGCTTGGGTTTTTCCAGTTTCTGGCACCCAGCATCGTCTTTCTGCTGGGCCTGTTCGTGTTCCACGAACCACTGCGCTGGGTGCAGCTGGCCAGCTTCATCGTGATATGGGCCGCAATCGGACTGTTCGTATGGGATTTGCTGGCGCGGCGGAAAGCCTAGGCCAAGCGCCAGCCCAGCGTCTCGCCAGCATGGAACGGCACGAGGCTAATCGCCCCATGCTCGATCCGGGCCGGAACCTCTACCGCCACCCGCTCCAGAGTCACCGTGCCCGCATTTAGCGGCAACCCATAGAAGCGCGGGCCATGCTCAGAAGCAAAGCCCTCAAGCCGGTCCAGCGCGCCTTCCTCGTCAAACACCGTCGCATAGCTCTCCAGCGCATAGGGCGCGTTAAAAATGCCTGCGCAGCCGCAATCCATCTCCTTGCGGTGAATTTCATGCGGCGCGGTATCGGTGCCGAGGAAGAATTTGGCTGAGCCTGAAGTGGCGGCCCGGCGCAGCGCCAGCCTGTGCATCTCACGCTTCGCAATCGGCAGGCAATAAACATGCGGCCGCAATCCGCCCGCGAACATCGCATTGCGATTGATGTGAAGATGCTGCGGCGTGATAGTTGCCGCGACATTCGGCCCGGCGGCGCTGACGAAATCCGCAGCCTCAGCGGTTGTGATATGCTCGAACACCAGCTTAAGGTCCGGAAAATCACGGACCAGCCCGGTCAGCACCTGCTCAATAAACACTGCCTCGCGGTCAAACACATCGACCGCCGGATCGGTTACCTCGCCGTGGATCAACAGCGGCATCCCCGCCCGCTGCATCGCCTCAAGCGCGGGATATATCTTCGCCACATTTGTCACCCCATGGGCCGAGCCAGTGGTGGCGTGCGCGGGATATAGCTTTGCGGCGGTGAACACACCTTCGCCGTGCCCCTGTGCCAGCATTGCGCCGTCCATGCCGTCGGTCAGATAGCAGGTCATCAGCGGGGTAAATCCCGGCCCAGTCGCAGCGATAATCCGTTCGCGATAATCGCGCGCCGCCGCGATGGTCGTCACTGGCGGCGACAGATTGGGCATGACGATCGCCCGGGCGAACTGCCGCGCGGTATAGGGCGCAACCGCTTCCAGCATCGCGCCATCGCGCAAGTGGACGTGCCAATCATCGGGGCGACGGATGGTGAGCTTTGGATTCGGCATAGAGTGCCTATATGCACAAGCTATGACCGCGACCACCCTTTCAAACCGCGCCGTGATCCGGCTGTCCCCACTTGATGCTGGTGAGAGCGTGCAAGATTTCCTGCAAGGGCTGGTCACCAATGACGTTGCCGGCCCGCTGCCAATGTGGGCAGCGCTGCTTTCACCGCAAGGTAAAGTGCTGTTCGATTTCCTGATCTGGGAGGACGGCGCGGATATGCTGCTCGATTGCGATGCCGATGCCGCCGAAGCGCTGACAAAGCGCCTGTCGATATATCGCCTGCGCCGCAAGATTGCGATTGCGCTTGATCCCACCCTGGCGGTCCACTGGAGCCTGCCCGCGCATCTTGGCGCGGCTCTCGATCCGCGACTTCCCGCGCTTGGCTGGCGCTGGCTGGGCGAACCCGGTGGCCAACCCGCTGACGCAGCGTGGCTGGCGCATCGCCTTTCGATTGGCATAACCGAGGGGCATGCCGAGCTTGGCGATCTATTATGGCTGGAATGTAATGCGGCGGAGTTGAACGGGGTAAGCTTTACCAAAGGCTGCTACGTCGGTCAGGAAAACACTGCTCGAATGAACTGGCGAGCCAAGGTCAATCGGCGACTGATGGTGGTGCCGCTGACCCGCTCTGATCCCAAGCGGCAGCGGATTGCCTATCCCGAACTGGGGCTGGCCGTCGATCATCTGCGGGTGGAGGATATTAGCCCGGATGCAATGCCAGGATGGCTTCAGCCGGGCTGACTTAGCGCGTGTGCTTCGACAAGCTCAGCATGAGCGGAGGTAGTGTTGAACAAAGACCCGCTCAGCCCGCGCTTGTCGAAGGCCACGCGCGCCAACCTAGCCCGGCTGACCGGGCACCACGATCCCCGCCTTCATCGCCGCAGCGATCAGCATTGCCTCAGCCGTATCGCGGGCTGAGGTGCGCGGCAGTTCGAGACTTGCGGTCAGCGCACTGCCCATCAAGGCATCGCCCAGCGCCATCAGCACCAGCGCGTGGGTCACCTCGCTCATGCTGCCCTTTCCAAACTCGTGGAGCTCGTCGACAATATCGTGAATTGCCCCGACAATCGGATCGAGCGCGTCCTCATTGCCGTTGAGCAGCATCCACGAGGCGAGCGCCCCGCCGCCCTCCTTGTCGAAGGCATCAAACGTCATATCGACGACATCGCGCGGTGAACCGATCCCCGAGCGACTGGCAATCACAGCTTCGGCGATGGTCGCGCAGATCGTTTCAGCCTGATATTTGGCCAAGGCCTTTTGCAGGCCAGCGGCAGAGCCGAAATGATGGAGCAGATTGGCATGGGTGCGCCCGATGCGGCCAGATACCGCCTTGAGCGTCACCGCCTGCGGGCCCATTTCGACCAGCAGATTGCGTGCAGCTTCAAGCGCGGCGGTGCGGCTCTCTTCTTGCGACAGGCGTTTTCTTATTGACATTAGTGTCAGTTAATATACCCAAAGTGCCATGAACGCACCAACAAAATTCCCGCAAGACCTAGAGCCGACAATTGCAAACGGCAAGAAGCCTGTTCCCACCCCTCCCGACCTTGCGATCATAGTGCGCGACCAACGCTTTGGCCGCGCAGACAAACCGGGCCGCTGGTGGCTGAACAACGATCCAATCGCCACCGCGTGGCACAATGCGCTTTCCGCCACCTTTCCGCGCGGTGAGGCCTTTTTCATCGAAGCAGTAAAAGCCCACCGCGATGGCGCCAGCCCCAAGCTCGCCGGGGAAATCCGCGCTTTCGTCAAACAGGAAATCAACCACACGCGTGAGCATATCGTTTTCAACAAGGCGGCGGTTGAGGCTGGATATGATCTTGAAAAGATTGATACCCGCGTTGCTGCAAACCTGGAGCTGACCAAGGATCGCCCAGCGATCATCAACCTTGCCGTGACCATGGCACTGGAACATTACACCGCGATGATGGCGCATGACTTCCTCGTCAATCCGCGTCATTTCGCAGGAGCAACTGGCGATTCCGGCGCGATGTGGCGCTGGCATGCGATGGAAGAGATCGAGCACAAGGGTGTCGCCTATGACACCTGGCTCCATGCCACCCGCAATTGGAGCCGGGCCAAGCGTTGGAAACTGAAATCGATCATGATGGTGATCGTGACCAAGAATTTCATCAGCAACCGCTGGACCGATTCGCTCGATCTGCTTGCGCAGGACGGCATCACAGGAAACAAGGTGAAGTGGCACCTGGCCGCCTACCTGCTGTGGCAGCCGGGCATCTTGCGGCGGATTTTCCCAGCCTGGTGCGCCTATTTTCTACCGGGCTTCCACCCGTGGAATCAAGATGACCGCGCGCTGATCGGCAAGACCGAGAGCGAGTTCAAGGACGCTGTGCCAGGGTGATCCGTCGTCCCCGGCTTGACCGGGGACGACTCGCATTTCACGCTACTCGCATCACCATGTCGGGCTTATCCCCGCCATCGCAGTCAGACGGCTGACCCAATGTCAGCGCGTGGATCACAGCCGGCACATCACTGCCGCGCGCCACACAATAGCGCGGACGCAGTTCGCCAGTGGGAGCAAAGCCCACTTTGCGCAGCACCTTGCCCGAAGCAGGATTGTCAGCGAAATGGCCTGCACTGATCCGGCTATGGCCCAGAGTCCTGGCCAGCCGCAGTACTGCCCGCGCAGCCTCGGTCGCATAGCCGCGCCCCCAACTGTCGCGGGCGATCCAGTAACCAAGTTCGATCTCGCCATCATTAAGCGCCAGTCCGACGCCGCCGATAATCCGCGCAGGCTCTCTGCTTGTTGGCACAGTCACAAAGAAGTGCGGGCAGCGCGGATCCTGCGGCTGGGACGAGAACCAGCGGGCATCATCAGCCGTATAAGGCCAAGGCGCCTTGGCAAGATTGCGCACCACCGCCTCATCACCGATTCCGGCGAGCAGTTCTTCCCAATCCTCGGGCCAGCCTGGCCGCAGGAACAGCCTTTCGCTGCGAATGAACATTGTGCATCTCCCAATTGATGCCCCGCGCCAGCGCATAGCGCCCCCGCATGACAGAGCCATTACGGCTTGCGTCAGGGCGCTCCCGGAGTGGGTTGCCTTGCGCGAGCTGTTCTGAGGGAGAGACGAAAAAAGGGAGACGGGTTGGCCCCTCTCCCTCTTATTGTCAGGCTGGTAGAAGCGCTAACGGGGGGCCATCCTGTCAGGACGGCCCTTGATTGACCATCCAGCTATTCGGCGGCGATTGCCATATCGACCGAAACATATTTGCGGGCTTGCTTGCCATCATGGAATCGCACGCGGCCCGCAGTTAGCGCAAACAAGGTGTGATCCTTGCCGATGCCAACATTGACGCCCGGGTAAACACGAGTGCCGCGCTGGCGAATGATGATATTGCCGCCGATCACTTCCTGACCGCCGAACTTCTTTACGCCAAGGCGGCGGCCTGCTGAATCGCGACCATTGCGCGAAGAGCCGCCTGCTTTCTTATGTGCCATCTCGATCTACTCCGAATTCTTATTCAGCAGCGGCTGCAGGAGCGGCGGCTTTTTTGGCAGGAGCCTTCTTGGCCGGGGCTTCAGCTGCAGCAGCTTCAACCTTGGGTGCAGCTTCCTTTTTGGGAGCAGCAGCCTTCTTTTCTTCCCCGCCAACGGCCAGAATGCGCAGCAGCGTAAGCTGCTGGCGATGGCCGTTCTTGCGGCGATAATTGTGGCGGCGACGCTTTTTGAAAACGATCACCTTTTCCGACTTCGCCTGCGCGATGATTTCAGCCGAAACCACCACCTTGGCAGCGTCAGTGATCTCGCCACCGTCACCTGCCAGCAGGACGTCGCCCAAAGTGATCTTGTCACCGGCTTCACCGCTGAGCTTTTCGACTGCGATCTTGTCTCCGGCGGCAACCCGATACTGCTTGCCGCCCGTGCGCACTACTGCGAACATGGTGCTATAATCCGTTCATATGCCCAAAGGCTGAATTCTTCGCTCCGCCCTGGAAAATCCCGTATTGGAAGTTCAAGTAACGGCGCGCCGGATTGCCCCGCCTGTCAGCAGGGGTCCGTAAGAAGCGGTGCCACTAATCGAAGGTGCCTGCGCTGTCAACGTAAGAAGTCGGCAAAACCGCCGCCTCTGGCATCCTTGGCCGGGCATGCTATGGCCATGCCCATGGTCAAGTTTACGCCTTCATCCGCGGCAATGGCAATCGTCTTGATATTGACGGGCTGCGGTGCCGATACGGCGAATTACCCGTCGCTGGCTCGCCGACCGGCAGAGCGCATCAGCGGCAGTTCTCCGGCGGTTCCTGCCAGTCCAGCCCCAATCGCCAGTCCCGCTCCGCCCAGTCCTGAATTGGCGACCCTGCTAGAGCAGCTGTTGGGCAATGTCCGCTCGGCCGATGTTCTGTTCAAAGCTCGGGAGACAAATGCAAGGCTGCTGGCAACAGCGGCGGCTGGTGCCCCGGTGGCGAGCGACAGCTGGTCCGTAGCGACCCTGGCGCTGGCCGATCTCGAATCGGCGCGCAGCAATGCAATGATCGCGCTGGCAGATCTTGATGCCCTTTTTGCAGCAACCCGAATCAGCGGCGGTGATGAAGCAGCAATTGCCGCAGCGCGCGATCAGGCCATCGCCATTATCCAGCAGGAAGACCGCATTCTCGTCGATCTCTACAGCATGCTGGCCAGCTGAAGCGATGGCATCGGCAAGCAGCACGCTAGATTGTCATGCTTGCCCGGTCAGGAACCGTGGTGCCTGTTCTGCGCTTTCCGATCAGGAGCGTCACGAGCTTGCCCGATCAGGCCGAATTCGGCAGCTGGCCCGCGGCGAAACCCTGTTCAATGCCGGACAGGAAGCGGCGGCCTGCGCAACCCTGATCAGCGGCGCCTTGAAAATTTCGCGCTGCGACAGCGCCGGAGTTGAGCGGATTCTGGCGCTGATCCACCCGGCAGGCTTCATCGGCGAGCTGTTCACTCCATTTGCAGAATATGATGTGACCGCGCTGACTGACAGCCGACTTTGTGTGTTCTCCAGCACTCAGTTCAATCAGGCCGTAAGCCGCTTCCCTGCGCTGGGAGAAGCATTGCTGCGCCGTGCCCACGCCGATCTCCATGAATCGCGCCATCTGGTTGATCTGATCAGCCGCCGCAGCGCCGAGAGCAAGGTTGCGGGATTGATATTGGCATTGGCCGCAGCGGCAAGCGACTCGCCCTGCCACCGGGCAACCGGGTTTGAACTGCCGCTCACGCGATCGGAAATGGCGGGACTTCTTGGCATAACGATCGAAACAGTCAGCCGCCAGTTGAGCAAGCTGGCGGCCAAAGGGTTCCTTTCCCGATCTGGCGCGCGCGGGATCATTTTGCTTGCACCTGATCGGCTAGCCGAACTGACAGACTAAATTTCGAGTCTACCCTAAGACCGCGACAATTATTGCAATCGCCATACTCCAAAGCAGGATTGCACAAGGCAAGACCAGAATCTGGACCAAGGCAGAGTTGGCGGAGACTGGACCGGTATTGGTGCTGAATTCACTTTGGCGGAACTTCCCCCAGCTCTGGCAGCGCATGCCGTTGGTCGCACCGATCTGCGTCCACATCGAAGGGACGCCAAAAGCCATCGTAATATAGGCCACGCAGATGACCATCGGGATAGCCAGTTCCGGATTGCCAAAAGTCGCCGCCATGATCATCACGAAGGTGAAATAGGCACCGATGGTCAACAGATAGACCGCGCTGGGCAACTCAAAACTGCGGTCAACGATGGTGCCTTGACTTGGCTGGCTCACCAGACTGGCGACCTGCCGGAGTTCAGCGGCTGCGATATGTTTGGACATTACGGTGCTCCTTCGCACCGTTAAATGCGCCGAGACATGGCGCTTTGCATTGACCTCGATCAAATCCGGCTGCGTTTATCCGCCTCAGCCCCAGCGGGAAATATCGGTGTGATCCTGCGCGCGCGGTTCGATCCAGTGCCATGCCCCGCCCCGCCGTTCGCGCTTCCAGAACCACGAATCGCTCTTGAGGTGATCCATCGCAAAATCGATCGCATCAAAGGCAGCACGGCGATGGTGCGCTGCGGCCGAGACGCAGACGATCGGCTCGCCCGGCAGCATCACCCCGGTGCGGTGCAGAACCAGCATCCCCAGCAGATCGAACCGCGTCACTGCATCAGCCGCCAGCGCCTGCATCCCCGGCAAGGTGAGCGGTGCATAATGGCTGAGTTCCAGCGCTTCGATCCCGTCCCCGCCGCGCACTTCCCCCACGAAGGTGCAAACCCCGCCAAGGCCGGGATGGGCATGGGTGAACGGGCCGATGAACAGGCCGGGATTGAATGGCGCATCGAGCAGGCGGACGTCGATCACCGCACTAGCCGCCACTGACGGGAGGAAGGAAAGCCAGCTCATCGCCAATATTGAGCACAAGCGATTCGCGATCCGCCAGCACCTCGCCATTTATGGCCAGCCTGGTGCGCGGGTCACGCACGCTGTCAGCAAGTGTGGCCGAAAAGGCATCTTCCAGCCACGCGATCACATCCGGCCAATCCAATGGACTGCTAAAGCCAAACTCAGCTTCACCCTTGCCAGCCACATCCGCCAACCGCCCCAGAAATACCATTCTGGCCATGCCACCCTAACCTTTTTCTGATTGGAAATGCCCTGTTCGTGTCGAGCGAATTAGAGAAGACATGCGCAGCGCTTGGTGTCTCGACTTCGCTCGACACGAACGGATGACGAGTCGTTGTTTCAAAAACCCGACTAGCCGCCCGTCATCGACATGTGCCGCGCCAGCGCCGGGGCACCGCCGGGAGCGTCGATAGCGAAGTGATGCCGTTCAGGCTTGATTCGCATCGCTTCATCAAGACCTGCTGAAAGCGCGGCTTGCGGATCGTCGGAACGCAAGGCAGCCCGCAGATCAACCTGCTCCTTGCCGCCAAGGCAGGCGAACAGCTGGCCGGTGGCGGTCACCCGGATGCGGTTGCAGCCTTCGCAGAAATTATTGGTCAACGGAGTGATGAGACCCAGCCGCCCGCCGGTCTCAGCCACATCAAAATAGCGCGCCGGCCCGCCCGATCGGTGATCGCTTGGGGTCAGGGTATAGCTCTGCTCCAGCCGGTCACGCATCACGCTGAGCGGCAGATAGTGATCGAACCGATCTTCCTCCACCTCGCCCAGCGGCATAACCTCAATCAACGTTACTTCGTGGCCCTGGCCATGCGCCCAGCCGACGAAATCGGCGATCCCATCCTCGTTAATGCCCTTCAGCGCCACGGTGTTGATCTTGACCTTGAGGCCCGCCGCTTTGGCCGCCGCGATTCCTTCCAGCACCTGCGGCAGCATATCGCGCCGGGCGAGCCGGGCGAAGGTTTCACGGTCCAGCGTATCAAGCGAAACATTGATCCGCTTCACCCCCGCTGCGGCAAGATCATCGGCGAACTCGGCCAGCCGTGTGCCATTGGTGGTCAGCGTCAGCTCTTCCAGCCCGCCCGTTCCATCACTGGAACCCAGCTTGCGGCCCAGCGCTTGCACCAGCTCGATCATATCGCGGCGCACCAGCGGCTCGCCACCGGTCAGACGGATCTTGGTGATTCCGCGGGCAATGAAGCCCAGCGCCAGCTGGTGCAGCTCTTCAAGGCTTAGCACTTCGGCGCGGGGCAAGAATGTCATTCGCTCGGGCATGCAATAGGCACAGCGTAAGTCACAGCGGTCGGTCACCGACAGGCGCAGATAGGTGATCCGGCGCTGAAACTGGTCTATCAGTGGCTTGGGCAGGGGCTGGGGCGCGTTCATTCTGGTAAGGATAGCACCGCAATGGCATCATCGCCAACTAACAGAAGAGATTGTCCAGTGACCCCCTCGGCAGTGCCGAGATAGTGGATTGACGCAGCAATCGCCGCCGCATCATCGCCCACCACCGCATTGACCCTGAGTGGCGCATATTGGCGGGCCAACTCTTGCACCACCGCCAGTCGCCAGCTGCGATGAGTATGATCGGCGGGACGAAAGATGATTGTCAACGGCTCATCGATCGTAGCCAGCGCAATCTCGATCAGAGGCAAATGATGGGCATGGAATCGCGCGGAAGCGGCCAAAGGTGCCTCAGGCAGCGCCTTCACCTCATACACCGCCATCAGCGGCGCTCGCGCCGCAGCGTCATTCCGATCTGCTCGCCGTTTTCTGCAATGGCCAGCTTGACGATCTTGACAGTCACTGCCTCGATCCTCGCATCCTGAACGAACAGCGTGTCGCAGATATGATCGGCCACCGCTTCGATCAGTTTGAAGTGCACCCCTTCGGGCAGCGCCTCGGTAGCGGCGAATTTGAGGTCCATATAGTTCTTGCTAGCCACCAGCGGCGTATCCGCCTCGTAGCGCGCGGCCGGTTTCATCGCTGCCGTGATCGTAATCCGCAGCGGCTGGGCGCGCCCGGTTTCCTCGGAATAGATCCCGGTCAGGACATCCACTTCAAGATCGGCAACTTCAAGGATCAGGCTATCGGCCACTAGTCATTCCTCCACCGGGCGAAGATCGCGGTGGGGAGCAGCCGACCAGTCTTGCCATCAATCTCGCCCTCTTCGCGCACCGCCAGATCGCCATGCTCGATCACGCCGGGCAGATCGGCCAGCGCCTCGTCAAGCAGTCCAGCGAGAGCCAGCGATGACATCCGAACGGCATAGACGGTCAGGAACAGGAAGCGGCTTTCGCTATCGAGCAACTTGCTGCAATCATCCACCAGTCCGCCCAGATGGTCCTCCAGCCGCCAGACCTCGCCCTCTGGTCCACGCCCGAATTTGGGCGGATCGAGGATTATCCCGTCATAGCGTTTGCCGCGCCGTACCTCGCGGGCAGTGAACTTGGCTGCATCATCGACAATCCAGCGGACCGGACGGGTTCCCATGCCAGACAATTCGGCATTTAAGCGGGCCTGCGCGACCGACTTTTTCGAGGCGTCAACGTGGGTCACCGGACCGAATTCGCTCAGCGCCAGCGTGCCGACCCCGGTATAGCCGAACAGATTGAGCGTAGTAGTATCGCTCTTGCCAGCCAATCGCTCGCCCATCCAGTCCCACACCGGGGCCATATCAGGGAAGAAACCAAGGTGGCGAAACGGGGTGCACTGCGCGGTGAACTTTACCCCGCCCCATTCCAATGGCCAGCCATCTTGCGGCACAGGGTTCGCAAACTGCCAGCGCCCGCCGCCGTCCTCATCGGAACCCGGCACGAATTCCCCGTCCGAAGCCCAGCGCTCTGCCCGGGGCGTCCACAGCGCCTGCGCATCCGGGCGGATGAAGCGGTGCGGGCCATAGCGTTCAAGCTTGCGGCCATGCCCGCTGTCAATCAGGCCATAATCGGCCCAGCCCTCACCCGCGAGGATGGTCGGTTGGGTTTCAAGCTGCGCCATCAGCCGCGCGGAACCGCGTGTGCGGCTACATAATCTGCAATCGCGTTGTAATCGCCAGGCAGCTCGGCATAGCGTTCTTCACGTTCAAACAGATCGCCAATCCGCGCGGGGATGTTCGGGCGCTGGCCGGTTGCGCGCTCTACAGCATCGCGGAACTTGGCTGGGTGCGCGGTTGCCAGTGTGACCACGGGAATCTCTCCCGAAATTCCCGCATTTCGGGCAGCATGAAGGCCGATTGCGGTATGCGGATCAAGCAGCTCGCCGCATTCTTCCCAAGCCCAGCGCAATGCGCGGGACATGTCATCGGCATCAGCCCGCGTGCTGCTGAACAGCTTGGCCGCACCCTCACGCTGCTGATTGGTCAGCTGCATCGCCTTGGTCGTCTCGAACCCAGCCATTTGTGCTGCCATTGCAGCGCCATTGCAGCCGCCCAAATCGAACAGCAGCCGTTCAAAATTGGATGAGACCTGAATGTCCATCGAGGGTGCCGCTGTTGGAGTTACTGTTCCGGCCGAATAGTCGCCGCTGGTCAGCGCGCGATGGAGAATGTCATTCACGTTGGTTGCAACGATCAGCCGTTCGATCGGAAGGCCCATCTGGGCCGCGACGTATCCGGCAAAGACATCGCCGAAATTGCCGGTCGGAACCGCGAAGGCCACCTTGCGATCAGGAGCACCGAGTTGGAGCGCGGCGGCGAAGTAATAGACCACTTGCGCCATCAACCGCGCCCAGTTGATCGAATTGACCGCACCGATGGCGTATCTGCGGGTCATCTCGGGGTCATTGAACATCCGTTTGACCATCATCTGGGCATCATCGAAAGTGCCTTCAATCGAAATATTGTGAACATTGGGCGCCAGCACAGTGGTCATCTGGCGGCGCTGGACATCTGAAACACGCCCCTTGGGGTGGAGCATGAAGATCTCGATCCGCGCCCGCCCCGCCACTGCATCAATGGCCGCCGAGCCAGTATCGCCCGACGTTGCACCAACGATGGTCAGCGGATCACCGCCGTGCGCCAGAAACTCTTCGAAGAGCAGCCCGAGCAATTGCAGCGCGACATCCTTAAACGCAAGCGTCGGGCCGTGGAACAGTTCAAGTAGCCAGTTCTGGCTGTCGAGCTGCTTTAACGGGGTAACTGCGGCATGGGCAAAGCGGCCATAGGCAGCGGTGGTCAATTCCAGCAGCCGTTCAGCAGTCAGGCAGTCGCCCACAAACGGTTGCATCACCCGGGCGGCAAGCTCGGCATAGGGCAGTCCGGCCATGCCCGCGATCTCCGTCTCGCTGAAACGCGGCCATTCGCGCGGAACATACAGTCCGCCGTCTGAAGCAAGGCCAGCCAGCGTCGCGCCAGCAAAATCGAGCGGAGGAGCGCTGCCTCGAGTGGAGATGTATTCCATGGAAGGCGCGGTTAGCGGTGTGTGCGCCTAAATGAAACCCTCTCCGTTCGTGTCGAGCGAAGTCGAGGCACGTTGCGCGCAGGTCCCTCGACTTCGCTCGGGACGAACGGAGTTAGGTCAGGGATTGGATTTGGTGAGTTTTTTCCGCAGCGCCAGCACATAGATCAGCAGCGCAACGCCTGCGAACAGGAACCATTGCACCGCGTAAGCAAGATGGTTGTTGGGCAAATCTTTGGGATCAGGACGGGCGCTAGCCTCCAGCCCGGCAAGCGGCGGATCGGCTAGCAGACGGGCACCTTGTTTGCCGCCCGGAGCGATCAAGCCACTGACCAACCCACCAGTCCATTGGCGGGGCTGCGGATCGCGCGACCAGCCCAGCACCACTTCCGCACTAGCACCAGCACCAGCAGGCAAAGTGCAACGCATCAGATGTGCCCAGCCCAGCTCGCCTTTGAAATTGCGCCCCGCGATTGCCGCGCTGTCTGCGGTGGCACGGCAATCAAGGCTGCTATGGCGAAACAAGGCTGCGTCAATTCCGGCGCGGTCCGATGGCCACGGCAGTTCGGATGAAAACTGTTCCGCCGCACCGTAACGCACAATCAGCCCTTCCTTCCACTCGCGCCGATCGAGCTGCCAAAATCCAAGCTGGATCATGATGCCAACCGCAATCAGCACCAACAGCGTCGCCACAATTGGAATACGCCGGATCATTCGTCCTTCAGCTTTCCTTCGCCGGCATTCTGCTGGAACTCTGCCGCCAGCAATGCCGCCTTACCCGCGCGCAAGCCCCAGATGACAGCTGCGCTGGTTAACGGCACCCATAGCAGAATATGGACCCAGAACGGCGGGTGCCAGCTCAGCTCAAGCCAGATCGCCAGTGCAGTGACCAATGCACCAATGATCAGCGTCAGAAAGGCAGCGGGACCGTCGCCGACGTTGAAGCTTGCAAAATCGAGCCCGCAGCTGCGGCAGCGCGGTGCAAATTGAATCAAACTGCCGAACAGGGTTTTCTGTCCGCACCTGGGACAAAGACCCAAAAGGGCAGCCGTGGGAATCCCAGGCTGCCCCTTTTGGTCTGACTTTTCTTCAGCCATTAATGAACCGGATAACCCCAGCCGCCCCAGACGTAGATCGCTACGAACAGGAACAGCCAGACCACATCGACGAAGTGCCAGTACCACGCTGCTGCTTCGAAGCCGAAGTGCTGGCGCGGGGTGAAGTCCCCATTATAGGCACGCTTCAGGCATACGATCAGAAAGATCGTGCCGATTATGACGTGAAATCCGTGGAAGCCAGTCGCCATATAAAAGGCCGAGCCATAGGTGTTTCCGCCAAAGCCAAACGGCGCATGGGCATATTCATAGCCCTGAATTGCACTGAACAGCACGCCCAGCGCAATCGTCGCCCACAGGCCCATTTTAAGACCCTGACGATCACCATGGATCAGCGAATGATGCGCCCAGGTGACCGTGGTGCCCGAACATAGCAGGATCAGCGTGTTAAGCAGCGGCAGGTCAAACGCATCCATCACCGCTTCGATCGCCTTTGGCGGCCACTGCCCGCCCACTTCCTCGGAAATGGTCGAAGGAAACAGCGAGAAATCGAAGAACGCCCAGAACCAGCCAAGGAAGAACATCACTTCCGAAGCGATGAACAGGATCATTCCATAACGCAGATGCAACTGCACGACCGGAGTGTGATCACCGGCGTGGGCTTCACGCACCACATTGGTCCACCACGAATAGAAGGTCAGCAGCACCAGCGCAAAGCCCAGCGGCAGGATGAACTTTCCCGCCGGCATATCGTGCATGAACAACACCCCGCCGCTGGTCATCGTAAGCGCCGAAAAAGCGCCGACGACAGGCCAGATATCAGGCGGAAGAATGTGGTAATCGTGGTTCTTGGTACCGGCCATGGTCTGTGTCCCCAAAGGCATTGCTATTGCAGCGGACGAGCCGCCGATGAATTTCCGTCAGCCCTTATCCTGCCACCTTGGCGCGGTCCAGAGGCTTTGGCTCGGGCTCTGCAACTTGGTGAAAAGTATAGCTCAAAGTGATCTGCTCAATGTCTTTGGCGTCGGGATCAGCAAGAATTGCCGGATCGACGTAATAGACCACCGGCATATCCACGCTTTGGCCCGGCTGCAGGGTCTGCTGGTTGAAGCAGAAGCACTGCACCTTGTTGAAATAGCGCCCTGCCGCCGCAGGGGCGACATTGAAACTGGCGATCCCGGTCACTGCTTTGGGTGAGAGATTGTGAGCCTTGAAGAAGGCCATCTTGCGCGCACCGATCTGCAAAGTCTGGGTTACTTGCTCAGGTCCGAACTCCCAAGGCATCCCGCTGGCAACATTGCCGTCAAACCGGACAGAAATAGTCTTGGAGGCAACTTTGATCTCGCTTGCCTGCGCCTCACTGGAGCGCTGGGTTGTCCCGCCCAATCCGGTAACCTGGCAGAACAGCTGGTATAGCGGGACTGAGGCATAGCCTAGCCCAAGCATCGCCAACGCACCGGTTAGGGCTATCAGCCCTACCCGGCGATTGCGATCTTCAAGCAGAGCGGCGGCCATTTCAGTTCAACCCGAAATCTTGGCAATGGTAATAAAGAAGAACAGCACAGAAAGCCCGCCCAGAACCAAGGCCATCGCAATATTGCGGCCTTTCTGGATGCGCTTGCGCTCTGCTTCGTGGTCCTGAATTTGGTTCATGCTCATGCTCCTGACAGGGCGACCCAGTGGTCCACTACCAGCGCAGCGAACAGGGCAAACAGGTAAACAACCGAATACGCGAACAGCCGCTTTTCTGGCTTCATCGATGCGTCATCACCTTCGCGGCGAAACACCGTAACCCGCAGCGCCAGGGCCAGAAACACGCCCGAGAGTAACAGAGCCATAACACCGTATACAAGGCCTGCTCCGCCAATCCACCATGGCAAAAGGGTCAGCGGCAGAAGCAGCACCGAATAGATCAGGATCTGCCGCCGCGTCGCTGGCTTGCCGGCTACAACGGGCAGCATCGGGATGCCAGCCTTGGCATAGTCCGTCTCGACAAACAGCGCGAGCGCCCAGAAATGCGGCGGGGTCCAGATGAAGATGATTGCGAACAGCAGCACTGGCATCAAAGTGATGTCACCCGTCACCGCGATCCAGCCGATCATCGGCGGAAAGGCCCCTGCCCCGCCGCCGATCACGATGTTCTGCGGCGTGCGCGGTTTTAGCCAGATGGTATAGACCACCGCGTAATAGATGATCGAGATAGCCAGGATCAGCCCAGCGAGCCACCCAACCACAAGGCCCATGACCAGTACCGACCCGGCTGACAGCGCAATCCCGAAGTCACGCGCCGCCGTGCGGTCCATCCGGCCAGCCGGAAGCGGGCGCGATGCGGTGCGCTTCATCATCGCGTCAAGATCAGCTTCCCACCACTGGTTCAGCGCCGCTGCACCGCCCGCACCCAGCGCGATGCACAATATCGCGGTGAAGCCGATAACTGGATTGACGCTGCCCGGCGCGGCCAGCAGTCCGCACAGGCCTGTGAAGATCACCAGGCTCATCACGCGCGGCTTGGTCAGCGCAAAGAAATCGCGCCAGTCAGTTGGTAGTGGGAGAGTTGCGGTTGCGGTCATGGTCAAATGAACAGCCCCTCCCGCCAGCGGGAGAGGCTGCAAAACATCAATGGTGGCCCTTGTCGTCGATCACCGGAAGGGTTTCAAACTGGTGGAACGGCGGCGGGCTCGATAGGGTCCATTCAAGCGTCGTTGCGCCTTCACCCCAATAGTTACCTTCGGCCTTCTTGCCGGCCAGGAAGGCATAGGCAATGTTGATGAAGAAGATCAGCATCCCAACCGCCATGGTGGTGTAACCAATCTCTGAACTGATCTTGTTCCAATAGCTAAAGGCCTCAGTATAGTCGGGATAGCGGCGCGGCATGCCCTGCATCCCCAGGAAGTGCTGCGGGAAGAAGATGATGTTCACGCCGACGAAGAACACCCAGAAATGCAGGTGCGAAAGGAACTCGCTGTGCATTTTGCCGCTCATCTTCGGGAACCAGTAATAGAAGCCCGCAAACAGCGAGAAGACCGCGCCCATTGACAGCACATAGTGGAAATGCGCCACCACATAATAGGTGTCATGCAGGTTGTCATCGATCCCGCCATTGGCCAGCACCACGCCGGTAACCCCGCCAACGGTGAACAGGAAGATGAAGCCCATCGCCCAGACCAGTGGTGATTTGAAAGTCAGGCTGCCGCCCCACATCGTTGCAATCCACGAGAAGATCTTGATGCCCGTAGGCACCGCGATCACCATTGTTGCAGCGGTGAAGTACATCTTGGTGTTTACCGAAAAGCCGGTCGTATACATGTGGTGCGCCCACACGATGAAGCCGACAACGCCGATCGCGACCATAGCATAAGCCATGCCGAGATAGCCGAACACTGGCTTCTTCGAAAATGTCGATACGATCTGGCTGATGATCCCGAAACCGGGCAGGATCATGATGTAGACTTCCGGATGGCCGAAGAACCAGAAAAGATGCTGATACAGCACCGGATCGCCGCCGCCAGCCTGATCGAAGAAGGTCGTGCCGAAATTGCGATCGGTAATCAGCATGGTGATCGCGGCCGCCAATACCGGCATTGCCAGCAGCAGCAGGAAGGCCGTGACCAGCACCGACCAGACGAACAGCGGCATTTTGTGGAGTGTCATCCCAGGAGCGCGCATGTTGAAAATGGTGGTGATGAAGTTGATCGCCCCCATGATCGAGGCAGCACCTGCCAGATGGAGCGAGAAGATTGCAAAGTCAGTTGCCGGGCCCTGGCTGCCATAGGTTGAAAGCGGAGCATAAGCAGTCCAGCCAATCCCAGCGCCCAGCCCGGTTGCGTCGCCCGGAACGAAGGCCGAAAACATCAGCGAACAAAAGCCTGCCACTGTCAGCCAGAACGAGATGTTGTTCATCCGCGGGAAGGCCATGTCCGGCGCGCCGATCATCAAAGGCACGAACCAGTTGCCAAAGCCGCCAATGATCGCGGGCATGACCATGAAAAACACCATGATCAGGCCGTGGGCGGTGATCAGCACATTCCACAGATGAAGCGCGCTGTTCATTTCAGCTGGCTTGCCATCCAGCATGGTCGCCCAGGTCGTGAGGTATTGAATCCCCGGATTGGCAAGCTCCATCCGCATAAGACCCGACACCGCCCCGCCGATAATCCCGGCAAAAATCGCGAAGATCAGATAGAGCGTGCCGATGTCTTTATGATTGGTCGACATGAACCAGCGGGCGAAAAACGCCGGCTTGTGATCATGATCGTGATGTTCGGTAGCCATTGTGAGGAAACCTTATTCTGGAATGCGGGCTTAGGCGACGGGCGCCGGAGAAGCGGATGCTGCGGGAGCGGGAGCAGGAGCAGGAGCGATTGGCTCGGCAGGTTTGGGCATGCCATCGATCACACCGCCGCTCTGGGTCAGGACCCACGCGTTATATTTGTCGCGCGGCAGGGCTTCGATCACGATCGGCATATATCCGTGGCGGGAACCGCATAGTTCAGAGCACTGACCGTAATACACGCCCGGTTCCTTGACGAACATGACCATCTCATTGATCCGGCCCGGCACAGCGTCAATCTTGAACCACAGCGAGGGGATTGCAAAGGAGTGGATCACATCCGCACCGGTAACTTGAACCCGGATTTCTTCCTGCGCCGGGACCACCATCCGATAATCGGCAGCAAGCTGACCCGGCTCACCGCGCTTGGCAGCTTCTTCGGGAGGCAGCATGTTCGAGATTACTTCGAAGCCGCCGTTATCAGGATAGCTGTAGGACCAGAACCACTGGTTGCCGGTTGCCTTGATGGTCAGCGCCTTTTCCGACGCAGGCTTGAACTGCTTTTGCAGCAGGTCGATCGAGGGGATTGCCACGGCTGCCAGGATCAAGGTTGGAATGAGGATCCAGACAACTTCCATCAGCGCATTGTGGCTGGTCTTGGAAGGGACCGGATTGGCGCTCTTGCGATAACGCGCCACAACCCACAGCAGCAGGCCCAGCACAAACAGGCTGATTACGGTGATAAGGGGCAGCAAGATCGCCTGATGCATCCACAAGCCATATTCACCGATCGGTGAATATTGGTCCTGAAACCCCAGACGGCCATCAACGGGCATGCCCTTGCCCGGGGTCGGTTTCATCGGGGTATAGCCGCCGGGCGCAACGGCCAGACGGGCTGCATCAGCGGCCGAAACAGCAACCACCGCCGATTCAACAGCCGGAGCAGCAGTCACAGCGACCGGAGTCGCAACAGTAGCAGGCGCTGGCGCAGCCGACAGCTGGGGTGCTGACAGCAACATCAGCGACAGACACATTACCTTGATTGCAAGACCCGCAGCGCGGGCATGTTGGCCTAATTTCATCTTCTTTGCGCTTTCGCTTTCCATTGCCGGCGAGAGAAATTGTGCCCCACTCGCCCTTTCGGAGGCTGAATTTGGGCTGGCCTATACGCGCGCTTGCGGGGCACCTCAAGCGCCTCTAGGGGATATTTTTGCAAGTGCCGTTGCATTTTCGGGCAAACCCCGCCCCGCCTCGGTCTCAATTGCACGAAAGGCCTGATTTCCAATGCATGATGAAGAGGTGCTTGCCGAGTTTCGTGCCAGCAAGGCGCTGCTCGAAGGCCATTTCCTTCTGTCGTCGGGCCGTCACAGCGCGCATTACCTGCAATGCGCCCGGGTTTTGATGGATCCGATGCGCGCCTCTCGGCTGGCCGCAGCGCTCGCAGCGCGAATCCCGCGTGATCTGCGCAAGGACATCGCCAAAGTGGTGGCACCGGCAATGGGCGGGGTGATTATAGGACATGAAATGGGCCGTGCTTTGGGGGTTGAGGCGATATTTGTCGAACGCCCTGCTGGAACATTCGAGCTGCGCCGCGGCTTTTCGCTGGAGCCTGGCGAGAAGGTGCTGATGGTCGAGGATGTTATCACCACCGGGCTATCATCGCGTGAGGCAATTCGCGCGATTGAAGAAGCAGGCGGTGAAGTGATTGCGGCCGCTTCGCTGGTTGATCGCACGTCTGGCGCGGTCGATCTGGGCGTGCCTTATTTCCCGTTGATCGCGCTGACTTTCCCAACCTATGCCCCCGATGAGCTGCCGCCGGAGCTAGCAGCAAGCGAGGCGATCAAGCCGGGAAGCCGCGCAAAATCATGATTTTGCAGCGTCTCCGCCTCGGCGTGAACATTGATCACGTCGCCACGATCCGCAACGCGCGCGGCGGGGATCATCCCGATCCGGTGCGCGCGGCACAAATTGTTGCGGCGGTTGGCGGCGATGGGATTACGGCCCATCTGCGCGAAGATCGCCGCCATATCCGCGACGAGGATATCGCCCGGATTCAGGCTGCAACCAATCTGCCACTCAATTTCGAGATGGCCGGGACCGAGGAAATGGTCGAGATCGCGCTGCGTCACAAACCCCATGCGGCCTGTATTGTGCCCGAACGGCGCGAGGAACGCACGACCGAAGGCGGGCTTGATGCCGCCGGGCAGCACAACCGCCTCGCGCCGATTGTCTCGCGTCTGGCTGATGCAGGTATCCGCGTCAGCCTGTTTATCGCCCCTGATCCGCGCCAGCTGGAAGCCGCGATGCGGCTCCGCGCGCCGGTGGTGGAATTTCACACTGGCGAATACGCCCATGCGGAAGGTGATGCCCGCGCTGTGGAACTGCGACGGATCGCCGATATGGCGGCGCTTGCGGTCAAGAACGGGATAGAGCCTCATGCCGGGCATGGGCTGACCTTTGAAAACGTTCAGGCCATTGCCGCAATCCCCCAACTGGCCGAGCTCAACATCGGGCATTATCTGATCGGCGAGGCGATCTTCACTGGGCTGGAAGACGCCGTACGACGGATGCGCGATCTGATGGATGCGGCACGCCCTTCGACAGGCTCAGGGTGGTCGGAATGATCATCGCCATCGGCTCTGATCTCTGCAATATTGAGCGAATCCAGAACTCTCTGGACCGTTTCGGCGAACGGTTTGAACTGCGCGTCTTCACCGAGATTGAACGCGCAAAGGCCGCCCGCCGTCCATTCACCAAGGCCGGCACGCTGGCCAAGCGGTTCGCCGCCAAAGAGGCCTTCTCCAAAGCAGTTGGCACTGGCTTCAAGGCCGGAGTGTTTATGAAGGACATTGGTGTGGTCAATGCGCAGAGCGGCGCGCCGACGCTGGCACTGACCGGCGGCGCGGCATTGCGCTTGACTGCGATCATCCCCGAAGGCCACGAAGCCGTGGTTCATCTGACGTTGACCGACGACCATCCATGGGCACAGGCCTTTGTTGTTATTGAGGCGCGAATTTTGTGAGTGACGCAATGACGAGTGACGGAGCTACTCCAGAAACTGCCGCAAAAGTCGATTGGCTGGCCGAAATTCGCGGCCTTGCGCTTATGTTGCTGGCAGTGCTGGCGTTTCACAGCTTTATCGCCAAGCCTTTCTACATTCCCTCTATCTCGATGATGCCGAACCTTTTGGTCGGTGACCGTCTGGTGGTGAGCAAATATCCCTATGGCTGGAATTGGGCCTCAGCCTCGTTCCACATCTTGCCGCGCAGCACCTCTCGGTTGCTGGGCACCACGCCTGAATATGGCGATATCGTGATAGCGGTGCCGCGCAATCGCAATGAAGACCTCATCAAACGCGTAGTTGCGCTGCCGGGTGACCGGATCGCGGTGGTTGGCGGACAGATCATCCTAAATGGTAAATCTATCCTACAAGCTGTTGAACCACCAGTGCAACTTGCCGCCGACGACAAGCTGATCTGCGACAATGGCCCATGTAACTATGCCTTCGCCGCCTTCCGCACCCGTCTGCCCAGTGGCCGCGAGATCTATGAGCCGCCAACGCTGCGCGAAACGCTGCCCAATGGCGCGAGCTATCTGGTGATCGATCATCTCGACCAGACGCTGGACAATATGGATGAGGTAACCGTGCCCGTTGCCCATGTTTTCCTGATGGGCGACAATCGCGATCATTCGGCCGACAGCCGGGCGCAGCTTTATGAAAATGGCCTGGGCGGACCTGTGCCGCTGTCTGACATCGGCGGGCGCGCCGAATTTCTGACATTCTCGCTCAATGGCAGCGAAAGCTGGAATCCGCTGAGTTGGTGGGGCGCCTTGCGTAAAACCCGCGGTTGGAGCAGCTTGCGTCCAGCAATAGAAGCGAAAGGCAACTGATAATGGCCCTGCGCAAAACTGCCGCGACCAAGGCATCTGCCAATGCCCCCGTGATCGAACACGCCGGGCCGACCGACATCTCCGATCCGCTGCTGCGGCATGAGGCAAAGCGCGCTGCGGTCTGGATCGGGATCGCCGGGCTTGTGGCCCTTACCGTCTATATGGCCCAACCGCTGCTGGTAATCTTTGGCGGACTGGTCTTTGCCGCTATGATCGATGGCGGGGCGCGGCTGCTTGGCCGGGTGCTGCCGATCGGACGGGGCCTTAGGGTCACGATCGTGTTGCTGGCGGGCGTCGCCTTTGTGGTGTGGGTGGCCTATTTCGCCGGTAGCCAGATCGCCCAGCAAGCCGCCGCACTACCCGCGACAGTTGAGGCGCAGGCGCTACGCATTGCAGCCTGGCTTGAAGGTCATGGGGTGGCGATCAACCTCAAGAATATCGAAGGGCTGGCCCAGCAGGCCTTAGGCGGGGTCACCCAGCTGACCCGCGCCGTCGGCGGGCTGATTGGTGCGCTGACCACCCTATTTCTGATCCTGGTGCTGGGGATCTATGTCGCCGCCGAGCCGCGGCTGTACCAGCGCGGCGTGGCCTGGATGCTGCCGCAGGGCGAGCGCAGCCACTTTGAAGGCACAGCCGCCAAAATGGGAAAATCGCTACGCAGGCTGATGTTCGGCAGACTGATCGGCATGGCAGTGGAAGGCGTTGCAACCTGGATCATGCTAGCGCTGTATGGCGTTCCGCTTGCCGCCTTGCTTGGCCTGCTTACCGGGCTACTTGCGTTCCTGCCCAACATCGGCGCACCGATCTCGGGCCTGCTGATGGTCATGGTCGGCTTTTCGGGCGGGACCGAAATGGGGATCTATTGCATCGTTGTCTATGTGATCGTGCAGACGGTGGACGGCAATATCATTGTGCCGATGGTCGCCAAAAAAACCGCTGATCTGGCCCCGGCGCTGGTGCTGGGGGCGCAGTTGGTAATGGGCGCCCTGTTTGGCATCCTTGGCCTGGCGCTCGCCGATCCGCTGATCGCGATGATCAAGATCGGGCTCGAACGACAGTCAGAGCGTAACGATCTGCATGAGATGACGTAACCCAGCATGGCGCGTAAATTTCTCTACGCGATCGCTGCGCTGGTGGTGCTGGCGATTGCAGTGCTGGTTATGCTGCGCCTGTTTGCTGAGGACATCACCAGTATCGCAATGGTCCCCGCAACGGCGTTTGAACGCCAGCCCGCACTCGCCCGCAATGCTTATGTCGATCCCGCCATGTGGTATTCTCACCCAGCCAAATCCGGCGGTATCGACCCAGCCCGCTGGTTACCCGCTGATCTGGCCGAGGATGCCGACGGGATCAACGCAGCATTGTTTTTCATTCACCCGACCAGCTACCAGGATCGCCGTCATTGGAACGCCCCGGTGGGTAACGCATTGGCAGAACAGCAGGCCGAACTGTTCATTCGCGCCAATGCAACCCCCTTCAACAAGGCTCTTGAAATCTGGGCACCGCGCTACAGGCAGGCAACCTTTGGTACCTTCCTTACCGACCGGCCAGAAGCAACGCAGGCGCTCGAAACCGCCTATGGCGATGTCCTTGCCGCCTTTGACCAGTTCATTGCCGCAAGCCCAAAGGATCGCTGGATCATCCTTGCCGGACACAGCCAGGGCACGTTCCACCTCAAGCGGCTGCTGCGCGACCGGGTGGCGGGCACCCCGCTGGCGCGCCGGATCATCGCCGTTTACGCCATCGGCTGGCCTATTTCGCTGGCGCATGATCTCCCCGTGACTGGCCTTCCTGCCTGCGCCGCGCCCGATCAGCGCGGCTGCATGATTAGCTATCTGAGTTTCGCAGAGCCGGCTGACAATGCGATGCTGGTCAAGGCCTATGCTCGCCGCACCGCGCTGGACGGTATGAAGCCCGGCGGCAGCCCGTTTCTGTGCAGCAACCCGCTGACCGGGGTGGCTGGCGGCGCGGCACCAGCAGCTGCTAACCTTGGCACGCTGGTGCCCTCAGCAAGTCTGACTTCGGCGAAGCTGGTCCCGGCGATGGTCCCGGCGGCTTGCGGGGCAGACGGATTTCTCTCAATCGGCGATCCGCCCAAAATCGGCCCGTTCGTGTTACCCGGCAACAATTACCACCTTTATGATGTGCCCCTGTTCTGGGCCAATCTGCGCGCCGATCTGCACCGCCGGGTGCTGGCTGGGCAACCGTGATCACGGTGTTGGCAGCCGAGTTCCGCGCGGAGCTTGCCAACGGTGGAGCTCTTCTGGCGCTTGATCTTGGCACCCAGACCATCGGCACTGCGTTTTGCGACGCGGGCTGGCGGTTCGCCTCACCTGGCAAAACCCTGAAACGCGGCAAATTCGGTGCCGACAAGTTGCTTATGGAAGCCCTGATTACCGAGCGTTCGGCAAAGGGTATCGTGATCGGCCTGCCGATCAACATGGATGGCAGCGAAGGCCCGCGTAGCCAATCCAGCCGTGCATATGCTCGCAACCTTTCGGTGCTCGAACTGCCGATTCTGCTGTGGGACGAACGCTGGAGTACCGCCAGCGCGGCGCGCGGCCTGATCGCGCAGGATATCAGCCGGGCCAAGCGTGCCGACCGGATCGATTCGGCAGCGGCAGCAGTAATTCTGCAAGCCGCTATAGATGCACTGGCGAGCGGCAGTTTCGCCTAACCCACCAGCTCCGCCCGGCGCGCTCTGGACTCCATCGCCACCAGGCTACTGCCCGCCCCTTCAGCCTCACACCACAGCGCATCGCGCGCAGCCATATCTTCGGTTCCAGCCGCCAGCGCATCCCACGCGCACAGCCGCATCCGGTCACTGGGGTGGCGATTGGCGAAACGGTGGGCCAGATCGAGCGCTTCCTCGCTTCCCAGCCCGACCGCGATCCTCAGGAATGCCTCGCTCGAACCGCCCGAGACGATAGCCTTGATCCGGCGCTGATCCAGATCAAAGCCATATTGATCGGTCCAGCCCTGCGCACCGCTGGTGTGCATGATATTGAGCGAAACCGACAGATCATCAGCGGGCAGCTGCGCGTGAACGTCAAGGTGCGCGCGGTATAGCATCAGCTTACCCAGATCGAGCCGCGACCGCTCGACAAAGCGCAGGCTTGGAACCTCTTCGCCGCGCCAGCCAGTGACCTCGCCATAGTCATATTCGTAATAGTCGCTCCAATAGCCTGAGCCGAAGTAGCCCAGCGTCAGGAAATTGAAATTGTGATCGTGCGGCATCCCATAGACGAACGAACCGCCGCCGCTGGCCCGCATCATATGTTCGGAAGGCGATGGCCAAAGATTGGCACGGATGAAGTAGTCGCCGCTCGGCGGGGCGAGCATCACCACTTGGGGGCCATAGCTGTTCTCCAGCACATCAGCCCGGTGCCGTGCGGCCAGCTCGTCAATCAGCAAATCGCCAAGAAACCGTCGATCATTGCCCAGTCGGCGCAGCCATAGCGCGGCATGGCCAAGGCTCTCTTCATCATCCGGGTTGAAACCGCGACCGGACAGCGCATCGGTGCACTCGGCAAGGCTCGCGATCTGATCGTCAGCAAGGTCAATCACACGGGGCATAGTTCAACCTCGGCAAGTTGCGGATGGGCGTCGAGCAGCTGGAGGCGAAGGGCCATGGCTGGCGCGTAAAGCGGGTCAGCTGGGCGTTGGGCAATAGCGCATAGCGTGCGGAAACCCTCGGCACTATCAAGGCTGAGGCATTCACGCATTGACTGCCAGCGCAAGCCGGCCCCGCCATCCTCCTGCGCCATTGCGGACAATATAGGCGCCACATCGGTCCGGCCCATCCGCCCAAGCAGCGCAGCGGTCAGCTCTAACCGACTTTCACGCGGGGTGCCTGCTGCCTGATGGACCAGCATACCATCCTCCAGCCTGTACTCCCTAGAAACGCCGCCGCTGGTGCTGCGGCACTGGAGCCGCAGTGTGACCATGCAGCCGTCAAACCTGCCAATCGACAGCGCTGTGTCCGAATTGCTCCGCGTCAGGATCATGCCAGGACACAGAGTAATCGGCTCGACTTCGAGATCTGCGCGGTCGGGGTGAGACTGGCGGCAATGGATCAGCCCGGCTTTCGCGTTACCTGCCAGCACATGCTCCCAGCTATGGCAGGGCGAGTAGCTGGCCGAAACCGGTTGTGGGCGGCGCGCCATTCCAACTCCATCAAATGCCTGCAACGAAAGGGTTGTAAAGCCAGAACGGGCCAGCATGAGCGAACTCAAAGCATCGTCGGTGAAATGACGAAGCGGGATCAGACCCAGCGGTTCCTGGGAAAGACCGGCGCACAGGCTAGCCAAAAGTGTGCCGACAAATTGCCGCGCGCTGGGGTCGCCGGGTGTAAATAGCGCGTCAAGCAACGGCAGGTCTTCGAGCAATGCCCCGGCAGCGAGCTGCGACAACTCTGCTTCGACCAACTCGACAGGAGCAGCGGCGCGCCACGCTTCGATCTTCGCCTTCAGATGCCGTTGAGCATGGCGCTGCGGAGCATCATCACTCCGCAGCGCCCGCAGTTCTGGGCGAATTTTCATGCCGCCCGCTCCGTCAGGGCTTGATCGTATCGTAGACGAAAACCATCAGGATCAGCAGTGTATCATCCGATTTCGCTGCTTGGAGCGGATAGGCCAGACTGCCAAACACGCCGGTAAGTGTATTGAGATCGGGGAGTGCGGAGATATCGATTTTAGGTAGATTCATGAAAAAACCCTCCATTGCACGAGACAAATTGTCCCGCCGCCCCAGCATCAAGTGCGCAGGCGCAACATCGAAATTAAAACATTGTAATCGGCGTCTGATGCCAGCAGAGGGACCCAGATGACTGAACAATCCGTTCCCGATAAAGGCTCAGCTCCTCTACCGACCGGGGTTGCTTTCGATCCCGCAGTGGCTAGCAAGTTGCTCACCCGGTTCGGCCACGGGGGCTGGCTGGGAATGCGCTATCACGCCCACGGCGATGGCTGGGTGGAGCTTGCCCTGCCCTGGCGCGAGGATCTGGTCGGGATCGCTGGCAATGGTCCCGGCAGCGGAATTCTGGCGTCCGGCCCGATCATCAGCTTGATGGACAACGCCACTTCGATGGCTGTGTGGACAATGCGCGGACCGTTCCAGCCGCAAGTCACAGTTGATCTGAGGGTCGATTACATGCGCGCAGCGATGCCCGGCAAGACGCTGATCGGACGCGGCGAATGCTACAAGCTGACCCGCACAATCGCTTTTGTCCGCGGCGTCGCGCATGATGGCGATATAGGTGATCCGGTGGCCCATGTGGCTGGAACCTTCATGGTATTGGATGGTCCTGCCGGATGACCGCCGAAGAACAGTTGAAGGTCGCCAAGGCCGCACCGCTTCCCCCCTACGCACAGGGTCTAGGGATCGAGATCGATCATATCGAGCATGGCATGCCGGTGCTGGGAGTGGAATTTTCTGACCGTATCCAGGGCCGCCCAGACTTTCTCCACGGCGGCGCGCTTAGCGGGCTGATGGAAATGGCCGCTATAGCAGCGCTTCAGACAGAGCTGGCCCGACGCGGTGATGCTGTCCGGCTTAAGCCGATCAATGTTGCGGTGGAATTTATGCGTGGCGGCACAAAACAGCGGACCTTCGCGGTCGGAAGGGTAACCCGGGCCGGACGGCGGCTCGCCTGCGTCAGCGCCGAAGCCTGGCAGGACAACCGCGACAAGCCGATCGCCACCGCGCTGATGAATATCTTGCTCAGCCCGGTTACAGCGCCAACCGAATAATCACGACGAGTCCTCGATATGCCGGACACTGAGCGCCAGGCTCCAGCTCGAGCTGGGCAGCATCGGCGCGAGCACGGGCGATGATTGCGGGCGGCACTCCGGATTCGTAGGCAACAAGATCGGCGCTCCCCAGCAACCGTGCCTGGCCCAAGGTGAGATCATCGGGATCGGCGCTGGTCAGCGTAAACTCGGCGATAATGTCGGGATTTGTCGAAGCACCTTGCAACCAGCGCTCAACTCCAGTCTCGTTGCCGCTGCGCAGCGGGTCTAACGCACCGCCCTCGCCCAAAGCAGCATCCAGCGCCCGGCGGCGATCCCCGCCGTCGGGGAACCGCTGGCGCAAGGCAGAGCGAGCCGCGAACAGCGCCTCTGCTAGCTGCCCCAATACGGGCGGGAACAGCGCTTCAAGCCGCAGCCGCAGCGCCTTGGCCAATCCGGCAGAAGCACCGCCCGTCCCGATCGCGATCAGCACCGGAGACCGATCGAGCAGGCTCGGCACGGTGAAATCGCACAGCGCCGGGCGGTCAACCACATTGACCAGCAACCCCCGCGCACGCAGCCGCGTTGCCGCTGCCACCGCCTCTACCTCATCCTCAATCCCGACAAAGGCGAGCCGGGCCTCAGCTTCCTCACCCACTACAATACCGCCAGCCTTTTCAACCAGCCGGCGCTTGGCCTGCGCTGCCTCGCCCTCGCCCAGCACGATCACCGGTTGGCCAGTGATACGATGGAACAGAGGGAGGCTATCGGTCATTTCAGCCAATCCGGCACGCGCTCGGCGGCCAGGATTGTCGCCGGATCAATCCGGTCGGCCACCACTGCCCAGCGGGCATCGTCGACCATGACCTCGGGTACCAGCGCGCGGCTATTATACGTGCTGGCCATGGTCGCGCCATAGGCTCCAGCGGTGCGGAAAATGGCAAGATCGCCAGCCGTCACCAAGTCAATCTCGCGCCCCATAGCAAATGTGTCGGAGCTTTCGCAGATCGGGCCAACGATATTGGCGTTCATCGTCGCGCCATTCGGGCAGACCGCGACAAAATCGTGCCAGGCGTCATACATTGCGGGGCGCGCCAGATCATTCATCGCCGCATCGACAATCACAAACGGCGCGCTTACCCCCTCCTTGACCCGGATCACCCGGGTCAGCAGCACACCCGTGTTGCCAGCGATAACCCGGCCCGGCTCAAACATCAGTGTCACATCCCAAGCGGCGGTGACCCGCGCGACCATTGCGGCATATTCCTGCGGTGTGGGATAAACATCACCGGCCTTGTAAGGCACCCCGATCCCACCGCCCAAATCCATATGGGTAACCGACTGGCCTTCAGCGCGGATGGCCCGCATCAGCGCGCCCATCTTGGTAAATGCAGCCTCCAGCGGATCGAGGCTAGCCAGCTGGCTGCCAATATGGACCGCAAGACCGCGAAGATTAAGGCCCGGCAGTGCAGCCAGTCGCGCATAGATCGCAGCGGCCCGATCATAGGGGACGCCGAATTTGTTTTCAGCCTTGCCGGTCGAAATCTTGCCATGCGTTCCGGCATCGACATCAGGATTGATCCGAAGTGCGACGTTTGCGGTTCGCCCGCGCGCTGCAGCCAGCGAAGCCAGCTCAACCCCTTCTTCCTCGGATTCGACGTTGAATTGGCCAATCCCGGCCTCCAGCGCCCGAACCATTTCGCCCGCATCCTTGCCAACGCCCGAGAATACAACGCCCGCAGCAGGGATGCCCGCCGCCAGCGCCCGGTCCATTTCACCGCCCGAAACAACGTCTGCGCCATAGCCTTCCTGCGCCATCACCCGCAGCACCGCCAGGTTGGGGTTGGCTTTGATCGCATAGGCAATGTGGACGCGCGGCAGGATACTGAGAGCATCGCGAAACACCCGCGCATGGCGCGCCAACGTCGCGCGCGAATAGACATAAACAGGAGTGCCCACTGCCTCAGCTATGGCAGCCAGCGGAACATCCTCGGCGTGGATAACGCCGCTGCGAAGGGTAAAATGGTCCATGGGTTAACCTTGAAAAACTTATGGCCGCGCTATTCGTCTTCTGGCGGCAGATCGAACGGATCGTCGGTGCGTTCTTCCGACCGTTTTCGCAGCTCAACGCTGCGTTCTGGCGCCGCCTGAGGCGGAACCTTGACGAGATCCTCTGCCGTCGGCTGATCCTCACGGCCATAAGGCGCAACCGGCAGCGCCTTGCCTGCCACTGGCTTGAGATCAGCCTTCACCCCGCAGCCCGAAAGGCCAACCAAGACGGCAGCAAGTATGAAGCGAGACGAGACAAGACGGGGCATCGACATTACTCCATGCCCAGCGCTGTGCGAGCTTCGGCAATACGCTTCCTTACCTCGTTCGGGGCTGTTCCGCCATGACTAGTGCGTGCCGCGACCGAGGCTTCAACCGACAGAGCGGCAAACACCCCCTCGCCGATTCGCGCATCGATGGCCTGAAGGTCAGCCAGTGCCAAAGCATCGAGCGCCACGCCGCGACTTTCGGCCAGCTTTACCGCTGTGCCGGTGATATGATGCGCTTCGCGGAACGGTATGCCCGCCTGCCGCACCAGCCAATCGGCAAGGTCGGTGGCGGTGGCATAGCCCAGCTCTGCCGCTGCGCGCATTCGGTCTGTGCGGAAGGTCGCGCCCTCGATCATCCCGGTCATCGCTGCGATGCTTAGGCCAAGCAGGTTGGCAGCTTCGAACACGGGCGGCTTATCGTCCTGCATATCCTTTGAATAGGCCAGCGGAAGGCCTTTCATGGTGATCATCAGCGCAGTCAGGCAACCGATAATCCGCCCGCTATGACCGCGCACCAGCTCGGCCGCATCGGGGTTCTTCTTTTGCGGCATGATCGAGCTGCCGGTCGACAGGCTATCGGGCAGAACGACAAAGCCGAACGGCTGGCTGGACCAGATGATCAGCTCTTCGGCCAGCCGCGACAGATGCAGCGCGGTCTGTGCGGCGCTTGTCAGGTAATCGAGCGCGAAATCGCGGTCAGATACTGAATCGAGGCTGTTGGCGGTGGGCATCGCGAAGCCCAGCGCAGCAGCCGTGGCATGGCGATCAATCGGAAATCCCGTCCCTGCCAGCGCCGCTGCCCCCAGCGGGCACTGGCACATCCGGGCATGAGCATCGGCAAACCGAGAGCGATCACGAGCGGCCATCTCGTAATAGGCCATCAGATGATGACCCAGCGTTACTGGCTGCGCGGTCTGCAAATGGGTGAAGCCGGGCATGATGCTGGCGGCATGTTCCTGCGCTCTGGTGACCAGCGCCACTTGCAGATAGCCGAGCGCAGCATCGGCCTGAAGGCAGGCCTCGCGCACCCACAGCTTGAAATCGGTCGCCACCTGATCGTTGCGGCTGCGCGCGGTATGAAGGCGGCCCGCCACTGGCCCGATCAGTTCAGCCAACCAGCTTTCAGTGGTCATATGAATATCTTCAAGGTCCCAGTTTTCCGGGACGCCATTGGCCTCATACTCGCCCGCGATCTGGTCCAGTCCGGCCGAAATCGCCGCTGCATCCTCAAGGCTGATGATCGCTTGCGCCCCCAACATCGCAACATGCGCCTTTGACGCCGCGATGTCCTGCCGCCACAATGCCTTGTCGAACGGGATCGAGGCATTTATCTCACGCATGATCGCGGACGGCCCAGCGCTGAACCGCCCACCCCACATCGTGTTGGAGCCTGCCTTAATGTTATCCCGATCGCTCAAGCTTGCTGTCCTTGGCCTCACACTGTTGATTGGGGGGTGCGATAGGGAAAGCGGCGATCAGGCGCAACCGCAAGCATCGCCTGCTGGCGCCGAGCAATCGGGTGTGATTGATCGCACCCACAAGGGCAGCGAGATGCCGGAGTTCACTTTCGCCGATCCGGGCGGCAAGCAGCTGCAGCTCATTTCGCTTAAGGGCAAGCCTCTGCTGATCAACCTGTGGGCCACCTGGTGCGGGCCTTGCGTGGCGGAATTGCCTATGCTGGACCGACTAGCAAGCACCGCTCCGGGCGGATTAAAGGTGCTGACCATTTCGCAAGACATGGCCCAGCCTGAGAAAGTCGCGGCATTTCTGAATGATCGCGGCCTCAAGCAATTGGAGCCATGGCTTGATCCCGAAAACCAGCTGAATTTTCACTACAACACAGGCATTTTGCCGACCAGCGTCCTTTATGATGCGCAGGGCCGCGAAGTCTGGCGGTTTGTGGGCGGGCATGATTGGGGTAACGCGGAAACAACTAGTATGCTGGCGGAGGGGAAATAGCCCCAACCTTCTTCCCCAGGCATGAGATCCAGTCGATCGGATCGCATGCCAACGCGGAGCCAATGCTAAACGATTATGACCTTGTTGCCGGTGTCATGGATTGGCGCTTGGCCTTCCGTGGTGATCAGGGTCAAGTCTTCCAGATGCGCAGTCCCTGCGGTGCTGGCTTCCATCAGCGGGCAATCGACGCTGATGATCATGCCGGGTGCAAGCAAAGTATCAATTGCGACGCCAGCATTGTCAGCCATTGGCTGTTCGGTGTGGGCAAGTCCGACGCAATGCGGATTGAACGGGACATTGATATTGTAGCCAAGCTTCCTCAGGATGTTCGCGCCCGCCGCTCTGATCTCGGAAAATCGCATGCCTGGTTTCAATTGTTGGCGCAGTTCGTCCCATGCAACGCCCATCGCACGCACTTTTGCCGCCATCGGCTGCCTGGGTTCGCCGATGAAGATGGTCCGGCCATAATCGCCGTGATAGCCGTGCAAGGTACTGACGCAATCAATCAATACGCTGGTCCCTTGGGTGAAAGTCTCGTCATAGGCCTCGTCAACCACACCATGCACCACCATGAAGCCGGGACTATTGCCGAGGCGCGACACTTCGCCATTGAAGTAATTGCGAACGTTTCGGATCGTACCCAAATTGCGCAAGTTTTCCGCTGTTTTACGGGCCGCTGCGACATTGGCGGCTGAGGCTGCGCGCATGAGTTGAATTTCAAACGCACTCTTGATCAGCCGCATGGCTTTGACCGTATCAACAGCGTTCGCGCCTTGGGCTGATGGTGCAGCGATCTTTAACAACTGCTGCGCTTCCAGCGAGTCATATCCGATCCGGCCGCCATTAGCGCCCAGCTTGCCCAAGATGCTGGCTACAGCCGCCGCTGTGGTCGCAAAGTACGGAGAGACCGCATCCGTCCGCTCGCGCCGCTGTCTTTCGCGGGCCGGGATCAAAGCCTTGTCGGGGCTGGTATAATAAAATGCCGGAGCATTTCCGCCTGCATCAGGCCCTGTCACAAGATGAAGCTCAACCCCTTGGGCAAGCCCGGCATCAACGACGGAGTAATAATATGAGAACTGCGGCAGAACATAAATGACTGGCGCGCTGCTGTCAGCCGGGATGATTGCAAAACTGCTATCAGCAATACCAAGCCGCGACATCAGCGGCCTGTTGCCCGTAGCATAAAAAACATTCTCAGAACGGCCGACAAGAACCGCATCAAAACCAGCCTGACGCAGAATATGCTGCGCCCTGCTTCGATCAAGCCCGGGATTAATCATAAGCAGAGTTGCTGGCGAGGCTTGCATGGCACTGACAGGAATTGCACCAGCAAAACCGCTTGCAGCACCCACAGCCAGAAAATCCCGTCGGTCCATCCGCTCACTGCCTTTGTCCGATTACCATCCGCGCAATGTTCGTGTTGAAGCCCTGTCGATGAGCAATTCAGCCTACCACAATATCTCCAAGCACCGAAGTTGTGCCGCGCTGCCGCGCGGCCATGATCTTCGCGCTCACCATCAGCGACCGTGGCAAAAAGGCAAAGCGATCAAACACAGGCTGCACATAACCGAAGCAGGCCACCAGAAGTGATGGTCCTACCCCATTATCCGTTCCGCGATCAAAAATTTATATGACGCAGCGATGGGACAGATTTGCCGCACGGGGCGTTCATGCCTTCTCCTGTCAGTCCAGACCGCGCGCCATCAGCATTAGCCACAGAGTCTCGGGAAAATTGTGCAACCAGTGAACGGTTCATTGATTTGGTGCTGGCTCATGATTACGCCGATTTGCCGGGTGAAGCTGTTGCAGCCGCAAAGACATTTTTGGCCGATACTCTGTCTGTCGGGGTTGCAGGCTCCAGTCAGCCTGGCGCTGATCGTGTGCTGGCTGCGCTTCCAAGAGGTGACAATTGCGGTGTCTTGGGACGATCAGAAGTGCGGCTTTCGCCCTATGACGCAGCCCTGCTCAACGGGTTTCAAATTCATTGCCTGGAATGGGACGGCTTGCACGAGAACTCTGTGGTTATCGCGCTCTGTGTTACGACCGCCGCCTTGGCCAGCGAGGTTCAAAATCGATCAAAAACCAGCCCGATCAGCGGCAAGAAGTTGATTACTGCATTTGTTACAGGGGTTGAAGCCGCTGTGTTCTTCGGGTCAGCGGCAACCACGGGTCCGCGCTTCTTTCGGCCTTCCACTGCCGGCCTGATGGGCGCCGCAATGGCCATTGGCCGCACCCGCGGTTTCTCGCATTCGCAAATGATGGACCTGCTTGGACTAGCGTATAGCCAGGTCAGTGGGACGATGCAGGCGCATTGGGAGGGTTCGGAAGCGCTCGCCATGCAGATCGGCTTCGCGGCGCGTGCTGCCCTGACTGCGGCCGATCTGGTTCAGGCCGGATTGACTGGTCCCCACGATGTAATCGACGGGAAATTCGGTTATTTCAGATTGATTGAAACGAACGAGACGCTTGAACAAGTTCTGGCTCGATGGGGAGCGCCCTGGAAGGTTACTGAACTAGCGCATAAGCCTTTTCCTGCTGGCCGGGCGACCCAGGCCGCGCTGACTGCGATTATCGACGTAAAGCGTGATGCACAGTTTACAATGGACGATGTAGATTCACTTGTGATCCATGTCCCCCCGCTGATCAACTTGCTGGTTGGACGGCAATTTGATCCGCATATGAGCGCCGAATACGCGCGGCTTTGCTTGCAGTTTGTTGCGCCGGAAATGATCGAACACGGCAAGGTCGATCCGCGCCGGTTTGTGCCGGAAAACTTCACCAGTGCCACTGCAAAGGACTATGCAAGCAGGGTTCATATTGTGCTGGACGACAACCCTGATCCAAACGCGCTGTCGCCCCAGACCATCCAGTTGAAGCTCAAAGATGGACGGGCATTTGAACGCCATATTGTGACGCCTTTGGGATCGCCGGGTAATGCATTGAGCCGCCAGGGTCAGCTTGAAAAGGCGCAGTTTTGCTTTGAACTGGGCGGCCTAAACAGGCCCGCCGATGCGTTGTTTGATGCCGCCTCACGTCTCGACCAGATGGATGATGCAGCATCGCTGTTCCAGATCGTCACATAGCAGGATTTATCAAGGATGACCCGTACCCGAGAACAGATGATCAGCAGCACGATCGATAATTACTTTGAAATGCTGAACGCCCATGATCTGGACGGTGTGATGCGCGGCATGACTGGGGACTGCGAGATGCGCATTCCCAGCGGCGGTTTCACCTACACCGGTTCCGAAGCATTGCGGACACATTTGAATGACTTTCTGGAGACTTTTGAGGTCGTCAATTTTCACAATTATGTGCCCTTTGTTGATCCGGTTGCCAACCGGGTCGGGGTCTATTTCGACATCCATTTGCGCGCGCATGATGGCGAAGAATTGCAGATGAACAACGCAAACTTCTTTGAGCTGGATGGGGCTGGTTTGATCACTGATATATTGATTATGGCCAGCTCTCCGTTGAGCCGGGGATTTCACGCAGGCAGCAGCACCTAGGACCGAATTTCAGCAGCATTGGCATATTGGAATAAAGGACAGTCAGAATGGCGACGCCACAGGAAATCCGCGAAAACATGCCATTGCTGGCAGCCAACGAAGGCGTGTGGGAAGGCTGGTATCGCTACTATGATGCCGTCACCGGGAAATTGATCGACGCGCACCGCTCACGGCTGGTTTGCCGCATCCCCGAGGACGGAAAGCCGTCCGACTATCACCAGACCAACTATTATTACTGGGATGACGGCCGTACCGAAATCCGCGAATTTCCGGCCAATTACCGCGATGGCCGAATCTGGTGGGATAATGACCTGATCAAGGGCTGGGCTGCGGCAATGCAGCCCGACGACAACAATCTCTCCACCTGCCTCAATTGGGTTCGCAAGGACGAGCCGGGGATCTATCTTTACGAAATGATCCAGGTTGATGAAGCCATCCAGAATCGTGCCCGAACCTGGCAATGGTTCCGCGACGGCAAGTGCTACATGCGCACCTTGATTGATGAAAAACGGGTCAGCAATGACTGGCAGAGCTGGACGGATTTCAGCCCGCCGACAGATTGATGCCGCTAGCCTCCGGCATGATCAAAGTTCGATAAGTTCGAGCAATTCGCCTGCTGGCCCGATTGTGGTGGCAGCCCAGTGCCCAAAATAGGGCGCCTCTGCCCGCGAAACTGGCGGCGTGATCCATTGCATATCCAAAACATCCAGGCTCGTAACGGCCAGAGAGACTAGCGCATTGCCCGGCGGCAGCATCCCGGCTCGGCGCGGGCGCTGGGTGGCCTGCGCAGGATAGCTGTCAATCTCAACGATTGGCAGACGATCATTCTGGATCATGGTCAGATCGGTCAAAGTGTCTTCGGCAAATCCAAACGCCTGATTGATCACGCCATAGGGAATTGTGTAGGTATCACATTCATCCAGCCGCAGCCGTTCAACATACCAATTTACCGCAGCCTCACGATCGCTTGCGGCAAGAATCACGATGAAAATGAAATCGGTGAGCGAAAGCGCCTTGGGCAAATCTGAAGACGGCGTGTCTTCGCGCACCTCATTGAGGTAGATCATCTCACCGCCTTGCCCCAGAACTTGCATGGGAACAAAATAGGGCAGGCTGGCGATTTCTTTGGGCGGTCCAACAATATCAAAGCCGCTGTGTTCCAGGCGCTTTGGCCAGCCAAAAACGTCTTGCACAGTCAGCTCAAATGCCGCCCAGCCATAGCTTGTCGTCGGTTTGAAATCCACATGACCGGGTTGCTCGATCAACCGGACAAAGCAATGCGCCCCGCTGGCAGGCTGCAGCACGGCCATGTTGGCACCAGCACTGCCCGGGCAACCCCAGCTTGCTGCAAGATCTGCTGACAATGGCCCGGCTTCGATCAGCACCATCCCCAGCCTGTCCCGATAGTCTGCCAGCGCAGAACCAAGGTCTGGAATAGTTACAACCCCGCCAATGATAGAGCCATGTTGTAATCGTTGGGTCATGCAAAAGTCTTTCGCTTGTCCTTAAACGACAGCACAAACGGTCTTGAGCTGCAGGTAGTTTTCCATGGCCACTTGCCCGCTATCACGGCCAAAACCAGATTGCTTCATACCGCCAATCGGCAGCGAGGGATCAAACATCGCGTGGCTGTTGATCCAGATAGTGCCTGCTTGCAGGCGGTCTGCCAGACGGGTAGCGTTAGAAAGTCCTTCGGTCCAGATGCCCGCGGCCAGTCCATACGGGCTGTCATTGGCGGCATCGACAACCTCATCCACATCATCAAACGGGGTTACGACCAGCACTGGGCCGAACACCTCTTCGCGCATGATCCGCGACTGGGCGCTTGCTCCAACTATCAAGGTGGGCAGAACAAAGCTGCCGTTTGGACCGGCCGTTTCGCCGCCGCAGATAACCGTGGCGCCATCCTTTTTGCTACCTTCGATAAAGTCCGCAACTTTGGCGGCATGGCCTTTGGAGATGAGCGGCCCCATTTGCGTCGCTGGATTAAGGCCATGCCCCAATTTTATCTTGCTGGCCGCTTCGGCCAATCCATCGACCACGCGGTCATAAATCGACCGGTGCGCATAGGCCCGTGATCCGGCAATACACACCTGACCGCCATTGAAAAAGATTGCGTTTGCTGTCCCCGGAATCGCTGCCGAAAGATCGGCATCAGGCAGGATAATGACAGGCGACTTGCCGCCAAGTTCAAGCGTTACGCGTTTCAGATTGCCTTTGGACGCCTCGAGGATGTTGCGCCCGGTCACAGTGGACCCGGTGAATGCGATTTTATCAACATCCATATGCGCCGCCAGCGCCGCTCCAGCCTCGTGGCCAAGGCCTGTTACCAGATTGATAACCCCGTCCGGCAACCCGGCTTCTTGCATCAACTGTAGCGCGCGGATTGCAGTGAGTGTAGTCTCTTCGGAAGGCTTGAGCACGATCGTGCAACCGGCGGCCAAGGCGGGCGCGATCTTCATCATGGTCAGGACCAGCGGAGAATTCCACGGTACTATCGCCCCAACGACGCCAACGGGCACCTTTTGGGTATAGGCGAATATCTGTTTGCCTTCGGGTTGATAGTTGATTGATGTCGGGATCGTCGATCCTTCAATCTTGGTTGCCATGCCGGAAAAATATCGAAACTGGGCTATTGCTCCGGGAATTTCGGCCCAGCGGCCGACATACAGCGCCTTGCCCTGATCCAGGGTTTCCAATTCGGCCAGCTCATCGATATTGGCCTCGAGCGTATCGGCAATTCGCCATAGCAGCTGGCTGCGGTCGAGCGGCGTCATGGAGCGCCACGGCCCTCGCTCGAACGCTGCTCTGGCCGCCCCGACAGCAGCATCAACATCGCTGGCATTGCAACGCTGGATATGCCCGATGACCTCCCCCGTCGCGGGATCCAGAGTTGCCAGAGTCTGGCCACTTTGACTTTTAACCCATTGCCCGCCGATCAGGACGCTGTGAGTTTTGGCTGCAAGGAAGCGCGCTGCGGCAGGCCCGGTGGGAATGGTGGTGCAATCGATGTTGGTCATTTTCTATCCCTGATTGCTGATTTGAATTCCAAAAACCGCACTAACCATATGAACCAAAATGCAGTCGGCCTGCCATCAATTTGAATCGTCCGAAATTTAGCCGAAGACCACAACATCGCTCCTGACTGGCACATGATTTTAGCTCGTCGTCAGCCGAAGGGTTGAACCATAGAGAAAATATTCGCTCTTCGGACATGCTTTGGGACGGCTACGGAACTGGCCATTTGGCTGAGCGGAATAGACCGCCTTTGCGTCAGGCTGAGGCGGCGGCGCTGGCAACCCAATGCGGCAACGCAGGCTGACCCCATACGGTGCGGAAATCCAGTTTCCAGCTATGGTGGGCGCTGACGGGCTCGAACCGCCGACCCTCTCGGTGTAAACGAGATGCTCTACCAACTGAGCTAAGCGCCCTGACCTATGGCCAAGAGGTGCGCCACTAGCGGAAACTCTGGCGCGAGGGAAGAGGCGCTAAACCAACCGTGACGAAGCGTTGCCCAGCTCGGCGAAATAACGGGCCATGGCATCGGTTGCCCTGTCCGTCAGCGTTATGAAGGCGCGGCGGCGATCAGTCTCGTCCTCAACCCGCATAAGCAGGCCGGCATCGGTCATCTGACCGATCCAGCGCAGCGCGGTGGTGGGCGGCACACTGGAGGCAATACACAGCGAAGTGACCGAAACACGGGCGTGTTCGGCGCGCGCAGCGGTGAGATCAAGCAGCATGTCCCAAGCGGGATCAGCAAACAGATCACCATCAAAAAACCGCGCTCGCAATTGCCGTTGGCGGATGATCCGGCGGACCAGCCGCGGATCGGGCAACGCCGGGCGGGTTGCCCGGACCAGCCGGTCACTGCTGTCCTCATCATTGGAAGTGAAAACGCGTTTAGGCGATTCGAACCGGAATGCCGAATCGCTGGAATCACGTTCCGGGGCGGCAGCTGCAGTTCCGCCCAATCGTTCAAGCCGAACGGCGATCTCGCTGACCTGTTCTGTCAGCCGAAGCAGAGTCAGCCGATCCTCCTCGGAAAGTTCGCGCACCCTTAGGTTGGGCACCCGGGCGAGCACCCGTCCCAGCGCAATCACCCGTTCAGCGCGGCTAGGGTTGACCAATATCTGCGGATTCGACTGATCGAGGCACCCGAAAACGTCATCCAGCGCCTCAATACTGGTCGACACCACCAGCTGCGCGCCACAATGGGCGGCGCGCTGATCCAGCCGGATAAGCGCTGCCAGCGCCGCGCCCGTGACCTGCGGGCAATCGAGTAACACCACCTCTCCCATCGGAAGCGCATCGCCTTCAAGTAACAGCGACAAAGCGCCCAGCTCAGCAATGCGGAACCCCGCCACTTCAGCATCATCACGGATTTGATCACGAACATGGACCCGATCGGCAAACACCGAAAGCGCCAGCGGCAACCCGCCACCATCATTGGCAGCGGTAGCATAGGTGAAATTGGCGGTTGGCGCAGTTGAGTTCATGGCGTTCCGACTCCTTATTCAAGCGAACAGGAGTAGAACAAAAAGGGATTATGTCAACATCACGGAGTTATCTCAATCGGCGTACCGTCGGGCACCGCTTCCCATAGTGCGTCCATCTCTTCATCCGACACTGCGATGCAGCCATCGGTCCAGTCGCCAGCCATCCTCCCCGCAGGCAGCCAATTGGGCTGGCCATGGATGAAGATCAGGCCGCCCGGATCACGCCCCTGCCTCCGCGCAAAGGCTCGGTCAGCCGCGTTGGGATAGGAGATATGCAGCGAGAGATGATAGCTGCTGTTCGGGTTGGCGTAGTCGATCGTATAACGCCCTTCGGGGGTGCGTTCATCGCCCTGAAACTGCTTATGGCCTTGCGGCGCATCGCCCAGCTGAATGCCATGGATGGTGTGAACCACCCTTCCGGTAGCATCATGCAGCGTCATCGTCCGCGCCGTTTTAGCGATGGTGAGGTGATCGACTTCGGGGAGGGTCAGCGGTGCATCCTCGCCTGGCCCGCCCGCTGCCAGCAGCAACGCGAGCGGAGCAAGGCGAGCGGCGCGTTTCACCTTAATCCACGAACGGATCGCGGACCATGATCGTGTCCTCACGTTCAGGGCTGGTGGAAACCATCGCCACAGGCGTTTCGATCAATTCCTGCACCCGCTGGATATATTTGATCGCTTGTGCTGGTAGATCAGCCCAGCTGCGGGCACCTGCAGTAGTCCCTTCCCAGCCGTCCATTTCCTCATAAATCGGCACGGCCGCAGCCTGATCGGCGGAATGGCTGGGGAGGTAATCAAGCACCTTGCCGTTCAGCCGATAGCCGGTGCAGATCTTCACCGTCTCAAACCCGTCGAGCACATCAAGCTTGGTCAGCGCTATACCAGTCACGCCCGAGATCGCACAGGACTGGCGCACCAGCACCGCATCGAACCACCCGCAGCGGCGCTTGCGCCCTGTGACGGTGCCGAATTCATGGCCGCGTTCGCCCAGCTTCTGGCCGGTTTCACATTCGAGCTCGGTCGGGAACGGGCCAGAGCCGACCCTTGTGGTATAGGCCTTGACGATCCCCAGCACAAAGCCGGTCGCATTGGGCCCAAGCCCCGATCCCGCCGCCGCAGTGCCGCTGACCGTGTTGGAGCTGGTGACGAACGGATAAGTCCCGTGATCGACATCGAGCAGCACACCTTGCGCGCCTTCAAACAGGATCCGTGCGCCAGCTTTCCTCACTTTTTTCAGGCGCTTCCATACCGGCTGGGCATATTGCAGCACCGACGGAGCGATTTCCTTGAGCTCGGCAATCAGCTTGGCCCGGTCAACCGGCGGCTCGCCAAACCCGGCGCGCAGCGCATCGTGGTGGGCGCAAAGCCGGCTGAGTTGCAGTTCCATCGCATCAAGATGCGCCAGATCGCACACCCGGATCGCGCGGCGGCCAACCTTGTCTTCATAGGCCGGGCCGATGCCGCGTCCGGTGGTGCCGATCTTGCCCGAACCGGCGGCAGTTTCGCGTAATCCATCAAGGTCGCGGTGGAGCGGGAGGATCAGCGCGCAATTATCGGCGATGGCAAAGTTTTCGGCGTTGATCGTCACTCCCTGGCCTTCGAGCTTGGCAATTTCGGCCTTGAGGTGCCACGGATCGAGCACAACGCCATTGCCAATGATCGACAACGTACCCCGGACGATCCCGCTAGGGAGCAACGATAGCTTGTAGACCTGCTCGCCCACCACCAGCGTGTGCCCAGCATTATGCCCGCCCTGAAAACGGACCACGACATCGGCGCGGCTGGCGAGCCAATCGACGATCTTGCCTTTGCCTTCGTCACCCCATTGAGCGCCGATCACGGTTACATTGGCCAAGTGGAGGCCCTTCCTTGCTAATGCTGCAAACCGTGCCGCGCCCTAGGGGAAGCGCGGAACAAGGGCAAGGCATGGCTCGCGACATTCCGCGACAATTAGTGACTGGTTAAGCTGGGATACCGCAATAAGATCAGAGGCGGAGGAGTATCCTGATGACAAGGTTCGCGATTCTATCTGTTGCGGGGCTGATTATTCTAACATCCAGCCTGGCCCAGGCTGCACCCGGCGACCGACTTCGGGAGCGGATGGCAGCCCGCGGCGCAATGGGCCAGACCCCCGCCTCCGCACCTGATCAAACCATCAGCTATGGCACCGATCCGCTACAGGCATTGGATTTCTGGCGCGCGAAGGGGTCTTCCGATTCGGCCCCGCTGGTGGTGTTTGTCCACGGCGGCGGGTGGAGCAAAGGCAGCAAGGATAACGGCACCGGGCGTTGGAAATCAGTTCATTATCCGGAGCAAGGCTATGGCTTTGCCTCCATCAACTATCGCCTGGTGCCTGCCGCCACCGCAGAACAACAGGCGCATGATGTGGCCGATGCGCTGAAGGCTTTGCTCGCCCGGTCAGCGCAGTTGGGCATCGACAAGCGCCGCATTGTGTTGATGGGACATAGCGCGGGCGCGCATCTGGTGGCGCTGGTCGGCACGGATGAGCGCTATCTGAGGGCGGCGGGCCTTAGCTTCAGCGACCTTGCCGGGGTGATCCCGATTGATGGCGCCGCCTATGATGTGCCCGTCCAGTTTGCCCAAGCCGGGCCGCGAATGAAGCGCACTTACGGGGCGGCCTTTGGCACTGATCCAATCCGCCAGCGCAGCCTGTCCCCCACGCTCCACGCCGCCGCGCCCAATGCGCCTGCCTTCCTCGTTCCCCATGTCCAGCGCGAAGACGGGGTGCGGCAATCAGTGGCATTGGTCGCCGCGCTAAAGGCAGCGGGCACCTTGGCCGAGGCAGCCAGCGTTCCGGGCCAAGGGCTGATGGGGCATATGGAGATCAACCGCAGCATGGGCGATCCCGACTATGCCGCGACCCCGGTAGTCGATGCCTGGTTGAAACGGGTGTTTGGGAATTAGAGCTTCACAGCCTCACCAGCTTCCAGCCGATGTGTGCAACCCAGAGCGGCAGCATCATCCCCGTCTGATAAAGCCGCCACTGTCCGCCAGCCGATCGCGCGCAGGCGGGCTGCTGCTTGCGGATCATGACCCAGCGGCAGGAACAATGTGTCGCGCTGCGTTCCAGTAACAGCAAGCGCGTCAATCAACGGGTCGGGATAAAGCGAAAAGCCGATGGCCGGTTCTTCTGCGCCAACAGTCTTGCCCAGAATGCGATAGCTACCCCCCCAGCCCAGCGCGCCGCTAAAGCCTTCAGCATAAAGTGTAAAACCGAACCAGCTTTGATATTCAAAGCCGTGGCGCTCTGATGGATCGAGCGAAAGCCTGGCTAATCCAGCAACCCGCGCAGCAATTTCGCGGAGAGCCTGAATTCTGCCAGATAACGCTCCGCCAGCATCGATTGCCGCAAGCTGCTCGATTGCACTGTCGAAAGGGCCGACGGCATAAAGCAATGGCAAATAGGCCTCTCCGCCTGCCGACACCAACCCACCTGCATCCTTGCAATCAAGTTCACGGCGCACCGCTTCGATTTTGTCACCCGCTAGCGGCAATGCCTTCTCGGCAAGCGTGTCAACAAGGTCCGGCAACGTAAAGTCGACTGAAATTCCAGTTGCCCCAGCCGCCCGCAACGCTTCGATAGCAACCGAGACAATTTCCGAGGCCGCCACTACCGAATCAGTGCCGATCAACTCAGCGCCAAGTTGCAGCCACTCCCGCGTGGGATCGAGGCCATCGCCCTTGATCGTGAGCGATTGCCCGGAATACGACAGACGCAGGGGCCGGGCCGCTTCAGCAAGGCCTGTGGCGGCAATGCGGCCTACTTGAACGGTCATGTCAGACCGCAACGCCAATGTTCGCAGGCTCGCCGGATCAACAAACCGGAACATATTGCGCGGCTGAACCCCGGCCATCCGGCTCGCCATCGATTTCTCAAACTCGATCAACGGCGGCTGGACCCGGTCATAGCCATGGCTGTCCAGCACATCGAGCATGGCCCGGGTCACCCGCGCAGCCGCAGCCGCAGCGGCGGGCAGCCGGTCCTCAAGCCCCTCGGGCAGCAAATCGCGATCGGTGTCTTGCATGGTAAACGCCCCCTAACGCGGTAGACCGCGCTTGTCCCCCCCCCCGCTTGCGGGTGGGGTCGGGGGTGGGTCAGTCAAACTGAGCCCACCTGTTAGATTGACCCACCCCTAGCCCCTCCCGCAAGCGGGAGGGGAAAAATCAGAAAGCCAGCGCCTTCACCACCTTCACGCCTGGCAACTGGCAGGCTGCATCCAGAACATCCTGCGGGACTGGCGTATCGACCGAAAGCAGCAGCACCGCCTCCCCACCCGCATCGCGGCGGCCAAGGTTGAAGGTGCCGATGTTGATCCCATGTCCGCCCAGCAGCGTCCCCAGTCGGCCAATGAAACCCGGCGCATCCTCATTGACGATATACAGCATGTTGCCATCGAGTTCCGCCTCGATACCGATCCCGAAGATCTCGACCAGCCGCGGCTGGGTGTTGCCAAACAGCGTGCCCGCAACCGAACGGTCGCCTTGGCTGGTGGCAACGGTAACCCGGACCAGCGTATGATAAACGCCCTCGCGGTCGTGGCGCACTTCGCGCACGTCCAGCCCGCGTTCCTTGGCGAGGAACGGCGCATTGACCATGTTCACCGTATCCGAATAGCGCCGCATCAGCCCGGCCAGCACCGCGCCGGTGATCGGCTTGGGATTGAGCTGCGCAGCTGCGCCTTCAACCTCGATGCTGATTTTATCGAGGTTGCCATGGGCAAGCTGGCCGACCAGCGAACCCAGCCGTTCGGCCAGCGCCATATAGGGCTTAAGCTTGGGCGCTTCCTCTGCCGAAAGCGACGGCATATTGAGCGCGTTGGTAACCCCGCCATTGACCAGATAATCCGATAGCTGCTCTGCCACCTGGATCGCGACATTGACCTGCGCCTCATCGGTGGAAGCGCCAAGGTGCGGGGTCGAGATGAAGTTGGGCGTGCCGAACAGCGGCGATTCCTTGGCTGGCTCCTTGGCAAACACATCCAGCGCTGCGCCCGCAACATGGCCTGAATCCAGCGCTGCCTTAAGCGCCTCCTCGTCAATCAATCCGCCCCGCGCGCAATTGATGATCCGCACGCCTTTCTTGGTCTTGGCGATATTCTCAGCCGACAGAATGTTGCGGGTTTGATCAGTCAAGGGCGTGTGCAGCGTGATGAAGTCCGCTTTGGCCAGCAGCGTATCAAGATCAGCCTTTTCCACGCCCATCTCTACCGCGCGTTCGGGGGTCAGGAACGGATCGAAGGCCACAATTTTCATCCTGAGGCCCAGCGCGCGGGATGCGACGATCGAGCCGATATTACCTGCGCCGATCAGGCCCAGCGTCTTGCCGGTCACTTCCACGCCCATGAAGCGGTTCTTCTCCCACTTTCCGGCCTGGGTACTGGCATCAGCCTCGGGCAGCTGGCGGGCCAGAGCGAACATCAGCGCGATGGCGTGTTCAGCTGTGGTGATCGAATTGCCGAACGGCGTGTTCATCACCACGATGCCCTTTACCGAGGCTGCGGGAATATCAATATTATCCACCCCGATCCCGGCGCGGCCAACCACCTTGAGGTTGGTTGCAGCATCAATCAGTTCCTTGGTCAGCTTGGTGGTCGAGCGGATCGCAAGGCCATCATACTGGCCGATGATTGCCTTAAGTTCCTCAGGCGTCTTGCCAGTAATCACATCAACATCGCAGCCGCGTTCGCGGAAGATCTGCTCAGCCTTGGGGTCCATCTGGTCGGAAATTAATACGCGGGGCTTGGTCATGATTCAATCCAATACAAAATCGTCACCCTGAACTTGTTTCAGGGCGACGGATAAGTCAGGCGGTGCGAAGGCTTTCGTAAGCCCAATCGAGCCACGGGCCGAGCGCTTCAATATCAGCAGCATCCACCGTCGCGCCGCACCAGATCCGCAGGCCCGGCGGGGCATCGCGGTAACCGGCGATGTCATAGGCCGCGCCTTCCTTGTCCAGCAAAGCGGCGAAGGCTTTGATGAAAGCCTCATCCGCGCCTTTGACCGTCAGGCAGACCGAAGTTTTTGATCGGGTGGCCTGATCGGGTGCCAGATGTCCCAGCCACTCGCGGGTGGCGACAATCTGGGCCAGCGCATCCGAATTGGCTGTGCAGCGCTCCTGCATCCCTTCCAGACCACCAACCGACTTTCCCCATTCCAGCGCAAAGATCGCATCTTCCACCGCCAGCATCGACGGGGTGTTGATCGTCTCGCCCTTGAAAACGCCTTCGGACAGCTTGCCCTTGGAGGTCAGCCGGAACACTTTGGGAAGCGGCCATGCGGGGGTGTGGCTTTCCAGCCGTTCAACCGCGCGAGGGCCCAGGATCAAAACACCGTGGCCGCCTTCACCACCCAGCACTTTTTGCCAGCTGAAGGTGGCGACATCGATCTTTTCCCAAGGGATGTCATAGGCAAACACAGCGCTGGTCGCGTCGGCGAAGGACAGGCCTTCGCGGTCGTCAGGAATCCATTCGCCATCGGGCACGCGAACGCCAGATGTGGTGCCGTTCCAGGTGAACAGCACGTCATCAGCCCAATTGACCTTGTCCAGATCTGGCAGCTGGCCATAATCGGCGCGGATCACTGTGGGTTCAAGCTGGAGTTGCTTGACTGCGTCCGTGACCCAGCCCTCGCCGAAGCTCTCCCACGCCAGCGCAGTTACGCCGCGCGCACCCAGCATGGTCCACATTGCCATTTCGAAGGCGCCCGTGTCAGAGCCGGGAACAATCCCGATCCGGTGCGTATCAGGCAGCTGCAGCACCTCGCGCATCAGATCGATGCAATATTGCAGGCGCGACTTGCCGATCTTGGCGCGGTGCGACCGGCCGAGGCTTTCGGTGGCGAGTTTGCTGGGAGCATATCCGGGCGGCTTGGCGCAAGGGCCGGATGAGAAGAACGGACGCGCAGGTTTGCTATCCGGCATTGGTACAGTCATGTAGTCTCTCCTTACAGAGAGCACGCGCGGCGTTGGGACCGCGTGGCCCGTCGGCGGCCTTAGTGGCGCAGACTGGCAAGTCAAGCCGATGATCCGTTGGAATTGCACCGGAAATCCGCCCCGGCCCGCGACTGCTTGCCCGCGCAAAACCGCGCGCTGCCTTGCTTTCTGCGAAAGCGGAATTGTTGATAAGTGGAACTATTGATTTATTTTCAATGTTTTACCGCGCACAATAATTATTTGTTAATTGCAGCAAAACGTGTAGCCTTTGCGTGGGTTGCAATGCTTCCCGAACAATTGGGAAAATAGTAATTGGAGGGGCAAATGTTAGCAAAAATTACCGGCCTGGCCGGCGCGCTTAGTATTATCCTGTCGATAGTCGCGGCGCTTATAGCGATACCTAATCTGGATGTTGCGCTCGTACTCGTACTGCTCGGCCTCGTTGCTGGTGTGGGCCTTGCGTCCGAACGCATTGTTGGCTTCCTGGTTGCCGTGATGGCCTATCCGGCATTGGGTGCAGCACTCGCGCTGCTGCCGATGGTTGGTGAAAAGCTCAATGCGATAACCGGAAACCTGGCGCTTGGAGCAGCTGGTGCGGCCTCATCGGCTCTCGCCATCTATCTCTACGGTCAGGTCAAGAATCAGCTGATGGGCATGACTGCCAAGTAATCTATTCAAGCTTCGTCACATTTGGGGGGCCTTGCGAACTGGGGAGTTCGCAGGGCCCTTTCCATATGCGCCGAACCGATGGTCGCCTTCACATATTCTTAACCATGATGGCCGCAAAATCGCCAAATGCGGCGGATATTTGCCCTTTTGCCCGTGGTGGCTGCGCTAAGCGCCTGCATTGATATTCCGCAGGGCCGCAAGCATGAGCCGCTGCGCCAATCGACCGCCAGCTTTTCACCCCGCCCCGAAGCGCGGCAATGCCTTTCAAGCCTGGGCAAGCGCGATGCCAATTTCACGCCATTACCCGATCAATATTATGGCGGTGGCTGTTCAACCTTGAACACGGTGCGCCTTGCTGCACTGCGCGCTGATAATGCCACTTTGGCGCTGTCCAATCTTGGCCCGGTGACCTGCCCCCTAGCCGATAGCTTTGCCGGCTGGGCGCGGTTTGGGGCGGACCGTGCCGCCCGGCAGATATTGGGCAGCGCGCTGGTCCGGATCGAGACCATGGGCAGCTACAGCTGCCGCAACGTAGCTGGCTCCGATCGCCGTTCAGCCCATGCCACTGCCAACGCAATCGACATTTCCGCCTTCATCCTCGCCGATGGCAGGCGGGTAAGCGTATTGGGTGATTGGACCAGTGGTACTGCGCAGGAGCGTCAATTCCTGACCACCGTCCACGCCAGCGCCTGCAAACGCTTTGGTACCGTGCTGGGCCCCGCCTATAATTCATCTCACCGCGACCATTTCCATCTCGAACTCAGCGGCAAGGCCTATTGCCGCTAGCTGCGACACTGATTTGATTGTCGGATAGCAGCGCAGCAGCTAGGCGCTCGGCCAATGTTATTCTCCGCCTCATGCTGACCGGTTACAACAACCGCCAATCCTGGCGCAGCCGGACAAGCGCGGCGCTGCTTTCGCTTGGGGTGATGGGGCTAATCCTGCTGGCCCTCCTGCAATTGGGCGCAATGTCTCAGAAAAGCAGCGGTCCGGGCGGCAATCTGACCGCCATCCAGCTTTCGGCATCACCCGAAGCTGCCCGGCAAAAAGCGCAGAAGCGCGCTGCCGCCAAACCAAGGCAAGCCGTGATCACTGTGCCGCAGATAGTCCCGACGCCGCTGCCAACCCCGCCGCCTTTCAAGATTGTCCGGCTTTCCCGCAAGGAATTTGCCGCTTTGGACATCTCGGGGATGGCCCGGCAGCCAGCCAAGGGCGCGGGCAATGGTGACGCTGGCCAAGGCAGCGGTAAAGTTTACGGTCCCGGAGCCGGACCCGGCGGTGCGCGGCTGTTTAACGCTGAATGGTACCGCGAACCAACCAATGCCGAGATTGGTGGCTATCTGAAGGAAGAAGTCCCTCCTGACAGTTGGGCAGTCATCGCCTGCCAGACCATCGACCGATATCGCGTTGAAAATTGCCGGGAACTCGATGAATCGCCGCGCGGTTCGGGCCTTGCCCGGGCGATGCGTCAGGCAGCCTGGCAATTCCTGGTCCGCCCGCCGCGGCTGAACGGACAGCCGATCCCCGGTGCCTGGGTCCGCATCCGGATTACCTTCTCAAAGCTGCCGCGCAAAAGCGACGAACTGGATGTGCCAGATACACCCAGCTAACGCCGCGATTTATCTGGTTTCTGGCACCCTATCGGTATAAAAACTATAGTCCGGAAGCGAATGGAACGCATCTTTCAATGCCATACTCCAGCTAGATGAGATCGCCCTGAAATAGGGGTCATCGGCGGTGATCCGGCGTTGGTGCAATGGCTCGAACCTGTCGCGCTCCAGCACCAGAAGATCGAGCGGCAGGCCGACCGACAGGTTAGCGGCCAGCGTCGAATCGAAACTGACCATCAGCAGCTTGACCGCATCTTCAAAGCTCATGTCCGCGTCATAACCGCGGATCAGGATCGGGCGGCCGTACTTGGTCTCTCCGATCTGGAAGAACGGCGTATCAAAGCTCGCCTCGATGAAGTTACCTTCCGGGTAGATCAGAAACAACCGCGGCTCCATGCCCTTGATCTGGCCAGCCAGAATGATCGATGCGGTGAATGTGGCTGAGGCTTCCTCGCCGTGATCCTCCTGCCGCGATTTGATCGTTTCGCACAGCAGCTTGCCAACCAGCCCGGCTACCTGAAACATAGTCGGCGCTTCGAGCAGGGAATTGCGGCGCTCGTCCGGAGCCTTGGTCCGCTCTTCCAACTGGCTGATGACCGACTGCGTGGTTGCCAGATTGCCCGCTGTCATAATCGCAATGACCCGTTCACCGGGCACCGACCAGTGGAACATCTTGCGGAACGTAGAGATGTTATCGACGCCGGAATTGGTCCGCGTGTCGCTCATCAACACGATACCCTGGTTGAGCGACATTCCAACACAATAGGTCACTAGCTGGTCCCCCTCAAGCAGCAGCGCCTACTGCTCAACGATCTGCTGTTCAACCGCCAGCCGCACTTTCAGCGAGCTATCCCCAGCTCCATAGGAGACGCCTGTTACCGGCGCTGCCTCGCGGTAATCGCGCCCCGTCGCAACGCGGACATAGCGGTCATCAGGGCTGATCGCGTTGGAAACGTCGAAGCCCACCCAGCCCAGCCCCTCGACATGGGCCTCGGCCCAGGCGTGGCCGGCCTCTTGATCGATCCGGTCATCCATCATCAGATAGCCACTGACATAACGCGCAGGGATGCCCAGCGCGCGGGCTGCGCCGATGAAAATATGGGCATGATCCTGACACACCCCCTGCCCCAGCGCGGCGGCCTCTTCTGCCGTAGTCTCAACATGTGTAGCGCCAATCACATAGCTGACCGAACCGATAACCGCCTGTGACAGCGCATGAAGACTGGCCAGCACATCACCCCGATCGCTGTCCATCTGGCTCATCATGGCGCGTATTCTTGGCCCAGGCCGGGTGAGCGGCGATTGAGTGAGGAAAGCCCACAACGGCATGTGCCCGGCATGTTGACCGATCATCCCGGCATTGTCGGCCGTCTGGACCACGCCATCGCAATGGATCAGCACTTCGCTAACGCCCTGATCCACTGTTATCAGAGTCGTGCGATTGTGGTTGTGATCCTCATAATCGACCTGCGCGATGCCGCCTTGAATATCCATATTCCAGACCAGAACCTGCTGGCCCTGCGTCGATTTGGGCGTCAGCCGCAGCCTTTGCAGCCCGTGGCTGACCGGCAGGCTATATTGATAATGTGTGGTGTGGCGGACCGCGAGCTTCATCAGGCGTTGAACCGGTAATCACGCTCAATCGCCTGGGCAACCCGCTGGTTGCAAGCGATGAACTGACCGATGAATTCATGCAGGCCGGAATCGAATATCCGCTCGATCGAGGTGTCAAGCAGCGCGCCCAGTTCATCAAGCTGGGTATGCGCCGAAGTGACCTCGCCATATTCGTGTTGCAGTCCGCGCAAGTTTGAGCGCAGCTTGTCATGGCACGATGCCAGACTGCGCGGAAACCGGCCATCAAGGATCAGAAACTCCGCAATCCCGCGCGGGTCCATCGTCCCGGCATTGAGCCAGCGATAGGCCCGGTCCCCCGCGACCGAGCGCAACACACTTTCCCACTGCACATTATCCAGGCTGGAACCAACCCAGGCGAGCGAGGGCAGCAGCACGTAGTATTTCACATCAAGGATTCGCGCAGTATTATCTGCCCGTTCGATGAAAGTGCCGATCCGCGCGAAATTGAAAATCTCGTTGCGGAGCATCGTGCCATCAATCGCCCCGCGAACCAAGGTGGCTTGCCGCCGGATGATACCCAGCACCATGCCAAGCGAACCTTCGCGGACCGGCTTGGCAAGCAGTTCCGTCAGCAGCATCCAGCTTTCGTTGACTGCTTCCCACACCTCACGCGTCAGCGCAGTCCGCACGCCGCGAGCATCGGTCCGCGCCGCTTCGATCATCGCCAGAACGCTGCTTGGGTTGCTCTTCTCGCGCAGCAGGAAGTTCCAGACCTGCGCGCCTGAATAGCTGCTATGCGACGCCTCATAGCCAATGGTCTGACCAACCGTGCTGACCACCGAGCGCCACTCATCCTCGCTGGTCACCGCATCGCGGGTCAAGGCCATGCGGAAGCCAGCATCAAGCAGCCGCGCCGTATTCTCGGCCCGCTCAAGGTAACGGGCCATCCAGAAGATGCCACTGGCGGTCCGGCCTAGCATGGGCTGGGCCGCGCGGCGATGCAGGCAGAGCGATGAGCGAGTTTCACGCGGAGGCGCGGAGACGCGGAGGAAGAATAGGTTTCGCGCAGAGCAGGCAGAGAACACAAAATGGCCCAGCTAGCGGCGCAGCCGTCCTCCAATTTCCACGCTGCGCCTAGGTCTGACGAGTCGTAAGATTGATATGCCTGCGGCAATCCCGATCCCTCGGTGCCCTTTGCGTTCTCTGCGCGAACCAGTCCCTTCTCTTCTCCGCGTCTCCGCGCCTCCGCGTGAACAAGCAACTCACTGCGGTGCTGTGCCGGACGATTCAGTCGAGACGGCACGGCCATCAATCCTCCAGCACCCAGCTGTCCTTGGTGCCGCCTCCCTGTGACGAGTTGACCACCAGCGAGCCCTTTTTCAGCGCCACCCGGGTCAGCCCTCCCGGAGTAATGTCAATCCCCTCGGGGGACACCAGCACAAACGGGCGCAGATCCAGATGGCGCGGGGCGAGGCCCGCCTTGGTAAAAATCGGCACGGTCGAAAGCGCTAGCGTCGGCTGGGCGATGTAGTTATCCGGCCGGGCCCGCAGTTTGGCGGCGAAGACCTCGATCTCCTTTTTCGAGGAGGTCGGCCCGATCAGCATGCCATATCCGCCTGACCCATGAACTTCCTTGACCACCAGATCGGCCAGATTATCCAGCACATAAGCCAGGCTATCGGCTTCCGAACAGCGCCATGTCGGCACGTTCGCAAGGATCGGCTTCTCGCCAGTATAGAACTCCACAATCTCGGGCATGAAACTGTAGATCGCCTTGTCATCGGCAATCCCGGTCCCGGGCGCATTGGCAATGGTGATCCCGCCTGAGCGATAAACATCCATAATGCCGGGCACACCCAGCATGCTGGCGGGATTGAATGTCAGCGGATCGAGGTAATCATCGTCTACACGGCGATACAGCACGTCGATTGGCTGATAGCCGCGCGTCGTGCGCATCGCCACCCGGCCATCGACCACGCGCAGATCGCTGCCTTCGACCAATTCGGCACCCATCTGATCGGCAAGGAACGCGTGTTCATAATAAGCCGAATTATAGATGCCCGGAGTCAGCACCGCGACCACCGGGCGGTCTGATGCGCAAGCCGGCGCGCAGGCGGCAAGGCTTTTGGCAAGGCGCCGCGGATAATCCTGCACCGGGCGAACGGCCAGCCTTGTGAATAGCTCAGGGAACATCGCCATCATCGTCTCGCGGTTCTCCAGCATATAGGAGACGCCGCTGGGCGTGCGGGCGTTGTCTTCCAGCACCATGAAATCATCCGGCCCGGTGCGGACCAGATCAATCCCGACGATGTGGGTGTAAATCCCGCCCGGCGGGGTGAAGCCGACCATTTCGGGCAGGAAAGCCGCGTTGCGGGCCAGCAGGCTTTGCGGAAAGCGGCCCGCGCGGACGATTTCCTGGCGGTGGTAGATATCATGCAGAAACGCGTTAAGCGCCCGCACCCGCTGCTCGATCCCGCGTGACAGCTTGCGCCATTCCTGCGCGGTGATGATCCGCGGGATCATGTCAAACGGGATCAGCCGCTCTTCGCCATCGCCCTGACCATAGACATTGAAGGTGATGCCGGTGCGGCGAAAAAAGCTCTCCGCCTCAGCGCTTTTGCGGCGCAGCGCAGCCTGATCCTGTTCCCCATACCATCCGCAATAGCTGCGATAGGCATCGCGTACGCCGCCATCAGCGTCATGCATCTCGTCATAGGACGAGGGGGGATTATTCATCGGGGCATGCCCATCCGCCTATGACTGCCCGAAGGCACAGCCCTGTCAAGCGGTGATCGGATGTCCTTGGAAAATTAGCCAGAATCTTAGATGCAATCGCCGATCCGCTCATTGGTCACTTCGGCTTCCATCATCATCCCGCCGCTGGGCATTCCAGGCGCCGATTGATTGACCTTCATCGCCATCTGCGAGCCGGTGGCAGAGAATGTGCCCTTCATTTCATAGCTGCCGGTCATGCCTTTACCGGTCTGACAGGTCATCTTCGCGTCGAGCGTGCCGGATGTGGCGGTGAACTTTTCAAAGCTGCACTTGCCCTGCGCCATTCGCTTGGAAAATTCCTCAAAGCCCTTGTTCGCGTCAGCCTGGGTGAGGCAAAATTCGTTGCTTTTGCCGCTGGCTGAAAACATCCCCTTGAGCTGCGCCGACTTTTCTGGCGGCATGCCGGGAATGGCAAAATTGGTGATCTTCATGGTTGTGCGGTATTGGCCCGGCTGGGGCTTGATCAGCTCACTGGCCTCTTCCTTGACCTGCTCGGCGGTTTTGGGGCCTTCGGGCTCCTTGCTGCAACCCGCCAGAGCGAAGGCGACGATCAGCGGCAGGGCGATGGTCAAGCGGCGCATGTGTAATCCCCCGGTATGTTGAGCAGCAAGGCTATCAGCCGCGCCTGCTGATGCCAATCCCGATTGCGCGGACGTGGTTTGTTCTCCATAGTTGATCCATGTCAGAACTCGTCATCCGCCGGGGCCTTGCCGAACCCGATACGTCAGGCAGCTTTGTCCCGCACAAGCCGCAGCGGCCCGAAAAGGCAGAAGCCCCGCGACCGTTCGTGCTGCAATCGGAATATCAGCCCGCAGGCGACCAGCCGACTGCGATTGCCGATCTGATCGCCGGGATTGGCGAGGATGATCGCACCCAGGTGCTGCTGGGGGTCACCGGCAGCGGCAAGACCTTCACCATGGCCAAGGTGATCGAGCAGTTGCAGCGCCCGGCGCTGATCCTGGCCCCCAACAAGGTGCTGGCTGCACAACTTTATGGCGAATTCAAAAGCTTTTTCCCGGATAATGCGGTCGAGTTTTTTGTCAGCTATTACGATTACTACCAGCCCGAAGCCTATGTTCCGCGCAGCGATACCTATATCGAGAAGGAAAGCTCGGTAAACGAAGCGATTGACCGGATGCGCCATTCGGCCACGCGATCATTGCTAGAGCGTGACGACGTGATCATCGTCGCCTCGGTGTCCTGCATCTATGGCATCGGCTCGGTCGAGACCTATTCGGCGATGATCTTTGACCTTAAAAAAGGCGAAGCGCAGGATCAGCGCGAACTGATCCGCAAGCTGGTGGCGCTGCAATACAAGCGCAATGACGCCGCCTTCCAGCGCGGCAATTTCCGGGTGCGCGGTGATAATCTGGAGATCTACCCCAGTCACTACGAGGATATGGCCTGGCGGATCAGCTTCTTCGGCGATGACATCGAGGAAATCGCCGAGTTCGATCCGCTGACCGGCAAAAAGGGCGCGAGCCTCGACACGATCCGGGTCTACGCCAATTCGCACTATGTCACCCCCGGCCCGACGATGAAGCAGGCGGGCGATGCAATCCGGTTCGAACTGGCTGAGCGGCTGAAAGAGCTGGAGGCCGAGGGCAAACTGCTCGAACACCAGCGCCTCGAACAGCGGACCAATTTCGATCTGGAAATGATCGCCGCCACCGGCAGCTGCGCCGGAATTGAAAACTACAGCCGCTTCCTCACTGGCCGTCTGCCAGGTGAGCCGCCGCCAACCCTGTTCGAATATTTGCCCGAAAACGCGCTGCTGTTCGTCGATGAAAGCCACCAGACCGTGCCTCAGATCGGCGCGATGTCCAAAGGCGATCACCGCCGCAAGATCACACTGGCCGAATATGGCTTTCGCCTGCCCAGCTGTATCGACAACCGCCCGCTGCGCTTCAACGAATGGGATGCGATGCGCCCGCAAACCGTCGCCGTTTCGGCCACGCCGGGATCATGGGAGATGGAGCAATCGGGCGGGGTGTTTGCCGAACAGGTGATCCGCCCGACCGGCCTCATCGATCCGCCGGTGGAGATCCGCCCGGTTGAGGATCAGGTGCAGGATTGCATCGAGCAATGCCGCAAGGTGGCCGCTGTGGGTTACCGCACCCTCGTCACCACGCTGACCAAGCGGATGGCCGAGGATCTGTCCGAGTTCATGCATGAAGCGGGCCTCAGGGTGCGCTATATGCATTCGGACGTTGAAACGCTGGAACGGATAGAGCTGATCCGCGATCTGCGCCTTGGCGTTTACGATGTGCTGGTGGGGATCAATTTGCTCCGCGAGGGGCTGGATATTCCCGAATGCGGGCTGGTGTGCATTCTGGATGCGGACAAGGAAGGCTTTCTGCGCAGCGAAACCAGCTTGATCCAGACCATCGGCCGGGCGGCGCGCAATGTCGATGGACGGGTGATCCTCTATGCCGACCGGATGACCGGCAGCATGGAACGCGCCATCGCCGAAACCGACCGGCGGCGGGAGAAGCAACACGCCTTCAACGTAGCGAACAACATCACCCCCGAAAGCATCAAGCGCGGCATCCAGGATATAGTCGCCCACACCGCCAGCCGGGATGGCGTGCTGGTGGAAATCGAAGACCCGGAACGCAACAATCTCGTCGGCCACAATCTGCGCGGCTACATCGAAGAGCTGGAAAAACGCATGAGGAATGCGGCGGCCGATCTTGAGTTCGAGGAAGCAGGCAGACTGCGCGATGAAATCCGCCGGCTGGAAGCGGATGAACTGGGCATCCCCGACGCGGAGAAGCGCGCACCGCTGGTCGGGCGGAGCAATGAGGGCAAGCCGGGGACGAGGAAGGGGCGGTTTGGGAAACAGGGGAAGACGAAGTGGGGGCGTTAGTGCTTGCAGTTTATCGTAAATTGTGCTAGCAAATTTACATCAAAGGAGATGCGTAATGGCAACAGCAACAGTCCGCAATGTCAATGATGACGACTATGGCGTTGTCGCCGCAGGGGCGAAGCGGCATGGTCGGTCGACGTCGGAAGAATTGCGCCTTGCGATCTCCGAACATGCTCGCAAGCTGAAAGTGGAAATGCAAATTGAGCGCATGCGAGGGATCCGAGCGCTCAGTCGTGGCAAGCTCGGCCCCTATCCTGACAGTGTCGTCCTGATCCGCGCGGTCAGGGACGAAGAATGATCGTTGTTGATGCCAGCCTGGTGGTCAAACTGTTCCGCGGTGAGCCGGACAGCGATCTGGCAGAGCGGATTTATGCCGAGCATCAAGGCGAACTCGCCGCACCGGACCTGCTTGCAATCGAAGTTGCTGCAGCGCTCGTCCGCAATGCGAATATGGTCAAATCGTCGCGGCCGTTCATCGAAATGGCTTTGGCAGAATTCGGTCAGGTGCTGCGCGACGCCACAATTGCCTTGCATCGACTGGACGAGCGGCAGCTCGCGGTCGCAGCAAAATATGCCCTTGATCTCGGCCACCCGCTCAAGGACTGCATCTACCTTGCGCTAGCGATAGAGCTCGGTTGTGATCTGCTGACATGCGATGCAAAATTTGCGGCGAAGGCGAGAGGAGTGTGGGCCGGGGTGCGGGTGTTGGGGACGTGACTTGGTAAAGAGTCTCTTAACTACTATTTTTTCTCCTATAGGGCGTATCAGGAGAAAGGATAGATTATGCAAATCGACGTCGAGTTTGAAGTCTTCAAGGCATTGACCTTGCTTCGCCGCGAAGAGGGAGACTCGTATAGCGATGTAATCCAGCGACTCCTGAAACTTGCTGAGAACGAAAACCTGAAGGGCGGTGATCGCCTCGTGGGCACTGGGAATTTTATGGGAAATCTCTTGCGCGGCAGGCATGACGCAAAGGACGGCGCTTGGATCGGTAACGTCTTTTTTCCAAACGGCACCCAGTTTCGCGCGACCTACAAAGGCAAGACTTTTCGCGCCGAAATTAGAAACGAAGTCTGGGTCGGTGAGGACGGAATCACGAGGCAAAGTCCGTCAGATGCCGCTGGATCAATTTCAGGCACAAAAGTGAATGGCTGGCGCTTCTGGTACGGTCTTCGCCCCGGCGAAGTAGAGTGGCACCGGCTTGACGAATTCAGAAAATGATCCACTCCTTCGCCAATCCCGAAACCGAACGCATCTGGAACGGCTTGCGAAGCCTCAGATTTCCTGCTGAAATCGACAAGACCGCGCGCCGCAAATTGCGGATGCTCGATGCTGCCGTTGCCTTCAACGACCTCAAGAATCCATCGAGTAACCGGCTTCACGAATTAAAATGGGATCGCAGCGGGCAGCATTCCATTTCCATTAATATGCAATGGCGTATATGCTTCGTCTGGAAGAACGGAGACGCATATGACGTCGAGATCACAGACTACCACTAATCCGGACTGGCTTGAGAACGAGCATGCCGGGCAGGTGCTGGTTGCCGAATTCCTCCAACCTGAAGCGCTTTCTGTTGCGCAACTGGCAGAGAAGATTGGCATTACGCCGGAGCGGATTGCTGCGGTGGTGGATGGTGCGCGTCCGATTGACGCGGAACTAGACCTGCGGCTTGGCCGGTATTTCGGAATGTCTGAAGGCTTCTTCCTGCGGTTACAGGATCAGTACGAGCTACTCGAAGCCAAGCGCGCGCTGAATGGTGAACTTGACCGGATTATCCCGCGCGCTGCCTGATTACAGCTTCCCGAACTTGCCCTCAAACCCCACCGTATCTCCGGCGGCGAGGAATTGGCATTGTTCCACCCAGCTATCCCGTTCGATCCGGCCCGCGAATGTTCCAAGCTTGGCATCCACCTCAGCAATATCCGCCGCAGTCCACGCCGCGATCTGGGCGAAGCTGGTCACGCCCAGCGAACCGAGCAATGCGACCAGCTTTGGGCCGACGCCTTTGATCAGGGCGAGGTCATCGGATGAGCCGGGGGCAGCGACAGAAGCCTCCTCCACCACATCCTGCGCGCCCACCGCAATCAATTCACCAACCCCAGCCATACCCACCGACATTGGCGCCGGGGTGATGATCGGCGCTGCGGGGGCCGCATCAATCAGCGCCTGATTGCGCATCGCAGGCGCGGCGCCTTCGTCCAGCACATCGGGTTTGTAATCACGCTTTGGCGCAGTGGAGGCGCGGCCGAACAGCCACCACGCAACCAGCAGGCCAATGATCAGCGCTAGCGCAAAGGCCAGCCAGTTTGCCTGAATCACCTCTATCATGTCCTGTGTCCTCCTGGATTGCGGCCCCAGATTACCCAGCCGATTGCAAAACCTGCCGCGTAAGTCAGCAGCATCAGCGCCGAAATTTCAAGCCATAACGGCATACTCGTCCCTTCCCTAACCCGGGCCCGGCGTGTCGACTGGCGTCGGTTGCAGCGGAACCGAGGTGATGACCGAGAATTCGATCCGGCGATTGGCGGCGTCAGCTGGTTCAAGTCCTTCCACCGGGCGTTCAGCTCCCAGGCCCTGCGCGCGCAGACCATCGGCCGGAATGCCGCGCCCGACCAGTGCGGCTCGCACGGCTTCGGCGCGGGCGAGCGACAGCGCCAGATTGCCCTGCGGATCGCCGCCCGCATCAGTGTGGCCAGTCACAGCGATGATGCTGCCTACGCAGGGGGAGAGTGCGGCGGCGACCTCGTCCAGAACTTCGCCGCTGGTTGGATCGAGTGCCGCGCTAGCCTCGGCAAAGCGGATCGTCCGGGCCTTGAGGATGCCCTCAACGTCTTGCTGGCAATGGAACGAGGCTGGCACGCCCGCCTCGCTTGCCAATGCGGTGCGGGCGCGGATCACTTGCCAGCGCACCCCACCCACACCGGGAAGCGCAGCTATTGCACCAGCGGCGCGGGCGCGGACGGTATCGCTGAGCGCTGAACCGCCGAACAGCATCGGATGACGGGTCAGCCAGCCATAACGGTCAACATAGACCGCGCGAATACCGGTACCTGCCAGCGCCTTTTGCGAGGCCTTCTCCAGTCCCGCGATCAGCATCGGCCCCTGCGCCACCGTGCTGGCCATCGCCAGCACCGCAGTGACCAGCGCGCCTAAAAGCGCAAGGATGATTGAATAGGGTCTCACCTACCCGCGATAGCCGGGCTTGGCTGAAGGCTCAACGCCCCATTGTCAGTTTGCCTCTATTGACCCCGCCACTCCGACCAACCGGATAAATTCCTGCCGCCAGAAATCATTCTGCCGCCCTGCCAGAGCGACGATCTGGTCGTTCTTGAAACCGTTCATCAGCGGATCGCCGCGCAGTTTTTGTCCGAATGCTGCCACCGCCACCGCGAAGTTGAAATCGGGGCTGGGCGCAATACGGCGATACATCAGGCTGACTGGTATGGGCTGTTCGATCAGCCTGGACGTGGCCCCGTTGGGCAGCTTGTAGCGCAATTTGACGAAGGCCAGTTCGCCGCCGCGACCTGCTGCGGGGCCTGGGCTCGATTCCTCATAACGCCTTGGATCGTTCCAGCCTTTCGAGCCAGTCGGGACAATCTCATAGATCGCAGTCACCTGATGACCCGCGCCGATATCGCCGGCATCAACCTTGTCGTTGTTGAAATCCTCTTCCCGCAGCGCGCGGTTTTCATAGCCTAGCAGGCGGTATTGGCTGACCTGTGCGGGGTTGAACTCCACCTGGATCTTCACGTCCTTGGCGATGGTGAACAGGGTGGAGCTCATCTGCTCGCCCAGAACCTTTTTGGCTTCCAGCGCGCTGTCGATATAGGCGTAGTTGCCGTTGCCGTGATCGGCGACCTGCTCCATCATCGCCTCATTATAATTGCCCTCGCCAAAACCCAGCGTGGTCAGCGTAATCCCGCTGTCACGTTCGCGTTCGACCATCGCCAGCAGCGCCTTGGTATCGCTGACACCGACGTTGAAATCACCATCGGTGGCGAGGAGTATCCGGTTGACCCCGCCATCGATCATATTGTCGCGCGCGATCCGGTAAGCCAGCTGCAAGCCAGCCCCGCCAGCCGTTGAACCCCCGGCTGACAGCTGATCCAGCGCGGCGCGGATCTTGCGCTCGTCATTGGTCGGCTCAAGCACCAGCCCTGCGGCCCCGGCGTAAACCACGATCGAAACCTTGTCTCGCGCGCTAAGTTCCCCAGCCAGCCCGGCCAGCGCGGTTTTGACCAGCGGCAGCTTGTCGGGCGATCCCATCGAACCTGAAACATCGATCAGAAACACCAGATTGGCAGGCGGACGCGCGGCGCGCGGCAGATCATAGCCGCGCAGGCCAATCCGCATCAGCCGGGTGGCCGGGTTCCAAGGAGTAATCATCACGTCGGTTGATACGGTGAAAGGTGCCTCCTGCCGCCCCGGACGCTCATAATCATAGCGGAAATAATTGATCAGTTCCTCGGTCCGCATCGCTTCTTTGGGGGGGAGAGATCCCGCCGAAACGAACCGCCGCATATTCGCGTAAGCCCCGGTATCGACATCTACCGAGAAGGTGGAAACTGGCTCTGTCCGCACCTGATGGACCGGGCTGACGTCCTTGCCATCATAGCGTTCGCTGCCCGGATCGGTTGGGACGATCACCGGGCGGACATATCCCATGCTGGGTGATGTCATTCGCGCCGACATGGCTGCATTTGCCGACGATTGCGGTGCCTGTTGCATTTTGATCTGCGCTGGCGGCGAAACAAGCGGAGGAGGCGGAGGAGCTGGCAGCGATCGATCGCGCGCTTCCTGCTCGTTGATCCTAGAGCCCGTCACGACAACTTCGTCAGCAGCGCCATCAACGCCAGCGCGGTTGGTTGCACAACCCGCCACAAGTGCCATCAGGCATGTAGCGGTAATCGCGCGATAGCCCATTGATCCGTGGCGCATGGCAGTCCCTTTCAGCTGTGGTTCCCGATTGCCAAATGGCTACCCGCCCACTGAACGGCGACTGAACGTTCTCTGCATGCGGTGAAGTGTTAGTCCCTCCCGCTTGCGGGAGGGGTTTGGGGTGGGTCCTAATAGGCCTGACGCAGCGCCAGATGCGACTGACCCACCCCCGGCCCCTCCCGCAAGCGGGAGGGGAGATCAGGCCCCGACGTTCTTCCGGAACAACACGCGGTCTTCAGGGCCAAAGCCCTTAGCCCATATAACCCAGCCATAAACGCCCAGGATTGCCGGAATGCCGATCGCCAGCTCTGCCCATTGCGGCAGGAAGCTGGTCACCGCCCAGCCCACCACCACGGCAGGCGCCGCCGCCCAGACCAGCGGCCAGCGCCAGGCGTTGACCGGCGCGTCAAGGAACCGTCCTAGCATCCGCGCCTTGATGATAGATGCCATGCCCAGCGCAATCATCAGAGCCATCGCCGCCACTGCCGCGCGGTAAAGCTGGCCCAGCCCAAGCTCATCAACCAGCATGATCCCAGCCACGGTCAGCACCGCTTGCAGCGCGATAGTGCCAAGCGAAACGTATAGATTTTCGATCCGCTTGACGTAAATCAGCGCAGCCTCGCTCACCACCGCAGTGGCGGCCACAACCTCGGCGGCTAGCAGGAATGCCAATGCGCCGGTGCCGCCGACAAAATTCGGTCCAACCAGACCCATCACCGCCTCACCCGGAATGCCCAGCGCCAGAGCGATCCCGGCCTGTGCCGCGATGATCCAGAAGCCTACCTGGCAAACCTGTTGGGCAATCGCGCGAAGATTTCCCTCTTTGAGATTGCGGGTAATCACCGGGCCAAGGATCGGCTCAAAACTAGTCTTGAGCTTTTGCGGCAGGCTGGCGATCTGCTGCGCCGCCCAATAAACCCCGACCGCTGCTGGGGACGCAAACAGGCCAAGAATTGCGATATCAAGCTTGCGCGTGCCCCATTCCACCACATCGGCGGCGGCCAGTGGCAGGCTGGAAAGTGCCAGCCTGCCAATTCGAACGGGGTGCGGACGCCATTGCTGCGGCATTCCATAGCTGCGCCACAGGGGGATCAACGCGACTATTGCCGCAGCGAAGATCGAAACAATAAACGCAATTGCAAGCCCGCTTTCCGGCAGGATAAAGAACATCGCCCCCGCAGTGATCGACAGCGCCCAAGGCTCCACCACCGAACGTGATCGCACTGTCGTGGCCACATCATAGCGATAGGCCAGCGCAGCCAGCGCGATATCGGTCACCGTCGCTGGGAAGATCGCCAGCGGCAGCAAGCGATCAAATTCCGTATACTGGCCGCTCGGAAAAATCGGGGCGGGGAACAGATACAGCAAGCCTGCCACCACACAGGCAATCGCCAGGCTCATCACCATGCCATCGGCGATGATATTTGCAGGCGGCGCATCCTCTTGTGATAACCGCAAAGCAATGCCGCGCTTCTGACCCAACGTACACAGCTGCCCGGCCAGTTCAATTGCCACCATTGCCGAGGCGAACCGCCCCAGTGCATCCGCGCCCTCGGCGCTATACAGCCGTCCCGCGATAAACAGGAATGGCATCCGCGCCGCAAGCCGCAGCAAAAAGCCAAGGAAATTGGTCCGCCCACCCTTGGCAAGTGCGGCAATGTCCTGTTGGCCAGTCTCGCTCAATGTCCTGCCCCGCTCATTGGCTTAACCCCAATTCGGCTTTCAGGGAACGTGCGAGAAGCTGCGAAACCACTGTCCGCGCGGAAGCTTCGCCCGCTAGCAGCCGGCACACTCCATCGACAATCGGCATCGCTATCGCGTCACGCCGGGCCAGATCGGCAAGAATCGGCGCGGTTGCCGCGCCTTCGGCCACGCTGTTCTTGCCCGATAATACTTCGGCGGCGCTCATCCCCTCGCCAAGCGCCTTGCCCAGTGAGAAATTGCGGCTGGAGGTAGAAGAACAAGTCAACACCAGGTCACCCAATCCGCACAGGCCAGAAAGCGTTTCAGCCCGTGCGCCGCGCGCAAGTCCAAACCGCAGCATTTCCGCATAGCCCCGCGCGATCAGGGCAGCGCGAGCGTTCTGTCCAAGCCTCAATCCTTCGACCACGCCGCAGGCAATTGCGAGAACGTTTTTGACCGCCCCGCCGATCTCTGCCCCGGTCACGTCGTCGGAGTAATAGGGGCGCAGTGTCGGCCGCGAAATCACCGGGGAGAGCCGCTGCCACTGGGCCTCCCCGCCAGAGCAAGCCAGTGTCACTGCGGTCGGCAAACCTGCCGCAACCTCATGCGCGAAGGTTGGTCCGGACAGCACAGCAATCGCCGCATCTGGCGCGGCCTGCGCGGCAACATCGGCCATCAGCCGCCCTGTGCCAGCCTCGATCCCTTTGGCGCAAAGGATCAGATCGCGCGGGGAACCAGAGCTTGCGGCGGGCAAATTAGCTAGCACACTGGCCAGATGCTGCGCCGGTGCAACTACCAGGAGCGTCGGTAGCCCATGAAAATCACCAATATGGTTTGTTGCAGTAATGCTATGAGCCAATTCAGCACTAGGCAAAAACAGGCTATTGCGGCGACCGCGGTTGATTTCCAGCGCCAACTCCGCCTCACGCGCCCAAAGCAGCACCTCGCGTCCCTCGCTGGCCAGCACCTGCGCCAACGCGGTGCCCCAAGCACCGGCGCCAATGATTCCGATTGTCCCAGTCACGCCTTGACCCCCGCGCCGCGAACAATTTCTGCCGCAGGATCTAGCGGCCAGCGCGGGCGCGGCGAAAAGTCGAGGCTATCAATCTGGCCGAGCCGCTCGATCCCAGCCCAGGCGATCATCGCTGCATTGTCGGTGCATAGTGTCAGCGGCGGGGCGACGAGATCCAGCGCATGTTCGGCCGCCAGCGCTTCCAGCGCAGCGCGGATCGCGCGATTGGCAGCGACTCCGCCAGCGACAGCCAGCGCAGTGACCGCCCCTGCCTGCTTGAATGCCCGGCGAGTCCGATCAAGGATACAATCAATCGCCGCCTGCTGAAACGCGGCGGCAATATCGGCGTCGATGTGAAGTTTTGCCTGCTTGGCCCGCATCACGGCGCTCTTGAGGCCAGCGAATGAGAAATGCGGCTCAGCGCTGCCCAGCAAAGGACGCGGCAGCTGGACAGCGCGGGGACTTCCTGTTGCCGCCAGCGCCTCTACTGCAGGACCGCCGGGATAGCCAAGACCAAGGATCTTGGCGGTCTTGTCAAACGCCTCGCCCAGCGCATCGTCGATGGTGGTGGCGAGGCGGCGATATTGGCCTACACCCTCAACCAGCAGCAGCTGGCAATGGCCGCCCGAGACCAGCAGCAGCAGATAGGGAAAGGCCAGGCTGCTATCGGCCAGGCGCGGCGAAAGCGCATGGCCTTCCAGATGGTTGATCGCGATCAGCGGCTTGCCGCTCGCCATCGCCAGCGCCTTGGCGGTTACCAGGCCCACCATTACGCCACCAATCAGGCCCGGCCCGGCAGTCGCGGCGATGGCATCGACATCGGCCAAAGTCATCCCGGCATCAGCCAGCGTCGCCTCGATCAATGGGGTCAGCCGCTCGACATGAGCGCGGGCGGCAATCTCGGGAACCACACCGCCATAGGGACGATGCGCATCATCCTGCGAGGCTATCCGCTGGGCAAGAATCACACGCTCGCTGGTGACCAGCGCTGCCGCAGTTTCGTCGCAGGAGGATTCAATGCCTAGAACTATCCCCATCTGCGGGTTTCCCTGAACGACATTGCGCTGTAGCACAAGCTGAGATGCCCTTTGTTCTGCCCAAACCCATGCGCCTTGGCACTCGCCGCTCGCCCCTCGCCATGGCCCAGGCCGAGGAATGCCGGGCGCGGCTGATCGCAGCGCATGGCTGGAACGAGGCCGACATCACGCTGGCCCCGGTCACCGCCAGTGGCGATAGGATTCAGGATCGACCGCTGGCCGAGATCGGCGGCAAGGCGCTATGGACCAAGGAGCTCGATGCGGCGCTGCTGGCGGGTGAAATCGACTTTGCGGTCCATTCGGCCAAGGATGTCGAGACGATCCGCCCCGCAGGCATCACCATCGCAGCGATCCCCCCGCGTGAGGATGTCCGCGATGTGCTGGTCGGCGCAGCCTCAATCTTTGCGCTGCCCCAAGGCGCACGGATCGGCACCAGCGCGCCGCGGCGCGCTGCACAATTGCTCCATGCCCGCCCGGACTGCACAATCGTGCCCTTCCGCGGCAATGTAGCGACCCGCCTCGCCAAGCTGGCAGCGGGGGATGCAGACGCAACGCTTCTGGCAGCCGCCGGGCTCAACCGGCTGGGAGAGAATGGCACCGGCCATCCGCTTGCCGCCGATGAATGGCTGCCGGCACCCGGCCAGGGCGCAATCGCGGTCGAATGCCGGGCCGATGATTTTGCTACCTGTGAATTCCTTGCCGCGATCGATCATGCCCCCAGCCGAACTGCCGTCATGGCCGAACGCGCGCTGCTCGCCGCGCTGGGCGGGAACTGTCACAGTCCGATTGCGGTGCTGACCCTTCGCGATGGCGATGAAATGGTGATGCAAGCCGCGCTGTTCAGCCCCGATGGGTCTGAGCGGGTGGATGCACAGGGCCGCTTTGCCATCAGCGACATTGCTGGTCCGGGCCGCCTCGCCGCGCAACTTCTCACCCTGTCTAGCCCCGCCATTACATCGCATTTCTCTGGGCCTGCATGATACCGCTGGTAGTGATCCGGCCCGAACCGGGGTGCAGCGCAACTCTTAGCACTGCGCGCGAAATGGGGCTGAAATCATTCGGGTTTCCGCTGTTCAAGATTGTGCCCAGAAGCTGGGAAGCCCCTGCCCCAGGCAGCTTCGATGCATTGCTGCTGGGCAGCGCCAACGCCCTGCGTCACGGCGGCAAAGACTTGGCGCAATATGCCCGAAAGCCCGCCTATGTGGTGGGTGAAGCAACCGCTGCAGCTGCCAGAGCCGCAGGATTCATCCTGTCAATGACCGGCAGCGGCGGGTTGCAAGCTGTGCTGGACAAGGCAGTCCACCCGCGCCTCCTCCGCCTCGCCGGAGAAGATCATATCGCGCTTGAGCCGCCGCATGGCATCACCCTGACCCAGCGTATTGTCTATGCCAGCCAGCCTCTGCCAATGCCCTTGGTGCTGGCCGAATTGCTTGCCACACCCGCTGTCATCATGCTCCACTCTGCGGTTGCAGCCCGGCATTTCGCGCTGGAATGTCAGCGGCTTGAGATTGATCGCAGCCAGCTTTCACTAGCCATGATTGGCCCCAGAGTTGCCGAAGTAACCGGCTCTGGCTGGCGCCATTCTGCCTGCGCGGATGAGCCCAGCGATCACGCCTTGCTGGCCTTGGCCCGCCGATTGTGCCAAACCGCCGCTTCCTGACGCCATATCGGACTTATTCTGCGCATGCCCGACGAGCTGTTCAATCGCATTCCTTCCCAGCCAAGCCGGCGCGGCAAGGGGCGCTCGATCTTTGGAATTGTCCTGCTGGTGCTGGCGGTTGGCGCTGGTTTGGTCGGGTGGCTGGCCTATGATGGCAAGCTGCGGTTCGATCCCGAATTGCTGGCTTCAAAGCCTCAAACAATTGCCAGCCAGCCCATTGCAGCCCCGCTGCCCACAACTGCGCCTCCGCTGGCCATCCTGCCGCCAGCGGCCCAGGCTGCTGCTACTGGATTTGACCAGCGCCTGGCTGCACTCGAACAGCGCCTGACCCGCCTTGATCTGCAAGCAGAAGCCGCTTCTGGCAACGCTGCGCGAGCCGAAGGCCTATTGATAGCCTTTGCTGCCCGACGCGCGATTGAGCGCGGTGCGCCGCTCGGCTATCTGGAAGAACAGCTCAAGCTGCGCTTTGCCGATGCTCAGCCCAATGCGGTGGAATTGGTGATCGCGGCGGCTAAGCAACCGGTGACGATTGATCAGCTGGTCAGTGGGCTGGACGCGCTGGACGCAAAGCTGATCAACAAGCCTGTACAGGACAGTGGCTGGGGCTGGCTCAAGCAAGAAGTTTCAGACCTGTTCGTAATCCGAAGTGATAATGCGCAGATCGCACAGCCTGCTGAACGTCTGGAGAAATCCAAACTGTTGCTCCGCACCGGACAGGTGGAAAAAGCATTGGCCGAAGTAGAGAGCCTGCCCGGCGCTGGATCGGCATCCGGCTGGATCGCTGACGCGCGCCGCCTTGCCAGCGCAGCCCGCGCGCTTGATCTGATCGAGACCACAGCCATCCTTGAGCCGCGCAATTTGAAGGATTCCGCTGGACAGAGGGTTGAGCAGCCCAGTCCGCTGGCCGGGCCAGCAATGCCTGAGCCAGACGCGGCACAAACAACCTTTTAGCTTTTCAGCAGCGCAGGCATATTCCCTGAAACGCCGCGCGCTTCATCCATGAAGAAGCGCTTCAAACTCGGCATTCTTTGCACTGCGCCCATGCCCAGACGGCGAATTGCGCTGGGCAGACGGCCGGGAATTCCGAACAGGCGGGTAATGCCGTCTGTCATCGCTGCCACAGAGAAAATATCGAGGCTGCGCCAGCGCTCATAACGGGCGAGGACTTGCGCATCACCCGGCTCCAGTCCCAGCCGCATCCCTTCGGCTATCACCTCGACCAGTGCGCCGACATCGCGCAGGCCCAGATTGAGCCCTTGGCCAGCGATCGGATGAATTCCATGCGCCGCATCGCCAACCAGCGCCAGCCGGTCCTCGACAATCCGCCCAGCATGATGAAAACCCAGCGGATAAGAAATTCGCGGCGCGGCAAGTTCAAGCTGGCCGAAGATATCGCCCATCCGCTTGTGTGCTTCGGCGATGAAAGCCTTGTCGGATAGCGCCATCACGCCCTTTCCATCCCGCTCTGCAACAGTCCAGACCAGCGCGCTGCGGTGCCGCCCATTGGCAGTATCGAGCAGCGGCAACAGCGCGAATGGGCCCGCCGGATAGAAGATCTCCCAGGCAACATTGGCGTGCGACTTCTCGTGAAACAGCCCTGCAACGATAGCCAGGTGATGATAGTCCCAGCTGGCAACTGATAATCCAGCGTCCTTTCGGGTGGGTGACTGGCGGCCCTCTGCGCCGACCAGCAGACTGGCTTCAAGCACTTCTCCGCTGGCCAGTGTCGCTTTCACCCCATGCGGGCCGCGATCCCGCGCAATCACTTCCGCACGGCTGTGCCAGACAATTGCGGGCTCCGCCGCAGCGGCTTCAAAAAGCGCGAGGCGGATATCGCGATTGGCAAACATCCTGCCAAGCGATCCTTCATGCGGCTCTGGCTTGAAATCGATCCGGCCGGGTCGCATCGCGTCGGTCACGGCAATCGCATCGATCGGGCAGCCGAGCGGCTCCAGTCGCTCTGCCAGACCGATATTGGTGAAAAGGTTCCAGCTGGCGGTAGAAATCGCCGAAGCACGGCCATCCATCCCTTCGGCAGTCAGTTCCGCCGGATCGGCCTTGTCAACCACATGGCTGGTAATTCCCCGTTTTGCCGCCGCCAGCGCCAGCGTCATGCCGACGAGCCCGCCGCCCAGGATCACCAGATCGCGGGCCCCGTGCGTATTGTCTGAAGTCGCTGTCACCTTGGCCGCTCCGATTGCGAAGTATGGCTGTCATGCCTAGAGGGTAGCCCGTGCTGCACGCAAGATTCTTCCCGCAAGCCTACCGACAATTCGCTGCATGGGTCATTGCGCTTGCCGCAATGCTGCTGCTGGCGATGCCTGTGGCTGCGCAGGACGCTGGCCCGCGCAAGGCGCAGTTCGGCGATAAGAACATCGCCGTCGAGCTTTACGCCGAAGGCCAGCCTGCCGAGGGCAAGGAGTGGCTGCTCGCGCTGCGCTTCATGCCCAGCGCGCCAGAGTGGCACGGCTACTGGTCGAACCCCGGCGATGCGGGGCAGGGGATGCGCTTGCAGCTAGACCTGCCGCCCGACTGGGAAGTGGGTGAGGCGCGCTATCCGGTGCCGAGGCGCCTGCTGATCAGCGGGCTGATGAACCACATCTACGAAGGCCCCTACACCGTGCTCGTGCCGGTGACTCCGGGCCCGAGCGTCAAGAGCTTCGGCGGGCAGGCGGTGCGCGGTTCTGTCGAATATCTCGCCTGCACCGACCAGATCTGCGTGCCGCAGGACGCGGTGCTGGAAGGCAAGGCAGGCGGTGATTTCGCGCGCTGGCGGGCCGGCGTCGCGCCGCTTCTCGATGCCAAGGCGCGCTTCGCGATCTCGGGCAAGACGCTGCGCGTGGCCATTCCGC
>JANMNP010000010.1:0-25197 GCA_031374105.1 Novosphingobium sp.
CAGGAACGCCACGCGGTGAGCGGGCATAGCCCCGGCCGAGCGACCAGATGCCCCCTTCCCAGTTCTCCACCTCGGCGCGCGTTACCACACGGGCGAGGTCCATGCCTTCCAGCCCCGGCCAGTCGGCGGCGCGCTTGATCAAGGCGGGGATATCGAACTTGCCCTCTGGCGAGTTGGCGATCACCGCATTGGGCGCGCCTGACAGGCGGATACGGCGGGTCAGCGCGCGGGTATCGATCCCCGAAAGGCCGATCTTGCCCTTGCGCGCCAGCCACTCGTCAAATTCACCCTGCGCGCGGAAATTGGACGAGAGCGTAACGTCTTCCCGCACCACGCAGCCCACCGCGCCATCGACATGGGCTTCCAGATCCTCGTCATTGGTGCCGACATTGCCGATATGCGGGAAGGTGAAGGTGACGATTTGTGCGGCATAGGAGGGATCGGTCATCACCTCTTGATAGCCAGTCATCGCGGTGTTGAAGCAGACCTCACCCACCGCGCTGCCGGATGCGCCAAAGCCCTTACCCCACGCCACCGAGCCATCGGCGAGCACCAGAACGCCCGTCGCGCCCTGTGGCTGGGGTGCGCGCGAGGATGCGGGGTCGGCCATGATAGAGGCGCTCCGTAAGCAGGGATTCTGGCGATGTTGCTAAGAGATGGCGGCTAGACCCCTGCCCCCTACCCGTCAACCTAGTTATCGGTTAGGTGAGAGTCTTTCCGCTGCCACAGGGCCGCAATCCACAGGAATCGTAAAATGCTCCGCGATGAGATCAAGTCCGCGCAAATTGCGGCGATGAAAGCCGGTGACAAGCCGCGCCTGAATGCCGTCCGCCTGATACTTGCCAAGCTCAAGGATCGCGACATAGAACTACGCACTTCGTCGGTTATGCCAGATGATGACACGCTGGTGGTCGAAGTGCTGCAAAAGATGGGCAAGCAGCGCCGCGAATCGATTGCCTTGTATGAGCAAGGCAATCGTCAGGAGCTTGCCGATGCGGAGAAGGCCGAGCTGGGGGTGATCGAAAGCTTCATGCCCGCGCAGATGAGCGAGGCTGAAACCAGTGCCGCGATAGAAGCGATCAAGGCAGAGCTTGGCGCTTCCACAGTCAAGGATATGGGCAAAGTCATGGCCGAGTTGAAGGCGCGCCACGGCAGTCAGCTGGATATGAGCAAGGCCAGCGGGCTGGTGAAGGCGGCTTTGGGCTGAAATGAGCCTTTCCCCCCAATGGCTGGACGAATTGCGCGCCCGGATCACGCTGTCCAGCGTCATCGGGCGGACAACGCGGCTGACCAAGGCGGGGCATGAATTCAAGGCCTGCTGCCCGTTCCACAACGAGAAATCGCCCAGCTTCACGGTCAATGATCTGAAGGGCTTTTACCACTGCTTCGGCTGCGGCGCGCATGGCGATGCGATTCGCTGGATGACCGATCAGCGCGGAATGGCCTTCATGGATGCGGTCAAGGAACTGGCCTCCGAGGCGGGCCTTGAAGTCCCCGCCGCCGATCCGCGCAGCGCGCAGGCGGCGGAACAGCGTAATTCCCTGCACGACGTCATGACAGCGGCGCAGAAATGGTTCGCCGAAATGCTCGCCGCGCCCGAGGGAGCCAAGGCCCGCGCTTACCTGGCCACTCGCGGGTTTGATGCTCACACAGTGGCCCGGTTTGGCTTTGGCTTCGCCCCCGATGGCAGACAGGCGTTGGCGCAGGCGCTGATTTTGTTCGAGAAGGAGCAACTGGTCGAAGCGGGCCTGCGGATCGTGGTTGATGACAAGGAACCGTATGACAGGTTCCGCGGGCGGCTGATGTTGCCGATCGAGGATGCGCGCGGGCGGGTGATAGCGTTCGGCGGGCGGATCCTCGACGCGGCCAAAACAGATGCACCGAAGTATCTGAATTCCCCAGATACACCCCTGTTTGACAAGGGCCGAACGCTTTACAATCTTCACCGCGCCGGGCCGATCTCACGCCAGTCAGGGCGGCTGATCGTGGTCGAAGGCTATATGGATGTGATTGCGCTGGCAGCGGCTGGCATCGGCGATGCTGTTGCGCCGCTGGGCACCGCGCTGACCGAGCGGCAGATCGAGATGCTGTGGCGGCTGGTGGAAACCCCGATCCTGTGTTTCGATGGCGATGCGGCTGGCCAGCGCGCGGCGATGCGGGCTGTCACCCGCGTGCTCCCCCTGCTTCGTCCGGCGCATAGCTTGCGAATCGTGCGGCTGCCTGCCGGAATGGATCCCGACGATGTGCTGAAACGCGATGGCGCTGCTGCAATGGAGGCGCTGCTGGGCAAGGCGCAAAGCCTGCTTGATACGCTGTGGGAGCATGAGCGCGATTCGTTGCCGTTGGAAACGCCGGAGGACAAGGCCGGGCTCAAGGCGCGGTTGATGGATCACGTCGAAATGATCACCGATCCTGATATCAAGGCGCTCTATCGCCGTGAATTGCTCGAGCGGTTTTCCAATTTCGCCTTCCCTCGGCGCGAACAACAAGAATGGCGGCCAGCCCCGCGAGGCAAACCGGGCAAGTGGGGCACTCCGCCGACGCAGGGGCCTTCTGCGGCCAGCGTGCAAAAGCTGCGCCGCTCGCTTGGCGGCGGGGCAATCGAAGCGCTGGCATCGGCGGTGGTAGCCGGATTGCTGCGCTGGCCAGCGGAAATTCTCCCACATTCAGAGCAGCTGGCCCGCGCGAATTTGACCGATCCGCGCTTTGACGTGCTGATTGATGCAGCAGATAGCGGTGCGGAGCTTGAAAGCGGCGCACTATCCACCATATTGGCCACACGAAAGCTGGCGGTCCCTGATCCGGCAGATTACGGCAATATTCGATATAGCTTCTTGCGGGATGGCGTGGACGCTGCAGAAGCGGCTGAGGCGCTGGGAACCGCAATTGGTGTGCTGGTTGAAGGACCGGCGCTGGACCGGGCAATTGCATCGGCAATGACCCGATTTGAGAGCGATGGAGAAGGCGCGCTTGCCGAGGTTGACCGGTTGCGCAAGAGAAAGCTGGAATTAAATGCGCGGCTGCGCCAAATGGCGATCGCGCGAGCGGCCGATCCTTCTGGTGAGGCCCCCAAACCTATGGCGGAATAATGGACGAAGAACTAATTGGCGACGACAAGGGTGAAAACGGCGATGCACCGCTGATTGACCTGAACGAAGCCTCGATCAAGAAGCTGATTGCCCGGGCTAAACGTCGGGGTGTGATCACCTATGACGAGCTGAACGAGGCTCTGCCGCAGGACCAGATGTCTTCCGAGCAGATTGAGGACGTGATGTCCGCGATCTCGGAAATGGGCGTCAACATCGTCGAAACCGACGATGATGCGGCTGAGTCAGAGGAACCGGCGGTTGATGAAGTCGACGAGGTCGACAATCCCGCTGATCGCCCCGATCTGGTCAAGAAAAAGGAAATCATTGAGCGCACCGATGATCCGGTGCGGATGTATCTGCGTGAAATGGGCGCGGTAGAACTGCTCAGCCGCGAGGGCGAGATCGCCATTGCCAAGCGGATCGAATCGGGCCGCGACACAATGATTCTGGGCCTGTGCGAAAGTCCAATCACCTTCCACGCGATCATCATGTGGTCCGATGCGCTCAACGCTGGCGAGATGCAGCTGCGTGAGATCCTCGATCTTGACGCCATGCTTTCCAAAGAGCCTGCGCCCGAGGCAATGGCCGAAGGTAATGACGAGGAGGCCGATGGCGAAATCAGCGAGAAGACCGCTGGTCCTTCGTTCAAGGAAGAAGAGGACGTTGAGGAAGAGCCTGAAGCTGAGGAAGAGGAAGACGACGGCGTAGAGCGTCGCGCGCGCCGCCCGGTTGAGGAAGAGGAAGAGGATAATACCCTGTCCCTCGCGCAGATGGAAGCGCAGTTGAAGCCTGAAGCGCTCGAAAAATTCGCTCTGATCACGCAGATCTTCAAGAAATTCGAAAAGACCCAAGCAAACCGCCTCGAAGCGCTTGGCCTTGGCAATGATTTTCCGGCGGCCAAGGAAAAGCAATATCATGCGCTGCGCGAGGAGCTGACTGCACAGGTTGAAAGCGTCAAGTTCCACGCCAGCAAGATCGAATATCTGGTCGACAATCTTTATGCATTCAACCGCCGCCTGACCACCCTTGGTGGCCAGATGCTGCGCCTTGCTGAACGTCATAAGGTGCCGCGGAAAGACTTTCTCGACAGCTATATCGGGAGCGAGCTTGATGATGGCTGGCTGGCGACCATGGCCAGCCGGGACAAGAAGTGGGCCGCCTTTGCTGAGAATGAGGCCGATCCGGTTGAACGGATTCGCGCTGAGATCGCCGATATTGCCGCCAATACGGGCATGTCGCTGGGCGAGTTCCGCCGGATCGTCAATATGGTCCAGAAGGGCGAGCGCGAAGCCCGCATTGCAAAGAAAGAAATGGTTGAAGCCAATCTGCGTCTGGTGATCTCGATAGCTAAAAAGTACACTAACAGAGGCCTGCAATTCCTTGATCTTATTCAGGAAGGCAATATCGGCCTGATGAAGGCGGTCGATAAGTTTGAGTATCGTCGCGGCTATAAATTCAGCACCTATGCCACATGGTGGATTCGTCAGGCGATCACGCGAAGCATTGCCGATCAAGCCCGCACGATCCGTATCCCGGTCCATATGATCGAGACGATCAACAAGCTGGTTCGCACCAGCCGCCAGTTCCTCCACGAACAGGGCCGCGAACCTACGCCAGAAGAAATGGCCGAGCGCCTCTCAATGCCGCTCGAAAAAGTCCGCAAGGTGATGAAGATCGCCAAGGAGCCGATCAGCCTTGAAACGCCAATCGGTGATGAGGAAGATTCGCATCTGGGCGATTTCATCGAGGATAAGAACGCGGTTATTCCGGTCGATGCGGCAATCCAGGCCAACCTCAAGGAAACCGTCACCCGGGTTCTTGCCAGCCTCACCCCGCGCGAAGAACGCGTGCTGCGAATGCGGTTCGGGATCGGGATGAACACCGATCACACGCTGGAAGAAGTCGGCCAGCAATTCAGTGTGACCCGCGAACGTATTCGTCAGATCGAAGCCAAGGCGCTGCGCAAGCTCAAGCACCCAAGCCGATCACGGAAGATGCGGAGTTTTCTGGATCAATAGTAGGGCAGAACGCTTGGTCCAGACATTAGCTTAGCTACTTTTGCTTGGTAAATTAGGGAAAGTGTATCCAGCGCGGCTGGCATTACAAGGCGCTCGCGACTAAGGGATGCCCAGCGATTCTCCCCTATACTCAGGCCACTTTGTCCATGCGTATTGCAATAGTTTCCGATCACGCCGCATTCGCACTCAAGGGCGAACTTGCGGCTTGGTTGGCTGAACTCGGCCATGAGGTGGCTGATCTTGGCCCAGACAGCGTTGCGTCCGTCGATTACCCCGACTTTGGCTACAAGCTGGCGGAGCATGTCACCTCTGGCAAAGCCGAACGCGGAATCGCGCTCTGCGGCACCGGCATCGGCATTTCGATCGCAGTAAACCGCAACCCCAAAGCCCGCTGTGCGCTGGTGTCCGAGCCGCTTTCGGCCAAGCTCGCCCGCGACCACAACGACGCCAACATCATCGCGTTGGGTGCCCGGATCGTAGGTGCGGAAATGGCCAAGGCCTGCATCGAAGTCTTCCTCGCCACCCCATTTGGCGGCGAACGTCATGCCCGCCGCGTCGACAAATTAAGCAATCCCCCTTCCGGAGTCTCCGAATGACCTTGCCTTCGATTCGCTCTTCCGGTTTCTTTACCGAGACGCTGTCATCCGCCGATCCGGCCATTTACGCCGCGATCCGGGGTGAACTTGGCCGTCAGCAGCACAAGATCGAACTGATCGCTTCGGAGAATATCGCCAGCCTTGCAGTGCTGGAAGCAACCGGATCAGTCCTGACCAATAAATACGCTGAAGGCTATCCGGGCAAACGCTATTACGGCGGTTGTGAATTTGCCGATGTGGTGGAAACGCTGGCGATCGAGCGCGCGAAGCAATTGTTCGGCTGTAACTTTGCCAATGTGCAGCCCAATTCGGGCAGTCAGATGAACCAGGCAGTGTTCCTCGCGCTGCTCAACCCCGGCGACAGCTTTATGGGGCTGGACCTCAATTCGGGCGGACACCTTACCCACGGCTCACCTGTTAATATGAGCGGCAAGTGGTTCAAGCCAATCCCTTATGGCGTCCGCCCGGAAGACGAGATGCTTGATATGGATGCAGTTGCGCGGCTGGCACGTGAACATAAACCCAAGCTGATCATCGCGGGCGGCACGGCCTATTCACGGGTCTGGGACTTCGCTGCTTTCCGCGCAATTGCGGACGAAATTGGCGCCTGGCTGATGGTGGATATGTCGCATTTCTCAGGCCTGGTTGCTGGCGGCGCCCATCCCAGCCCCTTCCCCCACGCCCATGTCGTGACGACCACTACGCACAAGAGCCTGCGTGGGCCCCGCTCAGGCGTGATTCTGACCAATGACGAGGATCTGGCCAAGAAGTTCAACACTGCGGTGTTTCCCGGCATGCAGGGCGGCCCGATGATGCATGTGATAGCTGCCAAGGCCGTTGCTTTTGGTCAGGCTTTGCAGCCCGAATTCAAAACATACGCAGCTCAAGTGGTAACCAATGCGCGGGCGCTGGCAGCGTCGCTTGCAGACAACGGGTTACGGATAGTTTCTGGCGGCACCGATAACCATCTTATGCTGGTTGATCTCACCGCCAAAGATGTGACAGGAAAGTCTGCTGAAAAGGCGCTCGACCGGGCCTGGCTCACCTGCAACAAGAACGGCGTGCCGTTTGACAAGCGTTCGCCCTTCGTCACCTCAGGTATTCGGCTAGGCACTCCGGCTGGCACCACACGCGGGTTTGGCGCTGATGAGTTTACCACCATCGGGCGATTGATCGCCGAAGTTGTTGACGGACTGTCCCACAATGGCGAGGAAGGTGATGCGCAGGTCGAAACGCGGGTGCGGGCCCAAGTGGAAGAGCTGTGCAATGGTTTCCCGATCTATCCGGAGATGTAAGTCATGAATGGTCCCCAAGACCCGCAAAGTGATGGCCTTATCGGCGCTGCCCGCGAAGAAATCGTCGGCATGGCAAAGGAAGGCATGCACCACCCATCGACCAAGCCGGTGCTGACTGGCGCTGCGGTTGGCGCGATTGCTGGAGCAGTCTTGCCGATTGTGAGCTGGCCTATCGGACTGATCGCTGGTGCGGGTTTCATGCTCTACAAGCGCCTAAAGCCCTAAATGCGCTGCCCTTTCTGTGCGCATGATGACAGCCAGGTGAAGGACAGCCGTCCCACCGAAGACAACACCTCGATCCGCCGCCGCCAATGCGAAAGCTGCGGCGCGCGGTTTACCACCTTTGAGCGGGTTCAGTTGCGCGACATCGTGGTGATTAAAAGCGGCGAAAAGCGCGAGCCGTTTGATCGCGCCAAGATCGAACAATCGGTGGCGCTCGCCTGCCGCAAGCGCGGCATTGCGCAGGAACGGCTCGATCAACTGGTTTCGGGCATCCAGCGTCAGATCGAAACTCTGGGTGACAGCGAAGTGCCGGCCAAGATGATCGGCGAAATGGTTATGGACGGCCTTCGCGGCCTCGATAGCGTCGCCTATATCCGCTTCGCCTCGGTCTATCGCGATTTCAGCGAAGCCCGCGATTTTGAGGAATTTGCCAGTTCGGTGAGCGATGTCGGAAAGGATTGAACGCAACCCCACTCCCGACCTCCGTTCGTCCCGAGCGAAGTCGAGGGATCAATTGCCGAGCGAAGCCGAGGCGTTGTAGGGCTTAGCCATGGCGTTCTGGACCTACATTTTAAAATGCGCTGACGGTAGCTATTACACCGGACATACGGACGATCTGGAACGACGTGTTGCCCAACATCACCAAGGAACATTTCAGGGCTACACCCATGATCGGCGGCCCGTTGAACTCGTGTGGGCTGATGAATTTCATACCCGAGAAGAAGCACTCAGTAACAAGCTGAAAATCAAGCCATGGTCGAGAGCTAAGAAAGAGGCGTTGATCCAGCGCGACTGGGCGCGCCTTTCCTATTATGCGATCCCGCCAAAGGAGCGCGAGAAAAGAACCTCGGCTTCGCTCGGCCCCATCCCTCGACTGCGCTCGGGACGAACGGAGGTGGGTGTGAAGCGGCAGGGAATGGGGGACAAAAACCCCGTCATCGTCCTCGTCCGCCCGCAACTGGGCGAGAACATTGGCAAGGCGGCCCGCGCGATACTCAATTTCGGGCTGACCGAACTGCGGCTTGTTGCCCCCCGTGATGGCTGGCCCAATCCCTCTGCCGGGCCATCTGCGGCTGGGGCCGATGAGGTTCTGGAACGGGCCGAAGTTTTCGAAACACTTGCCGATGCTGTGGCTGATTGCACCTATGTCTATGCCACCACGGTGCGTAAACGCGGAGTGACCAAGCCGGTGTTAACCCCCGAGGAAGCGGCCCGCGCAGTCCATCATGATCCGGGTCGTTCAGCCTTTGTATTCGGGCCAGAGAGGTCGGGACTCGATACCGACGATGTTGCGTTGGCCCGGGCAATTATCACCGTGCCGATCAATCCCGAATTCCCATCGCTTAACCTCGCTCAAGCAGTGATGCTGTGTGCTTATGAATGGTCGCGGGGGCTGGCGCTGACGCAACCGACGATCGAGGAAATCCTTCCCCCTGCCCCGCAGGCCGAGCTGGAAGGCATGATCACACAGTTCATCGATCTGCTGGAACCGCGTGATTACTTTCTCCCGCCAGCCCGCGCTGGATCGACCAAGCGGACCCTGCGGACGATCCTGACCAAGCCGGGCTGGAACCATCTTGAGGTGCGCACTCTGCGCGGTGTGCTGACCGCAATGGCCCGCGATCCGAACTTTCGGCCACCGCGCCGCCCAGTAAAGCCTGCCAAGCCCGACAAAGCTTGACTTTGTAGCCCCACACCGCCAATGGCGCGCCTTCGCAATTGACCCTGCACTCCGGTGAAGCAGCGGTCGCATCTCGTAGTTTGGCGGGATGGTGCGGTTCCGGAAGCGAAGATCGGGCGGTTTCAGCCTGGCATTACCCAGCACGTGGGCCTTGGCTCATGCGCAGCAAATTGAAGGACGAACGCATGTCGAAGCGTAAAGCATCCAAGTATAAACTTGATCGCCGCATGGGCGAGAATATCTGGGGCCGCCCCAAGAGCGCGGTTAACCGCCGCGCCTATGGTCCGGGCCAGCACGGCCAGCGCCGCAAGAGCAAGGTCTCCGATTTTGGAACCCAGCTCCGCGCCAAGCAGAAGCTGCGCGGCTATTACGGCGATGTCACCGAAAAGCAGTTCAAGCGCACCTATGCAGAAGCCGCTCGGCTCAAGGGCGATACCGGCCAGAATTTGATCGGCCTGCTCGAGCAGCGCCTCGATATGGTCGTTTACCGCGCCAAGTTTGCACCGACTATCTTCTCGGCCCGCCAGATTGTGTCGCATTGCCATATTCGCGTGAACGGCGTGACCTGCAACATCGCCAGCCGCCGCATCCGCCCCGGCGACATCGTCAGCCTTGGCAAGAAGGCCAAGGAAATGGCGCTGATCATCGAAGCACAGGGCCTGGCCGAACGCGAAATTCCTGATTACGTCTCGCCCGACGGCACCGACAAAATCACTTTCGTGCGCGTCCCGACGCTGGATGAAGTGCCCTATCCGGTGAAGATGGAGCCAAACCTGGTTGTCGAGTTCTACTCGCGCTAATCCGGTCTACGAGTTTCGGAATACAAAAGGGCGGCCCTGCGAGGCCGCCCTTTTCGTTTGCGTCTTCATGCAAGAGGGGCTTCCCACCGCCGCACAATCCGCTACCGAATTGAACGCAAACCAGCAATCGGGGATCCAGATGGAATTCGACGACGTCATACTCGGCCGCCGCAGCATTCGCGGGTACAAGCCCGATCCGGTATCGCGCGAACTGATCGAAGAGATCCTCAACCTCGCCATACGCGCGCCTTCATCGATGAACACCCAGCCCTGGAGCTTCTATGTTATCACTGGCGAGCCGCTGAGCAGGATCCGCCAGGGCAATACTGAACGCATTCTGGCCGGCGAGCCAGACAGCCGCGAATTTCGTAAAGGTGTGCCCTTTGCCGGCCAGCATCGCGAGCGCCAGATCGGTGTTGCCAAGCAGTTGTTCAGCGCCATGGGCATCGCCCGAGATGATGCTCCGGCCCGGCAGGACTGGGTTCTGCGCGGCTTCCGCCAGTTTGACGCGCCGGTTTGCGTGATCATCACCTACGACCGGGTGCTAAGTGAAAGCGACGACACCCCGTTCGATTGTGGCGCGGTTGCCACAGCTTTGGTCAATGCGGCCTGGTCGCGCGGGCTGGGCTGTGTGATCAACAGCCAGGGCATCATGCAAAGCCCGGTCGTCCGCGAACACGCAGGCATCCCCGACGATCAGGTTATCATGAAGAGTATTGCGCTGGGCTGGCCGGAGGAGGAGTTCCCGGCGAATGCAGTGGTTTCGGAACGAAAATCAGTTGACGAAGCGGCGGTATTTGTGGGGTTTTGAATATCAACCCGATGCCAGATACCCCCGCCGGAACACACTCGCAAACTCCGCAAACCGACCCGCACCGATCGCGTCGCGCATCGCCTGCATCAGCTGCTGGTAAAACGTGAGGTTATGCTCGGTCAGCAGCATCGCACCCAGTATTTCGCCAGACTTGGTCAGATGGTGGAGATAGGCGCGGCTGTATTTGGTGCAACCGTCGCAGGGACAGCTGTCGTCCAAGGGCGCGGTGTCTTCAGCATGTTTGGCGTTGCGGATGTTTACAGCACCAGCCCAAGTAAAGGCTTGGCCGTTGCGGCCTGAGCGGCTGGGCAGCACGCAATCGAACATGTCGATCCCGCGCTCCACCGCTCCGACCAGATCATCCGGCTTGCCCACGCCCATCAGATAGCGCGGACGATCCGTGGGTAATTGGCCGGGGGCGTAATCGAGAACGCCGAACATCGCCTCCTGCCCCTCACCCACCGCAAGTCCGCCGATTGCATAGCCATCGAAGCCGATGTCCTTCAATGCGTCCGCGCTCTCCCGGCGCAAATCCTGATGCAGCGCGCCCTGCTGAATCCCGAACAGCGCCGCACCCTCGCTATGCTCATCGCCGCTGTCGAACCCGGCCCGACTGCGGCTGGCCCAGCGCATGCTCATCCGCATTGAGGCGGCGATCACATCGCGGTCTGCATCGGCGCGCGGGCATTCGTCGAACACCATGACAATGTCTGAGCCAAGCAGCCGCTGGATTTCCATCGAGCGTTCAGGGGTAATCAGATACTTCGAGCCGTCGAGGTGGCTGGCAAAGGTAACGCCGTCCTCGGTGATCTTGCGAAGGTCTGACAGGCTCATCACCTGATAACCGCCGCTATCGGTCAGTATCGGGCGATCCCAATTCATGAACTTGTGCAGCCCGCCCAACCGCGCGACCCGCTCTGCCCCCGGCCGCAGCATCAGATGGTAGGTATTCCCCAGGATGATGTCAGCGCCGGTTGCGTGGACAGTCTCAGGCTTCATAGCTTTGACCGTGGCTGCGGTTCCGACTGGCATAAATGCCGGGGTGCGGATTTCACCGCGGCGCGTGTTTATGCTGCCAGTGCGGGCTTTGCCGTCGGTGGCAGAGATGGTGAATGCGAAGCGCGGATTCATGGCATCGCTATGGCAGCAGCAACGAGGAATCTCCATAGCTGTAGAAGCGGTATTCGCTGGCGATCGCATGGGCATAGGCGCTGTGCATCCGCTTTTGCCCCATCAGCGCGGATACCAGCATGAACAGAGTCGATTTGGGCAGATGGAAGTTGGTCATCAAACCGTCAATCGCGCGGAAGTGGTATCCGGGGGTGATGAAAATCGCAGTGTCGCCTTCAAATGGCTGAATTTTACCATCATCACCGCAGGCGCTTTCGAGCAGTCGGAGGCTGGTGGTTCCAACCGCGACAAGCCGTCCGCCGCCCGCTCGCACCGCATTGAGCCGGGCCGCAGTGGCAGCATCGATCCGGCCCCATTCTGCATGCATGACGTGAGCATCGGTGTCATCAACCTTGACCGGAAGGAAGGTGCCCGCGCCGACATGCAAGGTCAGCGTTTCATGGCTCACCCCGGCATTGGCGAGCGCAGCCATCAATTCAGGCGTGAAATGCAGCGCAGCAGTGGGCGCTGCAACCGCGCCATCCTTGGCCGCGAACATCGTCTGGTAATCGCGCCGATCCGCCTCGTCGGTCCCGCGTTTAAGGGCGATATAAGGCGGGAGCGGCATGGTTCCGGCCCGTTCGAGCAGCACTTCAACAGGCTCGTCTCCGGCAAAAGCCAGGGTCCAACTGCCGTCGTCATGGCGGGCCTCGGCGAGGGCGGTAACTTCTGCGGGAAATGTAATCACATCTCCGCTGTGCAATCGCTTGCCGTTGCGAACAAACGCCTGCCACCGCCGCAGATCGATCCGCTTATGCAGAGTGGCTCCGATCCGGGCATTGCCCCGCACACCTTCAAGTTGCGCCGGAATCACGCGGGTATCGTTGAATACCAGCACATCACCAGCCCGAAGCAGGCTGGGCAAATCGCTTACGCGGTGATCAGCCAAATCCTCACTGCCAGCCGCCACCAACATCCGCGCCGAATCGCGCGGGGAGGCAGGACGCAGGGCAATACGTTCGGGCGGAAGTTCGAAATCGAATAAATCTATGCGCACAGCACAATAAACCGATCATCCTGAGCCTGCCGAATGGCCGGGACTATCCTCAGTTCGACGCCGAGCTGCTCAACTCACTGGCCGTGATCGATGCAGGTGCTTCAACAACCACGGGTGCCGGGGACGCCTTGCCTTCCGAGGCGAGCGATGCCTGGACAATCTTTGTTGGCTTGGTCGGGGGCTCTCCGCGTTCGATCGCATCGACCACATCCATCCCACCGATAACCCTGCCGAAATTGGTGTATTTGTTGTCCAGCGCCATGCGCGGATAAAATACCAGAAAGAACTGGCTGTTGGCCGAATCCGGCGCATCAGTGCGCGCCATTGAAACACTGCCGCGCAGATGCGGAACCTTATTGAACTCTGCCTTAAGATCTTCCAGCTTCGAGCCGCCGCCGCCAGTCCCGGTAGGATCGCCTGTCTGAGCCATAAAGCCATCGATCACCCGGTGAAAGATGATGCCGTTGTAAAAACCTTCGCGGACCAGTGTCTTGATCCGCTCAACATGCGTGGGCGCCCAAAGCGGCATAAGCCGGATTGATACACGCCCTCCATCAGACAGATCGAGATAAAGAATATTCTCCGGCTCATGCGATGCGTCTGCATCAACCCATGCGCTCATCGGGACGGCCACAGCGGGAGCAGGCGGCGGAGCGTCTTTCGCCAGCGCTGGAACGGCCGCCAGTGTCAGGCCAAGGGCAAAGGCTACGAGCGAACGAGGGTTCATGCGTGTGGATCTCAGACTAAGCAAAAAGGGATCGTGTTGGGCGGGATAGCCGCGCTTCGCTGTCGTGGCAATGAACGGACCTAATAATCACCCAAAGTGCCGGTAATCGCAATCCGGGCTCTGACATCATCCCGAACCGCCGGGCTGACAAAGGGTGCAATATCTCCGCCAAACAAGGCAATCTCCTTGACCAGTTTGGATGCGATTGGTTGAAGACTGACATCGGCCATCAAGAACACAGTTTCGATCCCAGAGTTGATTTGCTGATTCATCCCGGCCATCTGGTATTCATATTCAAAATCTGCAACGGCGCGCAGCCCGCGGATAATCACGCTGGCCCCCTGCTTTTCAGCAAAGCGCATCAGCAGGGCATTAAAGCCAACCACTTCGACATTGGCGATGCCCATCTCAGCCACTTCGCGCGTAACCATTGCCATTCGCTCTTCCGGAGAGAACATCGGATTCTTTGATGGATTGGTGGTGACGCCAAGGATCAGCTTGTCGACCAGCTTGGAACCCCGCCGGATAATATCGGCGTGACCCAGCGTAATCGGATCGAATGTGCCGGGGTAAACGCCGACGCGTTGTTTCATTACCGGTCCCTTTCAACGATATAACGCGCCAAGGCACGCAACAGATCGGCCTCTGAGCCATGCTGGCCAAGGTGCGAAATAGCCTGATCGACCAGCATCCGCGCCTGATCGCGCGCGCGGTCTGGCCCCAGCAGCGATACGAAAGTCTGCTTGCCCGCCACCGCATCCTTGCGCAGAGCCTTACCTGCCGCTGCCTCATCACCTTCATGGTCGAGCAGATCGTCAGCAATCTGGAAGGCAAGACCGATGTCGCGGGCATAGCCTCGCAAATGGGCCCGCCCTTCGATGGCAACCTTGCCAAGAATCGCGCCCATTTCCACAGCAGCGCCAAGCAGCGCTCCAGTCTTCAGTTGCTGAAGCCGGGTAATCGTCTGGAGATCGAAGGTGGTTCCTTCGGCCACAATGTCCATCATCTGCCCGCCAGCCATGCCGGCTGCGCCACTTGCCCCGGCCAACGCCTGAACAAGCTCGATCCGGGTAAAAGGATCACCGCCGCTACGCAGATCGCCCAGCACTTCAAAGGCAAAGGCATGGAGCGCGTCTCCTGCCAGCACTGCCGTCGCCTCATCAAAGGCACAGTGCAGAGTTGGCTTGCCGTGGCGCATGGCATCATCGTCCATGCACGGCAGATCATCATGGATCAGCGAATAGACGTGGATCGATTCGATCGCGACGCCAGCCCGAATCGCGACAGCGCGGTCCACCCCATAAAGCTCTGCCGTGGCGCAAAGCAGAAGCGGGCGAACCCGCTTGCCGCCGCCAATCGCGGAATAGCGCATAGCCTCTACCAGGCGCGCGCGCGTATCTTGCGGAACCGGCAAAAGCGCATCGAACGCAGCATCGACATCGCCCGCGATACGGATCAGAGCATCAGTCAATAGCGGATCATGGATCGGGTGCTTCGTCATCGCCTAACGGACCGGTGTTTCATCAAATGGCTGGGTTCCAATTGCGGCCCCATCGGGTCCGGCAACGATTCGTTCAATCCGCGCCTGCGCGGCATCAAGGCGGGCCTGACAATGCTTGCGCAGCAATTCGCCGCGCTCATAAAGCGTAATCGAATCATCAAGCGGAACCTCCCCGCTTTCCAGGCGCCGAACAACATCTTCCAGCGCGCGCAAGGAATCCTCGAAGCTCAGGGCGGAAATATCGGCTAGGGCGTTATCCATCGCTAGAGAGCATTGACCGGGCAAGCGCCAAGGGTCAAGCTGCGAGGGAACAGGAGATAGCGCAAATGAAGTGGATTACTGCCTACGTTGCCGCCGGACTGGCTTTTGGCGTGCTCGATTTTCTCTGGCTGCGCTGGGCTGGCCCCAATCTTTATCGCCCGGTATTGGGCGAATTGCTGGCCCCCAGCTTTCGCGCCGCACCGGCGTTAATTTTCTATGCGCTGTATATCGCGGCAATGGTCTGGTTCGCGGTGCGTCCGGGGCTTGCGCAGGGTGTGCCCTTTGCGGTGCTGAATGGTGCCTTGCTTGGGGGGATTGCCTATGCAACCTATGATTTGACCAATCAGGCGACAATGAAAGTCTGGTCAACCCAGATCACTTTGATCGACATCGCATGGGGTGCCGCAGCCACCGCGCTGGCCAGTGGGATAGCCACCTGGGCTGTGGGAATGCTGGCCAAGGGTCAGACCTGAACTTATCTGGTCGGGGGAGTATGGGGCATGTTTATCGGGCATTGGGCACCGGCACTGGTCGCGGCGACCCATAAGGACGCTCCGAAGCTGGGCGCATTGTTCATTGCCGCTCAGCTGGTCGACTGGGCGTTCCTTGTGTTCCTGCTCACCGGGACCGAGCATATGCGGATGACCCCCGGAATCAGCGCAATGAACCCGCTGGACCTATACAACATGCCCTATACGCACAGCCTGCTGGGAAGTTTTGTTTTCGCGGGTGCCTTTGCCGGGCTGATCTGGCTGGGAACGACCAACCAGACCGCCGCGCTGATCGGCGGCGCGGTGGTTCTGTCGCATTGGTTCCTCGATCTGTTGGTTCACATTCCCGATCTTACGCTGGCAGGTCAGCCGCCAAAGCTGGGCTTGGGTCTGTGGAATTATCCGTGGATCGAAATGCCGCTGGAACTTGGAATCGTTCTTGGGGCGCTGTGGTTCTATGCCAGCAAGAGACAGCCATCAGGGCCGCGAATGGCATTGCTGGCGGGGGTGCTATTACTTCTTCAGGCGGCCAACTGGATCGGCCCGGTTGATAGCGATGTCACTGTAGGAACCAGCCTGCTGGCAGGTTTGGCCTTCGGCCTGGCAACGTTGGCTGCATGGTGGGTGGGGAAAAGCGCGCAAAAGCTGCCTCAATCGGGCTAGCCGTCCGCGCAGTGCAAGGCTAAGGCCGCCGCATGTCCGATATTACAGCAGACGTAGTCGCCGCCCACGGGCTGTCCGAAGAAGAATATGCCCGCGTGCTCCACGCGCTGGGGCGTCAGCCAAATCTGGTTGAACTCGGCATATTCTCGGTTATGTGGTCCGAGCATTGCTCGTATAAATCCAGCCGCATTCATTTGATGAAGCTGCCCACCAAAGCGCCTTGGGTAATCTGCGGCCCTGGTGAAAACGCCGGCGTGATCGACATCGGCGATAATCTTGCCTGTATCTTCAAGATGGAATCGCACAACCACCCCAGTTACATCGAACCCTATCAGGGCGCAGCTACCGGGGTTGGCGGCATTCTGCGCGATGTGTTCACCATGGGCGCGCGGCCGGTGGCCAATCTCAACGCGCTGCGCTTTGGCGATCCGAAGCACCCCAAGATGAAGCATCTGGTGCAGGGCGTGGTTGCCGGGATCGGCGGCTATGGCAATTGCGTGGGTGTGCCCACTGTAGGGGGTGAGACCAATTTCCACCGCGCCTATGGCGGCAACATCCTTGTCAACGCGATGACCGTGGGCGTCGCCGATCAGGACAAGATTTTTTATTCCGCCGCCACCGGCCTTGGCAATCCGATCGTTTACGTCGGCTCTAAAACCGGGCGCGATGGGATCCACGGCGCGACGATGGCCAGCGCCGATTTTGGCGATGACATCGAAGAAAAGCGCCCGACCGTGCAGGTTGGTGATCCGTTCGTCGAAAAGCTGCTGATCGAGGCTTGCCTTGAACTGATGGCGACCGATGCGATTGTCGCAATTCAGGATATGGGCGCAGCGGGGCTGACGTCCTCCAGCGTAGAAATGGCCAGCAAGGGCGGCTGCGGCATCCGGCTGAACATGAACGCGGTGCCGCAGCGCGAAGAGGGCATGACGCCATACGAGATGATGCTGAGCGAGAGCCAGGAGCGGATGCTGATGGTGCTCAAGCCCGGCAAGGAGCCGATGGCGGCGGCTATCTTCAAGAAGTGGGAGCTGGACTTCGCGGTGATCGGCGAAGTGACAGATACGGGCCATATGGTGCTGGAATTTGACGGCGAAGTGGTTTGCGATATTCCGCTGGGTCCGCTTGCCGATGATGCGCCGATGTATGACCGGCCGGCGATGTCGCGCGAGGACTACAAGGCCTGGGCTTCGGTCAAGCCGCTGGGGGACATTCCCGAAAGCACCGATATCGGCGCAGATTTGCTCAAGCTGATGGCATGCCCGGATCTTGCCAGCCGCCGCTGGATCTGGGAGCAGTATGACAGCCAGGTTGGCGCGGATACGATGCAGAAGTCCGGCGGCGACGCGGCGGTTGTGCGCATCCATGGCACCAAAAAGGCGCTGGCGATGAGCACCGACTGCACCCCGCGCTATTGCTATGCCGATCCCTATGAGGGCGGCAAACAGGCGGTGGCGGAATGCTACCGGAATTTGAGCGCGGTGGGCGCAACCCCGCTGGCGATCACCAACTGCCTGAATTTTGCGAACCCGCAGCGGCCCGAAATCATGGCGCAGATTGTCGGCTGTCTGGAGGGCATGGGGGATGCCTGCCGGGCTTTAGACTTCCCGATCGTGAGCGGGAATGTCAGCCTGTATAACGAGAGCAAGGCGACGGGCGGCGGGTCCGCGATCCTGCCGACGCCCGCTATCGGCGGCGTTGGCCTGATGCAAGACCATGAGAAGATGGCGACGATTGGCTTCAAGGCTGAGGGGGAACACATCTATCGACTTGGCCCCCCTAAGGGCAATCTTGGACAATCACTATGGCTGCGTGAGATTTGGGCGCGCGAGGAAGGCCCACCTCCGACTGTCGATCTCGTCAATGAGGCAACGGTCGGACGCTTCATCCGGGAATTGATCGATGATGGAACGGTTACCGCAGTCCACGATATTTCTGACGGAGGATTACTTGTCGCCGTGACCGAAATGGCACTAGCCAGCTCGTTTTCAGCGATGATCAGCATCGATGAAGAAGACGATCCAACCGCCTTCTGCTTCGCGGAAGATCAGGGATGCTATGTCGTCACCATTAGAAAAGATTGTGTGGATTTCGAAATGCGCGCCGCTCGTGCAGATGTAACTGCTGATATGGTGGGCGGCACGATCGGCGACGAAGCTTACGGTGCTGAAGCCCTCGTCATCTTGGGTCACAGTGATGTGAAGTTTGAAATCCCAATGAGCGACATTCGGAACGCCAGCGACAGCTTCTTCCGCGACTGGATGGAAGGCTAAACCTCCGTTGATCCTCCCCATTTTGCAAAGCCAAATGGGGAGGTGGCAGCCCGCAGGGCTGACGGAGGGGTAATTGCGCAAACGCAGAAACCCCTCCACCACCACCTTCGGCGGTGGTCCCCCTCCCCGTTTGCGCTTCGCGAAAACCGGGAGGATTGAAGAACGCTAAGCCGCCTTCTCCGTCAGCATATCATAGGGATCAATCCCCTCGGCGCGCCACACCGCATGGGCCTGCGCATAATAGCGCACCGGCGTTATACCCAGCTTCGCCCGCGCTTCATCCACCTGCATTGCAAGCAGTTCACGGATCGGGGTTTCTACGATCCGCGGGCAGGCCTTGCCCAGCTTCTGGCCCTCGCGGACCGCGCGCAGCACCGGGGCTTTGCTCTTGACCCGGCTCTTCATGTTGATCCCGCCGGCATAGGCGATGAACAGATGGGCCGGGCTTGGCTGCTGGCTGTAAGTGAAGGCCAGCACGCATTGTTCGCCCAGTGCGTCGCGGCCATATCCGGTGAGGATGTGGAGCAGATCGTGGGTATCGCGCAGCCGGTTCATGTACCATTCGAACTGGTCGCCGAAATTGAACCGGCCATTGTTGAACCTGTCAAACTCATCGACCAGACCCTGCGCGCTCAAGCCTTCGCGCTCCATGAAATCGCAATAGGCGTGGGCGACGCTGCCAACAGACAAGCGGCGCAACGCAGCGTGATCATCGAGGATGGCGGGTAGATAGGGTTCGCTCGCCCGGATTGCCTGACCGCGCGCGCTGGTCAGGAAGGCCTCGGCGGCAGGGCGAAGGCCCTTCCACGGCAGCGATTCAAAGATGTGGAACACCTCTTCGGTGTTTTCCTTGTCCTTCAGCAACTCACGGAAATGGCCCCAAGCCTTTAGCGGACGCAGCACCGGCTCGGGCCGGGCTTCGTCAAACAACGGCAGATCGCCGAAATCGGGCGTTGCGGATCCGCTTGCGATGTCGTCAGCGACAAAGGCGGTAGAGGGGCTAAGGCTATCCATGCGTGATAAATGCCCTTTACTTACATTGATGTCAATAGGCAATCATACTATGGAACAAATCCTTCATACAGGTTAGCAAGCGACTGCAAATGGGGGAATATCTGTGTGGATCAGACGATGGCCGCTAGCTTTGGGGCTACTGGCAGCATTGCTGGCGGTGGAGGCAGGACTTGCCGTAACACCTGACTGGATTGAGGGCTGGCGTCTCGCCGCCCGGTGGACGGCTCGGGTCGGCTTTCCGATCTTCATCCTGACCTATTCGGCCTCATCGCTGCTACGGCTGTGGCCAAATGCGCTGACCAAGGCTTTGGTCCGTGATCGGCGCTGGTGGGGATTGGGCTTTGCCGCCAGCCATACGGTTCATCTGGCCGCTCTGGTCACTTTTCTCCAGCTGATCGGAGAGCCGCCGCTGTTGGTAACACTGCTGGGCGGCGGCCTTGCCTATGCGTTGCTCTATGCGATGGCGCTGACATCCAGCGATGCGGCGCAGCGGGCTTTGGGCCGGAACTGGAAACGGCTTCACACTGCCGGGATCCACTGGCTGTGGGCGGTGTTCGTCTTCACTTATGGCGGCCGCGTCGCTGCGGGTGAGGAAATGCCTTATGCCGGAATTTGCGTTGCGGTGGCCTTCGCGGCGCTGGGCTTGCGAATTGCAGCCTGGTTCAAACTGCGAAACAAGCGCTAACCCCTCACCCAGTCATTCTCAGCAATCCCCAGCAACCGGAGCACGCTGGTCAAATCGCCGTGATCGATTGTGCCGTCTGCCGCATCCCGGGCCTTGGGCTTGGCGTGATAGGCGATGCCATAGGTGGCCGCTTGCAGCATAGGAATGTCATTCGCCCCGTCGCCAGTGGCAAGGCTGGACGCGCCGTTCAGTCGCTCGGCCTCAGCTAATAGCACCTGACGCTTGACCGAGCTATCGACGATCCCGACGATCAACCCTCCGGTGAGCCTACCGTGATCCACTGCGAGCCGATTGGCGAAGACCTGCTCGAACCCCAGTAGCTCGGCCACAGGATCGGCGAACTGATGGAAGCCGCCCGTCACCAGCACAGTGTGGCAGTCATGTGCTTTCAGCGTGGCCACCAGCGTCTTTGCGCCCGGCATCGGGGTGATCCGCTGATCGAGGCATTGCAGGATCGCATCCTCACCCAGACCGCCCAGCAGGCGCACGCGTTCATGCAGCGCCTCGGCAAAATCAAGTTCGCCTTGCATGGCCCGTTCGGTAATTTCCGCGATCTGTGCCTTGATTCCGGCGAAATCCGCCAGCTCGTCGATGCATTCCTGTCCGATCATGGTCGAATCCATATCGGACACGAACAGCCGCGGGATCAGTGGGGTGTGATCAGTGATCAAGAGATCGGCGGGAGTGAAAGCAGTTTGAATAATCGCGCGCAGCACCGATGAGAAGCCGCCTTCTGCCTCGAACTGGATCACGCCCTCATCATCGCGCAGCGGTTCTGCGCGGTGGAGGCGCATGCCCTGCCCTTCGATTTCGCGGATTGCTCCGTCGAGATTTGCGGACAGCGCGTCCACATCTGCTATCAGCCGGGCAATGAGCACGCCGAAGTCCCCTGAATCTGTGGCCAAGAAGCCGCCGCTCGCGCTCATTGCAGGGCCGACGGCAAGCGGCAAGAGCGATTGCGCGGTGCGGCTCGCTCAAGCGCTTATTGCGCAGGGGCGGCAGGCAGTGGTGATCAATGCCGATAGTGCGCAGGTTTATGCCGATCTCGCAGTGCTGAGCGCCCGGCCCTCTCCCCAAGAAATGCAGGGCGTGCCGCACCGATTGTTTGGAACATGGGACGGTGCCCATGCCTGTTCTGCCGCCGATTGGGCCATGAAGGCGCGCACGGTGATCGCAGATGTTCATGATGGTGGCGGAGTGCCGATCCTGGTCGGCGGCACCGGGCTTTATTTGCGAACCCTGCTCGATGGGATTGCCCCGGTCCCGGCGATTGATCCGGCCGTGCGCGATAAAGTGCGCGCCATGCCAGTGGCCGAAGCCTATGCCGCGCTTCAGCAGGAAGACCCGCAGCGCGCCGCAACCCTGGCTCCGGCAGATGCGGCGCGGATTTCGCGGGCGCTGGAAGTGGTGCGATCAACCGGGCGCAGCCTGGCTGACTGGCAGTGTGACAAGTCCGGCGGCATCGGTGATGCAGTGACGCTCTATCCAGCCATTCTGCTGCCAGACCGCGATGCGCTATACAGGCGCTGCGATGCGCGATTTTCCGCCATGCTGGCAGGCGGCGCTGTCGATGAAGTTCGCGCATTGCTGGCGCGTAAGCTTTCCCGCGATCTGCCTGTTATGCGCGCAATCGGTATCTCAGAGATTGCAGCTTTCATTTCCGGTAAGGCCTCTATAGCCGATACTGAGTTGCGGGGGGCGCAGGCAACCCGTAACTACGCCAAGCGGCAATATACCTGGTTTCGCCGTCAACCTCCGGCAGAATGGCTACGGCTTGTGGATAATGATTACGATATCGAAAGTATTTTTGCAATATTATTACGTAATTAGAAGTTGACACGATATTTCCTGTCTCCTAGAGGCGCCCCTGCAACCGCCCCCCGCTGGATTCAATCGGTTGCATTAGGAAGGACTGATCAAGTGAGCGACGAGCGCAGCGGCGCCAGTATCCTGGTTGAAAGCCTGGTCCGTCAGGGCGTCGAATTCGTATTCGGCTATCCCGGCGGCGCGGTGCTGCCGATCTATGACGCGCTGTTCGATGAACCACGCATCCGCCACATCCTGGTCCGCCATGAAGCAGGCGCGGCGCATGCCGCCGAAGGCTATGCCCGCTCTACTGGCAAACCCGGGGTGGTGCTGGTCACCTCCGGCCCCGGCGCAACCAATGCGGTCACCGGGATTGCCGATGCTTTCATGGATTCAATCCCGCTGGTCATCATCACCGGCCAAGTTGCAACGTCATTGATCGGATCAGATGCCTTTCAGGAAGCCGATACGGTTGGCATCACCCGCCACTGCACCAAGCACAACTATCTGGTCAAGGACCCGGCAGAACTCGCGGCAACTATCGACGAGGCGTTCCAGATCGCCACCCAGGGCCGTCCCGGCCCGGTATTGATCGACATCCCCAAGGATGTGCAGGTTGCCGTCGCCAGCTTCAGCGATGCCCCCCCGCAGCGCCGTAATCGCTATACTCCACAGTTGGAGGGCAGCAGCCGAGACATTGCCCGCGCGATCGAGCTGCTGGCCAATGCCAAAGCGCCGATCTTCTATACTGGCGGCGGCGTGATCAACTCTGGCCCGCGCGCGACCGAACTGCTGCGCCAGTTGCAGGCGCTGTCTGGCGCGCCCGTCACCTCGACGCTGATGGGGCTTGGTGCCTTCCCCGCAGACCACGCCGATTGGCTGGGCATGCTGGGGATGCACGGCACTTATGAAGCCAATATGGCGATGAACCGGGCCGATGTGATGGTTTGCATCGGCGCGCGCTTCGATGATCGGGTAACCGGACGGCTCGATGCCTTTTCGCCAAACTCGACCAAGATCCATATTGATATTGATCGCTCCTCAATCAACAAAACCGTCCGGGTTGATCTGCCAATCATCGGCGATTGCGCTAGCGTGCTGGAACAGCTGATTGATGCCTGGAGTGCCCGCAAGGCGCAGGATCTGACCGAATGGAAAGCCCGGATCAACGGCTGGCGTGCGCGCGATAGCCTGGCCTACCCCGCAAGCAAGGACGCGATCATGCCGCAGTTCGCGGTTGAGCGACTTTACGCCCTAACCAAATCCCGCGATCCGATCATCGCCACCGAAGTTGGCCAGCATCAGATGTGGGCGGCGCAGTATTTCCCGTTCTTTGCGCCCAACAAGTGGCTGACGTCGGGCGGGCTCGGCACGATGGGATACGGCCTTCCAGCGGCAATCGGTGCACAGCTGGGCAATCCCGACAGCCTGGTGATCGACATTGCCGGAGATGCCTCTATCCAGATGAATATACAGGAACTGGGAACAGCGACCCAATACCGTCTGCCAGTCAAGATATTCATCCTCAACAATGAATGGATGGGAATGGTCCGCCAGTGGCAGGAACTGACCTATGAAAGCCGCTATTCGGAGTCCTATTCAGACAGCCTGCCGGACTTCGTCAAACTGGCCGAGGCCTATGGCTGGAAGGGCATCCGCATTACCAGTGAGGCTGATCTGGATGCCGGAATCCAGGCGATGATTGACCATGATGGCCCGGTGATCGTCGATTGCATGGTCACCAAGGAGGCCAACTGCTATCCGATGATCCCCAGTGGCGCTGCGCATACTGATATGATCCTGTATGGCGATAGCGTTGCAGGCACAATGGACGACGAAGCAAAGGCATTGGTGTAAGATTATGAAAATCCAGCACAAAGCTCCCGAACGCCACGTCTTGACCATCACGGTCGATAACGAAGCAGGTATCCTTGCCAAGATCGCCGGGCTGTTCACCGCGCGCGGCTATAATATTGACAGTCTGACGGTGGCCGATATTTCCGAGAACCACTCGGTCAGCCGGATCACCATAGTCACCCACGGCCCGCCTGAGGTGATCGACCAGATCCACGCCCAGCTGGAACGGCTGGTCCCGGTCCACAAGGTGATCGACCTGACCGAGCTTGGCGAACATGTTGAGCGCGAGCTGGCGCTGGTCAAGGTATCCGGCACCGGCGATGCCCGGGTCGAGGCGCTGCGGCTGGCCGATGTGTTCCGCGCCAAGGTGATCGACACCACCACGAGCAGCTTCATTTTCGAGCTGACCGGCGATCCCGGCAAGCTCGACCGCTTTATAGCCCTGATGCGCGAGCTGGGGCTGGTCGAGGTCGGCCGCACCGGCGTGGTTGGTATGATGCGCGGGGCTGAGGCTGCGTGACAGTTTCAACGCCCCTGCCTTCGTCACCCTGAACTTGTTTCAGGGCCCATCGTGCAACAGGCACAGGGCGGAGAGTGGGGCACAATGGGTGCTGAAACGAGTTCAGCATGACGATTTCGAGAGCAAGGACTTACAAATGAAAGTTTACTACGACGCCGATGCCGATCTCAATCTGGTTACCGGCAAGAAGATCGCGATCCTCGGCTATGGCAGCCAGGGCCATGCCCATGCGCAGAACCTGCGCGATAGCGGCGTCAAGGAGGTGGCGATCGCGCTGCGCCCCGGTTCGGCCAGCGCCAAAAAGGCGGAAAGCGCGGGCTTCAAGGTGATGTCCAACGCCGATGCCGCCAAATGGGCCGACATCCTGATGATCCTTGCGCCTGATGAGCATCAGGCCGCGATCTGGGCTGATGACATCAAGGGCAATTTGCGCCCCGGCGCGGCGCTCGCCTTTGCCCACGGCCTCAACATTCACTTCGGCCTGATCGAAGCGCCGACCGACATCGACATCATCATGATCGCGCCCAAAGGCCCGGGTCACACCGTCCGCAGTGAATATGTCAAAGGCGGCGGCGTGCCATGCCTGATCGCGGTCCATCAGGACGCGACCGGCAACGCCCATGACGTTGCGCTGGCCTATGCCAGTGGCGTTGGCGGCGGCCGCAGCGGGATCATCGAAACCAACTTCAAGGAAGAGTGCGAAACCGATCTGTTCGG
>JANMNP010000018.1:0-5689 GCA_031374105.1 Novosphingobium sp.
TGCCTGACCAAATCGGTCAAGGAAGACATCATCGATTGCTGCCAGAAAACCGTGCGGCTGGAAGATGCCTTCATCGATCTGGCGTTTGAGCAAGGCCCGGTCCCGGGGATGTCTCCTAAGGAAATCAAGCGCTACATCCGCTACATCGCCGATTGGCGGCTGAGCCAGCTGGGCCTGCCCGCGATCTACATGGTCGAAGACCACCCCCTCCCCTGGCTCGCCCCGCTGCTCAACGGAGTGGAACACGCCAACTTCTTCGAAACCCGCGCGACCGAATATTCCAAGGGCGCCACCAAGGGTAACTGGAACGACGTCTGGTCGAACTTCGACCAACGGCGCAAAGCCAAGGCGAACGACGGCGCGGATGATGTGGTGGCAGCGCCGGAGCCGGACATGTTTGGGGATAGCGTGGCGGCGGAGTAGGGGCTTGACCGGAACAAGTTGAGAACATAGCCTGCACGAAAGCGGGAGCCGAATATGCAGTCCATCGAATTTTGTGCGGGTGCTGGCGGTCAGGCGCTTGGTCTTGAGCAGGCGGGCTTTCGCCATTCTGCATTGGTCGAGATTGAGTCTGACTATGCCAAGACGCTTCAGCTTAACCGGCCGTCGTGGGATGTTCACACGGCTGATATGAACCATTTTGACGGGCGGCCCTACAAGGGAATGGATTTGTTGGCTGGGGGCTTACCGTGCCCGCCGTTTTCGGTTGCCGGCAAACAACTCGGCGAGAGGGATGAGCGCAATTTGTTTCCTGCCGCATTGCGCTTGATTGATGAAATCAGGCCCAAAGCGGTGATGATCGAGAATGTTCGCGGTTTTCTTTCAGCTGTGTTCGAGGATTATCGCCTCGAATTGAAGCAGACGCTTAACAAGCTGGGTTATCATGCTGACTGGCGCTTGCTGAATGCGTCGGATTTCGGTGTGCCGCAACTGCGCCCGCGCGTTGTGATCGTTGCGCTTCGGAAGGAATTGGTCGAGGCCTTCGATTGGCCGGTTGCATTGCCGCATAACCCGCCAACGGTTGGCGCAACCCTTAAAGACTTGATGGCTGCGAACGGCTGGGCAGGCACGAATCGCTGGGTCACCCAGGCTGACGATATTGCGCCAACCATCGTCGGCGGATCGAAGAAGCACGGCGGTCCAGACCTAGGCCCAACCCGCGCACGCAAGGCTTGGGCTTCGATGGGTGTTGAAGGGCGCAGCCTTGCCGAAGACGCACCCGAGGCTGATTTCTGCGGGATGCCAAGGCTTACAGTGCGCATGGTCGCCCGCCTGCAGGGCTTCCCGGATGATTGGCAGTTCTATGGCCGAAAAACGACGGCCTATCGCCAGGTCGGTAATGCCTTTCCGCCACCGGTGGCGCGGGCGGTGGCGCAGAATTTGAAAGTGGCTTTGCGGGTGCAGAAGATATTTGCTGTTCAGGATGCGGCATAATGGCGACTGGCTGGCTCACGGTTGCACGTAAAGAGTTTCACGCAACTTTGCTGTCTGGAATTCTGACAAGAAATTCCAATGGCGTCCCCAGCAATGCAGATAAGGATAGCAAGATAAGCGTCGCTCTGGCGAGAGCAATTCTTGAACAGATCGGCGATGCAAGGACGGCAGAAAAACTTCCTGGTCAAACCTCCGGGGCAGGCTTTGAAGAGATTTCTGCGGCCTTCATCCGACTATGCTTTGAACGGATGGGGCATCTCCGGCCCGGACGCTTTTTTGTGGAGAAGGGCGGTGGGATCGCCAGTTTCGACCAATACGCTCACCTTGATGAACTCGAAGCAATTGCGAAATCCAACCCTACGATCGCCACAGCTCTTGGATCAGATTATCTTATCAAACCCGACGTGATCGTAGGGCGCTATCCAGAGCGGGATGATACAATAAACGCAGTCGAGATGCTCGTAGACGACCAATGTGCAAATCTGACCAGCTTGCGAGCCAGCAATCAATCTCAACCTATTTTGCATGCGTCGATCAGCTGCAAATGGACGTTGCGTAGTGACCGAGCACAAAATGCCAGATCAGAGGGACTAAATCTGGTTCGGAATCGCAAGGGTCGATTGCCTCATATTGCTGTCATAACCGGAGAGCCCATGCCCAGCAGGATTGCGTCGCTTGCACTTGGCACCGGTGATATCGATTGTGTCTACCATTTCGCTTTGAACGAGCTGCGCGAGGCAATTGTGCAAATTGGAGGCGATGACCGGCTTGAACAACTTGAAATGATGATTTCCGGGAAACGATTGCGAGATGTGTCGGATCTTCCGCTTGATCTGGTCAGTTAGACAAACAGAACTACTGGTTACGGTGACAGTTTACTTAACCCCCAAACTTCACCCATCTTGCGCCTCGTCGCGGCGTTGTTCGGGGAGACGCAATAGCATGTACCCGGTCGGGGTCAGGCTCCCGCCACCCCACCACCCATCTCTTTACCCAAAAGCGACACTTCCCCGCTAACCCCCTCCCCATGCCGCCAATCCTCACCCCCGCCAACCTCGCCACCGCGCTGATCGCGGTGAACTTTGCCGCGTTTGCCGCTTTCGGGATCGACAAGGCCAAGGCTGAGACGGGGGCTTGGAGACTGTCGGAATCGACGTTGCTGTGGCTCGCGCTGCTGGGGGGCACGATCGGCGCCTATGCCGGCAGGTTCGCGTTTCGCCACAAGACCCGCAAGCAGCCGTTCAACTCCCAATTGTTCAGCATCGCGGTGCTGCAGGTGCTGGGTCTGGGCGGATTGCTGGGCTGGTGTTTCTTGTAACCCATGTTCACGTGCCGGGGAATGGAACCCCCACCCCCAACCCCTCCCCACCGGGGAGGGGAGCTATAGGTGCTTCTCATCGCAGATTGGTAAAACAGCCGAAGTTGTGAATGGCTAGCTCGCCAGCCGCAAGCCTTCGGCCACGCGAACGGGTTCCTTTGGCTGATCTAGCCATATCCCGCGAGTGTCATAGACCAGCTTGTGTCCCCGTTCAGCCAGTGGCACCACGCGGAAGATGTCGTGATCGACCAGCACGATCAGGATATCGCAGGTTTCCAGTGCGGTATCGATGTCGATCAGGGCGGCGGCGGTGCCATCGAATTCGCGCGGCAGTTCGCTGGCATAGGGCTCGACTACATTGACCCGGTTGCCGAATTTGCGCGCCAGCGTGGCTGCGATCAGGCGCGCGGGGCTTTCGCGGAAATCATCGATATTGGCCTTGAACGCCAGGCCCAGGCAAGCGACGGTGGCGTTCGGATTGGCCTCGATCAGTTTCTCGGCGCGGGCGATGACGTGGCGGATCTTGCCGTCGTTCACGCCGCGGGCGGTGCGGATCAGCGGGGTATCCTCGGGCGCGCCGTGGACGATGAACCACGGGTCAACCGCGATGCAATGCCCGCCAACGCCGGGGCCGGGGGTGAGGATGTTGACGCGCGGATGGCGGTTGGCGAGGCGGATCACCTCCCACACATCAAGCCCCATTTTGTCTGCGACAATCGACAGCTCGTTGGCAAAGGCAATGTTGACGTCGCGGTAGGCGTTCTCGACCAGCTTGGTCATTTCGGCGCTGCGGGCATCGGTGGTGATGCAGGTGCCGCGCACGAAGCGCTTGTAGAAAGCCAGCGCTTTGCGGGCGCAGCGCGGCGTGATCCCGCCGATCGAGCGGTCATTGTTGGTCAGCTCTTCAAGGATCTTGCCGGGCAAAACCCGCTCGGGGCAATAAGAGATTGAGATATCGGGGGTATCCGAAGTGATTCCCACTTGTCCAGGAGATTGGGGACATTTCAGATCGGGGCGCATTTCGGCGATCATATCGCGCAGGGCCTCAGTGGTGCCAACCGGCGAGGTTGATTCGAGGATCACGCAGTCCCCCGGTTTCAGCACCTGAGCGACGGCGCGGCCAGCGGCCAGAACATAGGAAATATCGGGCGCGTGATCCTTGTCGAACGGGGTTGGCACCGCGATGATGAACACGTCGGCAGGGGCCATGGCGGTTGAGGCGGACAGCAGCCCGCGCGCAACCACGCCCTGGACCAGCCCGTCAAGGTCCACCTCCTCGATGTGAATTTCGCCGCGATTGATCGTCTCGACCACGCTTTGCGACACATCGACGCCCAGCACTTTGCAGCCTGCACGGGCAACAATCGCAGCGGTTGGCAGGCCGATATAGCCCAGTCCTACAACGCAGACGTCAGGCTTCGCGTCATATCCCCTTGGCGATTTCATTCCCGATAAGCTCCACAATCCGGCGTGCCGTGTGCCCATCCCCAAAGGGATTATGGGCGCGTGCCATCGCTTCATAGGCAGCCTTATCGTTCAGCAGGGTGAAGATTTCGGTAACGATAGTATCGGCATCGGTTCCGACCAGCTTGGCCGTCCCCGCTGTAACGCCTTCAGGACGCTCAGTAGTTTCGCGCATCACCAGCACCGGCTTGCCCAACGCCGGGGCCTCTTCCTGCACCCCGCCGCTGTCGGTCAGCATGATTTCGGCGATGCTGAGCAGATGGGCAAAGTGCGGATAATCGAGCGGCTCGATTATCGCCACGTTGGCAAGGCCCGTCAGCGCGTGGTCCATCACGGCGCGGACATTGGGGTTGGGATGGACCGGGAAGATGATCGCGACATCGTCACGCGTGGCAATCCGGCGGATCGCCTCGGCAATATTTTCCAGTCCCCCGCCGAAATTCTCGCGGCGGTGGCTGGTGACGCCGATGATCCGCTTGCCCTTGAAGCGTGTTTCAAGTTCGGCAAGGCCGGACGCCAGCGCAGGCTCGGCAGCAATCCGCGCGGTGACCCAGTGCAGCGCGTCGATCACCGTATTACCCGTGATATGGACGCGGGCGGGATCAACATTCTCGGCGATCAGCGCGGCGGCGGAGACATCGGTTGGGGCAAAGTGCAGGCTGGCGATGGTGCCGATGATCTTGCGGTTCACCTCCTCTGGCCAGGGCTGATAGATATCGCCGGAACGCAGTCCGGCTTCGACATGATCGACCGGAATCTTGCGGTAATAGGCCGCCAGTGCCCCGCACATGGCGGTGGCGGTATCGCCTTGCACGATCACGCGGGCCGGCTGTTCAAGGTCCATCACCCGGCCCAGCCCGGTCAGCAGTGCGGCGGTTAGGGCATCGAGGCTCTGATCCGGTTTCATCAGATCAAGATCATGATCGGGGACGATCCCGGCAATCTCCAGCACCTGATCGAGCATCCCCCGGTGCTGCGCCGAAACACAAACCCGCCCATTGAAGCGCGGATCGGCCTTAAGCGCGGCGACGACCGGGAAAAGTTTGATCGCTTCCGGGCGGGTGCCGAAGATCACGAGTATGGTTTTGGGATCAGCCATGATTTTCGCAATTAGCATCTGAATGTTAACCATGAAATAAGAGCCTGCGGTCTATGGCAAATGCAGCGCGGAAATATCCGCATGTGTTTGAAAGGCCTTGCTTGACCTCGATGTACCCAAAAGTCGCAGCAGCCAGTGGCGCAGAGGCACTGGCTGGAGCCTCCACCGGCACCCGCGTTGTGGTGATCGGGCTGGGCTATGTCGGATTGCCGCTGGCGGTCGCATTGGCGCGGCAGTTTGAAACGGTCGGGCTTGATATTGACACGCGCCGGATCACTGAGCTGGAAGCCGGGCATGACCGGACTGGTGAGATTGACGCAGATCGGCTTGAGGCTTCCTCGCTGACGCTGATCGCCGACCCGCTGCGCTGCGCG
>JANMNP010000043.1:0-21082 GCA_031374105.1 Novosphingobium sp.
CTTTTCAAACACTACATCCCGCATGCCGTGCTGCTGCTGGGCCTGATTGACATCGGCCTGCTGTTGTTCGCCGGGGAGTTTGGGTGGCGACTCGGGGCGCGGCCAGGGGAGCTGGACCTTGGGCCAATAGGTGATCGCGCCTGGCAACTGGTCGCCTATGCCTCTTTGATGCTGACCGCGATGATTGCGGTGGGAGTTTACGGAGCGGATTCACTGCGCTCGATGCGGTTTGCGACGGCCCGGCTGCTGGTGTCCGTCTCGCTGGGAATCATCGCGCTGTCATTTGTTGATTTCGTGCTTGGCGGTCATAATTTTTGGCGCTCGACACTCGCCTACGCGATGGTGTTATCAATTGCAGTGCTGGTGCTGAACCGTTTGATTATCGGCGGAATTCTGGGTGCGTCGGCGTTCCGCCGCCGGGTTCTGGTGCTGGGTGCAGGCGCGCGGGCTGACCGGCTTCGCAAACTTGGCGATCTGCCCGAAAGCGGCTTTGCGATTGTCAGCTATATTGCCATGACGGAGAACGAGCCGGTGGTTGAGGAGGCGATCAATCGTTCGGCGCTGCATGATCTGGCTCGTTTTGTCGAAAATCTCGGGGTCAGCGAAGTGGTTCTGGCGCTGGAAGAGCGCCGCAACGCTTTGCCGCTAAAGGACTTGCTGCGGATCAAGACCGCAGGGGTCCATGTAAATGACTTCTCCAGTTTCATCGAACGCGAGACGGGCCGGGTCGATCTGGACACGGTGAATCCCAGCTGGTTGATCTTCTCCGACGGGTTTTCCTCTGGGCGCGCTGTGTCTAGCGCCGCCAAACGGGTGTTTGATGTAACAGCAAGCTCTATCCTGCTGGGGCTGACTGCGCCGGTGATCCTGCTGTTCGCGCTGATCATCAAGATTGACAGCAAAGGGCCGGCCTTCTTCCGCCAGACCCGCGTCGGTTTGTACGGGACGGCTTTCGATGTGATCAAGCTGCGTTCGATGCGTCTCGATGCCGAGGCCGATGGAGCGCAATGGGCAACCAAGGATGATCCGCGCGTAACCCGCGTTGGGCGGTTCATCCGCAAGACCAGGATCGATGAACTCCCCCAGACCTGGAGCGTGCTCAAAGGCCAGATGAGCTTTGTCGGTCCGCGCCCCGAGCGACCTGAATTTGTCTCCGATCTCGAGGAAAAGCTGCCCTATTACGCCGAACGGCATATGGTGAAGCCGGGAATTACCGGCTGGGCGCAGATTAACTATCCCTATGGCGCCTCGATTGATGATTCGCGGCATAAGCTGGAATATGACCTTTATTACGCCAAGAATTACACCCCCTTCCTCGATCTTCTGATCCTGCTGCAGACGCTGCGGGTTGTGCTGTGGCACGAGGGGGCTCGTTGATCATGGACGGCATCTGGCCCAGTCTGGCAACGCTGACCTATGGTAGCGGAGCTATCGCCGCGCTGGGCTGTGTGGTGTGGCTGCAAATGCGCCGGGAAGTGTTCGGCAATGCCCGACGCGCCATGATCCTGGCAATTGCACTGACTGCGGTATGGTCGGCGACCGGGCTTTTGGTTGCTGACGGGCGAAGTGCTGGTCTGGGCGTGGTTGCCCTGCTGATCACAGAATCGCTGCGTAATCTTGGCTGGCTGTTTGCGCTGTACCGGCTGTTTGCCACCGATGGCCGCCATGCCAGCGTCAAGCAGGTCCGCCCGCTTGTGGTGGTATTGGCCTTTGTAGAGCTGCTTCAGCCGGCGCTGCTTGGGCTGCTGATCCGTTTTGATTCAGATGCCTCAGGACAGGCGCTGGCGTTTCAGCTTAGCGCCTTGTTCCGCCTGCTGGTGTCAGTAGGCGGCTTGGTGCTGGTGCATAATTTATATGTCGGAGCCTCGGCCCAGGCCCGGCTATCGCTGCGCTGGCCGGCCATGGCGCTGGGACTGATGTGGCTGTTTGACCTGAATTACTTCACAATTGGCTATCTGGCTGACCGGACGCCAGCGGTGCTGGCATCGCTGCGCGGGTTGGTGGCGCTGGGAATGGCTGCTGCGCTGGCGCTTGGTGCGAGCCAGGGCCGAGACGAGCTGCGGTTCCGCCCTTCGCGATCAGTGGCGTTTCAATCAGCCTCGCTCATGCTGATCGGGGGCTATCTGATCAGCATGGTCGGCATCGCACAATGGCTGTCCTATGCCGGGGGCGATGTGGCGGCGCTGATGCAGATTGCGTTTGTTGTTGCCGCCTCAGTTGCGGCGCTCGCCATTTTGCCATCGCGCAAGACACGCGGCTGGCTGCGGGTGACGCTGGCCAAACATTTCTTCCAGCACCGTTATGACTACCGGGCAGAATGGCTGCGCTTTACCCGCACCATTGGGCAGGGCAGCGCGAACACTGCACCATTGGAAGAGCGGGTTGTGCAAGCCGTTGCCGATATTGCAGACAGCCCGGCTGGTCTGCTGCTTACCATTGGCGATCACGGTCAGCTGGTCTTGGCCGCGCGCTGGTCATGGCCGACGGCCGATGTCCCGGCAGAGGCGCTGGCGCCAAAAGATGTGCGCTTTTTTGAACGGGATGGCTTCATCGCTGATCTTGACGATTTGCGCCAAGGCAGGATCACCAAAGGTGAGGACAAGCATGTCCCGGAATGGCTCCGCGCTGAACCGCGGGCATGGGTGCTGGTTCCGTTGCTCCATTTTGAGCGATTGGTAGGGATGGTTGTGCTTGCCCGTCCATCGCATCGGCGGCGGCTGGATTGGGAGGACTTCGATCTGTTGCGGGTGGCTGGACAGCAGCTAGCAAGCTATCTGGCCGAACACGCCGGGCAGGAAGCCTTGGCCGAAGCAGGCCGATTTGACGATTTCCATCGCCGGATCGCCTTTGTGATGCACGACATTAAAAACCTTGCGAGCCAGCTCAGCTTGCTTGCGCGCAATGCGGAGCTTCATGCTGAAAACCCAGAGTTTCGCGCAGACATGCTGGTCACATTGCGCAATTCTGCGGACAAGTTGAATGCGCTGTTGGCCCGGCTCTCGCGCTATGGTGGGCAGGTGGATGTACTGGCTCCCGTCTCGGCAGACGGAGTTGTCGAGGCTGTCGTGGAACAATTCCGAAATCTGCATCCAGTCGTGATTGTCCAGAGCGCCCGTTGTGAAGTGGCCGCGCACCGCGAAACACTGGAACAGGTGCTGGTTCACATTATCCAAAACGCGGTTGATGCCAGCGCTGGGGATTCGCCGGTATTTCTGACGGTCACGGCAGATGGACTTCAGGGCAGCATCGAAGTGACTGATTCAGGGGGCGGAATGAGTCCCGATTTCGTCCGGACACGTCTGTTCAAGCCGTTCGTCTCATCAAAGCCAGGCGGCTTCGGGATCGGTGCCTATGAAGCGCGTGAGCTGGTTCGGGCGATGCATGGAAGGCTGGATGTAGAAAGCCGAGAGGGACTGGGATCGCGCTTCACCATTCGGCTTCCACTTGCGGCCGCTTCGAAACATATCACGACCCATGATCACAGCGATCAGAAAGTAGCATGATGCAGGACGCAAAACCCAAACTGCTCATTGTCGAGGACGATCCGGGCCTTCAGGCTCAGCTCAAATGGGCATACCCCGATTTCACCGTAATCATCGCGGGCGACCGTGCCAGTGCGTTGACGGCACTGCGTTCAGAAGAGCCAGCAGTGGTCACGCTCGATCTTGGCCTGCCGCCACATCCAGACGGAACCACCGAAGGATTTGCCGTTCTTGACGAGATCATGGCGCTTAAACCCGATACCAAAGTGATTGTGGCTTCGGGGCACGGTGCCCGCGAAAGTGCGCTACTGGCCATCGCCAAGGGGGCGTATGATTTCTACCAGAAGCCGGTGGATATTGAGGCGCTGGGCCTGATTGTCCGCCGTGCCTTTCAGCTCCACGCGATCGAAGCCGAAAACCGCCAGCTCGCTAGCCGCAGTGATGATGGCAACAAGGTGCTGGGCCGGCTTATCACCAGCGCCCCTGAAATGGTCCGTGTTGCCCGGACGATTGAGCGTGTTGCCAATACCAGCGTTTCAGTGATGCTTCTGGGAGCCAGCGGCACCGGCAAGGAGCTTTTGGCGCGCGGGCTGCACGAAGCGAGTGATCGGCGGGGCGGAGCTTTCGTTGCGATCAATTGCGCGGCGATACCGGAGAATCTTCTCGAAAGTGAACTTTTCGGGCATGAGAAGGGCGCTTTTACTGGCGCGGTAAAGACAACTGAAGGCAAGATTGAACAGGCGGGCGGCGGCACTTTGTTTCTTGATGAAGTGGGCGATATCCCGCTGCAGCTCCAGGTAAAACTGCTGCGCTTTTTGCAGGAGCGGGTGATCGAGCGGATCGGATCGCGCAAGTCCATCGCCGTTGATACCAGGATCGTTTGTGCGACCCATCAGGATCTCGAGGCGATGATCGCAGTGAACAGATTCCGCGAGGATTTGTTCTATCGGCTGGCTGAAATCGTAGTGAAGATCCCCAGCCTGGCCGAACGGCCCGGTGATGCGACCTTGCTGGCGAAGGTGTTCCTGTCGCAGTTCGCGCGCGAGATGAACCCGTCGGTCAAGGGCTTTGCTGCCGATGCACTGGCGGCAATTGACAGCTGGCCATGGCCCGGCAACGTCCGCGAACTTGAAAACCGGGTCAAACGCGCGGTTATAATGACTGACGGCAAGCTGGTTGGCGCAGCTGATCTGGATCTTGCCGAACCGGATCACGCGCTGTCTCAGGCGCTCAACCTCAAAACTGCCCGGGAAGTTTCGGATCGCAAGGTGATCCGCCATGCGCTGGCCCGCAGTGAAGGCAATATCTCAAACACCGCAAAGCTGCTGGGGATCAGCAGGCCAACACTTTATGATTTGCTCAAACAATATGACATGCACGCCTGAAGTCCGGCACCGCAACTGGCTCCGATTGGTTGGACTGGGGCTGGCAATTGCAGGACTGGGCTTGGTCCAGCCCGGCTCGGGAATTGCCGCGCCCGATAAAGCCAGGGGATTTATCGACAAGGCGGAAGCTGCGCTGACCAAGGGCGATGGCATCGCCGGGGAAGCTGAGCTGCGCCGGGCAATGGACGCCGGGGCCACCCGCGCTGATGTTGCCGATCGGATGGGCGAGGCAATGATCGTCCAGAGCCAGCTATCCAAGGCGCGAGAATGGCTTGCACCCGGTCAATTTGCCAAAGGTGAGGAAGCGCGTGGTTTCCGGATGCTCGGCAGGCTGGAACTGCTGGAGGGACACCTTTCGGCGTCGGGGCAGGCTTATGACAAGGCGCTGACGTTCACCCACAAGGATGCCCTTCTGTGGGTCGACATAGGCCGGCTGCGCTATGCCGGCGGCGAGCAACTTCAGGCGGTTGACGCAGCCGAGCGGGCACTGGCAGTCGATCCCGGCAATGTCAGGGCGTTGGAGTTTCGTGCGCAGTTGATCCGCGATCAATCGGGCCTTCAGGCTGCACTGCCTTGGTATGAACGGGCCTTGGAGGAAGCTCCGGACGATCTTGCCTTGCTGGGCGGTTATGCCGCAACGCTGGGTGAGCTGGGGCGTGGCGGCGAAATGCTGGTTGCTACGCGCAAGATGCTCGACCTGTCTCCGGGCGAACCGCTGGCTTTCTATCTTCAAGCCGTATTGGCCGCGCGCGATGGAAAGTTCGATTTGGCGCGGGGGCTGCTTGGCCGGACGGGCGAGAGGCTTGATGGCTTGCCAGCGGCGATGCTGCTGCAAGGGATCCTCGAACTGCGAGCGGGCAATGCCAACCGAGCGGTCGAGGTTCTGGATCAGCTGGTCGCCCGCCAACCCGCCAATGAACGGGCGCAGGTCTTGCTGGCACGGGCACTCTACGAACTTGGAGATTACCGTCAACTGATCGGACGATTTGGCGCGGCAGCCAGGCAGGCCGATGCATCGACATATCTGGTTGCGCTGGTTGGGCGGTCCTATGAAGAAATTGGAGATCGAATAGCTGCAGCGCCGTTGCTTGACCGCGCCGCAGCCGCGCAAGCCCGCAAAATCATGCCGATTGCCGAAGTCTATCCGCCGAGTGTTCTGGCGGTGGGCTGGCGCAATGCCCCTGGCAGCGCCGGAGCGGCGGTGCCCTATGTTCGTAGCCTTCTGATAGCAGGCGATATGGCAGGAGCAGAGCGGATCGCGGAACAGTTCCGCAGCGCGCATCCTGGCTCGGGCGACGCGCAGGCGCTAGCAGGCGATGTCCAACTGGCACTCGGCCGGGGCGGTCCGGCGCTTGACCGCTATGGACTGGCCTCACGGATACGGTTTCCAGAAGGACTGTTGCAGCGGATGGTCGATGCCTTGGAGCGGCTAGGCCGGGGCGGTGATTCTCCCGCATTGGTTTCAGGCTATCTCAGCGCCTATCCTGCCAGTCGCCTCGCAGCCCGCATGGCTGCGAACCATTCTGCTTACGCCGGTGATTGGGAGCGGAGCCGCGTGTTGCTCGAAAATCTTCGCGCACGGGGCGGCAACCGCGATTTTCGGTTGCTGGCCGATTTGTCGCTTGCGCAGCTTCGCACCGACGACTTTGCAGCTGCCGTCGAAAGCGGGGCACGGGCCTACCAGCTTCAGCGCGCCAGCCCGGTAGCGGCGCAAGCCTATGCCATGGCATTGGTCGCGACCGGGAAGCGACTGCCAATCGCCCGGCAATTGCTCGAAAAAGCGCGGAAACTGGGCGGGGATAATCCGCTGCTGGTAGAAAGCCGCGCGAAATTGAAATAGAGGCCCGAATCTAGGTAATTCGGGGAAGTCTTGTATGGCCGGTGTTCTTGAAGGCGTGACGGTAATCGAGCTGGCCGGGATCGGGCCGGCGCCGTTTACCGGCATGATGCTGGCCGATCATGGCGCGCGGGTGATCCGGGTGGATCGACCGGGCAAAGCAGGCCGATTTGGCGACGGAGGCAACCGCGATATTCTCAACCGCAACCGGGAACTGATCGAGCTTGACCTGAAAGACCCAGCAGCGATTGCGCAGCTCAAGCAACTGGCCTGCAGTGCCGATGCATTGATCGAAGGGTTTCGCCCAGGAGTGCTTGAACGGCTTGGGCTTGGGCCTGAAGTGTTGCTGGCGGAAAATCCCAAAATCGTGATCGGGCGGATGACCGGTTGGGGTCAGGATGGGCCGATGGCACCGCTGGCTGGCCACGATATAAATTATATTGCCCTTAGCGGCGCGCTTCACAGCTATGGGCGCAAAGGCCAGAAACCAACATTCGCAACCAATGCGGTGGGCGATTTTGGCGGTGGCGGGATGATGCTGGCGTTCGGAATCCTTGCCGGAATCCTGAATGCCCGCAGCACCGGCAAGGGCCAGGTGGTCGATTGTGCAATGGTTGACGGCGCGGCGATCCTTTCTGCGATGACCTATACTTTCCTGGCCAATGGCCAGTGGCGCGATGAGCGCGGGGTCAATCTGCTCGATAGCGGCACGCATTTCTACGACACCTATGAGACTTCTGATGGCAAGTGGATCTCGCTCGGCTCGATCGAACCGCAGTTTTACGCGCTCCTGCTTGAGAAAACGGGTCTGACAGGCGACCCTGATTTTGCCCAGCAATTGAACCCGGCCAAATGGGACGAACTTAAGGGGCGTCTCACCGCCTTGTTCCTGACCAAGACCCGAGATGAATGGTGCGCGCTGATGGATGGAACCGACATCTGCTTTGCCCCGGTTCTCAGCCTTACCGAAGCGCCGCAGCATCCGCACAATGTTGCGCGCGGAACATTTGTCGAGAATGGCGGGATCATCCAGCCGGCCCCGGCACCGCGTTTTTCGGCTACTCCCGCCCCGCCAGTGAAGCTCGCGGGTCGTTAGTGTCCTGAGCCGCATCGATCCCATGGTGCGGTTGCTGATCGCCGCGATTTTGCTGGCGAGCTTTCTGCCGGTAAACGGCGGCCTGCGTGATGCGGCGCAATTTGCTTCGAACGCGGCGGTGTTCGTGCTGTTCTTCCTCAACGGGTTGCGCTTGCCCCGACACGAAGTGGTGGCTGGGCTTGGCAATCATCGCCTGCTCTGGCCGCTGGCCTTCTGGGTGTTCGGCGTGATGAGCGCGGCAGGTTGGCTTTTGTGGCAGTTGGGACTTGGCTGGATGCCGCCGCTGGTTGCGCTGGGCTTTCTGTTCCTGGGCACACTGCCTTCAACGGTGCAGTCAGCCACGGCCTATAGCTCGCTGGCGGGCGGCAATGTTGCAAGTTCGGTAGTGGCGGCGGCGCTGCTCAACATCCTTGGCGTTTTCATCACTGCGCCGCTGTTCTCAGCGCTCGCGGGCGGGGCAGGGGCAGGCTTTGACAGCGATGGGCTGGTCAAGGTGGCAACGATCCTGCTGCTGCCCTTTATCCTCGGGCAGATCATGCAAGGGCAGCTGGGCGGCTGGGTGAAGGAGAACCGCGGCCTGGTTACGGGGATGGATCGCGCTTCAATCGCGATTGCCGTCTATGTCGCCTTCTCCGGCGCGGTCGAGCAGGGCATCTGGAGCAGGATCGATGGCCCGGGCTGGCTGGCGTTGGGGATCGCTTGCGCAGTGCTGCTGGTGATCGGCTATGGCGGTAGCTGGCTGCTGAGCGGATGGCTGAGCCTGCCGCGAGGTGACCGGATTGCGATGCTGTTCGCCGGCGCGCAAAAAAGCGTGGCAATGGGCGCGCCACTAGCCAGCGTGCTGTTTGCGCCTGAGGCAGCGGGGATCATCCTGTTGCCTGTGCTGGCCTATCATCTGGTGCAGCTGATAGTCTCCGCGCCATTGGCGGCGCGCCTTAATCGGAGCGAATAGCGCTTTCCAACTCGCCATCTGGCAGCTTGCGATTGTGCCGCACTGACCACCACAGCGATGCCCCGATCATCGCCGCGCCAATCAGTCCGGTAATCGTTTCGGGGATGTGGAACTTGGCTGAAAGCAGCATGATCGCGCCCAACGCGATGATCGCCCAGAAGGCGCCGTGTTCAAGGAAGCGATACTCGTTCAGAGTTCCCTTCTTGACCAGCATGATCGTCATCGAGCGGACGAACATCGCCCCGATCGACAGACCCAGCGCAATGACCACCATATTGTTGGACAGGGCAAATGCACCAATCACGCCGTCAAAGCTGAACGAGGCGTCGAGGACGTTAAGGTAAAGGAAGCCGCCAAGCCCGGAGCGGATCACAGCGCCTTGCGCTTTGAGTGCTTGTTCACGCATTTCAAGGATCGTTCCCAGCGCCTCCACCGCGATGAATGTTACCAGACCCAGCGTGCTGGAAACCATGAAGGTCAAAGCATCGGCAGGATCAAGCAACAGCGAGATCAGATAAATCACCACCAACAGCAGCGCTATTTCAGCCGCCTTGATGCTTGAGACCCGGCTCAGCCTGGCCTCAAGCCATTCGATCCAGTGGACGTCCTTGTCGCCATCGAAGAAAAAGCTGAGGCCGACCATCGCAAGGAACGCGCCGCCAAATCCGGCAATCCCGACGTGGGCGCTGCTGACGATTGCTTCATATTGCTCGGGATCGTTGAGCGACAGATTGATCGCATCCATCGGCCCCAGTCCGGCGGCAATGGCAACGATCGCCAGCGGAAACACGATCCGCATCCCGAATACCGCGATCAGCATCCCCCAGGTCAGAAAGCGCCGCTGCCAGATGTCGTCCATGTCTTCCAGCACGGCGGCATTGACCACCGCATTGTCAAACGACAGCGAAATTTCGAGGATCGCCAGCACGAACACGATCCACAGCATCGAAAGCGTGCCGCTGACTGTGCCGCTCTGCATCCAGCCATACCAGACAGCGATGGCAAAGCAGGCGAGGGTAAAGAGGATTGAACCCTTGTAAAAGCGCAGCACGATTGTTCCTCAAATTTTGTCAGGCAGGCATTAGCGGTCCAGTTGGCCCGCGCAATGGCTCACTTTGGCTGATAGGTTTGATCCACGGTGGGGAAAGTCCTTGCCCGAACCTCCTCGGCATAGCGCGCAGCTGCGCCAGAGATCGTCTCTGCAATTTCTTCATAGCGCTTCACGAAACGCGGCACCCGATCAAACATCCCCAGCATGTCCTCGGTAACCAGCACTTGCCCATCGCATTCAGCAGAGGCGCCAATTCCGATGGTCAGACAGGAAACTGCTTTGGTTACTTCGATTGCAATGGGCTCAACCACTCCCTCGACCACGATGGCAAAAGCCCCGGCGCGGTCCAGTGCCACAGCATCGGCGACAATCTTTTCCGCCTCGGCATCGCTGCGTCCGCGCACGTTATATCCTCCCAGAATATTCACCGCCTGAGGGGTAAGGCCAACATGGGCAATCACTGGGATCCCACGTTCAGTCAAAAAGGCCACGGTTTCGGCCATGGCCGCGCCGCCCTCCAGCTTGATTGCGGTGCAGCCAGTTTCCTTGAGCAGGCGCGCCGCGCTGGCAAAGGCGATCTGGGGTGAAGCTTCATAGGTGCCGAACGGCAGATCAACCACCACGACCGCGTGATAGCTGCCGCGAACCACTGCGGCGCCATGTGCGGCCATCATATCCAGCGTGACCGGAACGCTGGAGGGTAGACCATAGATCACCTGGCCCAAGCTATCGCCCACCAGCAGCAAATCACAATGCGCATCAAGCAGCTGCGCCTGCCGGGCGGTGTAGGCGGTGAGCATTACAACCGGGTCTGCGGTAACTCCGTCCACCTTGCGCTGGCGGATTACAGGCACCGTCAGCCGCTTCATCGGCGCGGGGGTGGGATTGGCGCGGCTGGTTGCCGTATCGAGCTGGAAGGTTGTGGACATAGGGCGGGCTTGTAGCGCCAAGTCGAAAGCTGGGGAAGGGCGGGCATTTAAGTCTTGCCTTGCAGCGCTGCGCCGCTAGCTTCCCGGCCAGTTAACAATTGCCGGTCGCACCTTGATGCAGGCCGCAAGTACTTGGGGAAGCGCATGTTCGGTCGCGTAAAATCACTCGATGCCATTCTGGCGACAGCAGCAAAGAAATCACTCCCGCGAACGCTTGGAGCGTTCCAGCTGACCATGCTGGGTGTTGGCGCGATCATCGGCACCGGAATATTTGTTCTGACGGCCGAAGCCGCGCAGAAGGCCGGGCCAGGTATGATGCTAAGCTTCATCATTGCCGGTGCGGTTTGTGCGGTGGCAGCGCTGTGCTATGCTGAAATGGCCTCGATGGTGCCGGTTTCGGGCTCTGCCTATACCTATAGCTATGCGGTGATGGGCGAGCTGATGGCCTGGATGGTTGGCTGGGCGCTGGTGCTCGAATATGCGATTGCGGCAGGAGCAGTGGCGGTCGGTTGGTCGGGCTATTTTGTCGGCATGCTGGCACATTTGGGCGATTATGCGCCGTTTCTGCCCAATATCGTGATCCCGCTTGAATTGGCCAGCGGCCCCAGCGGCGGCGGTATTATAAATCTCCCGGCGATGATCATCGCTTTGCTTGTGACAGTGTTATTGGTGGTGGGAACAAAGGAAAGCGCCTTCGTCAATGCTTGCCTGGTGGTGGTCAAAATCATCGCGCTCACGGCCTTCGTGTTGCTGGCGCTGCCTGTGATGAACGGAGCCAAGTTTGAGCCCTTTGCGCCGCTCGGCATCGGCGGAATCTCGGCAGCGGCGGCCTCCATCTTTTTTGCCTATGTCGGTTTTGATGCGGTTTCGACTGCTGCCGAAGAAACTAAAAATCCGCAGCGCAACATGCCTATCGGACTGATCGGCAGCCTTGCGATCTGCACAGTGTTCTATCTGCTGGTGGCTGCCGGGGTTATTGGCACAGTCGGCGCGCAGCCAATGATCAATGCCGATGGCACCGGGATTGCGCCCGGCTCTGCAGAAATGACCGCGGCCTGCAAGGCTATTGGTGATCAAGCTGTGGTCTGTTCGAAAGAAGCCTTGGCTTGGACCCTGCGTGAGATTGGCTGGCCGCAGATCGGCAATCTGATCGGGCTGGCGGCGATCCTGGCGCTGCCTTCGGTGGTGCTGATGATGATGTTCGGTCAAACCCGCATCTTCTTCGTGATGAGCCGCGATGGCCTGCTGCCAGAGGTGCTGTCCTCTGTCCATCCGCGCTTCAAGACGCCGCATGTCATCACCATCATTACTGGTGTTTTCGTTGCGCTGTTCGCGGCTTTCTTCCCGGTCGGGGCACTGGCCGATATTTCGAATTCGGGGACATTGTTTGCCTTCGCTATGGTCGCGATCGCGGTGATGGTGTTGCGCCGGACTGATCCCAAGCGGGTGCGACCGTTCCGCACGCCGGCGGTAAATTTGATTGCGCCGCTGGCGGTGGTTGGTTCGTTGTATCTGTTCTTCAGCCTGTCGTGGTACACGCTGGGACTGTTCGCGGCATGGGGTGCGCTGGGCCTGATCGTTTACTTTACCTACAGCCGCAGCCGCAGCCATGTTGGGCGCGGACTGGTTGAGGTGCATGAGGATGATGCAGACATTCCGCCACAGCCGGTTGCGCCGCTACCGGGCGGGATCAAGCTCGACTGATTTGGCTTTTTGATTGATTTGGAAAGGGCCGTTCCTGACAAGGGAGCGGCCCTTTACAGTTAAGCGCGATTTTCTTATGAAATCAGATCAAACCGCCTCCAGCGAATAGCCCGCAGAGCGAACTGTCCGCACTGGATCCACCACATCGGTCAGCTCGATCCCCTTGCGCAGGCGTCGGATGTGAACGTCGACAGTGCGCAGTTCGATGTCGCTATCGGTGCCCCAAACTGCATCGAGCAGCTGCCCGCGCGAAAAGACCCTGCCGGGGTGTTCCATAAAGAATTTGAGCAAACGAAACTCGGTCGGGCCAAGCACAATGGTCTGGCCGCGCCGGGTTACACGGTGCGCTGTGGCGTCGAGGATCAGGTCCCCCACGGTTAGCGTCTCGCCCGCCAGTGCAGGTCGAATTCGACGTAAAATCGCATTGACGCGAGCGATCAGTTCACGCGGTGAAAACGGCTTGGTAAGATAGTCATCGGCCCCGGTTTCCAGCCCGCGAATGCGGTCATCTTCAGTTTCGCGTGCGGTCAGCATGATTATCGGAACATGTGCGGTCGATTTGTCGCGGCGCAGGCGGCGGCAGACTTCGATGCCGCTGGTGCCTTCGATCATCCAGTCGAGCACCACCAGATCTGGCGCTTCTTCGGCAGCGAGCAGCAAGGCTTCGTCGCCATCGGCGGTGACGGAAACCGCATAGCCCTCTGCCTTGAAACGAAATTCGAGCAGTTCGGAGAGCGCTGGATCATCTTCGACCAGCAGCAAACGGGGCGCTGGCATCAGAGCGAACCCTTATCTTCCCGGTCAGTCAGATAATCCCCGGTTGCCGCGTAATAGACCATCTCGGCGACATTGGTTGCATGATCACCGATCCGTTCGATATTACGGGCCACGAACAGCAACTGGGCGGCACTGCTGATCGTAGCCGGGTTTTCCATCATATGGCTGACCAGATTGCGGAAGATGCTGTCGTAAAAGGCATCAACCTTATCATCACGCACGACAACCTCGGCGGCCAAGGCAGCATCGCGCGCGGCATAAGCGGTGAGCACATCGTGAACCATGCCGCCGGCGATTTCCGCCATAGCTGGCAGCAAGGTTAGCGGTTCAAACTTTTTACGGCCTTCGATCTTGGCCGAGGCCTTGGCTATGTTTTTGGAATAGTCTCCGATCCGCTCAATCACGCCGGCGATCTTCAGCGCGGCAATAACTTCCCGAAGATCCACTGCCATTGGCGCGCGCAGAGCGATGACCCGCACGGCCAGCTTGTCTACCTCCGCTTCCAGCGCATCGATCCGCTTGTCACGGGCAATGACGCCTTGGACAAGTTCAGTGTTGCCATTGACCAATGCCTCCATTGCCTCAGCAAGTGACACTTCGGCAAGACCGCCCATTTCCGCAATCAGGCCGCGAAGCCTGGTGATGTCCTCGTCGAACGCTTTGACTGTATGTTCTGCCATTGTCCGTGTCCTAACCGTAGCGGCCAGTGATGTAATCCTTGGTGCGTTCAACGCGCGGATTGGTGAAGATGTCTGAGGTTTTGCCATACTCAACGATCTTGCCAAGATGGAAGAACGCGGTCCGCTGGGAAACGCGTGCCGCTTGCTGCATAGAGTGGGTAACGATGACGATCGCGTAGCGACCCTTCAGTTCGTCGATCAGTTCCTCAATCCGCGCAGTTGCGATCGGATCAAGCGCCGAACACGGCTCGTCCATCAGGATGACCTCGGGATCAACCGCGATCGCGCGGGCGATGCATAGGCGCTGCTGCTGACCGCCCGACAGGGTTGTGCCGCTATCGGTCAGGCGATCCTTGACCTCATCCCACAGACCAGCGCGGCGCAGTGACCGTTCAACAATCTCGTCAAGCTCGGACTTGCTGCCTGACAGGCCATGGATCCGCGGGCCATAGGCAATGTTTTCATAGATCGACTTGGGGAAAGGATTGGGCTTTTGGAACACCATCCCGACGCGGGCCCGCAGCTGCACAACATCCATTCCGGATCGATAGATGTCTTGCCCGTCAAGTTTGATTTCACCCTCCACCCGCGCTCCCGCGATGGTGTCGTTCATCCGGTTAAAAGCGCGCAGGAAGGTAGATTTCCCGCAACCCGAAGGGCCGATGAATGAGGTGACATATTTGGTCGCGATGTCGATCGACACATTGTCTATCGCGCATTTGTCTCCGTAATAAACGGATACATCGCGCGCGCTGAGCTTTGCGTCTTCGAAGTCAAGTTCGTGTGTTGTGGTCACCAGCGGTTCTCGAAGCGGTTGCGAAGATAGATGGCGAGGCCGTTCATCACCAGCAAGAAGGCCAGCAAGACGATTATCGCGGCGGAAGTCCGTTCAACAAAGCCGCGGTTGATCTCATCCGACCAGAGGAAGATCTGTACCGGCAGAACTGTCGCGGGGGATGTGAACCCATCAGGAGGGCTGGCGACAAACGCGCGCATCCCGATCATCAGCAACGGCGCAGTTTCGCCCAGCGCGCGGGCCATGCCAATAATCGTGCCGGTTAGAATGCCAGGCAAAGCAAGTGGTAAAACGTGGTGGAATACCGTCTGCACCCGGCTTGCGCCAATCGCTAGCGCCGCATCGCGGATCGATGGCGGGACGGCTTTGATCGCATTGCGGCCTGAAATCACGATCACCGGCATTGTCATAAGCGCCAGCGTCATGCCGCCGATTACCGGGGCTGACCGGAAGTTGGGGAACAGTGCCAAGAATACCGCAAGGCCAAGCAAGCCGAAAATGATCGAAGGAACTGCAGCCAGATTGTTGATCGAAACCTCGATAAATTCGGTCCAGCGGTTCTTGGGGGCATATTCTTCAAGATAGACTGCCGAAAGCACTCCGATCGGGAAGGCCAGCAGCAAGGTTACCAGCATTGTCAGCATCGAGCCCTTTAGCGCCCCCCAGATGCCAACTGTCTGGGCATCGGTAGCGTCTGAGCGGGTCAGAAACCCGGAATCAAATGCGTGAACCAGCTTGCCTTGCTGGATCAGTTGGGCAGCCAACTCATTGAGTTCGGGGCTGCCTTCTCCGCGCCAGGCAGCGGCGAGATCATCGCTAACTGACAACGAAGCCACAATTTTGCCCTGAAGCTGGTCTGGATTGGCGATCAACTGCTTGGCCACTTCGCGCCAGGCGCCATCGTCCAGTTCGGCAGCGGCCCTGTCGCCAGCCGATTGCGCAGCGGCGAAGCCTACGACATCGCGCAGCCCTGCGCCCTCCAGCACAGCGAGCGCGCCAGAGCCTTCGAGCTGGCTGGCGTCGACCGTCAGCGCTCCATTCGAAAAGTCGATCGGGAAGCGCAATTCGGTGCGCTGAAAGCCGCCGATTGCATTGGATGTCATTGTGATCAGCAAAAAGGCGAGGACCAGCGCGGAAAACAGCACCGCCGCAAAGCCGACCGCGCGGAACCGGCGCTCAGCAGAATAGCGGCTTTTGATCCGCGCAGCGATCCGATCATTGCGGGTCGTGGCAGAGACTTCACTCATAAGCTTCTCGGAACCGTTTAACGACACGAAGCGCAATGAAATTCAGCGCCAGAGTAACCAGGAACAACACAAAACCCAGCGCAAAGGCTGAAAGCGTGGCGGGGTGATCGAAACTTCCCTCACCGGTTAACATCGCCACGATCTGAAACGTGACGGTGGTCATGCTTTCGAATGGATTGGCGGTAAGCCGGGCGGTTGCTCCTGCTGCCATCACCACGATCATCGTCTCGCCAATCGCGCGGCTGACGGCGAGCATCACGCCGGCTACGATACCTGGAAGGGCGGCAGGGATCAGCACCCGGCGGATCGTTTCAGACGTGGTTGCACCCATCGCCAAACTGCCATCGCGCATCGCCTGCGGAACTGCTGCAATGCTGTCATCGGCCATTGAGGAAACGAAGGGGATAATCATGATCCCCATAACCAGACCAGCGGCCATAGCGCTTTCGCTGGAAGCGCTAGTGATTCCGATTGCCTGTGCCGCATCCCGAATGACCGGAGCGACCGTCAGCGCAGCGAAATATCCATAGACGACCGTCGGAACCCCGGCGAGTATCTCAAGCAGCGGCTTCATCCACTTACGCAATGTTGGCGAGGCATATTGGGTTAGGTAGATTGCGCTCATCAATCCTAGCGGGATCGCCACCAGCATGGCGATAATCGCGCCGATGAAGATTGTGCCCCAGAACAACGGAATTGCACCATAGCGATCACCCAGACCTGCGGTGGGTGCCGCCATTGGATCTGGCCCCCAATGGGTGCCAAACAGGAATTCAAAAGGGCTGACGAATCCAAAGAAGCGGACGGTTTCAAACACCAGCGAAGCAACAATGCCAAAGGTCGTGAAAATAGCGACCAGCGAGGCGACTAGCAGGATGGCCATCACTGCCCGTTCGACACGGCTGCGGGCCGTGAAATCGGGACGCAGTCGCAGGAAGGCCAGCGCTCCGCCAACAAAGCCAATCAGCGCCGTCACAGCAATGCCAATCGCGCCATAGCGCTGCATCGCGATCCGGAATGGCTCAACCAGTGCAGAGGCCTGCGGGTTGAATGCCTTGGCTATTTGCCCTGCTGCAATCGCCTTTGCTTCAGAAAGGATCGAATCGCGTCCGATACCAAATGAGGGCAGGTTGGCAGCGGACGGATCAGAAAGGACGTGGGCGAGGATTAGACCCGGACTTAACGCGTTCCAGATTAGCGCGAACAAGATCGCCGGCCCAACCACCCAAAGCGCCACATACCAGCTATGATAGTTGGGCAAAGATTGCATTTCAGGCCCACCAGCCCGAGACGACTTGCGGAAAACCTGTGCCCGCGAACGTGCCGACAGCCAACCGATCAGGCCCAGCCCAAGGGCGAGCAGGATTGGTATGGCTGGCGACATCGTGCTTTAGTTTCCTAAGCTTTTTCTTGGACTGACCGAACTACTTGAGTGTGCTTGGATCAAGCAATGTCATTTCGCTAGCGATCTTTGCGTTTGCCGCTTGAACGTCATCGGGTGAGACGACCATACCCTGCTTCGCCAGCAAGCCGCCTTTCGACCAGCTCTTCGCCCATTCGGCGACGAACTCCTTAAGCCCCTTGATTGCATCAAAATGCGCTGCCTTGACATAGATGTAAAGCGGGCGGGCACCGGGGTAGCTGAAATCGGCGATTGAGGCATAGGTGGGAACAACGCCATTCATCGTCAGGCCCTTCAGTTTGTCTGCATTTTCCTCAAGATAGGAAAATCCGAACACGCCGATTGCCTTGGGATTGGCTTCGAGCTTCTGGACGATAAGATTGTCGTTTTCGCCTGAATCGACATAGGCGCCATCGCTGCGAACTTCACCGCAGATCGTTTCATGCTTGGCCTTGTCGCTGTCTTTCAGTGCTTTCATTTCCGGGTTGGTGTCGCAGCCCTTCATCAAGATCAGCTCTTTGAGCGCGTCACGCGTCCCCGAAGTCGAAGGCGGGCCGTAAACCAGGATTGGCTCAGCCGGGAACGCCGGGTTTACATCGCTCCACAGCTTGGCAGTGTTCGGCTTGCCAAAGGGATTGGCGGCCAGCGCCTTGTAAACATCGGCTTGAGTCAGCGCAAAACCGATGCCACCCTTGGCTTCCGCAAACGCAATGCCATCAAGGCCAAACTGGATCTCGACGATCTTGTCGACACCGTTCTTGGCGCAATCCTCATATTCGGACTTCTTCATTCGGCGCGAGGCGTTCTCGACATCTGGGTGGGACACGCCAACGCCAGCGCAGAACAGTTTCATGCCAGCGCCTGTGCCGGTTGATTCGATGATTGGTGATTTGATGGCCGCGTTGACCTTTGAAAGTTCTGCCGAGACAGCCTTTGCGAAAGGATAGACGGTAGAGGAGCCCACCGCGCGAATTTGCTCACGCGAGGTTCCTTCAGTGCCGCCGCATCCAGCCAAAGTGACAGAGGCAGCGGCGGCAAGCAAAAAAGCATTTTTAGTCATGGTCTGGGTCTCCAGTGAATACATCTAGAGCGGCTCTGGTCAGTTTCTATGACAGGTTTATGACAGTCCGTTCAGAGATACCTGAGGCGGGGGAGGGAAGCTGACTGTGAAGGTGGTGCCTTCGCCTAGCTTGCTGACAATATCGAGCTGTGCCCGGTGCCGCTCAACGATGTGTTTGACGATAGCCAGACCTAGGCCAGTGCCCCCGGCAGCCCGGCTGCGCCCCGGATCGGTGCGATAGAATCGGCGGGTCAGGTGCGGTATATGTTGAGGCTCAATCCCGGGGCCGCGATCTGTGATTGCAAGCGTTACCGAGCTACTGGCCGATCGAGTGACCTGCACAGAGACAGGTTCGTCAGGGTCGCCATACTTGAGTGCATTGTCGATCAAATTGCGGAGCAATTGCTCTAACTGACCAGCATCAGCCAGGACCATAGATTCACCTTCAGGGAATTCGGTTGCAAATCGGTCACGACCCTGAATCGAGCCGATTTCGCCAACAACCCTAGCGGCTAGCTTGGCAATATCGACTGGTTCGGATGGCCGATCATGCTTTTCCGCCTCAACATGCGAGAGCGACATCAGATCCTCGACCAGTGATTGCATCCGCCGAGCCTCGCGCAGCACAACCTCGTAAAACCGGGTCCGGGCGGCTTCGTCGACCGATGGGCCGCCTTCAGCAAGTGTTTCAACATAGCCAATGATCGCGGCCAGAGGTGTACGCAGTTCGTGGCTGGAGTTTGCCACAAAATCGGTATGCGCACGGCTGACATCGGCCTCTGAAGTGCGGTCGGTTAGCTCGATCAACCATCGCCTTGTGTCAATCTTCCGCCGGGTGAGCTGCCACAGGCTGCGGCCTCCGGTGAAGCCGGTGATTGTAACGCTGCCGCCGTCGTCCATCTCCAGCAGTCGCATCGCATCTGGATGGCGAAGCGCTATCCGCGCATCCTGATCCACAACATGCGCGCCCAGCGCCGCCCGCGCCGCAGCATTGGCGATGGTAACACGCGCCCCCTCCAGCACGAGCATTGGCTGACCGAGGGATTCGATGGTTTCGCGCATGGCGTCGCGAGAAGCCTGTTCGGCGTTAATCCTCGGTGCTTCTACCTCAGGCTCGGGCAAGGCAAGCCAAAGTGACCCGATCCAGAACATCGCAAGGATAAGAGCTAGCCACAGATCCACTCCGGCGATTGCCAAGCCAAGGCTGCTAGCTAGGGCAAGGGCAATTCCAACCCAGGGTATGGCGCGCTCTGCGATCATGGTCGCGCGCTAACTAGCGGGGTCATGCACTGCTCGCCAGTGGCAATTTGTGGGTAAAGAAAATTCTGCTGCTCCCATCCGCTGCAGCATAGCCTGTCAGCAATCATTGCCTTAACTACAAGTCATTGTTGACTGTATTCTGAACTTAGCAGATCGACGGGATGCTGGGCTTGCTAGGCGATTCAGCAACCGCAAGAAAGCGATGGACCTATGACCCTCAGCTACGAACTCTATTGGTCGTTCCGATCGCCCTATAGCTATTTCGTGATGAAGCGGTTGGTTGAACTTGAACGTGATTTTAATGTCACTTGCCAGGTCCGTGTGGTCTATCCAATCGCCGTCCGCCAACCGGAGTTCTTTGACAACAATGACCCGCTTTGGGTGCAATACTTCATGCGCGACATGTTTCGCTGTGCCCAGTTTCTGGAATTGCCCTTCGGTTGGCCCAGTCCCGATCCGGTGGTTATGGACATGGCGACGCGGAAGTATTCCAAAGAACAACCCTATATTTATCGCCTGACCCAGCTTGGCCAGGCAGCGACTGAAGCGGGCAGCGGGCTCGCCTTCCTCGATGCAGTCAGTCACACGATCTGGAGCGGCGAAGTGAAGGGCTGGAACGAGGGCGACCATCTAGCCGACGCTGCAACCCGCGCGGGCCTGAGTCTCGCCGAGCTAGATGCTAAAATCTCTGCCAACCCCGATCACTATGACTGCGCTATCAAAGCAAATCAGGAGGCCCAGCGCGAAGGCGGTCATTACGGCGTTCCGCTGATGGTGCTGGCTGGCGAACCCTTTTTTGGTCAGGACCGATTTGACCAGCTGAAATGGCGGATGGAGCAAAAAGGACTACAGCGGCGATAGTTTGTGCGAACAACGGTCATGAGAGCGCGTTCTGGTGACCCTACGGGAATCGAACCCATGTTTCAGCGGTGAGAGGGCGTAAAATAACGCATTTCCGCCATTCTGTGAAACGGTACGGAACTACATAAAACAACGCATTTTCAATGTATATGCGATTCTTCTGTCCGGCACTGTTCGCCTACGTTTCACCGTATATATTAGGGACGTATTGGGGAAGTTTGGAAAGGACGGTCGATGGCGCGGATCGTGCAGGATGTGAAACTGGGCAAGCGGGAGCAGCGGTTGCGACTGGCCGAGCACAAAAAGCCATACTGGATGACGATCAACGAGGGGGAGCATCTGGGCTATTATCGCGGCGCGCGGGTCGGCAAATGGCTTGCCCGCTATCGGCGCGCGGGCACAGCAGGAAACTATCAGGAAACGACCATCGCGGAAGCGGACGATAGTGCCGATGCGGACGGCACCGTGATCCTGAATTTCAGGCAGGCCCAAGAGACCGCGCGCAAGTGGTTCCTGTCCCTGGAGCGCAACGGAGGGCGTAAGACTGGCGTATATACCGTTTC
>JANMNP010000063.1:0-16820 GCA_031374105.1 Novosphingobium sp.
ATCCGGGCGTGTTTGGTATCGATCTCATTGCTCACGCTGCTGGCTCCTTGGGCTTACGCCGTGGTTTCTCTTTTGAGACTAGCACAGCTTCCTGAACCTTGGCTGGATTGGCAGCACTTACGTCTTTGCCGTCCTCTAGCAGCGATTGCAGCGCTTCGATAAGCGGGTGACGCAGCAACCACAAAGTGAGTGCGGCAATCGTGGCGGCGACTATGCCCTTATTGTCATCCGCAATTGCCAGCGCCTCGTCAAACCCGGCGCGGACTTCCTTTCCGGCCTTGTCGGCGATCCGCCCGCCAATACCGCGCGCAACGAAGTCCGCCCTAACCTGAGCGAGATTGGCGTTGAAGATGGCAAGAGCCGCCTCGCGAGCTGCGCGATCCTTTGCCAAGCGCAGGCCGGGATCGCTCATGTCCCGTCGCCTGCCTGGTTGTCTGCATTGCCGGTAAGTTGCCCGACCATTCGTTCCCAGCGCAACTTGCCGATCAAGCCGCATAATGCTGCTCCGCCCAGCAGGCCCAGCGTAACCGCCGCAGTCGCGCCAAGTGCGGTAAGCCAAGGTGTGAGCGCGATCAACAGTCCGACCGTCAGCGCTACCAGCGCAAAAAAGACCAGGGCAGCGCCCAGTGCAATATAGGCGATAACACCTTTGACACCCTCGCCAGCCACCAGCGCGCGCGACTTCTGATAAGCAAGCTCTGCCTCTACCAGCACTCTTCCGTCAGAAGCGAGTTGGCGCACGTCGTCTACCAGCGAGCGGTCCGCTGCATCGGCGGAGCTTGGGGTCACAAGGGGAGGGGGCTCATCCTTCATGGCAGGCAGATCAAGCGCCTGCGCCGCAAAGTGTCAATCACCCGAACGCTTGAACAGCCGCGAAAGCATGAAGCCAAACAAAGCAGCGATACCAATTGCTATGCCCGGGCTCTTGCGGACGAACTGCTTGGCATCCTCACCCAGCTCATCCAGATCCTTTGCTTCGATCTTGGCCGCGGTTTCCTGCATGGTCCGCGCAGCGGTGCGGGCATAATCGCCATAGCGAGCGCCAAGCCTCTCATCGATCGTCCCGGCATTGTCGGCCACAATCTTGCCCAGACCGGAAATGGCGTCACTGGCGCGGGCTTTACCATCCTGAGCCAGCTCAGTTGCGCGCTCTTTGGCCTGACCGGTGAGGTTCTTGGCTTCTTCTGCCCAATCATTGCTCGCTCCGGCCAGCTTCTCACGATAGGCGCCAGTGCGATCCTGCACTTCCTGCCCCAGAGCTTTGGCTCCAGAGCGGGCTTCTTCCAATGCCTTGCTGAACTTTGCTTTGGCAGCAGTGCGCGGGGCTGCGGCAACAGTTGCCTTCTTGGGAGCAGCAGCGCGCGGCTTTTTAGCGGCTGGCTTGGTAGGGGTAGCGGTTTTCTTGATCGTGACCATGGCTGTTGCTTTCACTGTGCCCGGCGGGGCTGATGACACTGAAATGGTATTCATGACGGCGACCTGCAAGTCCCCGCCATAATGGGGTAATGCGGCTTGCCTAGCAAGGTTCCACTGCTAAGGGATCGGACACGCATTTTGCAGCCGTTGGTCCACAGGAGCTTAACCCGCCATGACCGCCATTATCGATATTCACGCCCGCGAAATTCTTGATAGCCGGGGTAACCCCACGGTCGAAGTTGAAGTGCTGCTTGACGATGGCAGTTTTGGCCGCGCGGCAGTTCCATCGGGCGCTTCGACCGGGGCGCATGAAGCAGTTGAGCTGCGCGATGGCGATGCGGCGCGCTATGGCGGGAAGGGCGTGCTGGGGGCGGTAGACGCAGTCAACGGTGAGATTACTGATGCGCTGCTGGGCTTTGATGCCGAGGATCAGCGCGATGTTGACCGGATCATGATTGAGCTGGATGGCACCGATAACAAGGCCCGTCTTGGCGCCAATGCGATTCTGGGCGTCAGTTTGGCTGCGGCCAAGGCAGCTGCCAATGCGCGCGGACTCCCGCTTTATTCATATATCGGTGGTGTATCGGCCCATGTTTTGCCGGTGCCTATGATGAACATCATCAACGGCGGCGAGCATGCCGACAATCCTATCGATTTCCAGGAATTTATGGTCATGCCGGTTGGTGCACCGACATTGGCAGAGGCTGTGCGGTGGGGCAGTGAGATATTTCATACACTGAAAAAAGGTCTCCATGACAAAGGACTAGCAACGGCGGTGGGCGATGAGGGCGGCTTTGCCCCTAACCTTGCCAGCACCCGCGCTGCGCTAGACTTCATTATGGCCTCGGTTGAGAAGGCCGGGTTCAAGCCCGGCGTCGATGTAACGCTGGCGCTTGATTGCGCAGCGACCGAGTTCTTCAAGGCCGGCAAGTATGAAATCAGCGGCGAGGGGCTATCACTAAGCCCTCTCGAGATGGCCGATTACCTCGCCAAACTGACCGAGGATTATCCAATCCGCTCGATCGAAGACGGCATGAGCGAGGATGATTTTGAGGGCTGGGCTGCGCTGACATCCAAGATTGGTCACAAGATCCAGCTGGTTGGCGATGATCTGTTCGTTACTAATCCCAAGCGGCTGACTATGGGCATCGGTATGGGCCTCGCCAATTCGCTGCTGGTCAAGGTCAATCAGATTGGAACGCTTACGGAAACGCTGGAGGCAGTCAGCATCGCACAGCGCAATGGCTATACTGCGGTAATGTCGCACCGTTCGGGCGAAACCGAGGATGCGACCATCGCCGATCTGGCGGTCGCCACCAACTGCGGCCAGATCAAGACTGGCAGCCTTGCCCGTTCAGACCGGCTGGCCAAATACAACCAGCTGATCCGGATAGAGGAAGAACTGGGTGATGCCGCACACTATGCGGGCGAAAGCGCATTTGGGCGGCTTTCAGCCTGATCGGGCTGCGCTATCCAGTGCAGCGATCTGAGCCGGGGTGAGTTCGGTTTCCATTGCCTCAACCAGATCATCGACCTGATCTGCAGTGGTCGCACTAGCAACCGGTGCGGCAACGCCGGGTTGGGCCAGCAACCATGCGAGTGCAAGTTGCCCCAGGGTTGCTTCACACTCTTCTGCGATCTGGTCCATCACCGGCAGAAGTAGCTTGCCCTGTTCAGTATATTTTCGAACCCGATCGCCGCGCGGATACTTGTCGAAGTCTGCGGCTTTGCGGTATTTCCCGGTCAGAAATCCGCTGGCCAGGCCGCTAAAGGGCAACATCGCAATGTCATTGGCAAGGCAGACGTTTTGCAAAGCTTCTGGGTATTCGGACCGCTCCAGCAGATTGAGCTGGTTCTGCAACACCCCGTATCCTTTGACGCCAATCGACTTCGCTGCTCGCAAAGAGCCAGATAGCCGTTCTGCGGTAAAGTTCGAGGCACCTGTTTCGCGGATCAGGCCAGCGCTGAGCAATTGATCGAACCCGGCAGCAACCTCATCCTGGGGCGTGTCGGGATCATCGCGGTGTGCATAGTAGAGATCGACATAGTCAGTCTGCAACCGATCCAGCGACGCACTGAGGCGCTCTTTGAGTGCTTCGGGACGCAGTCCGCCCGCTGAGCCCATGACGTTAGTTTTGGTCCCAATCCGCATCTTGTCGCGCGCACCGCGCGCTTTCATCCAAGCGCCGATGATAATCTCGCTCTCGCCGCCAGAGTTGCCCGGCACCCATGCCGAATAGGCTTCGGCAGTATCGATCATTCGGCCGCCGTTTTCATAGAAGGCATCGAGCACTTCAAAGCTGGTATCGAGGTCAGCAGTCCAGCCGAACACATTGCCGCCAAGGACCAGCGGAATGCCGCTGATGGAAGGATGCTTGCTCATCCAAACTTCTCCTTAAGCGCAAGCATCGCCAGTGCGGCCTTAGCCGCTTCGCCGCCCTTGTCTTTCTGTTTGGGATCAGCGCGGACCAGCGCCTGTTCTTCGTTTTCGACGGTGAGGATGCCATTTCCGATGGCTACGCCGTCCATCGTCAGCGCCATGATGCCGCGGGCGCTTTCACCGGCGACAATCTCAAAATGATAGGTCTCGCCCCGGATGACCACGCCAATCGCAACAAAGCCGTCATAGAGCTGCGCCTGATCTGCCAGCGCAATTGCACCGGGAATTTCCAACGCACCGGGGACGGTGATAACCTCTACCTGATGTCCAGCAGCCTTCAGTGCAGCGCGTGCGCCGGACACGAGCATATCGTTCAGGTGATCGTAAAAACGGGCTTCAACTATAAGGAATTTCGCCATTACTCGCCTGCCGTTCCATCAATGGGTCGTTCCCCTACAATTGACAGGCCATAGCCGTCCAGTCCGATCATCGAATGGTGCGTATTGGTGAGCAGGATCATGTCATGCACACCCAATTCAGCCAGGATCTGTGCACCAACGCCATAGTCGCGCAGCTGTTCAATCTCGGGCGCGCCGGCAGACTTGCCCTCGGCACGAAGCTGCATGAACCGGCTGACAGAGCCGCGCATCGGTCGGTTAATCAGCACCAGCACACCGCAGCCCGCTTCGGCGATCATTTCCATCGAGCGAGGGAGAATGCCGCTGCGCTCATTCTCCTCGCCAAACACGTCGACAAACATCGACATCGTATGCATGCGAACCAGCGTCGCTTTGTCGGAGGAAATATGACCCTTCACCAGCGCCATATTCTCGTCACCGGTGGCCTTGTTGAAGAATGTGATCGCGGTCCATTCACCCCCCCAACGGCTGCTGAAGCGCAACTCAGCGCGTTTTTCAACCAGATGATCATGCTTGCGGCGATAGGCAATCAGATCGCGGATCGTGCCGATCTTTAGCTCGTGTTGGCGCGCGAAGGACATCAGATCGTCCATCCGCGCCATCGTGCCGTCCTCGTTCATGATCTCGCAGATCACGCCTGAGGGATTAAGGCCGGCTAGCCGCGCAATATCGACAGAAGCCTCGGTATGGCCAGCACGGACCAGCACCCCGCCTTCGCGGGCGATTAGCGGAAAGACATGCCCAGGGGTCACCAGATCGGCTTTGGTTTTAGAGGCATCAATCGCCACAGAGACGGTTCTGGCGCGATCGGCTGCTGAGATTCCCGTGGTGACGCCTTCGCGCGCTTCGATTGAGGTGGTGAACGCGGTTTCATGGCGCGTGCCGTTCTGGCGGCTCATCAGTTCGAGGCCCAGCTGATCTACCCGCTGCTTGGCCAGTGTGAGGCAGACCAGCCCGCGACCATGCGTGGCCATGAAGTTGATTGCATCGGGGGTAGCCATTTGCGCGGGGATTACCAGATCGCCCTCATTTTCGCGGTCTTCATCATCGACCAGAATGAACATCCTCCCGTTGCGGGCTTCCTCGATGATTTCCTCGATCGGAACCAGCATCGGGGTGTCATCATTGGCGAACAGCGCGCGTTCCAGCTTGGCGAGTGTATCGGCGGTAGGGTTCCACTCGACCTCAGTGCATTCCCGCAAGCTGTTGGCGTGAAGCCCTGCTGCGCGGGCAAGGCCGGACCGGGACATGCCGCCGTCAGTGACGAGGCGGCGGACTTTTTCTATGATTGTGCTGGTCATGATTCGTGGTATATCACATCATAATGTGATCCTGCAAGTCCGCAATCACATTAAATAAATCAATCACCCTTGAATACTGGTGCCCGTTTTTCAAGGAAGGCATCGACAGCCTCTTCATGATCGCCGGTTGCATGGGCCACAGCCTGCATCGCGGCAGATATTTCGAGCACGGTGGCCAGATCAGCGCGGCGCGCCTCCCACAGCAGCCGCTTGGTCATCCGTACCGCATAGGGCGGGTTGGCGGCGATCTTGGCGGCCAGCGCGTGGGCTGCATTCATTAGCTCTGCGTCGGGCACTACCCTGGAAACCAGTCCACAAGCCAGCGCCTCGTCGGCATTCAGTATATCGCCTGTCAGCGACATTTCGGCAGCCTTGGAAAAGCCGACCACGCGTTGCAGCAACCATGCCCCGCCATCGCCGGGGATGATCCCTAGCTTGACGAAGCTCTCGGCGAATTTGGCGCTCTCTCCAGCTATCCGCAGATCGCACATGCAGGCAAGATCCAGCCCAGCACCGATCGCTGGGCCGTTGACCGCAGCGATTATCGGCACCTCCAGTGCGGCAAAGGCCAGCGGAAGCCGCTGAATTCCGCGCTTGTAATTGCCGCGCGTGCGCGCCGGAAGGCCTGCGTTGAGTCCCTTGCCTGGCTTCATGGTGTGGATATTGCCGCCCGAGGAGAAAGCCTTGCCTGCACCGGTGAGGATCGCAACCCGCGCAGTCGGATCGCTTTCCAGCCGGTCCAGTGCAGCTAGCAGCGCCTCGACAACTTCGCTCTCCGAGATCGGATTGCGCATCTCTGGCCGGTTGAGCGTGATCGTGACAATGCCTGCCGCATCTGCTTCGTAGAGGACTGGACTGTCCAAAGTTGCTCTCCTCATGGCTGTGCAATCTGCTTTATGCGGCGCGGCCAGTTTGTCCACAACAGGATCATCGTTGCGACTCCGAGTGCCATTGGCACCGCGTATAGAACGCCAAAGCCCAACTCACGCATCCCTTCCAGCACTGGCATGTGCACTGCGAAAAGAGGGAAGCTGATCGCTCCTGACAACCAGCCCAGCTTGGTCGGCCGAGTCAGCAGCAATCCGCCGAGGATAGTGAAGGGGCAAACTATCAGTACGAATGCGAGATCGAAATGCCAGTCCTTGATCCCGGTGTACCAGCTGCCGATAATGGCGATTGGCATGATAATCATCGCCAGCCAGCCAATCGGGGTCATGGAGCCGAAAAGAATAGGCCCGCGAATTACAAGTCCCCAGCGCTGCAATAATATGCCGATCAGATAAGCGAGAAAGATGCGCGGGAATCCGGCGAAGAACGTATCGGGCCGCGCACCTAGATCGAAAGTGCCGAAAGACCTTACGACGGCAATTGCAACAGCCAGCAGGACCAACGCCAGCACTGCAATCGTCCGGGTGCGCAAACGATGCAGAGCAAAAACATGGGTGGCATTGGCCAAAAGCTCAAAAAAGATCGTCCAGGCCGGAATATTCAGCGCGAACATCAACCTACCGAGCGGCCAGGGTATCAACAGGAAATTGGCAGCAAGCACCGGCAGGAAATGAGCAATGTCTCCCGCCCTAACCCAAAGATACGGCACCCCAATCAGCGACCCCAGCGCCATCATCGGCCAGAACCGACGGTATCGAGCGATCATGAATTTGAGCGGTGAATGTCCGGCGGCAAGGCGCGGCTCGTTGGTCCGGGCCATCAGATAGCCGCTCAGCATCAGGAAAAAATCGACAGCGATGTAGCCCTTGCTGAACCATCCCGGATAGCCTCCGAACACGCCTTGCGCGTGCACTCCCACCACGCATAGAGCCGCGATCCCGCGCAGGGCATCCAGCCCGTGGAGCCGGGTTGAGACCTCAGCCAACCAGCCGCTCGATAAACCAGAAGCTGGCAATGATGCCGATCCCGTAGGTGGCCACGACCGTCGCCGGGCGCAGTGCGGGCTGGGCGAATCGGCGCAGTGCCGCGATTGCGGCTATGCACACCGCGATAATCACGAGCTGGCCCGCCTCAACCCCCAGATTGAATGTCAGTAAAGCCATCGTAACATCCCCCCCGGGCAAGCCAATTTCGCGCAATGCCCCGGCAAAGCCGAAGCCGTGAAGCAGCCCGAACAGGAATGCAACTACCCAGGGTATCCGCTCGGACAGACGCGGGGTGCCGTCTTTCTGTTTGATGATTTCGACCGCCAGGAACACGATCGACAGTGCGATCAACGCCTCGACCGGGGCCTGCGCCAACCCGAACAGGCCGAGCGTGGTTCCGACCAACGTTAACGAATGGGCCACGGTAAAGGCAGTCACGGCGCGCACCACCAGCCAGCCGCGCATCAACAGAAGCACCAACGCAACAACGAACAGCAGATGATCGTAGCCGGTCAGGATATGCTCTATCCCGAGCGTGAAATAGGTTCGCGCCACCTGCCAGCTATCGGGCACAGCTTTTATCCTCACCATTGGCTGGTCTGGGGTCAGCCGTTCGGCCTGGACAGGGCGCCCGAGTGGGGCAACCCTCAGCAGTGCGTCGGTAAAGCTCGATTCCATCCCTGCCAGGCCAACGCTGGCTCGGTCCAACGAGCGCTCGCAATAGAGCTTGGCCGTGGCGACGAGCGCCGCCCCTTCGAGGCGCACAGGGCCAGAGGTTACCTTGCAATAATCGGGGAGGGCTGGCCGCGATCTTGTAGCCAGGCCGCCCAACACCGGTGCCTTCCAGATCATATCCCAATGCACGGCATCACGCTGGGTCAGTTCAAGATAGCCTGGACGAAGCTCATCGGCGCGGGCAGGGGCAATCAGCAAGACGATCAGTAACAGGCCGCAAAGCCGGATCATCGCTGCTGTTCGATCACAACATCATAGCCTTCAAGCAGCTTGTGATAGTTTTCATCCTCAGCCCGCTTGATAGCAGCAGAGCGCCAGTCATTCTCCAGTCGCTGGCGAATGTCGGCGAGGCGCGGGGGAGGCAAAACCTTGCGGGCATCGATCTGCACCAGATGGAGGCCAAGCCCCGAGCTGATCGGCCCTGTCCAGCCTGCGATCGGGGCATTGCGGAGTGCTGCGGCAAATTCGTCGCCAAACATGCTGGCGAGTTCGCTTGCTGGCTTATCCGAAAACCGAGCCGGAACCGGAGCCGGGCGACCCATTCCGTCTGGCGAGGCTCCCTGACGCAACTTACTCAGTAACCGGGTCGCTGCAGCACGGGACACAGCATCATCACCATCTAGATATATCTGCGTCAAAGTATAGCGCGGCTCCAGCGCATAGCGCGCCGGATCGCGGGTCAGCAGCGCCTGCAACTCTGCGTCACTTGGGCTTGCAGCCTCAGCCTCGCTGGTTGATGTGGCGATCAACTTGCTGCGCATCCGCCGCATCACCACCTCATCATCGCGGTCTAGCCCCAGCCGCAACGCTTCGCGGTAGTAGACCTGACCCTTGACGTGGTCAGCGATCAATCCGTCCAGTTCCTCGGGGGAGGGTGGACGGCGATAGGTCTGGGTCCACCGCTCGGCCAACCGAGCGACAACAATCTCGTCCACTGAAATCCGTCGCTCTCCGGGATCGGCAGGCCGACCGGAAAGCAACGCGAACACCGCTATTCCGGCAAGCAGGAAATGGACCAGAGGTTCGCGCAGCAGCGCGGCTGTACGTTCCCGCATTGTCACTAAACGGGTGTATACCAGATCGGCGAAGTGTAAGCTCGCTCCTGCTGCTTGACCCGCATATTCGGGGTAAGCTTAAGCTTGTAACGCACAGCATCATATGCCGGCCAGCTGGGCGTCGGGATTTCGAGGACGCGGACATAGTAAAAGGCACGGAACCCCGCCGAGAATTCAGGATCAGACCATACCGTGCTCAGCGACGCCGCACCAATCGAGTTCTGGTATGTCGCGGTCGCCAGATCAATCGTGTCGCCAACGGGTGGAACCTTGCCGCCAGCCGCTTTGCGCTTGTCCATATCGCTCCACACGACATCGAAAACCTTCTCATGCGTGACACCGGCCTTGTCGATCCAGCCCTTGACCACCTGCACCCGGTCAAGATTGGCTCCAATGGGATCCTTGAGCGCTGAGATAATAAGGCTGGGTCTTGAACCTGCTTGGCTTGTTAGCTCACCGCCCATCGGCACGCCCCGGGTATAGCCTGCACGCACCCAGTCACCCTTCAGGTCATCAGCCTTGAAATCCCATCCGGCGAACACCCGCACTGTCATGCGCGGACCGGTAGTAGCATAGACCTCCTTGCGCATCATGGCATCGAAGATGGAAGCTCGGGTATTGGCCGTGGCCCAGACCCCGGCATAGCCCCCCGCAAGGTAATGCCAGCCGAACCGGCCTTTGCGGGTGCCCAAATTCTGTTCGGACATCGCCCGTGCCGCGTTTGGTTCATTGCCCGAATGTTTGCCGAAGAAATTGTCTTCGTCACCAGTGGCTAACGCAGTGTGGCTGTCGGTAGAACCGATCATCCCGAACTTGTAGGGGTTGACCCCGGTCCGCTGTTCGATCGCAAGCCCGCGCTTCAAAGCCTCGCGGGCATATTCGCCGGCGAACATGTCCGAGGTTTTGGGCTGGGTTGCCATCAGATTGTTGAGCTCCCAACCAGCGACGCCAAAGCCGGCAAATTCATCATTGGGCGAAAGGAACGGATGCGCCTCGCTATCACCTTTGATCTGGGTCACTTCGATCACCGGCTCATGCGCCGCGCGGCGGCGGGCATAGGCAGCGCTCATCGGACCGCCCGAAGGATCGGTCAGCATGAACATCAGCCCGTTGGAGACGTTGGAATTATGCGGAATCGCCAGCACTTTGCCGCCTGTCGATTTCTCATAGGCATCCATATAGTCCCATAGCTTGTCTGGGCTGACCAAACCGCCCGCCGATGCCGGCAAAACTGTGCTGACCAGATCCTTGCCGTCGCGGAAGATGACGTTCCGGTGAAGGTTGTTTCCGCCATCCCCCAACGTGTATTCAAAACCCAGGAAGGCAGAAAATTTTCCTGGCTGATTATAGCGTTCGACAATGCCGAGATGGTCGTTCCAAATCGATCTGGTGCGCTTTTCGGAATCGGCGTCATTCTGCAAGGCCAGCGGCAGGGTGCCTTTCGCTCTTGCATCCACCAGTTCGGCAGTCGCACGCAGCGAGCCTTCCGGCCCTTCATGCATCATGTCATGCCAGCGCAGCAGCTGCGGATCGGGGATTAGCATGCGCGGCGCGTCATACAGCGCCTTGGTAGCCCCAAGGCCTTCGGAGTGATCAGTGATAACCAGAAAATCGAGGGGCCGGGCCAGCTTGGCCTTCAGTCCGCCAGTTGAGGTAACCTCTTCACCTTGAGCAAAGCGAAGTGCCTCTTCTGGCCCAAGCCGCACGCCAAAGCCAAAGGCATCGATCGAGTTGGAAGTGTGAAGGTGGGTATCCCCCCACAGCACGCGCTCAGGAAATTCGGTTTCTGCGACCGTTGCTGATGATCCGCCAGTTGCCTGCTTGATCTTGTCACAACCCGAGACCAGCACTGCTGTTCCCAGCATCAGCATTGCCGCCAGTTGCAAATTCCGCATATTACTCCCCCCGATTGCACCGTATTCGGTTGCATTCACGAACTGGCACAATGCCACGTCACGGGATCAGGTCAATTCATGAAATGGGATGAAGTAGGAATGGTGGACACACTTGGGCTCGAACCAAGGACCCGCTGATTAAGAGTCAGCTGCTCTACCAACTGAGCTATGCGTCCATACCGATTTCGCGGCAGTCCCGAATCAACGGGAGCGCTCCCTATAACGATTGCGGCGCTAAGGAAAAGGGGTTTCCTGCGGCACTCAACGCAGTCCGGCACCGCCCCGCTTGTTCCAGCGGTCCACTGCCATGATCGTTCCGATGCAGATCATGTTGGTCATCATCGATGATCCGCCATGGCTCATGAAGGGCAGGGGGATGCCGACCACTGGAGCAAGTCCCATCACCATCATGAGATTGATCGCAATGTAAAAGAAGATGGTGCAGGTCATTCCTGCGGCGAGCAAGCCCGAGAACCGATCAGGCGCAGCGCGCGCCACGGACAGCCCCCAGCGCAGGATCAGCGCGAATATGCTCAGCACGAATAACCCGCCCAACAATCCCCATTCCTCTGCCATCGTCGCAAAGACAAAGTCGGTGTGCGATTCGGGCAGATAATCCAGATGACTTTGCGAACCATTGCCAAAGCCCTTGCCAAACAATCCGCCCGATCCGATTGCGATCTTTGACTGGGTGATGTGATAGCCAGTTCCCAAGGGATCCCCCTCGGGGTTCATGAACACCAGCACCCGGTTGCGTTGATAATCGTGCAGCAAGGTGAAGAACGCGATCGGCGCGATCACTGCTCCAGCAGCTCCGGCGCCGACAAACCAGCTGAGCGGCAGTCCTGCCATAAAGATCACGACCCCAGCGCCGAAACAGATTGCAAGGGCAGTGCCCAGATCAGGCTGGAGCATCACCAGCAATGCCGGCACGCCAAGCAGCCCGGCCGCTGGAAGCAGCGACCGCCAGCTTTTGGTCATGGCGGGCGGCAGAGCATCATAGAACCGCGCCAGAACCAGCACGATAGTCGGCTTCATAAGCTCGGATGGCTGCAAGGTCATGAAACCGAGGTTAAGCCAGCGCTGGCTGCCGCCGCCAATTCCGCCAATCAGTTCAACCAGAATCAGCAAAACGAGCAGCGCGCCATATCCGGGATAGGCGGCCAGCTTGAACAGATCACGTGGAATTCTGGCAATCGCCAGCGCCAGGCCAAGAAACACAAGAAAACGCAGGACATGCTTGGATGCCCATGGTTCAAGGTTCCCCCCAGCGGCAGAATAGAGCACTGCCGCTCCGAACAGCACCAGCGCGAACAGGGGCAATATCACCTGCCAGGGTTGCCGCGCGATCGGTTCGGGGATGAGGCTCATTGTCATTGCGGGGCGTCCGGCGGCGTAATTGTTGCGGGCGCACTATCTGCAACTGCACTTTCGCTTGCTGCTGGCTCGGGTGCGGGGGTTTCTGCAGCAGTCTGGACCGGCCGGGCAGGAGCGCCAGCACGATCCTCGCTGGATTGCTCCTGAACCTCCCCGGCATCATCTGCTGGCTTAGGCGCACTGACGCCAAACCTCGATTCATAAGAGCGGAACTTTGCGGCCATCCGTTGTTGCGGGGTGCCGCCCCAGCCAGTTTCCATACCCGTCAGCACATCCATTGCCTTGGCCGGATCGAACAGGAACGTCATCACGTCTCGCGCGATTGGATAGGCAGCGCCCGATCCGCCGCCGTGCTCGGCCAGCACTGCGCAAGCATAGCGCGGTTTATCGGCCGGGGCGAAAGCGATAAAATGGCCGTGATCGCGGTGCTTCCAGCGCCCGCCCTTACCACTCCCGATGTTGAGCCCGACGACCTGCGCCGTGCCAGTCTTTCCAGCCATTTGCACATCCGGGATTGGTAACTTGGCCCGGCCTGCGGTTCCGCGCCCGTTTACCACCTCGCTCATCGCCGCATGGACCAGATCGAGGTGCTCTTGCGATATTCCAAGTGACTTTACTTGCGGCGACTTCTCATCGAATAGCAGCCGCGGCATCAGGGCATTGCCGCTTGCGATACGCGCCGCCATAACCGCCTGCTGTAGCGGGTTTACCAGCATATATCCTTGACCAATGGTGGCGTTGACAGTGTCAAAAACTGCCCAGTCCTTGCCATATTTGCGCTGCTTCCATGCCGGATCGGGAACGGTGCCATAAGATTGCCCGATCACTGGCAACGGAAATTCCTGACCCAGTCCCAGCCGCCGCGCCATCGCCGCAATCCTATCCATGCCGACCCGCTGGGCAAAGTGATAGAAATATACATCGCAGCTTTGATAAATGCCCTTGGCCATATCGACCGTGCCATGACCGCGCCGGTTCCAGCAATGGAACACCCGGTTGCCCACGCGCAAGCCACCGCCGCAGAACACGCTTTCGCCGGGATCAAGGCCAGCCTCAAGGAACGACAGCGCGACCATGGGCTTGACGGTTGACCCCGGCGGATAAAGCCCGCGCAGCACCTTGTTGCGCAAGGGCACGTGATCATCGTCCGACAGCATCTTCCATTCGATCCGGCCAATCCCATCGGAAAAGCTGTTGGGATCGAAGCTGGGCATTGATGCCATCGTCAGAAGATCGCCAGTCAAGCAGTCCATCACCACTACTGCACCAGATTCCAAGCCAATCCGGCGCGCAGCATAATCTTGCAGCGGGCCGTTGATGGTCAGCTTGATCGGCGAGCCAGGTGCATCTTCGCGTGTTTCCAGATCGCGCACGATCTTGCCACTTGCGGTTACCTCTACCCGCCGCGCACCTGGAACACCCCGTAATTTGGTCTCATACTGCTTTTCCAGCCCATCCTTGCCGATCTTGAAGCCGGGTGTGATCAACAGCGGATTGCGGTCCTTCTGGTAATCCTCGGCGGAAGCAGCCCCGACGTAGCCAATAAGATGCCCAACCGAAGGTCCGGTTGGGTAAAAGCGCGAAAATCCTCGCTGCGGGACTACTCCGGGCAAATTTGGCAAGCGGACGCTGACCGCGGCAAAGCGTTCCCAATCCAGCCCAGAGGCTACCTCGACCGGCTGAAAACCATGAGCCGTTTCCAGCTTGTCCTTCAAATCTCGAACATCGACCGCGGTCAGCCGCAGAAGCTTGCCCAGCTCATCCACCGTCTGGTCTGCATCGACCAACCGATCAGGGATCAGATCAACCCGAAAATCGGCACGGTTTGAAGCCAGTGGTGCGCCATTCCGATCAAGAATCCAGCCTCGGCGAGGAGGAATCAGCGTGAGATTTACGCGGTTGCTTTCGGCTTCAAGCTTGTATTTTTCATTCTGCGCAATACCAATCCAAGCCATTCGCGCGGCAAGCAGAACACCAAGTCCGCCTTGAACCGCACCGATAACAATACTGCGCCGGTCAAAGCTGTTCTTCAACGTTCCTGAACTAACATGTTGCTGACCGACGCCGACCATCACAGCTCCTGGATCGGCAAAAGACGGAAGCGATCAGCCAGCCCGGCGATGCGGCCCATCAGCGGATAGATCAGGATAGCCACGATCAGCTGTGGGACAATGACCATGATCGGGGTGGCCCCTCCACCAGCGTTGGCAATTGCCAATGACAGGATCAAACCTGCCGAGATAATTGCTGCAGCAGATAACCAGTCCTGCATAAAGCCCCGCCATGGCAGCCGCGCTTCGATCACGTCGATCGCGATCATCGCCAGCGACCAGAGCAGTACTGCCGAGCCAAAAGGCTGGCCGCTGAACAGATCGTCAAACGCACCCAGCGGCAAGCCGGCCCAGACTGGAAACAGGCCGGGCCGCAAATGCTGCCATGCAATCAGGAACAAGAACCCCAATGGAGGAAGGATCGGGGCTGAAGCGATGATCGGCCAGGTCGGGCTGAGGCTGCCTAGCATTACCAGCGCCCAAGGCACGGCCATCGCCAGGACAGGGGATGACGTCCGGTTAATCTTCTTGCGGTTGGCATCGCGCAACTGTCTGGCCAGGGGAATGGGAATCTTGGCCGGCATCAAGGTGCGGCCGACTGCGGAAGCTCTGCACCTTTGGTCGCTTCTTCCCACACCGGATCAACAACCACGAATTCGGTCGTTCCGGGATCACTTAGCGGGCGGGCGATTGCCCCATCGACGGTTAGCCTGGTAACGACGGCAATAGCAGTGCCCGGGCGATAAAGCCCCCCCGATCCGGAAGTGACGAAAGCGTCCCCGCGCTTCAGCGGATTGATTCCAAGACTGATAAGACGCAACTGAACTGTGCCATCAGCCCTGCCAGAGGCAAAGGCGGGCACTCCATCCGTTGAGCGGCGCACAGGAACCACACTTTCAGTGTCGGTAATCAGCAAAACCCGGGCAGTGTTGCTGCCAACTTCCAGCACACGGCCAACGAGGCCAAGCGGAGACCTGACCGGCATTCCAATGCCGACACCTTGCCGTGTTCCTGCGCCCAAAGTGGCAAATCGACGCGTGCTTGATGAGGTTGAGCCGATCAGCCGCGCGGCTGCGACCGGCTTTGGTTCGGTTTCCATCAGCCCCAGGCTTGCCTTAAGGCGGGCGTTTTCGTCCTTCACCGCAGCCAGCTCAGCCAACCGCACACGGGCCTCGGCTACTTCCCTGCGCAAGTGAGCATGCTGGCTTCCTGCAACGAAGTAGCCCGATATTGTGGCCCACAATCCTTGTGACGAGGTTCGGGTTTTTGCGGCAAGATGTGCGGGCGGCGCGGCGGCATCCTGGGCGGTAGTGCGTAAGCCGGAAAAGGCGTTGGCATTGCTCATCGACACGAGCAAAAGCACGGCACCGACCAGCGCGCCGAAAAAAGCGATCACATAGCCGATAAAATTCGAATATTGCGCCCTGCGGGAATGACCAGAGCGCCGATTAGTCGGCGGCGCCATGCGATGCGCTCTCCCTTGATGCGAGGCGTCAGGCTGTCATCAACACGCCACGATAGATTGGATCTTCCATAGCACGTCCGGTACCAAGCGCGACGCAAGAAAGCGGATCTTCAGCAATAACCACCGGCAGGCCGGTTTCCTCGCGCAGATATTCATCCAGCCCCTTGATCAGTGCACCACCGCCGGTGAGGACAATGCCCTGATCGACGATGTCTGCGGCCAGTTCGGGCGCTGTATTTTCCAGCGCAATGCGCACGCCTTCAACAATCGCGCCGATGGGTTCAGATAGCGCCTCGGCGATGTTTGCCTGGGTGATGGTGATTTCCTTTGGCACGCCATTGACCAGATCGCGGCCCTTGATCTGAAAGGATTCTCCTACCCCATCAGCTGGAACGGTGGCGACGCCATAATCTTTTTTGATCCGCTCTGCCGTGGCTTCGCCGATCAGCAGATTGTGATGCCTGCGCACATAGCTGACTATGGCTTCGTCCATCTTGTCACCGCCAACACGGACCGAGGTTGTATAGGCGAGGCCGCGCAGCGAGAGCACAGCGACTTCGGTGGTGCCTCCGCCAATATCAACGACCATCGAGCCTACCGGTTCGGTCACCGGCATATCGGCGCCGATTGCGGCTGCCATTGGCTCAAGGATCAGATAAACTTGGCTTGCTCCGGCATTGGAAGCAGCATCACGGATCGCGCGGCGTTCAACCGAGGTTGAACCCGACGGAACGCAGATCACGATTTCGGGATAACGGAACAGGCTGCGCTTGCCGCCGTGGACTTTGCGAATGAAATATTTGATCATTTCCTCGGCAACTTCGATGTCGGCAATCACGCCGTCGCGCAAGG
>JANMNP010000079.1:0-11456 GCA_031374105.1 Novosphingobium sp.
CCTCCCGGTTGGTGATGGTGGAGCCGCCGGGTACTGCCCCCGGGTCCGCTGCATCTATTATGCGCAACAATTTATCGCCATATCCGGGCGAACCCGGCGAGAAGCAATATAGGGCAGAATTGGTAAAAGAAAAGGGCGGAGGTCATCACTCTTTCTCCCCTCACGCTTGCGGGAGGGGCCGGGGGTGGGTCGGACGAACGAGGTGCCCGATCAATTTGACCCACCCCTTGCCCCTCGCGCATGCCGGAGTGGGAAGAGAATTCAGCCCTTCTTGAGCGAATCCCGGATTTCCGAGAGCAGATCAACCTCGCTCGGGCCAGCAGCGGCTGGTGGCATCATCTTGTTGGCCTGACGCACGATCAGGAAGATCACAAAGGCCAGGATCAGGAAGTTGATCACCGCAGTGATGAACGAGCCCCAACCCAGCACGTTGGCTCCTGCAGCGCGGGCCGCTGCCAGTGTCGCGCCTTCCGCAGCAGTGCCGCTTAGAACCATGTATTTGTTACTAAAATCTGTTCCGCCAGTAATCGCGCCGATTACCGGCATCAGCACATCATCGGTGAGTGACGAGACGATTTTTCCAAAGCCTGCGCCGATGATCACACCGACCGCCAGGTCAAGCACATTGCCTCGCGCAATAAATGCCTTGAATTCCTGAATCATAACAAATCCCCTTCCTTTCATGGGCATACCCCCATTCGCAGTCTGCCACCGATGTCATGGCGTCACAACAATCTATTGGGATAGCAGCGATTTGCCATGATGGAGTCCTTGAACCCGCTTCATCCAGTGCTACATTCCATCCTCTGCTCGCCTTGGATTGGCGGGCCGTTTCAGAGGGAACTGACGAATGTCCGCTTCGCTAAACAGTTTCGGGCGCATTGCCCTTGTTTCAGTTGCTGTCACCAGCCTTTCGGCCTGCGGCATCAACAGCGTTCCAACTTCAGAAGAAAACGCCAAGGCCAAGTGGGGTGATGTTGAAAGTGCTTATCAGCGCCGCGCCGATCTGGTCCCCAATCTGGTTGCCACCGCCAAGGGTGCGGCAGCGTCTGAAACGACGATCCTGACCAATGTGACCAACGCCCGCGCTGCGGCGACCTCGATCAATATCCGCACCGAAGACCTTTCTGACCCCGCCACATTCGAAAAATTCCAGGGCGCACAGAACCAGCTGACCCAGGCTTTGGGCCAGCTGCGCACGGTCGTGGAAAACTACCCGCAGCTACAAAGCCAGGCGCGGTTTGCTGATCTGATGACCCAGCTGGAAGGCACAGAGAACCAGATCAATGTCGCCCGCGTCCGCTATAATGAGGCGGTGCAGAGCTATAACACTACCATCCGTACCTTCCCCGACGCGATCGGTGCCAAGGTGATTTATGGTGCCAAGCCGATGGTATCGTTCAAGGCCGATGCGGGCGCAGCCAGCGCACCCAAGGTCAATTTTGACATGAACGCGCCCGCTCCGGCAGCTCCAGTTGCCAACGACAATTCCGCCAGCCCGGCTGCGGCGGCTAACTAGGCGCCGTACTGAGAGGAATAGCCCATGCGGCTCCTCGTGATATGGATGCTGGCGCTTCTGGCTTTGGCCGGAACGCCAGCCCATGCCGCCTATCCTCCGCGCCCGGAAGGCCCGGTGCTGGATCAAGCCGGGATTATTCCCGATGCCGAGGAGGCCGCGCTGGATGCGCGGCTGCGGGAATACAACGCACGCACTGGCCGTGCAGTGACTGTCGCCACCGTTACGTCACTCGATGGCGAAACCATTGAGATGTATTCGGTCCGGCTGTTCGAACAATGGGGCATTGGCGGCAAAGAGAGCGATCAGGGGCTGTTGCTGCTGGTCGCGCCGACTGAGCGGAAACTGCGGATCGAGGTTGGCTATGGCCTCCACCAATATGTCACCGATGCACTGTCTGGCCGGATCATCCGCAATGACATTGCCCCGCGGTTCAAGCAGGGTGACATGGCGGGCGGGATCAATGCCGGGGTCGGCGCGTTGGTCACCCAGCTTGACCGCACCCCTGCTGATGCAAAAGCTGTCGCCGAAGCTGCCGCAACGGCGAAAGCGCAGGGAGGAGGTTCTAAAGAGGCCGGGATCGCCAGCGTTGCCTTCTGGATAATGCTGATCCTGTTCTTCATGCTGATGTTTGGCCGGCGCCGCCACGGCTCACGGCGCAGCGGGATCGATCCGGGTATCGTCTTGTGGGGGGTGAGCGAAGTGCTGCACCACATGTCTGACGGGCGCGGCGGCGGGGGCGGAGGTTTCGGCGGTGGTTTCGGCGGCGGAGGAGGTGGAGGCTTCGGAGGATTCGGCGGGGGCATGTCTGGCGGCGGCGGCGCATCGGGGGGCTGGTAATGACCGGGACACAACCAATCCTGCTTAGCGAGGCCGATCATCTTCGCGTGTCCGCCGCAGTCGCTGCAGCCGAAGGGCACAGCGCCGGCGAGATCGTCACAATCCTCACCGACCGCTCCGATGGCTATGCCGATATTGCGCTGGCCTGGGCAGCACTTGCGGCATTCACAGCACTAACCGTGCTGTCGCTGTTCCCCGACTTCACTCTCGGCATCTATGATCGCCTGCTGGGTGACTGGGGCAGCGAATGGACAGCGCGGGGCATCTTTTCGTTGGCTGCCAGCGTCGCAATCCTCAAATTCATCGCTGTGCTGCTGCTTCAACTGTGGCAACCGCTCAAGTTCTTCTTCATCCCCGGCATCATCAAGTCGGCCCGGGTCCGCGCCCGCGCCATCACCTGCTTCAAGGTCGGTGCCGAGCGGCGGACCCATGGCCGCACCGGGATCCTGATCTACCTCTCGATGCGTGAGCATCGCGCTGAAATCGTGGCCGATGCTTCGATTGCGGACAAGGTTTCACCTGAAGTCTGGGGAGAGGCCATGGCGGCAATGCTGGCGGAAATCCGGGCCGGACGGATTGGCGATGGCATGGTCGCCGCGGTCGAGCGGGTCGGCGTTGTGCTTGCCGAGCACTTCCCCCGCTACGAGAACGACATAAACGAACTCCCCGACCGGTTGATCGAAGTGTGATCCCGCCTGAGGAGGAACCCGAGCAGATCGTCTGGCAGGGCCGCTTCCTTACCACCAAGGTCCGGGGAAAGTGGGAGTATGTCGCCCGCGCCCGGGGCATCCGGGCTGCGGTGATCCTTGCTATCGACGATGACAACCACGTCCTGCTGGTCGAACAATACCGCGTTCCGCTGGGCCGCTCCTGCATCGAGCTGCCCGCAGGCCTGATCGGCGACCATCACACAGGCGAGGATGATAGCGCCGCAGCCACGCGCGAGCTCGAGGAGGAAACCGGATTTCGCGCCGGGCGGATGGAACCGCTCGGCGAGTTCTGGTCGTCGCCCGGCATGGTCAGCGAGAGCTTCACTCTGCTGCGCGCACATGATTTAGAGCGGATCGGCCCGGGCGGCGGACTGGACGGCGAGGACATCACCGTTCATCGTGTGCCCTTGGCTGGCATTGATCGTTTCATCGAGGAACGACGAACACTGGGCGATGCCATCGATGTAAAGTTGCTGATGCTGCTTGGGCCGGGAATTTTGGGACCAGGTATCTTTAGAGGAGTTTGACAATGTCAGGACGGGTTGCAGGCAAGAAGGCGCTAATCACTGGCGCGGCACAGGGACTGGGCGCGGCCCATGCGATGCGGCTGGCCGAAGAAGGCGCGCGGGTGCTGCTGACCGACCTCAACGAGACTGGCGCTGCCGAACAGGCCGCCGCGATCAATGCCGCCTTTGGTGCCGGTACCGCTTTTTCGATGCGCCATGATGTTACCCAGGAGACCGAATGGCAGGCCGTAATCGCTTTTGCTCAGGACAAGCTGGGCGGACTTTCGGTGCTGGTCAACAATGCCGGGATCGGGGTGCGCGGCAATATTGAGAATTGCACGCTGGAGGAATGGCACCGCGGCTTTGCGGTCAATGTCGATTCGGTGTTCCTCGGCTGCAAGCACGCAATTCCGCTTATGAAGGACCATCAGCCCGGCTCGATCATCAACATCTCCTCGATCGCAGGCCTGATCGCCTCGGACACCATGCCCGGTTATAACGCCAGCAAGGCGGCGGTGTGGATGCTGTCCAAATCGGTCGCCCTGCACTGCGCCAAGATGGGCTGGGACATCCGCTGCAACTCGGTCCACCCTACATTTGTCGACACGCCGATCCTCGATGGCATGGCGCTGAGCACTGGGCGTGAGAAGAGCGTAATCATGGATAAGCTCGCCCGCCAGATCCCCTTAAAACGCGTCGGTGAGCCGATCGAGATCGCCAATGGCGTGCTCTACCTTGCCAGCGACGAAAGCCGCTTCATGACCGGGGCTGAGCTCAAGCTTGACGGCGGTATCTCTGCAATGTGACAACGCTACCATAATGGACGGCGAAACAACCAAAACAAGGCCGCCCCGCAGCTATCGGGTAACGTCGTTTGATGTTGCTGCCGAAGCCGGGGTCAGCCAATCGACCGTGAGCCGCGCGCTGGCTGGTGATCCGGTGGTCAGCGAAGCGACGCGGCTGCGGGTGGCCGAGGCTGCCCGCAAACTTAACTACCACATTGATGAGAACGCCGCGCGGCTGCGCACTGGGCGCACCGGCACACTGGCCGTAGTGGTGATCTGCCGCCCGGGCGAGGACCGCAAGGACCTCAACCCTTTCACCTCGGCCCTGCTCGGCACGATCTGCGCCGCCGCCTCGACCCGCGGCTATGAGACATTGGTCTCGTTCCAGGACGAGCCTGCCAGCCTCAACGGACGTTATGAGGAACAGCGCAAGGCCGATGGGCTGATCGTGATCGGCACCACCGAAAATGCCGAGGCCTGGAGCTATTTTCGCGCGCTGGGGCGGTCCAGTGAAGGCGGACCGGGGATGCACTGGGTCTGCTGGGGCTCTCCTTATGACGAGCTTGAGTGGATCCGCAGCGACAACCACGGCGGCGCGCGGCTGGCCACTGCACATCTGCTGAGCGGCGGCGGCCGCAATATCGCCTGCATCGCCTCGCAGCACTCCCCCCAGCGCCAGTTCAAGGAACGCTACGATGGCTATGCCGAAGCCATGCTGGAGGCTAAACTCACCCCCTGGCTGGTCGAAATCACCCCCGGCCTTCCGCGTGAGGAACAAGGCCGCTGCGCCGTCGCTGCAATCCGTTCCAGCGGCAAACCCTGTGATGCAATCTTCGCGGTCTGTGACGAGATCGCACTGGGCGCCTTATGCGAACTGATCGAAGGCGGCTCTCGTCTGCCCCAGGACATCGCGCTCATCGGCTTCGACGGGATCCGCGCAGGTGCGCAATCGATGCCGCCCCTTTCCTCGGTTGAACCTGACTTCGCCGCCGCAGGGGCGATGCTGGTAGACAAGCTGCTGGCGGGTCTGGCTGGCGAGCCGAATGAGCATCGCCGTGTGCCCGTTAAACTCGTCGCCCGCGCCAGTTCCCAGCGGTAGTTGCGCCTACCGCCAACTTTCGCCATGGCCGCACCAGTATCAAGGCAACCAGCGGAGATCAGCAGTTGAGCGAAATGGGCATCGAACCGGCGACCTTCCGGCAAGTCCTCGGCTCTTACCCCACCGGCGTCTGCGTGGTCACCGCGCTGGACGAAGCACGCGCGCCGATCGGGCTGGTTGTCGGCTCATTCACATCCGTATCGCTCGATCCGCCGCTGGTAGGGTTCCTGCCCGATCGTAAATCGACCACCTGGCCGCAGATCGCCGCAGTCGGACACTTCTGTGTCAACGTCCTCGCTAGCGATCAAGAGGCGCTGTGCCGCCAGATCGCAACCCCGGGGCCAGACAAATTCGCAGGCGTTGAATATACCCTGTCCGATCACAATCTGCCGGTGCTGGCCGGATCGGTGACCCGGATCGAATGCGCGCTTCATTCGGTGACCGATGCTGGCGATCACTACTTCGTCATGGGCCGGGTCCTGGGCCTAGAAGTGCTCCGCGATGCCGCCCCGATGCTGTTCTTCAAAGGCGGCTACGGCAGTTTCACTATCCCGGCTTAAGCACCTCCCACAACAAACCATTTTCCTACTTACCCCCGGTTGAGGCAGGCTTCCCGCCCCTTTCCCCGGAGGCCCATGATGATCGACAAGACCCCCATTCCCGGCAATGCAAGGCGCGGCACCCTGCCCGCCTTCACCCCCGTCCCCCGCCACTACAACCGCTTTGATGGCTGGACCGAGGATCGCCAGCGCAAATTCATCGACGCATTGGCCGATCTCGGCAGCGTCCGCGCGGCGGCCCATGCCGTCAACATGACCCCCGAAGGCGCCTACCTTCTGCGCCGCCACACTGAGGCGGGCGAATTCCGCAAGGCTTGGGAGGCCGCACTTTCCCTCGGCGTCCAGCGGCTGGAGGATGTCGCGATGGAACGCGCGCTCCACGGCGTGGAGGTGCCGGTTTACCACTTCGGCGCGGTGGTGGGCACGCGGCGAGTCTATAATGACCGGCTGCTGATGTTCATCCTGCGCAACCGCGCCCCCAAACGCTTCGCCGCCGACGGCCGCGGCATCAACGCCGCCACCCGCAGCTCGCTCGCCGCCATGAAAAAGCAGTGGCGCAAGGACTGGGAACGCGAGGCCGCCATCCTCGACACCCAGCAGCAGGACGATTCCTACACCGCGCTCGACGAAAAGCTTGGCCTGATGCGCAGCCGCTGGCTCCAAAATCTCAGCCCCAGAACCCGCCTACTCTATGACGCCTACCTCGCCGCCGAAGAGGAAGACCGCGCCAGCGGATACTGGCCGGGCGATGATGGGGAGGATGAAGACGAGTGCGAGGAAGAGGCAGGAAGCGCCGCAAACGACCCGCCCCTGCTGGGCGACAACCGGGGCGATGCCCCTTAACCTCCGTCCCGCTTGCCGGGGACATTTCCCACTTAACCCCCCTCCCGCTTGCGGGAGGGGTTGGGGGTGGGTCACAATTCAGCAGGAACCAGGCGCATGAGCATCAGAGAACTGCCCAACTTCCTCCGCGCCGGTGACAAAGCGCTGCGAATGCCAAGGCGCGAAGGCTTCCGGCATGTCATAGGCACCGCCCAGCTCGATGTGCCGCCGGTCGGGGCGGTGTCAGGCCATGATCAGGCGAGCGCGGGCGAACAGGCGGTGCGGGAATGGCTGGCGCATGTGGCGGCGGGGCGGATTGGGGGTTAAGACCTTTACTGCAAGCGCGATTGTCTGGCACAGCACAAAAATGACCCTTTCGGATTCAACGCTGGACCTCCTTCGCAATCTTGCCCGCAAGCCGGGGCATGATGAGGTCAAAGCTTATTTCAGTCAGTTGCTGATTGAGGAATTCGACGCAGATCGTGCTTCGCTGCACTTCGAAAAGCGTCAGCCGGAGATCTGCGGACGGCTTGATGCGCTGATCGGTCGCACCGTGCTTGAAGCGAAGCGGGATCTTGACCGTGAGCTGCCGGATGTGATCCGGCGAATGCCCGATTATCTGTCAGACTGCGAACGCGAACATGGCGAACCCTTCGTGGGCATCGCTTCCGATGGTCGCCGCTGGATCGTTTATGAAATGTCGGGCGGCGCGCTGGTCACGCTCAAGGAAACGCTGCTCGATCCCGAACAGGGTGAGCAGTTCCTCGCCTGGCTCGACGGCGTGCTGGCGATCAAGGGCTCGCTGCCGCCCGATGGCCTTACCATCCGTGCCGAGCTTGGCCCAGACTCGATTGCGTTCAAGCGGGTTGACCGCGAACTGCGGGCTTTGTGGGCGGAAGTTTCCGAGCACCCTGCCGAAGCGCTCAAGCGGCAGCTCTGGGCCGATATGCTCAAGCTGGTGTACGGGCGCGAGGTTGATGATCCGACCTTGTGGTTCCGCCATAGCTATCTGGTCATCGTAACCAAGTGCATCGCGCTTGCGGTGATGGACCTGCGCGAGGACGATCCCGCAAGGATGCTCTCTGGCGAGGCCTTTGCCGCTGCCGGGATCACCGGCGCAGTTGAGAGTGATTTCTTTGACTGGATGGTCGCCACGCCGAACGGCGCGGAACTGGTGCGCAAGATTATGGCCCACGTCCGCCGCTTCCGCCTGCGCGAGGTGGAAAGCGATGTCCTGAAAATCCTCTACGAAGCCCTGATTGATGCCACCGAACGGCACGGTCTGGGTGAATATTACACGCCTGATTGGCTGGCCGCCAAGGTGGTGCGCCATTCTGTCACGGCACCCTTGGAACAAAAGGTTCTCGATCCGGCCTGCGGTTCGGGCACCTTCCTGTTCCATGCCGTGCGCCGCGTTCTGGCAGAGGCGGAAGATGCCGGGATGGACGCGCGGATTCGTGCCGCCGAAGCCTGCAAGCTGGTGGCAGGCGTCGATATTCACCCGGTGGCGGTGATTATCGCGCGGGTCACCTTCCTGCTGGCGCTGGCCCCGGTGCTGGACCGGCGCTCGGGCGGCTTTTCGATTCCAGTCTATCTCGGCGATTCGATGCAGCTTTCGATCAAGCAGGACATGATCGAGCGCGAACTTGTGATTCAGGTGCCCCCGCCCGCCGCCGGTGCGGGCAACCGCGAACAGTTGAGCTTTCCCGAAACCTTCTGCCGCGATCCCGGCCTGTTCGACAAGGCGATCGAGGCAATGCGCACCGGATCGCTCGGCAATCGCAGCCGCGAACAGGTGGAAGCGCAGATCGAGCGCGAAACGCGGGTGCATTATCAGCGCCCAACCACACCCGAAGAAGATGTTGCCATAAAGGACCTCGGCGCGACTTACGAAACCTTCCACAAGCTGCGGCTGGAAGGCCGCGACACGATCTGGAGCTACGTCGCCCGCAATCTCTCGCGCCCGCTGGCATTGGCGAGCGGCGGCGGCTGGGCCAATGTGCTGGTCGGCAATCCGCCATGGGTCGCATACCGCCACATGAGCGATGATTTGCAAAAGCGGTTCAAGGAACTGGCGAAGGGGGAGCGGGTCTATGTTGGCGGCAAGTTCGCCACGCAGAACGACCTTTGCGGCTTGTTCACCGTTCGCGCTTCGCACCTCTATTTGCGGCCATCGGGGCGGATCGCCTTCGTCCTGCCGCTGGCAGTGATGACGCGTGGCCAGTTTTCCAAGTTCCGCGAAGGCCGGTTCACCAGCTACAACATCGCATGGGATGAAGCATGGACGATGGACGACAGCGTGGTGCCGCTGTTTCCGGTGCCTTCCTGCGTGGTTTTTGGCCGCAAGCGGGCAATCGGCAAGTTGATGCCCGACAAGGTGCGGGCTTATTCGGGTTGGTTGCCGCTGCGCGATGCCTCAGAGGAGGTGGCGGATGAGCGGTTGAAGGTCGTTGAGTCATCGACAGCTCCCACAGTGGGAGAGTTTGAAGGGGGCTCCGATTATCGCGCCAGCTTCAAGAACGGTGCATTCTTATCGCCAACAATGCTTTGCTACGTCGAACGGCGCGCTTCTGGTCGACTTGGCTCAAATCCATCAGCTCCCCTGGTTTCTAGCCGTAGGTCAAATCTCGAAAAAGAGCCGTGGAGAGATTTGCCGTCGATTGAACATGCTGTTGAAGCAGAGTTCATTCGCTCGATAATGAAGGGTGAGAGCATTCTTCCATATCGCATTTTCCAACCACTCGAAGGCGTCATTCCGACTTTGCCAGACGGAACAGCAATTGACGCAAAGGCTGCCTTCGCGAGAGGATTATCTGAGCTCGGTGGATGGCTATCGGAATGCGAGGCTGCCTGGATTTTAAATAGATCAGAATCGACAAAAGGTGACTTAATTGCGCAGTTCAATTATTTCGGAAAACTGAGCGCGCAATACCCGATCGCACCCATTCGAGTCGCCTACGCCAAAGCTGGATCGCAACTTGCGTCTTGTATAATAACGGATAAAATCAGTGTTATAGACACTAGCCTATACTGGTTTGCTGCGGATAGTCGGAAGGAAGCGGAATATCTCACGGCAATTTTGAACTCGGAAACTACCCGTTCCCGGGCTGAAAAGTACCAAGCCCGAGGTCAGTTCGGCGCACGCCATTTCGACAAGGTCATCTGGAATCTCCCAATCCCGCGCTACAATCCTAAAGACAAGTTCCACCTTGCCCTCGCCGAGGCCGGGGCCCACGCTGAGGAAGCTGCCAAGCTGGTAGAACTGGTCGAAGGCGAAAAGTTTCAGCGCGCGCGCAAACGGGTGCGCGATGCTTTGATCGAGGTTGGCATCGCGGGAGAGATCGACAAACTTGTCGAAAAGCTGTTGGCAGGTGAAGCGGGCGATTGATTGCCCCGGCCATATCACGCTATCCCATGGTCATGGCAAAGGCGGGTATGGATGATCTGTTCGGGCATGTGCCCCAGAAGGATGAGCTGTTTGATCAGCCCATACCGGTTTCGCGCCCGATCGAGCATACTCCCGAGACGATCCGGGCTTTGATGCACGAGCTGCTCGCCGAAGCCCGCGCCGCCAAGGTGCTGCCATGGACCCCGCGTGACCTGCGCTATAACACGGCGATGTTCCCCTATATGGCCGAATGGCTCAAGGGCGGCGAAGGTGATCAGCTGATGCGGGAATTCAAGGCTGAGATGGACCGGTTGGAAGCACCGGCAGAACTGGTCGCCCCCAACTGGCGAACGATCTGGGGGATTGCCGCCTGATGGCCCAGCGCGAGGGCGATAGCCCTCGGGGTTGGGCTAGCGAATTCCGGGGACAGTATATCTAATTCGAATTCGAGTTCCGGGAGCGCGAGCGCCCTCACGTCATGCTTTCCCGCTACGCAATTCCGCTGCAGAAATCCGCACCGGCTTGCCGCCGCGCACCATGACGATAGCGGTATCGGTCTGGATCGCGGTCTGCCGAGCCGAGGCAGCCGCGCGGCGCATGGCTGCGAGCGAGCCGCGAAGGTCGACGTTCTTGGCCTTGGGCAAATCTTCCTGTTTCACGGGTTTTCGCTCCATTCCAGCAAGGCGGGTTCCATACCGGTATTGTCATACAACGCCCAATCGCTGACCGCCATCTTGTAGTGGTGCTGGAAATTTACCAGTCCACTCGCGAAGCGGCGACGGATTATGTTCGCCGGGATATTGTGACCGCCCTGTTGAACGCGGAGTGCCACCCGCTCGATTGCGGTCTCGACATTGGGCAGGCTCAGGAAATAGAGGCTGACCCGATAGCCCTGCGCGCGCCATGCGGCAATATGGCGCAGATAGGTGAGGCCGGACAGCGTGGTCTCGAAGGCAAAGCTCTCTCCGCGCCGGGCGCAGATGTCGATTTCTTCCAGCATCAGCCGCCCGGCCCGGATCGCGGCGGTTTCGGGCGCGAAGGCGGCAAGGCCAGCGGCGATCGCATCGGCGTTGATGAAGCGCGGCAGACCGGCTTCCATGGGGAGGAACGAGCGGGCGAAGGTCGTCTTGCCGGCGCCGTTGGGCCCGGCGATAATGATGATCTTTTTGGGTGCGGGGGCGGTCATGGCTTTATTTCCAGTTCCTCTCCATTTTCACGCGGTGCAAATGG
>JANMNP010000087.1:0-7939 GCA_031374105.1 Novosphingobium sp.
GGCAAATACATACATCCTTTCGAGAACCGCGGCATTAACACGGCGGAGATGGCCGCGCTGCAATCGTTCCCGGAAGACTGGGTTTTCCATTCAGTTGGCAATCGGCCCAGCATCGTCAGCATTGGCCGACAAATCGGCAACGCAGTTCCTCCACCGCTGGCCGAGGCGATTAGCCGGGCAATTTTTAGTTAGCCGGGAGCAGAGAGAATCGTGTTTAGCGCGTCTTGCAATTGTTGACCGGAGTTAACGGCAAACAACCCGTTCACAGCAGATTCGGGGACGCTTGAGACGTCAACAATCGAATGCGTTGCTACTGTTTTCAAAGCAGCTCGATCAGCATCAGTGCATGCCCCGGCAATTCCGTAATATCGAATGCCAGGTGCATCAATTGCCCAAAGCCTGGTTTGAATGTGGCGATACAGCGCCTTCATCAGGCTGCCTTCATGTGCAATCTGTAACCGGCGATCAGGGCGAAGTCCGGATTTAACCGAGCAGTAGCCAGCAATACCATCAAATTTACAATGACCCGCCAAATCTCGATAAATACCCCCAAGATACTCAATATCTTCGACTCGGCCTTGCAATGTGTCTCGGATTTCTAGCAACTCTGAAGAAATAATTACAAAATCAGGGTTCGATGAAATCAGACTTACGTCAGCAACCTCGTGGAGCACAGCACGAAGGTCACCGATCAAACCAGATATTTCTTCGACGTAGAGATTTTCACAACTGAATGCATTGACGTTTGGCAATCTGACAAGAGTGTATTTGGTTCTCTGAATTCGCGAATATTGAGATGATCCCAACAATATCAAACTTTCGTACCAGTCGCCTCGAACGTTGTTTAATGCGCCTCTAGAGACTTGCGGATACTCAGCTTTAACAAGCGCCTCGGCATCAAGGATAAACAGCTCAAAATCAGCGATTCCCAAAACTGGCCTACCATCAAGAGCGCCAACAAACGTTTCAACACTATTGATCGCACGAGTACCGTCCGGATTTTCGCGTGTGTAAACCATGCTACAGTTTCCCTGTCGGGTTAGGTCTATGATGGTTACCGACGCGCACAACAACCCCCAACCTCACCACTCCACCCGGTCCCCAGCCACAATCCCCAACTCCGCCGCACGCCCTCCGGCCAGCTCGAGCACGCCCTTGACCTGTCCGCTCGAGCGAAGCGGAGCTTCATCATAGGGGACAGCATCTGCGGCGATATTGGTGATGCGGCCATCGGTGCCGATGAAGATCAGGTCGAGCGGGATTACCGTGTTGCGCATCCAGAAGCTGGCCATGCGCGGCGGGCTCATCGGGAAGATCATGCCCTCATCCGCGCCCATCGCCGTGCGGAACATCAGTCCCTTGGCCTGCTCCGCAGAAGTCGCCGCCACTTCGACGCGGAAGCTGTGACGGGCTTTGCCGCGCGTCACCGTGAGCGCAATGATCGCAAGGCCGGATATGGGATGGACTGACGAGGCCGCTTGATTCGCCGCTGGCCCCGCTTTGCTGGCAACCGGCGAACAGGCGGGCAGCAGCAGGGCAAGTGCACTGGCAATAAGGCTCAATCGCATGGTTCATCCTCATCAGCGTCCGCCGCCCATTGCTCGGCTGCCTCGATGCTGGCGGCATTGACCAATTCGCGGGCGCTGTCGAGGGGATGGCCGCCGCGCAGCATCGCGCCGATCTGCTTTTCGCGGGCAGCGTGGTCCCCGGCTTTGTCGCCAAATGGGCCGAACCTGCGCTTGGCCGCCAGTGCCAGCGCGGCGCGGCGCTGGGCGCTTTCGCCAGAGCGGACTTCCTCACGCACTTCGGCGGCGATCCCTGCTGCGCCCAGCGCCTGACCGATCCGCCGTTCACCAAAGCCGCGGCGCAGCAGGCTGCCGCTTTTCGAGCGGGCAAAGGCGGTATCGTCGACATAGCCCGCGCTGACCAGCCGGGCGACCAGGGCAGATGTGGGGGCATCCCCATCCCCATCCCAGCCGCGCTCATAAAGCTTGCGCCGCAGGTAAGTCTCCAGTTTGGCCGCGCTGGTTGCAAACCGGGCGACATAGAACAGCGCAAGCTCCTCCAGCCGCGCAGAATTAAGCGGTTGGGGGGCGCGTTTTTGGCGCTGGGCCGGGCGTTTGGGGCGGGTCTTGCTGAACATCGGCCCTAATTGTGCCACACTGTGCCGCAATTGGGGAAGTCCCGCCGGAATATGGGGCGAGTTGCTTCACAGTTTCGCGCAAACACGATGGGTTCAGGTGACGCCGGGAAACGGCGCCCTGCCTTAGAAATAGACGGGTTTTCGCATATGACCGACGCCGCCACAATGGCCTCGCCCACCACGGCACCCAGCGCCGCAGCCAAGCTGATTCCCACGCCCAATGAAGACACGCTGCCGCGCCGGTTTGCAGACTTTGCGACCTTTGGCGATGCGCTGGATTATGCGGCAACCGGCAAGCGCGGCCTCAATTTCCACGATCCGCGCGGCAATCTGGCGCAGGTCTATCCCTATTCGCAGCTGCGGCTTGATGCGCTGGCAATGGCCCGCCGCCTGATCGCGCATGGCATCCAGCCGGGTGACCGGATTGCCTTGGTGGCTGAGACTGGCGCGGATTTTGCCGCCCTGTTCTGCGGCGCGGTCTATGCCGGGGCATGGCCGGTGCCGCTGCCGCTGCCGACCAGCTTTGGCGGCAAGGACAACTATATCGATCAGCTGACGGTCCAGCTGCAAAGCTCTGACCCCAAGGTGCTGTTCTATCCGGCCGAGCTTGCCGCAATGGCTGGCGCTGCGGCAGCGCGACAAGGGTGCGAGGGGATTGTCTGGGAAGCTTTCGCGCAAACCGCCGCGCCCGAATGCGCGCTGCCCCAAAGCAAGCCTGACGATATCTGCTATCTCCAATATTCCAGCGGCTCTACCCGGTTCCCGCATGGCGTCGCGGTGACCCATGCAGCCTTGCTCAACAATGTCGGCGGGCATGCCCATGGGATGCAATTCATCCAGTCTGATCGCTGCATCAGCTGGCTGCCCTGGTATCACGATATGGGGCTGGTCGGCTGCTTCCTGTCGATGATCGCCAATCAGGTTTCGACCGACTATTTGAAGACCGAGGATTTCGCCCGCCGCCCGCTGGCCTGGCTCGATATGGTCAGCCGCAACTCCGGCACTTCTGCCAGCTTTTCACCGACCTTCGGTTATGACATCTGCTCGCGCCGGATTTCCAGCCAGACCCATGTGGCTGAGCGGTTTGACCTGTCGCGCTGGCGGATCGCGGGCAATGGCGCGGATATGATCCGCCCCGATGTGATGCAAAGTTTCGTCAACGCCTTTGCCGACGCCGGCTTCAAATCGGCCGCATTCCTGCCTTCCTATGGCCTCGCCGAAGCAACCCTGGCGGTAACCATCATGCCGCCGGGCGAGGGTATCCGGGTGGAGCTGGTCGAAGAAGAGCGCCTGTCTGGAAGCCCGCGTGATCTGTCACGCCCGGCCCGCTACCGCGCCATCGTCAACTGCGGCAAGGCTGTGCGCGACATGGAGCTGGCGATTCGCGGCGAACATGGCGCGGCACTGGCCGATCATCACATTGGCAAGGTCTGGTGCAAGGGCATCAGCGTGATGCACAGCTACTTCCGTGACCCTGCCTCAACCGCAGAATGCCTGGTCGATGGCTGGCTCGATACGGGCGACATGGGCTATATGGTCGATGGCTATCTGTTCATCGTCGGCCGGGCCAAGGACATGATCATCATCAACGGCAAGAACCACTGGCCGCAGGATATCGAGTGGGCGGTGGAACAGCTGCCCGGGTTCCATCAGGGCGATATTGCCGCCTTCTCGGTCGAGGCTGAAAATGGCGAGGAAGTGCCCGCCGTACTGGTGCATTGCCGCGTGTCCGATCCCGCCGAGCGCCGCAAGCTGCACGATCAGATCCGCGACAAGGTCCGCTCGATCACTGGCATGAACTGCGTGATCGAACTGGTCCCGCCCCGCACCCTGCCGCGCACATCGTCAGGCAAGCTGAGCCGCGCCAAGGCCAAGAAGCTGTATCTTTCTGGCGAGATTGAGCCGTTCCAGCTGGCGGCATGACATGTCCCTCAGTGGGATTCATTGCGCTGTTGCCATTCACTCGAACCTGATTATTCTCACATTTCAGGGCCGCACCTGAGATGTTGGGGAAAGTGTGCCATGAAGCATCAGGAGCAATTCGACCACGAGAGCTATGGCGTGCTCGTTGGCTGGACTCATTCGGAGTTCACGGGCCGGATCGACCTGAAGCTGCAAGCCATTCAATCAACCCGCGCAGATTCTCCCACCGAGCCTGATTCCCATCATTTTATGATGACCCCCAATCAGGCCGGGTTGCTGGCTGATTACCTGTTCAAAATCACCCAGCGCCGGCCACCACGCAAGCGCAGCTGGCTGGCGCGGTGGTTCGGGAGCTGAGGTTGCAATCAGAATTTCGTGGTCAGTTTGATGCTTGGTCCTGCGTCAATGACCGAATAGTCCTTGCCAGCAAAATTGGACCAATTGCGCAAGAACATCATATCCGCGCTCACTGTCAGCCCCGGCGTCAACTTATGCGTAACGCCAACTATGGTCCGCAGCTGAACATCATTGCGGGCAGCAGAGGCCCCACCGGTATAGTCTGAATATTGAACGCGGGCTGCAAGCGACCAGCCGGTTTTGCCGTCGATCTTGCCATTATAGCCCAGCTGTCCGGCAAACCGGTGCTGCTCGGCAGTAATGACGCTTGCTTCGCGGCGATTGTAGCTGACGTTTAAGGCGACACTGTCATCCACGCTCAGCTTGAAGTTGCGGCGTACCCCAAGGCCAAACAAATGGGTTGTAATCAAATGGCCTTCCCATTGCCCGGCATACAGCGAATTGGCGGTATAGCGAATATAGGGCGAAAGCCGCTCGTCAGGATTGCCGATGGCAAATTCCGCGATACCGGAAAGCCCTGATGTATCGTTATCGGTGTGGGCGCTAAAAACGTCCATTTCCGCCTTGGCGGTGAGCGAGAAGGTGGCGCTAGGCGATATGTCCCAGACCCCCTTGAGCTCAACTGCCGGGGCGGTGTGAACGGCCGAGAGCCTGCCCGTTTCTGCATTGGCGACGTTGCTGTTGAAGCTTAGCGGCAAGGCAAAGCTCAACGTCCAGTTCTTGACTGGTGCCACACCTCCATCAAGGCCCAGAATCGCTTGACTGGTCGCAGATGCAGCCTCGCCGCGGTCAGCCCGCGCTTCGGCACGGTCGAGCGCCTTGTCGATGCTTGCTGTGCTTTGTCCCCACGCTGGTCCGCTCGCCAGCGCGAGCAGGGCCAGCCCCATTTGTCTGTAGTTCATCGGTCGCACTTCCCTTGTTGGCGGCCTGTTTGCTACCCTGTTCTCGTTTTTCGATCAGGCATTCGCGGTTACTAATCTCCTCCAGTCGATCCGCGCGCATTTCCGCTCGATCAAGCTTGGCTTCATCGGCCAAGGCTGGCCCCATTCCCAAAAGGAAGAGGCTCAGGATCAAATGACGTGTCCGCATGGTGATCGTCCTGTTGTGAGAGGAGTGTAATCCGAAAACGGTGAAATCCGAATGTGAGTTAAGCCACTATACCGGTCCGGCTTGACTATCGCTGAACAGCGACAGACCGATCTCCCTGTCTTATCCCGCTAATACAGCTTGCAACGGCGAGCGATGCGCCCCATCTTGCGCGTTAGACTTGCACGATCTGGAAGACATCATGGCCTCTACTCCGACTGAAACCGCCGCCCCCACCATCACTCTGATCGCGCCCGATCCGGTGCCGGTAATCGCGCCTGAGCAGGCGATCGGGCTGGTCCCGGTTTCTGCTGGCGACAAATCCAAGCTGGATAGCAAGGTTGATGCCTTCATCGCCGATCTGGTGGCGCAGGATGCCAATTCGCCCGAATTTGGCCAGCGGGTCGATCAGCTGACCAATATGGGCCGCAAGGAAATTGCCACCGCATCGGGCATGTCCAACCGTTTTCTTGATCGGCCGATCAGGGCGATGGACAAGGATTCGGGCGTTGGCGCCGATCTTGCCGCGCTGCGCCGCACGGTTGAAGAGCTTGATCCTGGCAAGAAGGGCAAGCTTTCCACCGGACGCAAGATCCTGGGTATCATTCCGATGGGCAACAGCCTGAAGAAGTATTTTGACAGCTACACCTCGTCGCAAGGCCATATTCAGGCCATTCTGGCGCGGCTGGGATCGGGCAAGGACGAGCTGCTGATGGACAATGCCGCCATCGACGTAGAGCGCGGCAAGCTGTGGGAGGCGATGGGCAATCTGGAGCAGATGATCCATATCTCCCGCACGCTGGACAGCAAGCTGGAAGAAAAGGCGGCCGATCTCGATCATAGCGAGCCGGCCAAGGCCAAGGCCTTGCGCGAATCTGCGCTGTTCTATGTCCGCCAGCGCACCCAGGATCTGCTGACCCAGATGGCGGTAACGGTGCAGGGCTATCTCGCGCTCGATCTGGTCAAGAAGAACAACGTCGAGCTGGTCAAGGGCGTAGACCGGGCCAGCACCACCACCGTCGGCGCGCTGCGCACGGCGGTTACGGTGGCGCAGGCAATGACCAACCAGCGGCTGGTGCTGCAACAGATCACCGCGCTCAACCAGACCACCGCCAATATCATCGATTCAACCGGCACTCTGCTGCGCGAACAGACCGGCAAGATCCACGAACAGGCCGCCGCCAGCACCATCCCGCTGGAAACGCTGCAACGCGCCTTCCAGAACATCTATGACACGATGGACAATATTGACACCTTCAAGGTGAAGGCGCTGGAATCGATGAAGCAAACCGTCACCACGCTGACCAGCGAAGTCGAAAAATCCAAAGGCTATATCGCCCGGGCCGAAGGCGCGGCACAGGCCAAGTTGGCCTCGGATGCACCCAGCTTGCTGAGCCTGGAGGGGTGAACCCGGTGAAGACTGATTCACGCGGAGGCGCGGAGGCGCGGAGAAGATGGCAGCCGCCGCAGGCTTTTGCGCTGCACTGCACTGCCTTTTTCGGGTTATCCGCCACTTTGAAAGGGCTTCGCCCCTGGTGCCTCCTCTCCGCGTCTCCGCGCCTCCGCGTGAAAATTGTATCGGGCTAGCCGCATGACCACCCCTGCCCAAACCAGTGACCGCACCTTGGCCGAAGCGAGGACTTCGCTGATCAATCAACGCGCCGGCGGGCGGCGCAATTCGATCGGTCAGCGCTCCGCCGCGCTCAAGCGCGAACATCGCTTCCGCAAAGTCTTGCGGATCTTCATGGCAATCGTTGCGATACTGGTTGCGGCGATTGGGGTTGGCATCATCATCGACGGGATCGGCTTTACCGGCATCATGGTTTCGGCACTGGCGATCTTCGCCGCGGTGACCATTTTTGGCCGCTATCCCCGAATGAAAGTGCCGACCCGCGCCGCGCTGACCGGCAGCGATGTGAAATCGCTGGTCGGGCGAACCGAGCTGTGGCTTGAAAGTCAGCGCCCCGCACTTCCCGCACCCGCCGTTCAACTGGTCGACCAGATCGGGCTGCAACTTGATGCGCTTGGGCTTCAGCTTGACGGGCTGACCGATAACGCCCCCGCCGCCATCGAAGTGCGCAAGCTGGTTGGCGAGCATCTGCCCGAGCTGGTCTCCACCTATACCAGCATCCCGCGCCACTTACGCGGCGAGGCGCAAAGTGGCCGCACCCCCGATCAGCAGCTGACCGAAAGCCTTGGCAAGATCAGCACCGAGATCGACAGCGTCACCCGCCAGCTGGCGAGCGGCGCGATTGATAATCTGGCGATCAAGACGCGCTATCTCGATTACAAATACGGCGCCGGACCAGAAGGGGAAGCAGACTGATGCGTGTTGCCATACCGCATAGCCTGGGCAGGGAAGAAGTCCGCCGCCGGATCAAGGGCAGCGCCCACGAGATTGTCGACTTCCTGCCCGACCGCGCCGATGTC
>JANMNP010000090.1:0-2376 GCA_031374105.1 Novosphingobium sp.
TGTTCGATCAGCGTGGTATCGGCCGTCATCCGGCTGGAGATTTCCTTGGGGCTGTTTTCCTCGAAGAAACCAGGGGCAAGCCGCAGCAGATTATTCTGCACTTTCAGGCGGATATCTGCAACAACCCGCTCGCCCAGCCACGAAACGAAATAGAACCTGAGCGCGGTGCCGATCGCCAGTACCACCACGATCATCAGCAGATAGCGGAACCACCGGCCGATATCCTCGGGATTGCCACCCGCCGCGAAGCCGTTGTCGATGATCAGCTTGAATCCCGATGGGATCGCCAGCGTGGCTGTCGCAGTGATCAATAGCGCCGCCCCGGCCATCGCCAGCTGGCCCGGATAGGCGATGGCCGCGTCCCAGATCATCCGGAGCGGGCCGAGGCCACGCGCGGGCTTGGCCAAGGTGGCCAGTTCAGCCTCGGCGGGAGCCGTGCTTTGGGAGGTCGCAGTCATTTGGGGGGTCGCAGTCATGGCGCGCCCCTAGCACAACCACGATGGGCATAAAGTGGCAAATACGCACTCATTGGCGGGCGCAATCGTAATTGCCGCATTGCAACATAGCGCGAAACGGGCCACCATGCCGGAAATTCGCAGAACAAACGCTGCAAACAAGGGGATCGCCATTGCTCTACACCGCGCATGAATTGCAGCGTTCATGGCTCAATGCCGCCAGCACCTGGGCCTCGCTTGGTGCTGAAATGCTGAACAATCCGGCCCTGCCGTTCGGCTATACTGGCATGGGATCGATCGTGTCGTCGGCGCTGGAAGTCTTCGCCCATGCCGCCGCTCCCTATGGCAAGCCCGCTTTCGATATCGAGGCGGTGACGGTTGATGGCACCAGCTTTCCGGTCACCGAGGCAATCGTCAAGCACGGTGCCTTCTGCAATCTGCTGCGCTTCACCCACCCGGGTTTGCCCGCAGATGCGCCCAAGCTGCTGCTGGTCGCGCCGATGAGCGGGCACTTCGCTACGCTGCTGCGCGGCACAGTTGAGCGGATGGCAGAACGTGCAGAGGTCTATGTCACCGATTGGGCCGATGCCAGGATGGTGCCGCTCAGCGCCGGATCGTTCGATCTGGATGATTATATCGACCATCTGATCGATTATCTCGAATTCATCGGACCAGGCACACATATGATGGCGGTGTGTCAGCCCTCGGTCCCGGCGCTGGCAGCAACCGCGCTGATGGGCGCTGAAAAGCACTCCTGCCGCCCGGTCACGCTGACCATGATGGGCGGTCCGATCGACACCCGCCAGGCCCCGACCAGCGTCAATGATCTGGCCATGCAGCGCCCGATCGAATGGTTCCGCAACAGCGTGATCGCCACCGTTCCGATGCAGTATCCGGGAGCCGGGCGGCGGGTTTATCCCGGCTTCCTCCAGCTGGCCGGGTTCATGAGCATGAATTTGGGCAATCACATGATGAGCCACTATCAGATGTTCAAACATCTGGTCGAGGGCGCGGATGAAAGCGCAGATGCGACCAAGGCCTTCTACGATGAATATCGCTCGGTCTGCGATCTCGATGCCGCCTATTACCTCCAGACGGTTGAAGAGGTGTTCCAGAAGCACTCGCTGCCCAATGGCAAATTTGTCCATCGCGGTCAGCTGATCGATCTTGGCAAAATCCGCGACACCGCGATCCTCGCAATAGAGGGCGAGCGCGACGATATTTCCGGGATTGGCCAGACCAAGGCCGCGCTGCACCTGGCCACCAGCCTCCCGGAAGCCCGCAAGAAATACCATCTCGCCCTTGAAGTCGGGCACTACGGGATCTTCAACGGCAGCAAATGGCGCGATTCAATCGCGCCGATCGTCGATGACTGGATGGCAACCCACGCCAAGGCGCGGCTGAAGGTGGTAGCTTAACCTTCGATCGGCGGCGACGCAGGCTGCCCGAAGAACCGCTTGAGCACCCGCCGCGCCATCAGCAACAACCAGATCGCCAGACCTGCCAGTGCTGCCGCGATGGCTCCAGCGGCGATGGGGTATTTATAGGTCAGATACAACAGCCCGCCGGAGACTACATCCTCGGCGGCAGAGACCACGACATTGCTGAACGGTTCGGGGCTGGCATTGACCACTGCGCGCGCGCCGGCCTTGCCGCCGTGGGCAAGCAGCGCGCCGCCTCCGCCAAGGATGAAGGCGATCGCCTGGGTCGCCGGATCGCCCGGATCGACCACCGCCAGTGCCAGCAGCGCCCCGCCCAGCGGGCGGATCAGCGTGTGGACCGTATCCCAGATGGTATCGAGCCAGGCGACCTTGTCGGCAAAGAATTCAGTCACGGCAGCAAAGCCTGCCACGCCCATCACCCAGGGGTTGGCGAGGATTTGCAACGAGGCCAGATGTTCGGGGAGCGGCAGCACGCCGAA
>JANMNP010000098.1:0-5116 GCA_031374105.1 Novosphingobium sp.
GAGCTTGGCGCCGGAAGCTCTCGGTGTGGTCCACTCAAGCCATTCGCGGTGGGCATTCTCACCTCCCTTGAACGGGGCAATGTCATGGCTCCACGAGGCTGCACATTCGGCAAATTCGGCCATATCGGCGCAAATCGCCAGATCGGTGCGATAGACCCGGTCCAGCTCGTTGGGGTCAGGATGGACATGGACCAAAATCTGCTCGGGATGATCGGGCGTGATCATGGTGTAGCTGTCCGTTGTCGCCTCGCCCAATCGCGCGCCGACAACCAGCACCAGATCAGCATTCTTGATCCGCTGGACCAGCTTTGGATTGGGACCATAGCCCAGATTCCCGGCCCAGGCCGCGCTCGCATTGGGGATCGCATCCTGACGGCGGAATGCCCCGGCAACCGGCAGTCCGATCCGCTCTGCAAACTGGGTAAAATGTGCTCGCGCCTTGGCATTCCAGTCAGCGCCGCCGACAATCGCAACTGGTGCGGCGGCATTTGCGATCAATTCCATCAGCGCCGCCATTGTATCGGTGCCAACCGCTTGCGCCGGGCGGCAGACGGCGGGGCGCGGGTCAACGCCCGATACCAGCTCCAGCAACATATCCTCAGGCAGCGCGATCACGACCGGGCCGGGGCGGCCTGAAATGGCCGTGGACCATGCCCGCGCGACATATTCAGGGATTCGCGCCGGATCATCGATCCGCGTCGCCCATTTGGCCAGCGGCGCGAACATGGCGGTGAAATCCACCTCTTGAAAACCCTCACGGTCACGCATGCCCCGGTCAACATCGCCGATGAACATCAGCATTGGTTGCGAATCCTGCATCGCGACATGAACGCCAATACTGGCGTTGGTCGCGCCGGGACCGCGGGTGACAAAGCAGACGCCGGGCTTGCCTGTCATCGTCCCATCGGCACAAGCCATGAAGGCTGCTCCGCCTTCCTGACGGCAAACTACAGTATCGATCTGCGGGCAATCATGCAGCGCATCAAGCACGGCAAGGAAGCTTTCGCCCGGCACGGTGAATATCCGGTCGCACCCTTGTTCGATCAGGCAATCGACCAGCAGGCGGCCGCCAGTAATGGAAAGTCTGTCAGTCATTGCCCGCTTCTAGCGAGCCACTGCGCAAGCAGCAACGCTTGGCTGGCCCGCAAGGATGGCCATGGTTACTGTCCCGCTTCGGGATGGTGGCCGTTAACCGCAATTTTCCGGCTGGCAGTTTGGTGAATCAAAACTTAACACCGCTGGTATGAGAAGATCACTTGTCCTCACTGATGAATCCGCCCGCAACCCGTTTTTGCGGAGCTTGCCTCCGCATGTCAGGCGGGGAACCAAGCCTGCGCTTGCCCGCCGCCGCACTGGGCTGCATCTGGGCGACCTGCGTGATTTCCTGATGGCCTATTGCGCCTGCTTCCTGGCGGTTAGTACCTTTATTGCCTGAAGGTTCAGGCGGCGGGCAGCTCCGCCTTAACCAGCAACTGGGCAATCCGGGCTGAAACCAGACACATTGCCGCGCTCAGCAGCAATTGCTGAACAATCGGCACGCCGCCCAGGCTCAGTCCGCTGGCGAGCAATGATCCCACCACCATCGCCCCGGAATTGACGATATTATTGGCAGCAATCGTCCGCGCCGTTTGCGATTTATCCACGAAGGTGGTGAGGAAGGCATAAAGCGGCACCACGAACATTCCGCCCGCAATCGCTATCCCTAGCAGGCTCAGCATCAATGGAATCGCCAGCGGCTGGGCGATGAATTGCCCAACATCCATCAGTCCGCCATTGGTAAACGGGGTCCAGGCGCGGCAGACCAGATAAAAGCCGACCACGAACAATCCCATCGTCAAAACCGAACCGGGCGAATAACGCGCCGAGACTGTTCCCTTAAGCAGGGCATTGACCGATATTGAGCCTATTGCGACGCCAACCGAGAAGATCACCAGAAACAGGCTAGCCACTTCCTTGCTGGCGGTCAGGACATTTTTGGCCAGCGGCGGGAACTGGATGAACAGCACTGCGCCGATGGTCCAGAAAAAGCTGATCGCCATGATCGCTAGAAATACCCGGCGGTCATGGCTGGTGTTGCGGACCAGCGTTATCGATGAGCGGATGATGTGGAAGTCCATCGGTTCGGCCGGGATTTCCGGCGGAGCAGGGGGAACCTCGCGGCTGACGAAATAGCCAATTATGGCAGTAACAATCACGCCAACTGCCGCCCATTCAACCGGAATCCAGCCCGCCAGAATGGTCCCGGCCAGAATCGCGATATAGGTTCCCGCCTCGACCAGCCCGGTTCCGGCAAGCACTTCGCCGGGGTGAAGATGCTGTGGCAGGATTGCGTATTTTATCGGGCCGAAGAAGGTTGAGTGCACCCCCATCGCAAACAGCGCGAGCAGCATCAGCGGGATCGCGATGCTGGTGGTGAGTATCCCCTGCCAGGCCATCACCAGCCCGGCTGCACCCACAATCATGATGCCGATTTCGCACGCCTTTACGATCCGGATTATCCGGGCCTTGTCACGCATATCAGCCAGTTGTCCCGACAGCGCAGAGAGGATGAAGAACGGCAGGATGAACAATCCCGATGCAATCGCGCTGAACTGCGCCTCGGCACTTTCGGAGTTATACACGCTGTAGACGACGTAAAGCACCATCGCATTCTTGAACAGATTGTCGTTAAATGCGCCGAGCAGCTGTGTGATGAACAGCGGCAGGAAACGGCGGCTGCGAATCAGATGGGTGGTTGTCGTCATAGTCTCGCTTGTTGCTGTGCAATAGTTCTGGCCCGATTGCAGCTGACCCTAGCGGCACACTAACAAGTCACAAGCACAGACTGCGCTCTTTTGCAGCGGGCAGAACCTCGCTATGCGCAGTTGTGATGCTGACGCTGCCAAATCTTCTCACCCTCTCGCGGATCGTCGCGGTGCCTTTGCTGGTCGCGCTGCTGTGGTGGCCGGGCTGGCAGACGGGCTATGCGTTTGGCTTTGCGATGTACTGCCTGATGGGGCTGACCGACTATTTCGACGGCTATGTCGCCCGCTCCTATGGGGCGGTGAGCAGGCTTGGCGCCTTCCTCGATCCAATCGCCGACAAGATCATGGTTGCTGCGGTGATTCTCGTGCTCGCCGCGCAAGGCGTGCTGCGCGGGCCTTATGTTGGCGACATGCATGTGATCGCGGGGCTGATTATCCTGATCCGCGAGATTGCCGTTTCTGGCCTGCGCGAATTTCTTGGCGGCTTGCAGGTCTCGATCCCGGTCTCACATCTGGCGAAATGGAAGACGACCTTCCAGCTGATCTGCCTAGGCGCATTGATACTCGGCAAGGCTCTGCCGGGCTGGACGGTCGAAATCGGCGGGCTGACAGCCAATGTGCCGCATACGATCGGCCTGACGACACTATGGGCCGCAGCAGTGCTGACGGTGATTACGGGCTGGGATTACCTGCGGGTTGGCTTAAAACATATGGATTGAGATGGGCGGCGGTTGTCCGGGGACCTGCTATTGCGTGTCAGAGTAATTCCATAACAGAACAATCTCACGGTTGACGCTTTCGGCCTTTAGAGGTCAGGCTGTTCGCCTGAAATCAGCTCTCCGTAATCGCTCGCGCCGTGCAGGATATGCAGAACTCTGACCAGTTCTGGCTCGATGCGGTAGAAGATCAGGTAATTGCCATGCAGGCAGCGACGAATGGCATGTGCTTGGTAGCGGTCGACTAGCGGGAACCGTTTGGGAAATTCCGACAAGCGCTGGCAGGTGTCCAGCAATTCGCCAAGAAAACGCTCCGCCTGCCTCGGACTATCGAGGGCGATGTAATCGCCAATCGCCTCTAGCTCACTTTGAGCGGTCGGCGTCAAAATGACCTTCATGCGGCCTTATTGGCCATCGCTCGGTACTTGCCTTGCAGCCGTTCGAAAACTTCCTCTGCGGGCGTGCCAAGGCCAGAATCCGCTTCGGCCAGGCTACGGGCAATCGCCAGATCAAGTGCCTTCAGCTTCGTTTCACGATCCTGGATCAGTCGCACCCCCTCCCGCAGCACTTCGCTTTTCGAGTTATAACGCCCGGTTGCGACGAGCCCGGTGACATAGGATTCCAGCTTTTCGCCAAGGTCTGCACTGATCATCTGCACCTCCCGTATTTCAAACACTCTTATAGGTCAGTTATCAACTATTATCAACCCGCCCGCAATTCCTCTGCCAGCAACCTGAACTCGTCTCCGCGCGGTGAGTTCTTCCGCCAGACCAGCGCAATCTCGCGGTTGGCGTTCGCGGCTTTGAGGGGGCGGGCGACGACGTTGGTGCCGTTCAAGATCCCCGCATCCAGCGCCATTTCGGGCAGCAAGGTCAATCCCAAGCCATTATCGACCATCTGCACCAGCGTATGCAAACTCGTGCCGATCATCACCGCGCTGGCGCGCATTTCGGGGCGGTTGCAGGCGGCGAGGGCGTGGTCTTTCAGGCAGTGGCCGTCTTCCAGCAGCAGCAGCCGGTTTTCATCGATCGATGCGGGCAATATCTCTTCGGGCGGATCGCGCGGATCATCCTTGGGAAAGGCCACGAACAGCGCATCCAGCTCGATCGTCTCCTTCTCGACCTCGCCAGTGGGGAAGGGCAGCGCCAGCAGCACGCAGTCCGAGCGGCCATGGTGAAGTGATTCGATTGCCGCTGCGCTTGGTTCCTCGCGCAGGAATAGTTTGAGCGCCGGACGCTCGCGGCGCAGGCGCGGCAGCATCCTGGGCAGCAGGAACGGCGCAATCGTGGGGATCACACTCATCCGCATTTCGCCCGTAAGCGGCAGCCCGCTCGACTGGACCAGCTCGACCAGCTCCTCAGCCTCACGCAGCGTCCGATGCGCCTTGGAGGCGACGCGATTTCCCAGCGGTGTGAACTGAACCGAGCGCTTGGTCCGTTCGACCAGCACTACACCCAGCAAAGTTTCCAGATCGCGCAGGCCCGCTGATAATGTCGATTGCGAGACAAAACAAGCATCGGCGGCGCGGCCAAAATGCCCATGCTCATGCAGCGCGACAAGGTATTGCAGCTGCTTGAGGGTGGGGAGGTAATTGGTCATGGCTGAGAGGGTGCCTTGTTCCCCTCCCGCCTGCGGGAGGGGTTAGGAGTGGGTCAG
>JANMNP010000011.1:0-55002 GCA_031374105.1 Novosphingobium sp.
CCTCCCCCGGCGGGGGAGGATTTTAGGGTGGAACGGTGCGCGGGACTCTGGCTTGCCGCGCTACGCTCGCAATGACGAATGCCTCTATGTTTAGGTCATCAAAAGCTAGAGCGTGACGACATAAGGGTGATCCACCCCTACCCCGTTCGTCCCGAGCAAACCCTTAGAACCGGCCGCACAAGTGTTTTTCCGTTTAATATCTTTTTACTTAGCCCCTCCCCCTGGAGGGGGAGGTTGGGTGGGGGTTTACTGCCGCGGATGTTTGCGCGCACCATTTGCCTCGCTCCCCCATCCCCATCCCTTCCCTCCGCTCATCCTGAGCCTGTCGAAGGACGGGGAAGGGGGAAATGAGTCAAGCTCATTGCACCTTGATATAACCCCTCCCCGACGGGGAGGGGGATTCAATGGCGATTCCATCAAATACAAACCGCTTTAGGTGCAAGTCACCCCGCCAAGGCTTGACAGGCGGGGGTGATAAATGCGCTGTATCGATCCCGAAAGCTAAGGGTCTTCAGGAGCAGCCAAGCTGGGCAATTTCATAACTTCAGCAATGCATCGCTACACCGCCGCGCTGGAGCGGCGCAGCCGGGTGATTCCCAAACTGCTGCACCGCCGGATCGATGGCATTGTTGCAGCATGGTTCGGGATGATGATCCTGCTGTGCATTCCCAAGCTGATCTATGCGGCATCGCCAGTGCATAGTCTGGCCGATCTGGCCGCGCTGGTACTGCCCTATCTGCTGATTGCCACTGCGCCACTGGCCGGTTTCCTGATCGCGGCGGGCAGCTGGAAAAAGGGTGCGGCGATGGTGCAACCGGATTTTCGCCTGTCAATCTATGGCAAATGGCGCAAGCTGAGCGTGGATGATGCGCGGGCCAATCCGGTGTTCGGCCCGGCTGGCTTCATCGCATCGCTGCTGATCGGGCTGTTGCTGAATGTTGTGTTCCGCAGCTTTGAATTCATGATCGCCGTGCCAGCGATGAACAGCCACGCCCCGATCTGGGGCCAGCAGCTGTTCCATCTGATGGCGGCAGATGTGATCGTGATGAGCTTTTTCTATATGGTCTGCTTTGTGATGGCGCTGCGCAATGTGCCGCTGTTTCCCCGGATGCTGCTGTTTGTCTGGCTGCTTGATATTGCCGCCCAGCTGATCATCGCCCAGCATATTGGCGCTTCGCCCGGCCTGCCCCATGCGGTTGGCGCATCATTGCAAGGCCTGCTGATCGGCAATATCCATAAAGTGCTGATCAGCGCCTTTGTGTGGCTGCCCTATCTGATCCTGTCCGAACGGGTGAACGTAACCTACCGCCAGCGCAGCGCGGCACCGCGCTAGGCGACAGGTCTGACTTTCGGGCGGCAATCGCCATAGACGTTGGCAACTACGGAATGCCGCAACCCATAATACTTGCCCGCTTTCACCAGTGTGCAATTCGCCCTGACATATTCCATCACTGCCCGATGGCTTTCCTGTATCGGCTTGAAGGAATCCGGGAAGGTGTACATGACAATGACCCCCGGCTGCTTGGCCAAAACCCGCTTCACTTCTGAAACCGTATTCAGATGGCTGACATTCTGTTCAGAGGGATCGCTTAGATGGCCGATGAACACCAGCGGTGACATCGGCCTGAACCCGGTTAGCGAATGGAGGATCGAAGGCCCGCCATAGACAAACAGCCCGCGTTCGCCGCCATGCCGGGTGATCACCTGCGCCAGAACATCCATGGCGGCTCGCGCCGTTTGGGTTCGGCCGAATGTCCAAGGACTTCCAAGACTCAACGCAAAGTAGGCAGCCGAGCCCATAGCCCACCAACCGATGAGCCGGAGGCCAAGAACCAGCCCGGATGCAGCGCACAAGGGGACCAACATCGGCAGGAAATAGTGCTTAGCAACTATGGGGGCGGCGAACAGGCTTAATGCACAGGATATGATCCACAGGATAACAAAGGTTTTTTGGACCCGGGAATATGAAGCATCGGCCTTAATGAAACCGATGGCTGCGTATAAAATTATGATGGCGATGATAACTAGTGGAGCAAATGCCGTAGCATAAACATTATCCACAACAGACGGCCCCCGCACCAGATTGGACGTTACCATCGCGTGCCAGTATTCCGGCCAATGCCCTGCCGCCGCATACCAAACGGATATTGCCACAGTGGGCGCAGCGCCAACCGCCATAAACCCCAGGATCATTGAGAATGCCCGTGGTTTTGGAATACCCGATCTTAGAAGCGCAACCGCAGCGTAGCCACCAAAGAAAACTGCCTCAAACAGCGTGGTTTGCTTGATCGTGATCGCAAGGCCAGCCAGCGCCATCGTCAGCCAGACGCTGACTGGTGCGCGGCCTTCACGCAAATGCTCGATAGATCGCAGCATCATCAGCGCCGCCGCTGCAATCAACAAATTGTAGAATACCGGAGCCTGCCCGCCATACCCCTTCACGGGCAGCAGAAACAAAAGATACAGTGCCCCGGCAAACCAGCCGCCCTGCTCCCCGCCCCACAGTGATGCAATGCGGCTGATCACCCAGGCAGTCGCCCCGGCAAACAGCGTTGCGGCGATCTGGTAGGCGATCACATTATCCCACACACCGACGATCAGATAATAGATCAGGAACAGGCCGAAGGGTTTGCGATCCCAGATATCGACATAGGGCACCGCGCCCTTGTGCATCTCCTCGCCGACCAGAAAATAGAACGTCTCGTCAATATGCAGATAGGGATGCCCGAATGTGGCGACCCGCAAGATGAAGGCGAGGACCATGAACATGGCAAGCTGGAAGGCGGGATTTCCCGAGCGGCGGGAAAGGCCCCGGCCAAGCTTTGCAAACACGTTGATCCCCCGCCCGCAGACGCCCCATGCAGACAGGCAGCCTGCGGCGGTTCAGTTTGTCTGCCAGTCGGCAGTTTCGCAAGCCCCAAGTGCCAGACCTTGAGTTTTCCGTTTTACATATAGCCGCTTAACCCCTCCCCCTGGAGGGGGAGGGAATCGCATATGGTGCCAATCTTCCTTAGCTCGTCACCCTGAACTTGTTTCAGGGCCCATTTTGCACCCAGTGCCGCGGTTCGATTTTTTGAGGCTGCTGGCGTAATTCCGCCAAACCTGCGGGCACCGGCGGTAAGGCTTGATGGGCCCTGAAACAAGTTCAGGGTGACGCGTAAAAGTAGTTTTGGGCTATATGCGATCCCCGCCCCCTGAAGGGGGATTCGATGGGTGGTTCAATCAATATCAGAACCACTGCAAGTGCCAGACCGGCACAGCGCCGCGCGCCCTAACCGGATAAACGCCTTGCGGAAGCAGGGGCTTGGTATAGATTGTCGCTTCGGGCGCAAGACGGCAGCAGGTTACTGCTGGGCAAAGGATCTTGCAGGTGGGGCTAAATAATCTTCGCGCAATCATGCGGCAGACGGGCGGATTTATGGCCCTGTGCGCCGCTGTGATGTGGGCCGCTCCGGCGCTTGCCAATATTGAAATTGCCGTGCCGGTAGGCAGCGTCAGCATCGCCGGGCAGGGGTCTGCCGGATCAGATGATGCCCCGCCGCCAGCCGCGATCAGTTTCAGCCGCGCCGCCGATCTGCCGAACCAGCAGCAGATATATTTCTCGAAGGCCCGCTTTTCCGGACCGAGCGCAGTGATCTCGATGTCAACGGACCGGCGGGCGATCCGCCGGGTCGCGGCAATCGCTGCGCCGGTCCAGCGCCGCCCATCAGCGCAATTGCCGATGGGTACGGCCATGGCGCAGGCCATGATTCCATCGCAAATGCCGGTTTCCGCGTGGGCCTTGACCAGCGGCTTCGGGATGCGCGGCCATCCTTTGCTGGGGGGCCGGCGCGCGCATGCGGGAATTGATCTGGCCGCCCCCACCGGATCACCGATCGTGGCAACTTCGGACGGGCAGGTCAGCTGGGCAGACTGGGCTGGCGGCTATGGCATCGCCGTGGCGGTGGAACATGGCGGCGGCTATCAGACCCGCTATGCCCATATGTCGCGGGTGAATGTTGCCCCCGGTCAGCAGGTCCGCAAGGGCGATGTGATCGGCTATGTCGGATCAACCGGAATGTCGACCGGGCCGCATTTGCATTATGAAGTGCGGGTCGATGGCAGGGCGATTAATCCGGTGCCGATGCTGGGACGCTGATAGGGCGCGCAATTCGGTCCGTTGCGGGGCTGTCTGGGGGTCATCTCGGGGTCATCTGGTCAGGAATTGACCCTTTCTACAGCGATCAGCCAGGCGGTTTCAGGCAGGTGTAATGGCAGCGCCAGGCCGATTTCGGCAAGCGCCCGGCCCGATACATTAAAGCCTTCCCGCCACACATCCGGCTTTGCCAGATAGCGCGCCGCGCGGCTGGGCCAAGGTTCGATAAGCCTCACATGATATTGATTTTCAAGGGGAATACCGTTCAGCCGCACCGGCGGAGCATTGAAGTCATCGGCAAACCGGGTCTGCGCTACCAGCGCAATTCCGCAGGTTCCGTCCCACGAAAGCCAGCCATAAATCCCCGGATCGGCGCTTTCAATCCCGGTCAATCGCCCGCCGTGCAAAACCGCCCGCCATTCCTTGTAGATTTCGATGTGCCGCCCAAGAATATCGCGTTCACCCTCGGTCATTTCCGCCGGATCGGCCTCGATTCCCATATGCCCAAACAGGGCAGTTTTTGCCCTGAAATCAATCGATAAGCGCCGCCCGGTGATGGGGTTCGGACTGGGGCCAACATGGTTGCCAATCACTCTGGGCGGTAGGAACTGGAACCAGCTCCGATTGATCCGCAACCGCTCTATCGCATCATTGTTGTCACTCGCCCAAAACCGCGAACAATGGCGCAAAATCCCAAAATCAACCCGCCCGCCCCCACTTGCGCAACTTTCAATTTCCACCTGCGGATGCGCTGTGCGAAGTCTGGCGAGCAACGCATAAACCGCGCAAGTCTGGGCAATTCCGTTACCCGCAATGGGGAAAAGCTCGCGATTGTGATCCCATTTGAGATAGGCAATCTGATTGTCACGGAGCAGCACATCGAGCTGATCGAACAGCGCCTCTGCAACCTCGGCACGGGTCAGGTCCAATACCAGCTGGTTGCGCTGCGTTGCCCGCAGAACGCCGGGAGAATTGAGACACCAGTCAGGATGGGCTCGGTATAAGTCGCTGTCAGGACTGATCATTTCCGGCTCGACCCACAGGCCGAAATCCATGCCCAGCGCCTTTACATGGCTGATCAAGGGACCAAGTCCCTCAGGGAAAATCATGGGATCAGGCGACCAATCACCCAGGCTCGTCGTGTCATCGCGGCGGCCCTTGAACCAGCCATCGTCAAGCACAAACCGCTCGACTCCTAACACTGATGCATCAACTGCCAATCGTTTCAAGCTTGCCAGATCGAGATTGAATCCCAGCGCTTCCCAGCTATTTAGGTGCACCTTGCGCGGCGAGGTGGATTGGACCGCCAACTCGCCCGCCTTGTGATGAAACGCGGCCCGGATACCCGAAACACCTTGGCCGCTGAAGGCGAAGATTGCGGTTGGGGCGGTATATGTTCCAGCTTGAGAAAGGATGATTTCTCCAGCCTCAATTCGCGGCCCCATCATGAGGTTAGCAGTGCCATCTGAGTCTCGTTCAACCTGAAGGAAATGGTCTCCGCTCCATGCAAGGTGGGCAGCGATTATGCGGCCATGCGCCTCAGATACTTGCGCTTCCTCAAGCCGGATCCAGTTGGCTCCGCCGAAACCTGTCCGGCCACCGAACGATACGCCGCCGCTCTGCCCGCGCGGTATGGGTAACCGGCTCCCCTGCATCTCAGAGGCCCATCGGCCCGCAAACCGCGTTTGATGGGTCGCCCATGAAGGAAGCGGCAGGCAAATCGCTGCAAGAGCCTGCACCGTGACCGCTTGCTCCCCATCATTGGTCAGACTTACGTCGGAGCTGACTAGCCCGGCTGATTCTAGCCACCAATGGATTTGGACGCTGATTTGCGCGATCGTATCGACAACGCAAAATCTGATGCTGCCAGGCATTTGCTCGACCGATGCGAGGGTCAGGTTTGTCTGAAGCGCCTTGCCGTCGCGCAGCAGCATCAGTGCTGGCGCTCCTGCATATCCTTGCCCGGATTGAGGCAACAACGAGCGCGGCACCGGATTGTCAGGCTGCGATTCATGCGAGCCACGCACTCGCAAATCGCAAATGGTCGGCAAATCCTCGTCTATCGGCAGCGCTGGTCCCAGATAGGCCAGATCGACCGCGCCGTTCCGCAGGTCAAAGACCATGCTAATCGCTTGGCCGTCCAGACGGGCTATGGGAGAAAACTCAGGCATTGTGCGCTTCATGACTTCTTATTCTGCAAAACGTCAATAAAATTACCGACCCAGATTGATATCGCTAGGGCATTGCGCCAAAAGGGCAAAGAGGGAGAAGCGAATGGCGACCGGAAGCTTGATGCAAGTCGTGATTTTTGTCGCCATAACTGTGCTGATCGGTCTCGCCACCTGGCTCAAGGTTCGATCTGGCCCGGGCGAACACGACGGCTCCGGCAAGGACGTTTTCCTGGCCGGAGGCGGATTGACATGGCTCTATGTTGCCGGCTCGATCACACTCACCAATCTGTCGACCGAGCAGCTTGTGGGAATGAACGGCAACCAGATGCTGCTCCTTGCCTGGTGGGAGATCTGCGGCTTTTTCGGCTTGCTGATTCTCGCCTTCGTGTTTGTGCCGATCTACTATCGCAACAACTGCACGACGGTTACCGAGCTGCTCGAACGACGCTATAATGGCGGAAGCATTCGCACGGTAATCTCGGCGCTGTTCCTGATTGGGAACATCCTTATCTACCTGCCCGCCGCACTATACAGCGGCAGTCTGTTCCTCAAATCGATGTTCGGAGTGGACTGGCCGCTTATCTGTTTTGCGGCCCCGATGGCGATCATTGCAGCGCTCTATACAATCACCGGCGGCCTGAAGGCGGTTGCTGTAATGGACACTTTTTCGGGTATCGGGGTGCTGGCAATCGCGCTTCTCGTTGTCGTTCTCGCGCTCGCTGCCGTTGATTTTGATCTGGTCACGGGCGTTCCGGTTGAGCGCGTTTCGATGATCGGCAGCCAGGATTCGCCGATCCCGATCCATACCTTATTCACCGGAATGGTGTTCATCCAGATATTCTACTGGTCTACCAACCAGAACATAACCCAAAAGGCGATGACCGCCCCAACCGTTCGCGAAGCCCAGAAAGGCGTGCTTGCTGCTGCTGCTGTTCGCATTCTAATCATACCAGCAATCGTCGTTATCCCAGGCGTCGTCGCCTACAAGCTGTTCGGCCCACTTGGGGATCAGACCTATGGCAAGCTGGTCGCCCATGTTCTCCCGGTCTGGATGTCTGGCGCGTTTGCAGCGCTAATGGCCGCAGCAGTCATTGCCCACACAAGCGCAATTCTCAACAGTTCGGTCGCGCTATACTCGATCGACTTCCATGATAAATTTGTCCGCAAGGTCAGCGATCATTGGCGCCTTGCCGCGATCGTCTCGATGATCCTTACGGTGACATCTATCGCGCTGGTTCCGGCTTTCGAGAATGCCAAAAGCATCATCAATCTCTTGCAAGAACTGAATGGGCTTTTGTCTATGCCGATCCTTTCGGCCTTCATTGTTGGCCTGATGTTCAGCAATGTGGATGCGCGAGCCGCCGTCGTTGGCTTGCTGTTTGGTGTCAGCGCCTACGCATTGCACAATTTCATCCTGTATAAGCCTGACATGCTTTTTCCAGGCGAAACCTTTTATCAGTATGTCGGACTTGGCGGGCTGCACTACATCGATGTTATGCTGATAGTATTGGCATCGTCGGTGCTGATCGCGCTGTCCGTGAACAGGTTCATTTTCGGCAATCGCGCGGCCTATATCGGTCCATTCGCTGGCAAAGTGCAGCATGCTTGAGACGGCGCATCGGAGGCTCAACCCTTTAACGGGAAGATGGGTACTGGTGTCTCCGCACCGCGCTCAGCGGCCATGGCTTGGTCAGACCGACCCAGTCACAGACGATCCACGCCCAAATCATGATCCGAGTTGCTATCTGTGCTCTGGAAACATCCGTGCAAATGGTGTGGTGAACCCAAAATACTCTGGCACATTTGTATTCGACAATGATTTCCCAGCATTGCCGCCCGAACGAGAGGGAACGGCTGATGCTGACCCGCTGTTCCGGACTGAACCTGTCTCGGGAACATGCCGGGTAATCTGCTTTTCGCCCGATCATTCAAAAACCCTGCCCGAGCTTTCTCTCGCGGAGGTCCGGACAGTCGTAGATTGCTGGGCAAGCCAGACCGCAGAACTTGGCCGGGATAATGTGTGGGTTCAACTATTCGAGAACAAGGGCGCTATGATGGGCTGCTCAAACCCGCACCCGCATGGGCAAGTCTGGGCAAGCAATCATTTGCCAGATGAGCCCGCGATTGAAGACAGCAACCAGCGCCGCTATTTTGAGGAACACGGGCGCTCAATGCTGATTGACGTTGTGGCCAGGGAAACGGGCGGAGAGCGCGAAGTGATCTCCAACAGTCACTGGCTGGCGATCGTCCCATGGTGGGCAACCTGGCCGTTCGAGACACTATTGCTCCCCCGCCAGCCAATTCAGCGGATGGACCAGCTTGACGAGGCCCAGCGTGACGCGCTTGCCTCTGCATTAAGCGAACTGACGGCGCGCTACGATAATCTGTTTCGCTGTTCATTTCCCTATTCTATGGGCTGGCATGGCGCCCCTTTCTCGGTCGGGGATCAATCACATTGGCAGCTGCACGCACATTTTTATCCTCCGCTTCTCCGATCCGAAAGCGTGAGAAAGTTTATGGTCGGCTACGAAATGCTGGCAGAAGCCCAGCGTGATCTGACACCAGAACACGCTGCCGAGCGGCTGCGCAGCGTTTCCGCGCAGCGGTTCAGCGGTTGACCCCGATGGCCGATCCCGAGAAAACTGTCATTGATCATGCAGTGGAGGGCTTTTCACGCAGCTATGGGCGCCTGCCAGATCTGGTTTCGTTCGCGCCCGGCAGGGTCAATCTGATTGGCGAACATACCGACTATAACGATGGATTTGTTCTGCCCTGCGCAATCCCCTTTGGGACCGCCATCGCGCTTGGTCGCCGTGATGATGGAGCAATCCGGGTCAGGGCACTCGATCTGCAAGATGCGGTCTCCCACTTCGATTTGATATCCCCCATTCCGCATGCTGACAGCGGAAACTGGACCAATCATGTCAGAGGGGTTGCGGCAGGCTTGCTCGCTTCAGGGATAGATTGTCCCGGAGCAGACATCGCGATCACCGGCAATGTTCCTCAGGGAGCAGGGCTATCTTCATCGGCCTCGCTTTCCGTATCGCTGGCGCTAGGATTGTCAAAGCTCAGCGGGGAGACCGATCCCGATCTGACCGGTCTGGCCAAAATTGCCCAATGGTCCGAGCATCACTATGTCGGGTGTGCTTGCGGGATAATGGACCAGTTGGCCTCGGCGCGCAGTGTCACTGGCACTGCACTACTGATCGACTGCCGCAGCCTGGACGCCCAGCCAGTTCCGGTTCCCACAGACGCAGCGATCGTTATCGTTCACTCTGGCGTTTCGCGAGGGCTGGTAGACAGTGCCTATAATGAGCGGCGTGCGCAGTGTGAGGCCGCCGCACGTCATTATGGCGTCGATACGCTGCGCGATCTCAGTGAAGATCGTTTGCAGGCCGATGCGGGGTCGCTGGACGAATATGCCTTCCGCCGGGCGCGCCATGTCGTCAGCGAGAATTCGCGGACACTTGCTGCGGCAGCGGCACTTCGTGCCAATGACCTATCAGCGCTGGGCGTCTTGATGCGCGCTTCACACGCGTCGCTCCGCGTTGATTTTGAGGTTACCGTGCCCGCAGTCGATGCGCTGGTTGATTTCATGGCCGATGTGATTGGGAGCGCTGGCGGGGTCAGGATGACGGGCGGGGGGTTCGGCGGCTGCGTCGTGGCCGTGATACCCCAACACGGCGTAGCTGGATTGATGAAGTCGCTCGAAAAACGCAGCCACTCTTTGGACCAGCCATTGCCGCTCAAACTTGCAGTCAATCCAGCATCTGGCGCCTTTTGCCGAGATTTATGAGGCCTTCGATCCCTGACCCGCAAACCAAAGCGCAACTGACGCGTTGAGAGGACCGCCGCAGCGACGATCCCCTAACGTTCTCAATATCTTGAGAAATGGTGCCCAGAAGAGGACTCGAACCTCCACGCCCTTGCGAGCGCCAGCACCTGAAGCTGGTGCGTCTACCAATTCCGCCATCTGGGCACGGTGCACCATGCCAACTTGCATAATGCGGGGTAGGAGCGGGCCGATAGCCGTCGGCTGGGGGGCTTGTCAACTTCAGGCCATGATTCTTAGCGAATGCTGCGAAATAAGTGGGGTAGCGGATTCAAACCGGAGCACGGTGCCCTATTCAAGCGCCCTTAATCAGGGCTTGACCACCAGATTTCCAAGATGACGGCCATCGAACAGCATGAACAGTGCCTCTGGGAAACTGTCAATCCCAGTCATGACATGCTCAGGCAAGGTCAGCTTTCCAGCTCGCATCAGTGCGGAAATTTCCGCCACCGCCACAGGGTAATCCGCCTCGTAATGACTGACAACGAAGCCCTTCATGGCTGCATTGCGCTCTGCCAGCCTGAGGTACAATTTTGGCCCCCTCACATCGTCCAGATGTTGATACTGCGAAATCGCGCCGCAAATCGCTATGCGCGCGCCGGCGGGAGCCAGATTATCGAGCACAATATCCAGCGTTTCCCCGCCAACGTTATCGAAAAACACATTAACGCCATTGGGCGCAGCTTCCGCCAATTGCTGCGCAAGGCTGCCATTCTTATAGTCGATAGCGACATCCGCACCGAGAGTTTCGACAAGATAGCTGCATTTCTTCGGGCCACCAGCCATGCCAATGACATAGGCCCCGCGCGCTTTGGCCAGTTGCACCACGACTGATCCAACTGCCCCAGCTGCGCCGGAAACTACAACCACATCACCAGCCTGGACCTCGGCCACACGGATCAGTCCAACCCATGCTGTAAGACCGCCCGTGACGTTCAAGGGGCCAGCGAAGTCGCTTGGCGCCATGCCATCCTGCAAGGCAAGCTTACGAAGACCGGAAGCAGCCAGCAGCGCGTGGGTTTGGGCTGACATCATCCCATAAACCCAATCGCCGACCACCAGATCGCTGCTGTTAGATTCGATAATCTGACCGACTCCAAGCGCGGGAATTGTGGCGCCGATAGCAGCAGTCTCGTGCATACCTGCGTCGCTCAATGTGGTCCGGATCCACGCATCAATGGAGAGTGTATCTACCTTTGCAACGACAAATCCTGATGGGACATCGCCCAGGGTGACCGTCTCCACCCCAAAATCATCAATGACCGGCATCCCCTGTGGGCGTTGCTTGATGAATACCCTGCGGTTTTGGATAGCGATGACTGATCTCCCGGAGATGGCTTTAGACGAACGCGATTTATAGGATCGCGGCGCACAGCCACAATTATCGAATTGACTAGCAGATACCGGAAAGCTGCCCATCTCGGGCCAAGCATTCAAACAATGATCTCAGCTCTTCCTGCAGCGAGGCAGGTCACCCAAGGATAGACTGAACAGGAATGCCTAATGCACCCATTTGGCCATTGCCGATTTGAAACCTGCATAACTCGGCTGGTCAATTTGCAGTCGCTCCAGCAAATCCAAGCGAAGATGGACGAGTGTTTCGCTGTCCAGGCTGCCAGCGCGAAGCGCGCTGCATAATTCTTCCTCGGTCAAACCCAAGGTTCTCAAACGAGCGGCTCTATTACGCGAAAATTGAGGCCCGTAGGCCGCATCGCGCGATAGTATCCGTAACGCATTTCGGGCCACGCGCGCCTGGAACAGATCGCGTCCTGCAGAATTAGGAAAGACATGCTCTTCATCCCAGCTGATCAAGGCAGCCAACAGCTCTGACGAATGTGTTTCGCCGCGCGGTGGTGATCGGTCGGGCACAGCCCAGCTCTGAAGCGGTACCGACAGACCATAAGTATCTTCCAGCATAAGCAACAGATCAATTTCAGTCTCTGACGTGCGGCGGCCAACGACTGCGCGTTCCAGGCTCGCATCCTGACCGCTGCGCCATAGCTCGGCGAATCTGATCGTGCTCAGCCCCCACCACATTGATGAGAGGACCATCCAGAAATTCACATCACTTACGGTGATTTTCTGGCCAGTAAGGTCACGGTAAAGGGTAAGCAATTCATCCAGCTGCCCAAATCCGCCAACCGGTTGGTCATAGTGCCCAAACCTCCATGAGGGCATACACAGATAAGCGAGATCCTGAGTCGGATCGCCGATATGCCCCAGCTCCCAATCAAGCACACCAGCGATACCCTGATGATCAATCATAAGATTGCCCATCCGGAAATCGCCGTGCAGAAAAGCGGGCAGGCGCGGCGTGGGCAGATTGCTGGACAGCCAACTCAGCGCCAGATCAAATACCGGGATTTGCGCACCGCAGTTGGCATATCGTCTGGCCAAATTGCCGACCATTTCAGCAGGGGATTCCTGATCGATATCTGCCGGTAGCGTTGAGAGAGGAATTGCATGAATCTTGGCAAGTTCCCGCGCGCACTGCTGCGTCATCCGCTCCAGCGCCGGGGCATAGTCCGGATTATCCAGTATTTTGTGCGGCAGGGTTTCTCCAGCTATCCGCTGCATGACAAAGCCAGTGCCAAGCGCATCTGCCGGGACAAGCGAGCCGATTATCTTTGGTACGGTAACGCCGCTTGTAATGGCTGCTCCGATTACAAGCGCTTGGGATTCCAGACTGATTCCGGATCGATCAGCGTCAGTCGATGATGCCAGCTCCTCCATCCCCGGCTGCATTCGGCGAAGCACCCAATTGTGGGGGCCATAGTCAATCCGCCAACTTTCCATATTCGCGCCGCCGGTCAACCTGCACAAGATGCCAAGCTTGTGGTCCTCGCCCGAAAGCCTTTGACACAAAGCAATGATACCCTGCTCAAAGCCAGACTGATCGGCGTTATCCTTGTCCGGCATCATGCCGTCTCTCCAGCCTGGCTTGCGTCGGGTCAGGCTTATAGATCTTTGAACATTGCATTTCGAGGGCCGAGATAGCCGAACAGATAAGCGGCGACCTTGCGCATCTGAATTTCTTCCGATCCTTCGGTAATCCGATAACGGCGGTGGTGGCGATAGATGTGCTCGAACGGGGTGTGGCGCGAATAGCCCATTGCCCCATGAACTTGCATGGCTTGATCTGCCGCCTGCCCAACCAGACGGTTTGCCCAATAATTGCACATCGAGATCTTGTCAGACAATTTATGCTCAATCTCGGCATGGGGCATATTGTCCATTTCCCAGGCAGTTTTGTGGATCAGCAGCCGCAGCATTTCGACCTGGGTTGCCAGTTCGACCAAGGGGAACTGGATCGCCTGATTTCTGGACAGCTCCTGACCAAACGGCTTGCGTTTGCGGGCATATCGGATGCTTTCCTCGATGCAAAAATGGGCCGCGCCGAGCGAGCCGGCGGCCTGGCGGATGCGGTTCTGATGCACAAAGCTTTGGGCAACTGAGAGGCCAAATTGAACGTCACCCAGCACAGCACTTTCGGGAACCCAAACGTTTGTGAAACTGATCCGGGGATGGTCCGTCGGCATGTTGAAGGTCCACATGTATTCTTCAATCTTTAGTCCCGGGGTATCAGTGGGCACGAGAAGACAGCTAATCCCCCGGGCTGACCCGGCCTCCCCCGATGTGCGGCAAAACGTCGCGCAATGAGTCGCCACATGCATGCCAGTGGTCCACATCTTTTGCCCATTGATCAGCCAGCCATCTATGCCATCGCGTATCTCGCGCACCGCGCGTGTTTCCATATGGGTGGCGTCGGATCCATGGTCAGGCTCAGTCAGACCAAAGGTAATCTTTCGGGTCCAGTCAAATCCACCCAAGATGAATTCCTGCTTTTGTGCTTCGGTACCAAAGGTTTCAAACATCGCCACAAATGGGAAATTGCCTACGATCGAATGTTCGTTTTGCAGATCATTGTGGAGTCCCAGGCCCTGGGCTGCGAAGTGCTCACGGATGATCGCCATGGCCAGATTGCTGCCGTCCTGACCGCCATATTTCTTGGGCGCACCGAACCGCAAATGTCCGGCCTTGTCAGCCACCTGCTTTGCTTCCCTGAGGAGTTCTTCCCACTCCTTGCGCGGCAGCCCACCATTTTCGAAATCTGTTCGCGCATATTCACGGCGATGATCGAAAAACCGGATATTGTCGTCCCGCTGCTCAATCGGACGAATTTCCCTTGCGATGAAATCGTCGAGCACAGTCAGATAGGCTTTGACGTCGCTAGGTATGTCGAAGTTCATGCCGATTCTCTTTCGTATCGCTTCACAATTTACTCAACTAGCCTGAATTCGAAGGCCTCTGTCCAAAAAAAAGCCGGGACAGCGTATGCTGCCCCGGCCAGGATTGATCAGCAGGAGAGCAGATCAAAACTTGAATGACGCTTCCACAAACAGCTGGCGGCCACGGTTCTGGGTATGAATTGTATCATCCGAAGTGAACGGAGCGGGGCCATTGGTGTTGGTCCAAAGCTTGTTAGTCAGGTTGGTGCCGATCAACGCCAGCTTCCACTTTCCATCCGGCTGCCCCACTGAAAGCGAGGCGTCGAAGGCTACATATGACGGGTTCCGGTAATAGTCGTTGGTTGAGTTGGTCCAGTATGAGTCTGAGTAGGTGGCATTGCCGCTCAGGCCAATTTCCAATGCATCACTAACAGAGTTTTTCCAATCGAAGGAGATATTGCCAGAAAACTTGGGCGCGCGGGCCGTTTCACGACCATTCACAAGGGCGACCGAAAGATTAGGCCTGATAATATCCTCCGCATATCTGGTGTCGGTGTAGGACATAGCACCAGACAATCTCAAGCCTGCGACTGGAGTTCGCCAGGCCCAATCAATATCCAGGCCCTTTGTAATGACCTTGCTGGCGTTGTAAGTTTCGAAGTTAAAGATCGCCAGGCTGAATTCCTGAATCTGCAAATTATCAAATGCATAATAGAAAGCCGTAGCATTCAATGTGACAGTGCGGTCTGCAAACTGCGTTCGTATGCCGATCTCGCCGCCCTTTGAAGTCTCAGAATCAAAGCTCAAGCCATCCTCGATAGCTTTGCGAACCGCAGGGTCGGGGGAATTCAGATTCCTTAGTGGGCCTGACGGCAACGCATTATTATCAACACCGCCGGATTTAAACCCGGTCTTATAGGCAGCATAGATGTTGATATCGTCTGTCGCCTTGTATTTCAAGGAAAGTTCTGGCGACACATTACTGTCGGAAAAGCGTACTGGGCCAGCAAAAAATCCCGAAGGCAAAAAGCCAAATCCAAACGTGATGATGTCATGTACGAACGGGAAACGAATCGTGGTTGACTTCTTTTCGTCGGTCCAGCGCACACCTCCCGACAATTCCAACTGATCCGTAATATCGAGTGTCGCACTGCCGAACACCGAAATGGCTTCCGCCTTAGAATCTCGCTCCGCGTACCAATCAAATGTTTCACCACCCCTCGTTGGCCCAATAAACGCGGCTATGAAAGCATTCTGGGATGTGCCGTATGGCATCGTCCGATTTTCCCAGAATGCTCCAAGCATGAAGTTAAACCTTCCGCTGAAGTCGCTGGCTAGACGGACTTCTTGGGTAAACTGGGTTAATTCATTCCGGAACGGAGCCATAAATCCAGCAGCAATTCCGGCGGTGCAGCCAGTCACATTGTTGAAATTGGCCGCGGGACAGTTGCCAGTATAGTTAAAGTTACCGTTGTATTCGTTAAACAAATCCACATAGCCTGAAACGGATGAGAGTTTCAGCGTATCAGTGAGATTTAGATCCATAGCCAAGCGGGCAAAGACAATCTCGGTCTCGTTGTAAGGTTGCGAAAGGTCACGGCCATCGCCAGTCGTTCCTGCGAAAACCTTGTTCAGTCGAGGATCCCCATCGGAATCTGGGTACCGGCTATCATTTATGTCACACGAGTGGCTGGACTGAAAAACAACCGCGCCGATCAAGGTGGTCGGGCTGACCAGGCCATTGGGGCCGCAATCAAGGTCGGAGTGGCCCAGGATCGTTTCGCTGTCCTGCTTGTTGTAGTTGACCTTGAGGTTGGCGGTGAAATTATCGAGGGGTTCCCAGTTAAGGGTCAAGCGGCCAATGAAGTTGGTTACCCCTTTATTCTTGTCGCGGGCGGCAACCTGAGATTCGATCTGAACATATTTGTCGAGATCCTGATACTGAGCCGCAACCCTGATGCCGAGTGTGTCACTGACTGGCCCCGAGATGTACCCGCCAATCGTGTAGCCATCTTCCTCGAACTCATAAGATGCCTTGCCAGAGACTTCCCAACTGGAAGTCGGATCGGCGGAACGCAAGGAGAAGACCCCTGCCGAAGCACTCTTGCCGAAGAACAGCGATTGCGGGCCCTTCAGAACGTCAATCTGGTTGACATCGAAGAATGCTGTTTGCAGCAGGCGCTGCGTGCTAACCTGCACACCATCGATGCTGATCCCGACTGCCGAGTCAAATGCGGAAGAGATGTTGCTGGAGCCGAGACCACGCAAGCTGATTTGGGCGCCAGCACCGGATCCGCCAATTTGCACGTTAAGGCCCGGTACTCTGCCGACAACGTCAGCGATCTCGTTGACCTGGTAAGAATCGATCGTTCCCGAGCTAATAGACGTGATATTTACCGGTGTTTCTTGCAGCGACTCAGCCTGCGCACGGGCGGTGACGATAATGACATCTCTAACATCTTCTTCCGCAGCCACTTGCGCAAAGGCAGGGGCGGCAAGTCCGCACATTGCCAGGCCAGCAACGGAAGCGAACAGTGCCGAACGCGCGGTCTTGCTGCTGAAACTGCGGCTGAAATCAGAAACCATGTTAGCCATATCCCACTCCCTATCTGCACCAGCGTTCAACGGCCGAAATGCATTCCCATTCTTGACGGTTTGCCATCTTATCTATGAGTGTAAGGTTAGTTCAGACCGGATGTCGCTCAACTAGCTAAAATGTGAAGAATCCCGAAAGTGCCGCACATTCGACGTGACCATCGAGCAGCGTAATGGGCCAGCGAGGAAAACTACCCACCTTATCGTAGCCTACATTCAAACAGCCCAATCTGGCCGCAGCTCCGGTATCGGCTAGGATTTTGACGCTTCCACTTTCGTCCCGTTTCACTTAGATTATGTGCCGGGAGATAAAAGTTGATGGCCATCAATGGAAGCTTGTCCGAGCCGCCACAATGGCGGGTGGATGAAGAAACTTTGAACCGAGTTACCATCCGCACTGTGGCTGACATTCGCGATGCCGCCGTAGCGCTCAATGATGCTGCACGAGCATGCGGATTTCGGATCGCAGTTTCAGCCGACATTGCGTCTAAGGAGACCATTGTTGATAGCCACGGCGCAATATTGAACGCAGAGGTTTTTGGCTGGATTGAAGATGGGCAGCGTTGGTGGGAAGATACTCGCTTGGCGCTCAAGTCATTTTTACCCAGAGCCTGCCGGTATGAGAGCGAGCCATTCTGGTGGAACGCTGAGGGGTTCCATACCATCTGGCCAAACAAATATCTTGAAGGGATTTCAATCAAGGAAACAAAGAAATTCACTGGCAACAGGTGGGCTTCCTATATTGTGATTCCCGTCCACCTTTCATTCGGTCAAATTGGCGCAGTCAGCATGCCGCCAATCGACAAAGAAATGAAGGATTTGAGCGAGCCATTCCGCTTGTATGCAGACGGCATGGGGCTTTTGGTGCGGCGTTTCGTAGCGGGCTATGTTGCAGCCATGCGAACGCAACAATGGATACCGAGCAATTGTGCGCTTTCGAAGCGTGAGGTTGAATGCCTCCGCTGGGCAGCCGTTGGCAAAACCGACAGCGACATCGGCTCCATTCTGTCACTCAGCCATGCGACAGTGCGTTATCATGTTCATCGTGCTGGTGAGAAGTTGAATGCCGTGAACCGCAGCCAAACGGTGTTCAAGGCGGGGCAACTAGGCTTCCTCGGCGCGGCTTTCTAAACGTGGTGGTGTTGCTTTTTACCGAATGATGAGGTTTGGTAAGGCAGCGTTCAGTCCGCAAACTTCCGTGATGACGAGTGAGCGCGAACCCAAGCAAATGACCGTGCCGCGAATAGCTTGTTAGCTTTCGCTAGCGCGAACCGCTTCCTGCGGAAAGAACCTACCCATGAGAACCGTCCAGAGATCACCCGACCATTTTGACCTCACCGTGCCAGTCATTATCATTGGCGGCGGTGGCTGCGGGCTGGCGGCGGCGCTGGCAGCGCGCGATGGCGGCACCGATGTGCTGGTCATCGAGCGCGATCCCAAGCTTAGCGGGACAACCGCAATGTCCACCGGTCTGATCCCTGCTGCAGGGACGCCTGAGCAGGAGGCGCAAGGCATCATAGATTCTCCGGCGCAGTTTGCAGCAGATATCATGACAAAGACCAAAGGCAATACGGATGCCGGGATCGCGGAGCGGCTGGCCGAAGAATCCGCTGAAACTGTCAGTTGGTTGCGTGATCGCCATGGGGTCAGCCTCTCACTAATCACAGATTTTCTATACCCGGGTCATACCGCCATGCGGATGTACGGCATGCCGAACCGTTCCGGTGCGGAATTGATGGCAGCGCTTGAATCGGCGGCAATAGGCGCGGGCGTGGACATTTTGTGCGACGCGCGGGCGGAGACACTTTTCTATAGCGGAAACAGAATATCCGGCGTCGGCATTGTGCGCCCCGATGGCACAAAGGAGGCGTTTGGCTGCCAGGCGCTGATCCTTGCGTGCTGCGGTTTCGCCGGAAATCCGGATATGGTCCGCGCGTATCTCCCCGAACTGGAACATGCAACTTTCCACGGCCATCCCGGCAACAAGGGTGAAGCGATGGTCTGGGCTGAGGAACTGGGCCTGAAGCTTGCCGATATGCATGCTTATCAGGGTCATGGCGGCCTGGCGGCTGGCTATGGAATTCCGATCCTGTGGCCGCTGATCATGGAGGGCGGCTATCAGGTCAATCGGGCAGGAAAGCGCTTTGCCGATGAATCAGCTGGATACTCCGAACATGCGGTAAAGGTGCTGGCCCAACCCGACCACGTAGCCTGGTGCATCTTCGATCAGCAGCGCTACGAGTTGATGATGAAATTCGATGATTTCCAGCAAGCGGTATCGGCCGGGGCTGTGCATTCGTCTGATACACTTGGGAAACTGGCTCAGCTTTGCGGGATAGATTCTGCCGAATTGATCGCAACCAATTCAGCTGTCGATAGCAGCAAGGGCGGCAAGGCATTCGATGAATTTGGCCGCAATTTCGCCAACAAGTCGCCACTGGCGGCCCCGTTCAAAGCGGCCAAGGTAACCGGAGCCTTGTTCCATACTCAGGGCGGGATCGTCGTTGACCGGAATGCCCGGGCCATCGCGCTGGATGGCAGTCCGATGGCCAATTTATATGTCGGCGGCGGCGCGGCAAGAGGAATCTCGGGTCCTGGAAGCGACGGCTATATGGCTGGAAACGGCCTGCTTACAGCAACCACCTTTGGCAAACTGGCAGGAAGGCATGCGGCGGCAGAGATTGCTGCGGATCGCGGCTGATCCAGACTGCCATGCTCCAGCGCCTCAACAGGCTCAGCAACACCAGCTGTCGCCAAACGTAACGATGGATCAAGCCCTCTGATTTCGGGTCAAGGTGGCGGAGCTGTCAGGCAAACGCTAACTTGTCTCCGAATCCGACGCTTGGTTGGATAGAGAAGCAAGTATGAAACCCATTTCCTTCAAGAGTCATCGCTTTCCGCCAGACACGATACGGCTGGCGGTTTGGCTCTATTTCCGTTTCACCACTAGCCTTCGGGACGTGGAAGATCTGCTAGCCGAACGCGGGATCAACGTCAGTTACGAGACCGTTCGCTGCTGGGCCAACAAGTTCGGTCCCGCAATCGCCGCCAACATTCGCCGCAAGCGCGGATGTGCCGACTGCGTCTGGCATCTCGACGAGATGGTGGTCCGCATCAACGGTGAGCGCATGTACATGTGGCGAGCCGTCGACAAGGAGGGAGAAGTCCTTGATGTCCTCGTCCAGAAGCGGAGGAACAAGGCCGCCGCGATGAAATTGCTCAGGAAACTGCTCAAGAACCAAGGCCATGTTCCGGATGAAATCGTTACGGATGGTCTGGCCTCGTATCGCGCGGCACTGCGAGAGCTGGGCTGTCTGAAGCGCCACAAACCAGGTCGACTACGAGACAATAACCGGGTTGAGAATTCCCACCTGCCCGTCCGACGAAGAGAGCGGAAAATGCAGAGGCTCAAGTCCCATGGCCACGCCCAGCGCTTCGTTTCCACCCACTCGGCCATCTACAACACCTTCAATATCCAGCGTCACCTGATCTCCCGAAATACAATGCGTCACTTCCGAACCTCCGCCATGGCGGAATGGAATGCTGCGTCCGTTGCTGCTGCCTGATCATGAAAATTTGAAGTCCCGCTCGGACTGCAGAAGTTTACCTTACAACACCGTGCCGGCGCAACGCGGGACATAGCAACCACCCGGGACAAATCTCGATGAAAGTACCGGGTCACTTCTCAACGACAATCAACAATTAGACGACCGTTACAAGTCCAATTCGAGGCTCACGCAGTCGAGGCGTCATAAATTTCGCTTATTCTCCGGATCATCCCAAATTGCAAAAGGGCCGGGCAGGATTGCTCCTGCCCGGCTCAGTCTCCGTAGCCTACTTCGGGAGAGGACTAAGTGTAGGCCCGGCGAGTCAGAAGTTGACGGTGGCCCCAATCGAAACCGTGCGACCAAAGTTGTAGCGGCGCCGGACGTTCTGGAGAGACGGGGGACCGCTTACTTCGATCAGGTCGGAGGAGGTGAGATTGGTACCCTCGACATAGAACTTGAGGTTTTCCAGGACCGAGTAACTCATCTTGGCGTTGAAGGTGCTCCGTCCCATCAAGTAGATGTCATTTTGCGGAGCGTCGGCAAAGAAGCCCGCGACGTAGGAACCGGTCCGGTTCCAAGCCAAGTTCACGTCAAACTTGCTATCGGAATAGTAGAGCGAAACGTTATAGATGCCCTTCGGCTGGCCGGGGAGAAACCCAGGTGTCTCGGTTCCGTTGCCGTCGAGGCGAGCACGCTGAAGCTCAAAATCCCCACGAATTATTGTTGCGTTGGCGTTGATGCCCATGTTGTCAAAGGGTGCCGGAAGGAACGAGAAATTATAGACGAAGGACGCCTCGAGGCCATAGAGCTTCGACCCGGTCGTGTTGTCGGGCTGAATGATGGTCGTCGCGTAGGTCGTGCCGTTGATGTCCATCGGCACGATGCTGGTGCGCACAAAGATTTCGTCTTTGATTTTCTTGTAGAAGCCTCCGACTGAAATCAGACTGCCGCGGCCGGCAAAATTCCATTCCAGCGCCAGATCGAAATTGTTCGACTGCCTCGGCTTCAGGTCGGGATTTGAGCGACTCAAAGTCGCCGTGCCTTGCTGCGCGTCGGTAGTCAGAGATTCGCCGCGCGGTGCGAGCGCATCATAGGGCGGCCGACCAAGCGATCTGCTGTAGGAAGCGCGCAGCCGCAGTCGATCGATCGGATCCCAATTGACAATGGCGGAGGGCAGCCAGAAACCCCGTGAACTGTGATTTGATGTGGGAACGAAGGCTCCGCCATCCACGGACCGAAAGCCACTGCCGTTGAGGTCGGTCAGTTCGTAGCGCACACCCGCGATGATGTAGAGGCTGTCCGTGCGGTATTGCCCTTGCACGAAGAGAGCATGCGTCTTCTCGTTCAGGGAATAGTTGTTGCCGAGATCGGTCAGCAGCGAAGGCGTGAACAAGGTGCTGTCACCGAGCAGGGGAAGCAGCAGATCGTTCCGAACAAGCGGATTGCCAAGCACCGGCCGGGAATTCTGGTTGATCCTGGGAATGCCCAGAGCGAACACGTCCAGTGGCGTTTGCACCTGGTCGAGGGTGAAGCGTTGGCCGCCGAGAGCGGTCACATTGTTCTGGATGAACTTCTCTTCATAGGAGCGGTCGCTGATCTTGAAGCGAACTCCGGCCTTGATGCCAAAGCCGCGATCATCGGCCTCGCTGTTGTAGGCGACGTTGAACAGCGTATCGAGCACCGTCTCCTTGAGGCGCAGCGGAATGTAATCGACGCGGCGCAAGTGGTAGGAGGTGGGGTCGAACACACTTGCCGCGTTGGCAACGTTGTACTGCGGATTCAGGGGATCCGTCAGGTCGTAAGCAAAGCGGATCAGACGGGCGTCCTGTCCGAAGAAGCTGAAATAATCATCCTGGTCCTGATGTGCGACCGAATACGATCCACGAAATTCGAGAGATAGGTCATCGGTCGCGGTATGCTGGACGCCGAACTGGCCAGCGGCGAGCTGCGACAGGTTCCGGCTGGTCGCCATTTCCGAGAAAGCCGCGTCGTTGAACTGGATTTCAATCGTCCCGGTATTCCCGCTCTGGGAGACTGCCCGATTTATGCAGCCGAGAAAGCCGAAGCACAGAAACGGGTTGCGCACGTCCGAGTAGCTTTGCAGGACCTGCTGATCGAGCTTGCTGTAGCTTCCCGTCAGCCAGATGTAGGTCCGGTCGTCGGGACGGAAATCGATCTTGCCGGCGCCGCCCCAGCGATCGGTGCGTGCGAGGTTCGAATAGAGACGATTGATCAACGGCACAGCGATCCCGTTACCCGGGACCGGGCCGATGAAATTGTTGAAGGCCGGGAAGAACGTCGCACGTGAGCCATTGGGATTGAAGGCGATGCGCGCAACGTTTTCCTTGGACGGCACATAGACGTCCCGACGATTGAAATTCGCAGTCAGTGCAATGCTGACGGTATCGGAGAGCGGTCGCGCAAACACGCCACTGATGTTGAATGGCTGCCGCTGGCCGACTACTCCGCGATGGAGTTCGTCGAAACTGGTCGAAGCCGTGAAATTCAGCAGGCCGTTCGGATAGTCAAAGCCGCTGCGGGTTACGACGTTGGTTTGGCCACCGATCGCATTGCCATCATTCTCGGCAGCAAAGCTCTTTTGCACCTCGACCCGTTTGGCCAGGCTGACCGGAAACCAATCGAGAAAATTCGATCGGCCGCCCTGATTGGGGATGGCGAGATTCATGCCATCCATAGTCGTGATGTTGAGATCCGAGCGGATGCCACGAACATTGGCGAACCGGCTTTCCGACGTTGTCAGATTGTCATCGCCGGTGCGATCGGTGATGCTGCTGATCCCGGGCAGGACAGAGACAAGCTCTGCAACATTCTGCACCGGCAGTGTGCCAGCCTGACCTTCGCTGATTGAATCGACGATCGTTGCGGAATCGCGCTTTATTTCGACGAATGACTCAGCCTGCGCGCGCGTGCCGAAGACAACGATGCCCGCTTCTTCTTCGGGAGCGGCTTGGTCGGCGGCAGCTTTCCCCTCTTCCGCTTCCTGCTTTGGCACCGGCGGCTTCTCCTCCTGCGCCAGTGCAGGCGAACTACAGAGCGCAAGCGCGACAGCTGATGACGACATTAGGATCACGGTTTTGAAGCGTAGCATGACAATCTCCCATTCCAACAACTAAATATACAACGTTGTCTCATTGTCGCAAGTAAATGACGTTGTCCCTCAAATCCACTCAGTAAGACCGCTGCTTCTCTGCCATAAAGTCATTTTCACAGTGAGTCAACGTTGTCTCGCGTTGGCAAGTAAAGGGCTTCGAATGATCGTTCAAGCCCGGTTCGCGTTTCGAGATTCAGGTGAGCGCCAACCGGGACTGCAAATTGGCACCGATCCCGCGGTCTCAGCAGCATCCCGGATGCCCCCCGGTCATGTTTAGCCCGCGCCATGACATCCTGACGAAGCGGCCCGACTTATTTCTCAAGAGCCATGCAGGAACTCACATCGCGGAGCTGCATATCTGGAAAAAAGCTGAGTGCTTCCGCAAACTCGTCCTGCGAAAGCGGCAATCTGCGCCTTGCCCACGAAGCCAACCTGTCTCCCTCCGATCGCTGCTGCTCGTCCTTGGCCAGGATTTCGGAAATAGACAGTCGATCAGAGGCAGGGTGCCACTGTTCGTCGACAGTATAGTCATTGACCCGCAGGTTCCGGAACCCGAGCCTTGCAAACTCGGCCTCGTAGGGCTGTCCAAAGAAGGCTCCACCAAAGTTCTTGCTGCTATTTACCCAGATGCGGCTGTTGTGAACATCACGATCCGGGAAATAGTGCGCCAAGGCTGGACGAATGGCCGTTTCGATGCGCCCCAGAGTATCTGCGGCAGGCACGACCTGGAAATAGACCAGAGGAATATAGCCATCGCGAAATTCCTCACCCGGATATGCCATCAGGTAGGGATTAAGCACGATGCCTGAAGCGGCGATGCTGGGCGAACCGAACAGCGCCCGATTTTTAGCCATCGAAGCAATCGTCACGGTTGAAGCCAGATTGTAAAGATCGCTGAGGCTGTCCGGGGTTAATGCAAGCGCAGCGATCTCCCCGCCACCTGCCGCCTTGACCGAGGCTCCAATCCGACAAACTTGCGATTCCGCGACACCGCTCTCCCAGTCGGCGATACGGACGAAATCCGACAGATGCGATGCGAGTGGTAGATCAACAATCTTCTCATTGAGTGATTCCTCATCGCTGTGAGAAGTGCCGGGATACATGATGAAGATTTCGCCGGGCTGATAGGTTGCATTCGCATCGCCACCAAGCCGCCTTGCCTTGGTCTCGCCATTAGATACGCCCGTCGAACCAAGGACAATTACCCTCTTGACCCGGTGACGTGACAGGAAATCCCGGTATTCGCGCGGTAGATCGAGCAACTTGATCCAAGCAACCGAATGGTCAACCGAGGGATCATGCCCTAGCGTCGCATAGGCTGAATAGCCTGCTGCCTTCGCGCCGCTGAGAACTCCGCGGATTTCAGTAAGACTGTCGGCGCTTGCGAGGAAGTGCAGCGGCAAAACTGGCGCATTTAGGGCCTGCGAGATATAGGGGATCGCAGGGAATCCGGTGGAAATGATGACAGTCTCGAAGCGCGTGTCAGCTCCCAGCTGTTTGTCGTAAGCATTGACCGTGGTGCGCAGGGCATTGCCAAGAAAGTCGGGAGTCGCGAGCACCGCGTTAGGGCCATGACCCGGACGCGAGACATACCAGCTATGACTAGGTAGCCCACCAAGCGAACCAATCGATTTTTGAACCGAATACTCGGCACTCATGCCGCCATCCAGCGCAAGAGCGTCAACTCCCTGCTGTTGTTGTCTAAGAAGCTGAAACGTTGTCAATTGGCCGGAACCGACCACGCGCACAAAGCCCAGCGTACTTTCCGGAGAGAATACTCGCCCTCCAGCTAGCCCCGATGTGATTGCGTAGGCCCCAACCATGCTATCACCCAATGGGACCTGCCATGTGAGATTGTAACTGCCTGATTGGTTGCTCAAGGCCACTTCGGCGACCGGTGCCGGTTTGGCGGCAACTGTGTGATCCAGCCTTACGAGCTGCAATGTCGTTCCCGGCGGTGCGGCGGCATTTGAATTCTGCCGACACACAACCTGGACCGTATCGCCCGGGCTAAATTGATCCTTGTTGGCAGTGCAAGAAAGCGGGCGGATCGAAGTCACGTCCGCAACTGCCGAATTGGGACGATCCGTTGGGTAGCAGCCGCTCAACAATAGCGCAGCCAAAACGGCCGAACGCGCATGAAATTGGTTTAGTCGCTGCATAAACGGTAGTCCTTGAAATCTGGTTTGGGCCATGCCGAGTCAGAAACGAAATCAGCCATTGAGCGCAGTATCAAAGCGAGCCCAGCTTTCCGCCAAATCGACGACAATGCCCTGTTTGCGTGCTTCATCGAGCTTGATCGCAGTTAGCCCAGCTTCAAGCGCATCTAGCGCCGTGACTGGGAGCGGTGCTGCCTCAAACAAATGGGCACAGAGATCGGCGACCATCAGCTCTTCGGCTCCATAGTGCCCGTTTGTGGCATCATATTCATAGCTGTGATCGGCAAGCATTGCCTTTGATTGTGCGTCGAACGCCCGCAGGCTGTTGCGCTCGAAGTCACCTTCGATCATCCCGCGCGTGCCCAGCGCGCAAATCCGTCTGGTCTTGTTCGCAGCATGTGTGTTGGTGTGGAACGTCAACGACGCACCATTGGCGTATTCGATGATAGCGGTCTGGTGATCGACAATGTCGCCATCCCCGGTAAACGCCGAAAGCGAGCGATCCCACTTGCCGTGCCAACTCCCATAGATCGGAGAGGCCTCCAGATCACTGTTTTCAGGCACGAAAACGCGACGACCGCCAAAACTTGCAACGCGGGTTGGGCGACAGCCCATGACGCCTTGGTAGAGGTCCAGATCGTGGCAACACTTTTCCAGCATATAACCGCCACTTGTCGATTCGTGCCTGCGCCAGTCGCGCATCAAGAAGGCACCATGCGGGGGTGCAAGATGCTCGCTTCCTTCCATGCTGACTATCGTTCCCAGCACGCCTTCATGCTGCAGACTGCGAAAACCCCGGAAAAGCGGCGAGTACCGTAGGACAAGTCCGACCATTAGCCGATCTCGGCCGTGCTTTTTCAGCAGCTGAAGCAGAGTGAAGGTATCTTCTGCCGTGGTCACCAGCGGCTTCTCGGAGAGAACCCGTGCTCCGGCTTCCAGACCTTCACGGATGTGTTCGAGATGCAGGTTGTTTGGTGAGCCAACCATCAACAGATCGGGCTTCTCGGACGCAAGCAATTCATTTAGTTCGGAATAGCGATTGCCCGCCTTGATTCCGACCTCATGCATGATTGCAACGCCGTTAGGCATGTCACGGGGATCACAATATCCGACAAGTTGCAGTCGGCGATCATGATGGAACAAGGTGCGGGCGACGTGGGCGACGCGTTCGCCCAAGCCGCAGATCGCGACAGTCATGTTTTGGGTCATGTGCTTACCTTTTGTAATACTGCCTGGGCCTGCCCCAACAGAGCTGCGCCCAAGACACCGATGTCGTCGCGATTGACGATCCTGATCGGAATCCGCTCAAGACGGCCGCGCATCGGGGTGTTTGCAAAGAATTTCCGACGGAATGAGTCGGACTGGATGAAAGTCGCGATCCGGGGAGTGACCCCCCCGGACAGGTAGATGCCCCCAACCGGCGCGAGCATCACGGCCAGGTCGGCAATCACTTCGGCGAGAATTCCGACGACAATTTCGATGACCGCTAAGGCAACTGGGTCACCATCGACAGTCGCGCGGGCGACAACTTCGGAAGGCTCCAAATCGAGCCTCTCCAGACCAAGCACTTGCCGGAGTGCCGCGTAGGTCGCGGCTATTCCAGGCCCTGACAATGCTCGTTCGACCCGAACAAATTCATCGTCGCCAGCAAGCTGCTTGAGGATTTCCAGTTGTAACGGATCGTCCGCACGCAACCGGGTCTGACCCAACTCGGTGGGATAGATCATTGCATTCGGGCCGGAGCCGGATCGAATAGCGGCGCCAAGCCCGGTTCCAACGCCCATGACGATCGCCAACCCCTGCGGATCGGGACTTGGTTCGGTAATCGCGATGCAATCGCTGGCCGTAAGCAACTGGCTTCCCGCCGCGACAGCCTGATAGTCGTTGAAGGTTCGCACGTCGCTGCTACTGAAACGGCTGCGCAAGTGACACAGGTCATAATCCCATGGCATGTTCGTAGTGATCGGCTCTCCGTCACCGCATGCACCTGCGATCGCTGCGGAGATCGAACGTGGCGAGGCGATCCCGAGTTCGCTGCAATAGTGTTCGAATATGGCAGTGAGTGATGGAAAGTCCGCACAGCGGAACTTGCGGAAGTCCGCTAACGCAGGACGCCCGGCTTCCACAATCGCGATTGCAATCCGCGCGTGCGTACCGCCTACATCCGCAGCCAGGGCTGGCGAAGGCAAAGTCATTGGCTCTCTCCAAAGGAGACAAGCTCGCCGCCGATCACCGAATGGCTCAACCTGAATTGATTGTCGAAAGCGATGAGATCTGCTGGGCAACCCGGGGCGATGACGCCTCCCGAAATACCGACCAGCGCGGCGGGATTGGCGCTGGCCATGGCCAACGCAGCAGACAAGGGAACCGCAAAGTCGTCCGTGACGTTCCTGACCGCCTCCAGCATCGATAATGCAGAACCCGCCAGCGTTCCGTCCGGGGTAAAACAGGCCCCACCCCGGCATTCGACCAGGGTGCCGTTCAAGGTGAATCCACCCGCTTCCGGTCCAACCCCTGCCATGGCATCGGTGACAAGGATCAATCGGTCGAGCTTTTTGGCAACAAGCGCCAGCTTCAAGGTTGCTGTCGCGACGTGATGTCGGTCGGCAATGAATGAACAATACACCCTGCTATCGAGCAGCGCGGCGGCAGCGGCTCCCGGGTCGCGTGCGGTAATCGGCGACATGGCATTGAACAGGTGCGTTACCGAACGGATCCCGGCGTCGAATCCTTGCCGCGCTTCCTCGAAATTTGCATTGCTATGACCAAGTGAGACTGTGACACCCGCGCTGACCAGTTCGCTAATGAAAGCTGAATCGACACATTCGGGCGCAAGCGTGACAAGTGTCTTGCCTCCGGCGACCGAGGTAAGGATGTCGAACAAGACCTGCTCGTTCTTTCTGAACCACTGCGCTTCATGGACGCCCTTGCGCAGCGGGTTGAGCATCGGGCCCTCGAAGTGGATTCCGGCAATTCCTGGCATGGCCATGGCCAGCGCTTCGTTCACTGCCTCTGCGGCCCGGCGCATGACGTCGGGGAGCGATGTAATCAGTGTTGGCAGCATGGCCGTCGTGCCGAAGCGGCGATGTGCCGCGACCATGCGCGTCAGCGTGCCCACGGTCGGCGCGTCATTGAACAGAACCCCGCCACCGCCATTGACCTGAAGATCGATCAGCCCAGGTGCAAGAATTTGGCCTCCAAGATCGACCACATCGGCGTAGTAAGGAACATGCTGCTCGGGATCGTAGAGTGCCGAGATTCGTCCACCACTAACCGCCACGGACCACCCTTCCTGAGTGTCGTTAGGCAAGGCGAGGCGGCAGTTTGAGAGCAAGTACGCCATTAGTGCGTCTCGGTGACCTTGGAGAGCAGGGGCGGAACATCGGGATCGATCCCGCGCCGCGGTGCGAGCCGGGCGGCGGTGAGATAGAATGCCAGTATGAGCGAGACCGCCACCGCACTGGGGGGTGCCTCAACATCAATCGTAAGGTCTGCGCCGATTGCTGCTGGCCCGGCCACCAAAACACGTCCGCCGCTAGCCCGGAACTCATCGGCCAATGCCAGCTGGCCCGCAGTTGTCTCGTCGCCGTGGACCAGGAAGATGATGGGGATATCCTGCGCCAGAAGCGCCATCGGGCCATGTTTGATTTCCGCTGCGCTCACAGCCTCGGCATGGATACCGCAAGTTTCCTTCAGCTTGAGCGCCGCCTCTTGGGCAATTGCCAGCCCGGCTCCGCGCCCTACGATGAAGCAGTTTCGGGCATCGACAAGCAGGTGCTCGAGTGCGGTCCAGTTCGACTCTGCCGCCTTCGCCAATGCGCCAGGCAGCGCGCTGGTTGCAGCTACAAGTTCGGGCGCACCCGTCATTGCTGCTCCCAGCTGGATCAAAGCGGCGAGAGTGCAGATATAGCTCTTTGTTGCGGCAACACTTAGCTCTGACCCAGCCGCTAGGGGCAAGAGCCAGTCGCCGGCAACGGCAAGCGGCGAACTGGCCACATTGACGATTGAGGCGATGCGGGCGCCGCCTTCTCGCGCCATCGCCGTAAAGCTGAGAAGGTCCGGACTCCTGCCCGACTGCGAGATCGCCAGAACAAGTGCATCATTGAGCTTCTGGTGGACTCCGAAGACCGAACTCAACGATGGCGATGCCGAACAAACTGGGACACCAAGCCACCGCTCGAACATGTATTTGGCAAAAGTCGCTGCGTGATCCGAGCTGCCGCGTGCGCATGTGATGATCATCCGGGGTTTGGATTTTTCATTTTCCGCAGCGATCTCCGCGATCGGTTTGGCGAGAAGCGATTCTTGCCGTTTCACGCACTCGATGCTTTCCAGAGCCTCGAGAAACATCAGACTATTTCTGTTTGCTGTCACGTCACCCATCCAGTTTCACAGCGCGATTCGGTCGCGATGCCACAGTTGTGAAGCACAGATACAACGTTGTCTCACATTTGCAAGAGTTGCCTGTGATGGAGGCGTCAAGTCAGTCAGCTCGCGTGGATTCTCGCACGAGCAGTTCGGGCAGAAAACCCCTGGTCAATTCACCGTCCCGCCGACCGATATGCTCGATTGTCTCGATGAGCAATTCGGTCGCCCGCTCTGCGATCTGTTCGGTTGGCTGGCTTGCTGTCGTGATCTGGGGCCAGGCTTGTTGCGAGAATCGGCTGTTTTCAAAGCCTGCTATCGCCACATCGTTTGGTACGCGTTGACCCGACATCTGGACTCCCATCAGCGCACCGGCTGCTATCTCGTCGTTGCTCCCGACGATTGCCGTAGGCGGGCAGTCCAATGCCATCAGCTGCCGGGCACCGGCCACACCTGAGGCAAATACATATTCGCCTGGAACTTGATATTCGGGCGGTAAAACAATGTGATTATCGACAAGCGCTGCCATGAATCCTGCGAAGCGCTCGCGGCTCGAGGCATGGGCCGGGTTGCCCCAGATAAACCCAATCCGACGATGTTTGCATCCGACCAGATGTTGAGCAAGTTGATATGCTGCGTGATAGTCGTCCACAAAAACGGTGGGCACTTTCAGCGACGGAGCGCTGCGAGCCGAGATGATCCGGCTGAACGGTATTTTCCGTTCCTGCAGATAGCCGACGAGCCGATCACTTTCGCTGAAGGGCGGCGTGAGAAGCAGTCCGGCAAGCCGCTGCTTGCGGTAAACGCCTTCGAGATGTGCTGCCAGATCACCGGCTGCGTCATCGACCGGGACAATCTGGAGGAAGTAGCCCATCCGTTGGCAAGCCGAGAGCGCGCCTTTTTGGATTTCGGCCAAAGGTTGTTCATAAACTAGGCCAATCGCGAATGAACGTCCGCCACGCAAATTTCGGGCTGAAACGTTGGGTTCGTAGCCAAGCGCGACAATCGACTCCTGGACCTTTTCGCGGATAGCGATTGCAACTGTCGGATTGTTGCTAATTACACGAGCGACGGTCTTGAAGGAGTAACCACAGTGATTTGCGACATCCTTGATCGTCACGCTCTTCATAGGTCTCTCATCATTTAATTGTTCCAAGCCTTGGAAGTCGATCTTGCAGGCATTCCAAGAGAGCAACACCCTTCGCGCTTATGACGATTGAGGCTCGCTATCACATCGCGGCTTGACGGCATAGATCGAACGCGGCATTTGTGACAACGTTGTATTCAAAAGGCGCGGTGGCAAGCAAGATCTATTTCGTCACTGATGCTGGGCCGCCACGGCCCGCGATATGGGAGGGCTACCTGCGTGAGCTTCATCGACTGGTTTATCGTGGTTGCTACGATCGTGGCGTCGCTCATCGTTGGCCTCTGGTTTGCCAAGCGGGCGAGCGGAACAGGCGAAGACTATTTCGTGGCAGGGCGATCGCTGGGCTGGCTTTTGGCCGGTACGTCTATGGTGGCGACGACATTTTCGTCGGATACGCCGCTATTTGTCGCCGGGCTGGTTCGCGAACACGGCATCTACGGCAACTGGATATGGTGGGCCATGGTTCCAGGTGCGCTTGCGACCACATTCTTCTTCGCGCGGCTGTGGCGGCGTTCGGGTGCCATCACGGAAATAGAATTCCTGGTCCAGCGCTATGACGACGGGCAGGGCGTCCGCGTCCTTCGCGTAATTCGTGCCCTGATCGACGGCGCCTTTACCAATGCGATGATCATCGCCTCGGTCACGCTTGGAATGTCGAAAATTCTGGTGGTCATTTTGGAGCTGCAGAATGCAGCACCGCTAAGTGTCCCGTTCATCGGCGATGTGGCGATCGGCACTGCGATGTTGGCGGGGCTCTCGGTGATCGCACTCAGCTACACGGCGGTTTCGGGGCTCTATGGGGTAATCTACACAGACTTCATCCAGTTTGTGATCGCCATGATCGGTGCGATTGCCTTGGCGGGCATCGTCTATGTTGACCTGGGTGGTGGTGCCAATTTCGTTGCTGCAGTTAAGGCTGCGCCGGAGTTCAAAGACGGTGCAACCTTCGCCATGGTTCCCGACCTCTCTTCGTTACGCCCGGAGACTGTCAGCTTTCTGATCCTTGTCTGCTTCAGCTGGATCGGAGCCAGCCCGGGCAGCGGCCATTTTATCCAGCGCATTCTGGCCACGCGGAGCGAGCGCGATGCCATGCTCTCGATGTATTGGTACGCCTTCACCAATTACGTCCTGCGCAGTTGGCCGTGGATCATCGCCGGCCTAGCTTCGCTGGTCTATTTTCCGCATCTCATCGACAACGAGCAAGCCTATCCGGCGCTGGTGAACCGTGCACTTCCCATCGGGATGAAGGGGATCATGGTGGCTTCGCTGATCAGCGCATTCATGAGCACGCTGACGACCCAGCTCAACTGGGGCACGTCCTATATGATCAACGACATCTATCGCCCCTATCTCGCTCCGAACCGCCATCCGCACCACTATGTGACTGCCGCACGTATCGGCATGCTGGTCATCGTGCTACTCGCACTCCTAGTTGGATCGCACCTGCAGAGCGTGCTTGAGGTGTACAAATATCTTGCCGTGATGACCTCGGGCGGTGCGTTTCTCGCGATCGCACGCTGGTATTGGTGGCGAGTCAGCGTGTGGTCCGAGATCGTGTCGATCCTGACATCGCTTTCCGTCGGCCTCTCGCTTTTCTGGATACTGCCCGACACTGCGGATACCGACTATTTCGCCCATCGGCTTGCGATCAATATGGCCGTGACCACGGTGATCGTGCTCGTCACAACCATGATGGCATCGCGTACCGGACCAACCAAGCAGGCGAAAAGTTTCTATGAGCGCCTGCGTGTTGCGGGACCTGGTTGGGAAAGACTTGCCAAGGACACCGGGATCGCGCCGGAATCCGGCGATCTGCGCGCCAACTTCTTTAGCTGGATCGCCAGCGTGGCGCTAATCTATGGGCTACTCTTCGCGCTGGGCTATGCGCTACTTGCAAACTGGAACGCGCTTTACATCTCGATCGCGGTAGCAGTGTTGGCGGGCCTCATCCTCTCGAAATACCTTCCCGCGGTTATGCGCGAGCTTTCCGTATTGAGAAGCGACGGAAGCGCCTTGGCGCACACGAACAGCGTTCGGGATCGAGCAACACCGGATTGAACGTCGAACGGACGCAACTGCATGGTGCTGTCACGTGTGGACGGCTCCGATTCTGCAAGGTCTGATGTCGTGTTGGATTGATCGTATGGGTGCTGTCAGACTAATCGCAACTTGTCTCCGTTTGGCGCGACTTGGGCCAAAAGCATCGACTTCAGGCGGCAAGCGACTGCCAGTCGGCCAGTGCAGCCGAGCGTCGCTGCTTGTAAGTTTGACGATCGACGAGGTGACGTTCCGAGTTAAAATGGTTGTGCAGGCCGGCGTGAACTGAGGCAAATTTCTGTAGCGATTTCATCCGCCGGAACCGCAGCATCGCCCGCTCTCGTCGTCGAAATGGCAGATGCGAGTTCTCGGCTCGGTTGTTCAACCAGCGGCCCATCTCGCGGCGGTCCAGATTGCCCAGTTGCCGCATCGCTGCAGGGTAGGATCGCAGTCCGTCCGTAACGATTGCCTCGGCCCGCCCATACCGCTTCAGTGCCTTCTTCAGGAACGCCAAAGCCGCCGCTTTGTCGCGTTTCTTCGTGACGAAGGACTCCAGGATCTCGCCTTCGTGATCGACCGCACGCCACAGATAGTGAAACTCGCCGTTGATCTTGACGTAGACCTCATCAAGGTGCCAGCGCCACTGCCGGAAGCCGCGCATCCGGCTCACCCGCTGCCGCCGGATGTCGCCCGCAAACAGTGGCCCGAAGCGGTTCCACCAGAACCGCACCGTCTCCGATCCCGCGTTCGAACAGAAGGTCTTCGACATTTCTGAGACTCAAGGGATACCGAACGTACATCATCACGACCAGACGGATGATCTCCGGTGATGAATTGAAGTAGCGGAATGGACTAGCAGGCTTGCGCGGTCTGGGCATTCCGGCGCACTACCCTACTCCTGTTACCGAACGGTGCATTTGCTCTGACAGTGCCCCGCGGCGTTCACTCGGCGTCCTGAAGACGGAGACTGGTGCTGGGACTGGGTGGCGGAGCGGGTGGGATTCGAACCCACGATACGCTTTTGGCGTATACTCACTTTCCAGGCGAGCGCCTTCGACCACTCGGCCACCGCTCCGCATAAGCCTGATCGCTTCGTGCCTATCACGAAGCGTGAATCAGGCGACCAACCAAATCGCTCTGGAGTGCGCGCCCTAGCGATGCAAAGCCACTTCCGCAAGGCGCGAAGGGCTGGCACAAGCAGCGCATGAAACACTGCACCGCAATTGCCGCCCTTGTCCTGATCGCCGCGCCACTTGGGGCAGAAGAGAAACAGGCTGTCCTCGCTCCGGGTGAGATCGTTGCCGCAGCTCCCATGGCGGACTGGACAGCGATTGCAGCATCAGATCTGCTGATCATGGACCTTGCGGCGGATGCCAAGGGCAAACCTCGCCGTGTGGTGATCCAGCTTATGCCCGCGCCGTTTTCAGCTGGGTGGATCAGGAATATCCGCAAGCTGGCGGCAGCGCAGTGGTGGGACGGGACGAGTGTGAACCGGGTGCAGGATAATTACGTCGTGCAATGGGGTGATGCGAGCGAGAAGAAGGCGCTGCCGTCTGGGTTGGAGGTGGTGCCGGAGAGCTCCTATGTGGCCAACTTGGCATCGCCAGTGCCATGCCCCGTCGATGTCACTGATCCGGGAATGTGTGTTGGCACATCCGAATATTTGCTTTCCAATCTTATCGAACCCGATCGCTATGCCGCCTCCGGTTTTACAGATGGTTGGCCGTTAGGAACCAATGGCTCGGATATGTGGCCCGTCCACTGCTACGGCATGGTCGGCGTTGGGCGCGACATGCCGCCCAACACCGGGACCGGGGCCGAGCTTTACACGGTGATCGGCCATGCCCCGCGCCATCTTGATCGCAACATTGCGCTGGTCGGCCGGGTGATCGAGGGGATCGAGCATCTCTCGTCGCTGCCGCGCGGGACCGGGGCGCTGGGGTTTTATGAAACCGCCGACGAGCGCGTGCCGATCCGGTCCATGCGGATCGCCAGCGAGATGGAGACCGACAAGCCACTGCCAAAATTCGAGTATCTTTCCACCGAGAGCGCCAGCTTTGCCGCCTACGCCGACGCCCGCGCCAATCGCCGCGATGCGTTTTTCATCCGGCCTGCGGGCGGGGCGGACATCTGCAACATTCCCGTTCCAGTGCGGCGGGCGGAGTAGTGGGGTTCACACGAAGCCACGAAGATGCGGTGCGGGCTACAGGCCTATCGAATCGATGCAACTCCCCCTCATGGTGCATCGTGCGATTGGCAAACCCGCTTCGCTTCAGTCCCAACCTCTTCGTGTCTTCGTGTGAACCAAATCATGACTGAGCGCATCACCCACACCGGCCCGCTGTGGCGCTGGACCGGAAACAGCAACGGCACCTGGCACTTCCTGACCATCGATGGCGCGGCGGGTGAAGCCTTGTCCGCCACCGCCTTGATGCAGCGCCTGGAGATGGGCCGCCGCGCAGGGTTCGGTTCACTAAGGGTCAAAGCCCGGATCGGTGACAGCCAGTTCAGCACCTCGGTCTTTCCCTCCAAGACCACCGGCTGGCTGCTCCCGGTCAAAGCCACCGTCCGCAAGGACGAGGGGCTGGCTGAGGGCGACAGCGTGACCGTAACCCTTGAAATCTAGCCCTGCATCAGCTCGATCCGGTTGCCGAACGGATCATCGACAAAGCACCGCGTCCGGCCATCGATAGGATCATCGGGCGAAACACTAACGTCCGCCGCCGCCAATGCAGCAATCAACGCCGCCAGATCGCTCACCAGCAGCGCTGGATGCGCTTTTCTGGCGGCACGAAAATCTGCCTCCACCCCAAGGTGGACCTTGACCCCTGCACCTTCGAACCAGCACCCTCCCCGCGCTGTCAGGCTCTCGGGTTTGGCCCGTTCGGGTATGCCAAGCAGTCCGGCATAAAAACCCCGCGCCGCATCCTCGCCGCCCGGTGGCATGGCCAGCTGGACATGCTCTATGCCGGTCACCTTCATTGATTGGCTCCGCTAACGTGACCGCAGGCGGCCATCAGATCCGCTCCGCCTGCGCCACCGCGTCGCTGGCACGCAAAGCGCTGACGATTCGGGTAAGATGTGCCAGGTCTGATACTTCCAGATCGACCTCGTAAGTCCCAAACATCCCATCACGCTGGACCATCTCCAAATGGACGATGTTGGCGCGATTGCCGGCGAAAATCCCGGTCAGCTCGGCCAATGTGCCGGGCCTGTTATAGAGCACTGCCCGCAGCCGCCCAATCGCTCCGGTCGATCGGTCGCCCCATGACAGATCGAGCCAATCGGCATCAACCCCATTGGCCAGCGTCAGACAATCTATCGCGTGGACTTCCACCCCTTTGCCTGGATGACGCAGGCCTACGATCCGATCTCCCGGCACCGGATGGCAGCAATCAGCGAGCTGATAGGCCTTACCCGGCGTAAGCCCGCGGATTGATATGGCACGTTCCTGCTTTGGCCAGACGTCTGGTTCGGCAAGGCCAGCAGCGCTGCCCGGAACCAGCGCTTCCATTACCTGACGATCATCCAGCTTGGCGCTGCCAATTGCGATCATCAGTTCTTCGTCACGGGTGAAGCCCAGCCGCTTGACCGCGTCCTTCAGCGCCTTCTTGCCGATTTTGGCTGGCAAGCGCTCAGCAATTTCATCGAACAGCTTGCGGCCGATCGCAGCGACTTCCTGACGTTCTTTCTGGCGCACAGCGCGGCGGATCGCGGCGCGCGCCTTGCCGGTGACAACAAAGCCCAGCCAAGACAGCTGCGGCGATGCGCTGCGGCTTTTGATGATCTCCACCACATCGCCGTTGCCCAAGGGAGTGCGCAGCGGCATGTGGCGGCCATTGATCTTGGCACCCACCGCCAGATTGCCCAGATCGGTGTGGACATCATAGGCAAAGTCGATCGAGGTCGCGCCCTTGGGCAACTGGTGGAGCGCACCCTTGGGGGTGAAGGCGAATATCCGGTCCTGATAAATCGCCAGCTTGGTATGTTCGAGCAGCTCCTCAGCATCATGGCTCGCATCGACAATCTCGATCAGATCGCGCAGCCAGCCAACCTGCCCATCAGGCTGGACCCCTCCCTGCTTGTAGGCCCAATGTGCGGCTAGGCCGAATTCATTGGTGCGGTGCATCGAGCGGTCGCGGATTTGCACTTCCATCCGCATCGAGTTTTCATAGATCAGCGCAGTATGAAGGCTGCGATAGCCATTAGACTTTGGCGTAGAGATGTAATCCTTGAACCGGCCCGGGATCATCTGCCAGGTCTGGTGAAGGATCCCCAGCGCCTTGTAGCTGTCCGAAGCGTTCTCGGTCAGCACCCTAAAGGCCATTATGTCGGTGATCTGCTCGAACGAAACGTGCCGCTCGGCCATTTTCTTCCAGATCGAGAAAGGATGCTTTTCGCGGCCTGAGACCTCCACCTTTAGACCTGCTTCGGCCAGCGCCTGTTTGATCGCCAGCGCAATCGCATCAACCTGGCCGCCCTCCTGGCTGCGGATCTGGGTCAGCCGTCCGGTGATCGTGGCATAGCCCTCGGGCTCCAGCTGCTCGAAGGCCAGCAACTGCATCTCGCGCATATATTCATACATGCCGACGCGTTCCGCCAGCGGCGCATAGATATCCATCGTTTCGCGGCTGATCCGGTGGCGCTTGTCCTCGCTTTTTATGAAGTGCAGCGTGCGCATATTGTGGAGCCGGTCGGCCAGCTTGACCAGCAGCACGCGCAGATCCTCGCTCATCGCCAGGAAGAACTTGCGCAGATTTTCCGCCGCGCGCTCATTCTCGGTCAGCGTCTCGATCTTGGAGAGCTTGGTTACTCCATCGACCAGCTTGGCGATGTCTGGCCCAAACAGCTTCTCGATCTCTTCGATTGTCGCCAGCGTGTCTTCGACCGTATCGTGGAGCAACGCGGTGACGACTGTATCCATATCGAGCTTAAGCTCGGTCATCAGCCCGGCCACTTCGACCGGATGGCTGAAATAGGGATCGCCGCTGGCGCGCTTTTGGGTGCCGTGTTTCTGGACGGTATAGACATAGGCCCGGTTCAGCACCGCCTCATCGGCGTCCGGATCATACGCTTTGACGCGTTCGACAAGTTCATACTGGCGCAGCATTGCTGACTAGATGGCGGGAATAGAAGGGAAAGGGCAAGGGGAAAGCGCGTGGTGCGCTATGCAGTTTCTGCTCAATAGCTTCCCGGCATGGCGCGTTGGGCTGGTGTTGGTTCGGCTGGACGCAGGGGTTCAAGCTGCGGACCGGGCTGTTGAGAAGGTTGTGCCGCGCGCTTTGGCTGAGGTTTTGGCGCTTCGGACGGATGGATCGCTCGCGTTGAGACGGCTGGGGCAAGCGCCAACAATCCAGCTAGAATGAGCGCACCGGACATCAGAACAGCCCGGGCAATTCATACTGCGACGCGCTGGGCTGAGTGGCCCCTAGCAACTGCCGCTCCGAGACTGCCTGGGCCGATTGGGCCGATGCCGTCAGCGAAGTGCAACTCCGCCCGGCAAGATAATCCAGCGCGACGCGCACCGAAGCTTCGGCTGGATCGCCCAGCTGGCGGCTAATATCATCACCCGCCCGGCAGCTGGCTGCTACCTTGGTGGCCAGGCCAGTGAAATAGTCACCCTGCCGATTGGCATTCTCGGTCCGGAAGGCAACAACCCGCAACCGATCATCGCATGAAGCCTTGTCCAGCCCGATCTGGCCAACGGGCTTGCCATAGGTATTGGCACCGATCAGGGCAGAGTTGGCAGCGAGATAGGGGGTCTGGGCATTGATCACCAGCTCGCTGGCAGACGCACTCGATCCGGTGCCGATGAAGGCAATCTTGGTCGCAGCGATTGCTTGGGGCTGAGCGGCAAACGGGCGGGTTTCGTTGAAGCTTGCCTTCTCCGCGCGAAGGGTAGTGTAGCTGAAGACATTGGGCGCCCGGCCATCGTTGAGCAGATCGCCCATCAATTCGGCGATAGATACCAGCCCGCCACCATTATACCGCATATCGACTATGACCTCGGTGATGCCCTGCGTTCGGAAGGTTGCAAAGGCACTGCGCAATGCGGGATCAGCGGTATCGATGAAGGTCCGCAGATTGACATAGCCAATTTTGCGCCCGCCATCATCGATCACTTTGGCACCATAACGCGAAGAGACCGGCAGGATGGTGAAGTTCTGCTTGATCACCGTGACCGTGCTGTCCACCCCATTTGTGCGGATTTGCATTGTCCGCGATGTGCCTGCTGTTGAGGCGCCTAATGCATCGCTAACCGATTGCGCGCCGCCAGCGGCGAACAGTGAAGTCACCGTTTGCAGCGTGCTTGCAGTTGTTCCGATCGAGAGTATTTCGGTCCCGCGATCGAGCCCGGCGGCCAGGCCGGGTGCACCCTCATAGCCCTCCATCACAAACAGTCGCCGGTTCACCGAATCATAGCTCAGCCTGATGCCGAAACCCGCAGTCGCGCCCGAATTGAAGAACGCGTTCTCCTCTGCAATCGAGGTGATGTAAGTGAAAAAGCGATCCTTCGATTGCGCCCGCGCCGGGGCGACCAGCGCGTCAATATAGCTTTGTACAGTGCTGTGCGCAGCCTTGTTGACGGCCGCGTCGAACAAATCAGGGAACAGATACCATTCCTGCATCTGCGACAGAACCCAGCTCTGCCGCTCGCCCAGTGAACAACCCGCGACGGTCGGCGCTGGGGTGGGGGTAGGGCTGGGCGTCGGCGTTACACCGCCGCTGCTCGAACCACCTCCGCCACCGCCGCAGCTGGCAAGGGTGGCAAACATGGCCAGAACAAGCGGAAAGCGGCTGACACGCATCTGAGGATCCAACTGCAGTTGCCAACATCGCATTGAGCGCGAACGGCAAATCAAGACATGGCTGTCATGATAGTGCCCGCCACGAGATTGCCGAGAGATGAAGCGGCAATTTTCCACTATAATCTTGAGCGCCGTATCAGCCCCCAAGCATTCGAAGCCAAGGCGCGATATTGTGCTAGGTAAATCGAACAATCCGGTTAGAAATCCAGCGCGGCTGATTTTGTGGGGCGATGCTAGATGCAGTTAATTGGATTCCTGTTCCGCTTCGGCCCGCTGTGGTTTGGCATCGGCTTTCTTGCCCCAGTTCTGTCAGCCATGATCCTGGCGCTTCATATTTCCCCGCCGCTTGGCTTGGCACCGATAAGCAGCGGGCTGATTATCGGCGCGGCATTGGGCTTGATTGCGACATTCAGGAGGACCTGGCTGTGACCGGAACTTCTGCAAGCCCCAATCTGCGTGCCCGCGAAAGAAAAATTGCCGAGGCTTTCATCGGTGGTTTTCCTTGGCCGATGCTGATCTGGCCGCTGGTCAACACCACTGCGTGGCTGGCGCTTTGGCCACTGGTGATGAGTGGGATATTGCCGCTGTGGGCAGGCTTTGCCATCGCCCTGGTCAACGTTACCGCCAGCTATTTGCCATCGCACGATGCCCAGCATCACATTTTCTTCGCCCGCGAATCCCGGTTCCACTGGCTCAATGAGCTGATCGGTTATTATTCGCTGATCCCGCTGGCACTACCGCTGTGCACCCTGCGCGAGACCCACCTTGAGCACCACCGCCATGCCAATGATCCAGCGCTCGATCCCGATTATCACATCATGGAGGCACCAAATGTACGCGGTGCCTTGTGGGGCGCCCTGACCAAGAACCAGCCGCGATATGATCGTTATGGCCCGACGCTTGAGCGGATTGGCACACCGATTGCCAAACGGGCGATACTGGAAGCGCTCGCGGGCAAGGCGGCCTTCTTTGGAATTCTCTCTGCATTGGCCTGGACTGGCCATGCCGCCGAGGCTGTCCTGCTGTGGTGGCTGCCGCGGCATGTCGCGCTGATCTATGTCAATTTCTACCTGAGCTGGATGCCGCACTTTCCGGGCACTGGGCAGGGCCGTTACCGCGATACACGGGCCTTCCTCAGCAAGCTGGGCAATGCCGGTTCATCGGGGGATGCAATACCACATCATCCACCACCTTTACCCAACGATCCCGCTTTATCGCACGCCGGCCGCCTACCGTGCGCTGCGTCCGGTGCTTGAAGAGCGCGGCTGCGATCTGGGCGGCCTGTAACAGCCCCTTACCCCCACACCGCCTCAGGCGGCAGGCTCATCAGGATCGCATCGACATTGCCGCCGGTCTTGAGGCCAAACAGCGTCCCCCGGTCGTAAACCAGATTAAACTCGGCATAGCGCCCGCGCCATTCGAGCTGCTGGCGCTTTTCTGCCTCGCTCCATTCCATGCCCATGCGGCGGCGGACCAGCATCGGGAACACGCTCAGAAACGCCTCGCCCACGGCCTGCGTGAAGGCGAAATTCGCCTCCCACTCCGCCTGATCGCCGCAATTGAGGTGATCGTAGAATATCCCGCCCACCCCGCGGTGAACGCCGCGGTGGGGGATGAAGAAATAATCGTCGGCCCATTTTTTGAAGCGGGAGTAGTAATCTGCCCCATGGGCATCGCAGGCGGCCTGGTAGGCGGCGTGGAAATCGGCGGTGTCTTGCGCATAAGGGAGCGGCGGGTTGAGATCGCCGCCACCACCGAACCACGCTTTGCTGGTGGTCAGGAACCGCATGTTCATGTGAACTGCCGGCACATGCGGATTGGCCATATGCGCGACCAGGCTGATGCCAGTGGCGGTGAAACCGGGGCTGTCATCGCTCGCACCGTTGATTGTCGCAGCGAAACCGGGGGCAAAGGCTCCACTGACAGTAGAGATATTGACGCCGACTTTCTCGAACACCCGGCCTTTCATCAGCCCTTGGGTGCCGCCGCCGCCGTCGGTGCCATCCTCGGTATCGCGCTGCCAGGGCTTATAGGTAAATACCGCGTCGCTCCCCGCCTCACGTTCGATACTTTCGAACTCTGCACAGATGCGGGTGCGGAGCGCTGCAAACCAAGTGGCGGCGCGGGCGGTGTAGGGAGTCCAGTCGGTCATATCCGGCGCTTGCCAAATCGCAGAGGCTGGGGCAAGCGTGGTGGATGGTTCCCTTTTCGTTCGCCAATCAGGAATTTGCGCTGGTGCAGGGCCGCGCGCTGTTTTGGGCTCGCGAAAATGCGCTACTTGTGGCCGATCTGCATCTCGAAAAGGCCAGCTACTTTGCCCGCTTCGGTCAGATGCTGCCGCCCTATGATAGCCGCGAGACGCTGGAGCGGATAGCGCTGGCGATCCGCGAAACGGGCGCGCGACGGGTATTTACTCTGGGCGATAATTTCCACGATGCGGGCGGCGCAGATCGGCTGGAGCCGCACGCCGCCGGAATGCTCGCGGCGTTAACCCGCGCGACGGACTGGGTATGGATCACGGGCAACCACGATTCGGGCAGCCATGCAGCTCCCGGCGGCACCGAACTGGCCGAACTGGCGGTAAGCGGGCTGCTGCTGCGCCACGAGGCCCATCCGGGTGAGGCGCTGCCTGAGCTTTCCGGGCATTTTCACCCCAAGCTGCGGATAACGGCCCGCGGCCGCAATATCACCCGGCCCTGCGCCGTAGTGAGCGAGCGCAAGCTGATCCTCCCCGCCTTTGGCGCACTGACTGGCGGGATGGATGCCGCTGACCCCGCGATCATCGCTGCAATGCAGCCAGCAGCGGCGGTGGATGCCGTGTTGAGCGCCAGAGGGCAGCTGGTGCAATACCCGCTGTGGCGAGCCGCAGCCTAACCCCCTTCCCCCGCCGCGCGATTCCCACTAAGGACGCGCGCAGAGTTCAATTTCAGGAGATTCTACTATAGCACCCCCACCCCGGCGTATGCTGCAGCCCCCCGTCAAGAGCGGGCCGCGCTTCAATACCATGATCACATCCGACAAAGTCCGCGTCATTGACGAAACCGGCGAGAATATCGGCGTGATGTACACGCGTGAGGCGATTGAACAGGCCGCTGGTGTCGGCCTTGATCTGGTCGAGGTATCTCCCAACGCTGATCCGCCAGTCTGCAAGTTCCTGGATGTCGGAAAGTTCCGCTACGAGGCGCAGAAAAAGGCCAATCTGGCGCGCAAATCGCAGAAGACGCAGGAGATCAAAGAGATCAAGATGCGCCCCAATATCGATGATCACGATTACGATGTGAAGATGCGCAGCGTCAGCCGCTTCATCGACGAGGGTGACAAGGTCAAGATCACGCTCCGCTTCCGCGGCCGCGAATTGTCGCATCAGCAGCTTGGGATGAACCTGCTCAAGCGGGTGCAGGACGATATCGCCGAGGTCGCCAAGGTCGAAGCCTGGCCGCGCATGGAAGGCCGTCAGATGCTGATGGTGCTATCACCGAAGTAAAGCTGGTATTGCGCCTGTCAAAGGATACGCGCCACGGGGGGAACCGGGGATGACAGCACGCCGTACCGGTTTCTGGCTGGGTATCGCCGGGTTCCTGCTCACGCAGCTTTTCGCCCCGCCCGCCGGTATGCCGCAGGCGGCCTGGTCCACTGCGGGGCTGGTCTGGTGGATGGCGGCATGGTGGATGAGTGAGGCGATGCCGCTTTCGGCCACTGCCTTCTTGCCCTTTATCGTGCTGCCGCTGATCGGCGTGGCCGATGCCAACAAGACCGCTGCGGCCTATTATTCGCCGATCATGTTCCTGTTCCTGGGCGGAGCGTTCCTGGCGCTGGCGATTGAGCGGACCGGGCTTCACCGCAGGCTTGCCCACGCAATCCTCGGGCTGGCAGGAGCGAAAAGCTGGCAATTGCTGCTGGCGGTCATGGGCGCCACCGCGCTGATCTCGATGTTCATTTCCAATACCTCGACCGCGCTTATCATGATGCCGATGGCTCTGGCGATGCTCAGCTCGGGCGGGGTCAAGGATGGCGAAACCAGCGGGATTGGCGGGGCGTTGCCGATGGGGATCGCCTTTGCCGCCTCGATCGGGGGGCTTGGCACGATGGTCGGTTCGCCCACCAATGCGATTGCAGCGGGGCTGCTCGACAAGAGCCTGGGGATCAAGATCAGCTTTGCCGAATGGAGTCTCTACGGCATTCCCATTGTCATCCTCGGCGTGCCGCTGGCGGCGCTGATTATTGCTCGTGTCCAGCATCTGGGCGAGGACCGCTTCGATCCTGTGGCCGCCCGCGCTTCGATCGCGCAGAGCCCCGCCTGGTCGCTACCCGAAAAGCGTCTGGTCCCAGTGTTTGTGTTCACCGTGCTGGCCTGGGTCACTCTGCCGATCACTGCGGGCTATTTCCCCAAGGACAGTCTGGTTGACGGCACTATCGCTGCAATCGCGGGCCTCGCACTGTTCGTGATTCCCGATGGAACGGGCCGCAAAATGCTGAACTGGAACGAGGCCAACCGCGCGCCCTGGGATGTGGTGCTGATGTTTGGCGGTGGCCTTGCGCTGGCAATGGGCATGACTGCCTCAGGCCTGGCGGACTGGCTCGGGCTGATGCTTCTGCCGCTCAAGGCCGTGCCGCTGCCGATTGTGGCGCTGGTGCTGGTCGGATTTGTGGTGCTGGTGACAGAATTTGCCAGCAACGTCGCCGCAGCCAGCGGGATCATGCCGGTGGTCGGCGCGCTGGTGATTGCACTGGGGGCAGACCCGATCCTGCTGGCGCTGCCCGCTGCGCTCGCCGCCAGTTGGGGCTTCATGCTGCCTGCAGGCACCGGACCCAATGCGATTGCCTGGGCGACCGGGCATATCGCGATGCCCCGGGTGCTGCGCGCCGGGTTGCTGCTCGATATTGCAGGGATATTCCTGCTGGTCGGGGTAGTGTGGGGAATTACCGCGCTGCGTTGACTGACGCGGCGTCAGGCCTTGCGGATAGGCGACCTTTCTGCTGATAGGCCTGCATGTCCGAAACGCCCCACGACAAGCTCCAATCCGATCAATCAACGCTGCGCCCCGGCCTGACCCCGGTTGCCGCTGGTCCTTGGGCCGGCTGGTATCACTGGGAGCCGGTTGACAGTTTCGAGGAGCTGGCGGGTCCATTCTATTGCCAGCCCGAGGGCGAAGGCATCCTCAGCGGCTTCCTGCCCGGGGCCAAAAACTGCAATGGCGGCGGAAGCATTCATGGCGGGGCACTGATGACTTTCGCCGATTTTGCCCTGTTCATGATCGCGGGCGGGATGGAGACAGCTGTCCACGGCGTCACGGTAACGATGAACAGTGAATTCGTCGGTGCAGCGCAGCCGGGCAGGCTGCTTCTGGCGCGCGGTGAAGTGGTCTACGCCGGGGGCAGCCTGGTGTTCGTGCGCGGAATAATCAGCGACGATGGCCGTCCGGTGCTGACATTCTCTGCCACGATCAAACGGCTGCGCCGACCCGCCAGCCCAGCGCAGGCCTAAATCCGCATTGGCTGGTGCTTCCAGTACGTCAGCGAACGCCACAGCCATTCGAACGGACCAAAGCGGAAGCGGGACAGCCATAGCGGGCTCCAGACCAGCTCGACCAGCCAGATCGCGCCAACCACGCCGTATAGTTGATACCGCTCAAACTGGCCAAACAGTCCCAGCCCAAAGCCGAAATCATAGAACAATATGGTGCAGATGATCGTCTGCATCAGATAGTTGGTCAGCGCCATCTGCCCGACCGACCCCAGCGCGCGCTGAAGCAGCCCGAGCACGCCAGAGCGGATGAACAGCAGCAACAGACCCAGATGCCCGATCACCATCGCCAGCCGGCTGATCTGATAAGTCTGATTTGCTTCACTGGCTGCTAGCGCCGAAAAATTGCCGGCTAGGACGATGTTCATCTCATAGATGCCCAGTGGAATTCCTATTGCATATCCTCCTACAGCCATCAGCAGGTAGGTCCGCGCCGAAAGACCCGCTCCCAAAACGCCAAGCTTAAGCAAGGCCATACCGATCAGCATGAAGGGGATCATGTCGAACAACAATCCCGGAGGGGCACCGATCCACTGGAACCGGTAGCTGTCAGGAAGCTGGCCGGAAACCGCATTGCCATAAGATCCCGAGTGCCAGCTACGCTGCTCTGCGATTGCCTCGGTGTCGGGCATCCGGTGGGCGAGAATATCGTCCCAGTTCTCAATCGCTTCGTCTTGATCGGTGGTCAGCTTGGCGCCGCTAGTCTTGGCCTGCTGTGCCGAACTGGCTGCGGCCTCAGCCCCGATCATTGATTGATGATCCGCCACCGAAGACATCGCCGCCAGCAGGATCAGAATTCCGCCGATCTTCAGATGGGCCTTCACCGGCAGCTTGCGCAGCGCAAACAACAACATCCCGCACATCGAATAGGCAAACAGGATTTCCCCGATCCACAGCATCAAAGTCCAGTGGATGATCCCGGCCAGCATCATCCACAGCATTCGCCGGAAATGGATTTCAGCAGCCATCAGCCCCGCACCAGCCTGCTCCATCCGTTCGGTCAGCAGCACGATGCCTGCGCCGAACAGCAGCGAGAAAATGCCCCGCATGGTGCCTTCAAAGCCCACGTTAATGATCTTGTAGGCCAGCAGGTTGAGCCCTGTGGCACCGCCATCGACGAACGGATTATCATAGGCCTGGAACAACAGTCCAAACGCAGTGATGTTCATCATCAGGATGCCAAACACGGCGATCCCCCGCAATATATCGAGTGATTCGACCCGTGCGGCTTGCGCTACAGGCGCGGTGTCGGATGCGTCAGTTGTGTCGCTGCCCATCGGCTGACCCCTTGCGGCTGGAGGATGGTGCGACCCGATGGGAGAAACCTTGCGTGGCCCCAGCCCTTTTGGCCACGCAACCGATAGGCTAGCGGCGATCCGGGGTGGTGGCAATGGCGCGCCTACCCAATCAGGCTAGCCCTTCCACTCGCGCCTTTCTTCGGCAGCGCGCAGCACCTCATAAGCCAATTGCAGCGCCTGAAAGGCTTTTGCCGCGTCCGCATCATTCGGGCGAAGATCAGGGTGAACAATCTTGGCCTTTGTTCGGTAACTTTTCTTGATCGCGTCGAAATCAGCATCTGGTGTCAGTTCGAGCAAATCGAGCGCGCGCAATTCGTCGCGGCTGCGAGTGCCATCGCCAGAACCAGCCCAGCCATAATGCGCCGCTTCGGAATAGCCGGAATTGTCTCGGGTTTCGTTGGACGCCCGCTCGGCGGCCTCTTCCTTGCTCAACCCTTCAAAATAGTCCCAGCCCTGATTATATTCGGCTGCGTGGCGCTGGCAGAAATACCAGCGATCAGGGTTGTTGGGCGTTTTGGGTGCGGGGCAAGTTCCCGGGTCGGTGCAGAGATGACGGTCACATAGCCGCACGGTTACGGCGTCGCGCGCGCCAGCATAGCCGCCCCAGCGCGGGAACCCCCAATTATCAGATCTACGGACGCGGCTCATCGCGTCCCGATATGCGGGTTTGGGGCCTCAACGCAAGCAGGCTGAAAAAAATACGGAATATTAAGTTTCATTTGGCAATGCTGCATTGCAAAACAGAGAGAGACCCCCTATACTCTGCGTTACCATTTTCAGGATAAAACCTATGATGAGCAAGCAACTCGCCCTGTCTTCGGCCCTTTCGGTGATAGCCATGTCGGCCTTCGCGCTGTTCAGCAGCGCATCGGTGGATAGCTTGGCGGCAGGCTCCTCTGCGCCGATCACAATCAAGGCATCGGCCGCATTACCGGCGGCAACCTCTTTCCTGCCCGGCCTGCGCTGATTTTCAATCGATCGTAACGGTTACCGCGCGGCGGTTTTTGGCCCAGCTTGATTCGTCGCTGCCCAGTGCCAGCGGGCGTTCTTTGCCATAACTGACAGTGGCGAGCCTGGCAGCATCAACCCCTTGGCTAACCAGATAATTCTTCGCCGCATTGGCGCGCCGTTCTCCCAGTGCAAGATTGTAATCACGGGTGCCGCGTTCATCGCAGTGTCCTTCGATGGTCGCGTTCTTGGCCGGATATTTTTGTAGCCATTGCGCCTGCGCAGCGAGCGCAGCCATGTCAGCAGAATCGATGTTATAGCGATCCGTATCAAAATAGATCGCATCCTGACCCATCAGCGTCACCACAAAATCCGCTTGGCTGCCTGGCACCGCCCCTTGCAAGTTCCCCTGCGATGTATCGGTGGAGGCCGCGCCGCCGGGATCGGGCGGCAGCTGCTTGGGCGCCTTGCTGGCGCAGGCAGACAAAGCGGCGCTCGCTAGCAATGCCAGAGTTAGCGACTTGAGACGGAAATTGGCGGACATAATAGGTGTCTCCTTATGCATCAGTCAGGTTCAACGTTACAATCTCGCGAGTCAACGCCGGTCAGGGACGAACCGGTCCCCAAGCGGGATCAGAGCCATCAACTGGCGTTGCCAGCCTGCGTTCGTTGCGCCCGGTTAGGTCAACCTGCCAAATCCCGGTCCGGCCAGAACCACGCGCGGTGCGGAAGAATTGCACGATCCGGCCATTTGGCGACCAGGTCGGCGCCTCGTCCTGCCAGCTGTCGGTCAGTGTGCGCAGATTGCCTCCGCTGGGATCAATCACCGCGATCCGGAAATTTCCGGTAATATGGGTGAAAGCAATCTGATCCCCGCGCGGGCTCCATTCGGGCGTGGCAGCGCGGCCGCCAAAGAAACTGATCCGGCGTTGACCCGTGCCATCGGCGTTCATCACATAGACCTGTTGACTGCCCGACCGGTCGCTTTCAAACACGATCTTGGTGCCATCGGGCGAGAAGCTGCCGCCGATATCGATACCGGGGCTGTCGGTCAGCTTGACTGGCGTTCCGCCGCCTGCTGCCGAGATCCGATAGATGTCGGTATTGCCGCCGGTGGCCATCGAATAGAGCACCCACTTGCCATCGGGCGACCAGCGCGGGGCAAAGGTCGGGTTACGGCTCTGGGTGATCAACCGCTGGGTGGCGGTGGCCAGATCATAAACATAGATCCGCGGATTGCCGTTCAGATAGCTTAGATACATGATCGAGCCATAGTCTGGCGAATAGCGCGGGGTTAGCGCAGTGGCTTGTCCGGTGGTAAGGTAACGGTGATTGGCCCCGTCCGAATCCATGATCGCAAGCCGCTTCATCCGCCGGTCTTTTGGTCCGGTTTCAGCAATGTAGGCGACCTTGCTGTCAAAAAACGGGCTTTCCCCCGAAAGCCGCGAATAGACCATATCGGCGCATTTATGGGCGGCACGCCGCCAGTCTGCAGGGGCTACGGTCCAGCCCGCCTTGGCCAGTTGCTGGCTCAGTGCCACATCATAAAGATAACAGCCGACCGTCAGCTGGCCGCCCTCCGCAGCGCGCACATAGCCTTGCACCAGCATTTCAGCGCTGCGCGTTTTCCACGTTGCAAAGTCAGGCGCCTGAATCTGGCCATATCCCGGCTGGGGCAGCGCATCAGGGCCAACCGGCTTGAACAAGCCGTTGTTCTTGAGATCCGCAGTGATAATCTGAGCAACGCTGCGTCCCAGCGCGGCGGTGGAACCAGCGCTGGTCTGGGTTGGCACATCAGCATTGGTGGCAAAACTGGGAATTGCTATGCCCAGATCCTGCCAATCGTTTTCGTCGGAAACCGAGCCAGACAATCCGCCCTCCTCAGTGGGCGTGGCTGGCGGGGCGGCCTGTTGTGCGAGCGCTGGCGCAGACAAGACAAGAGCAAATACGGTAAGGTTACGAAACATCATTGCGACAATTTCCTGTCGAAGCGAAAATCAGCGACGCGCTTCCACGCATCATGATATTCTGCGGGAAGATTGAACGGAGCAGCCAGCTGCACCGCGCGGATAGCTTGTTCGGCATGACGCGCCGCTTGCGCACGATTGGCGTCAGTAATCCCATCCTGCCGCACCACGCGCGGGGTTCCTGCCAGGCTGCCATCCTGGTTAAGGTTCCAGCTGAGGATCGTTACCAGTTTTTCTGCATCAATCCCCTGCGGTGCGGTCCATTTGGGCTTCAATTGCCGCGAGATTGCCCCGGCCAGCGCCGAACGCACCGCCGGGCCGATGGCAGCAGCAGGCAGATTCTGCGCTGCTCCGCTTGCCCTCGCTGCTGGGGCTCCTTTCAGGAAATCACTACCGATCCGGCTGGCTCCCGGGGGCCGCACAGCCGCCGTCGCAGCAGTGCGTGGGGGTGAGCTTGTCTTGGGCGGCGCAGTTGGGCGCGGGGTGGGCGCGGCTTTGGCGAGCGGCTTTGGTGTCGGCTTTGGCGGTGCCTTTGCGAAGGGCCGGGGCATCGGTTGAAGTTTGGGCAAGGGAACTGGTTCGGCGACAACGCGCTCTGCTGGGACTGGCGCAGGTTCTGGCGCAAGTTCTGGCGCAGCTTCGCGGGCCGGTGCGGCGGCTGGTTCTGGCGCAGCGGATTGCAGCGCGGCCTCCTCACTCAGCGTCACTGTCATTTTCTCAGGCAACGGCAATGGCGGGGCCACCCGCGGCGCCAGCGCCAGCCAAGCGAACAGGGCCACATGCGCGATAACCGCCAGCCCAAGGCCGAAAACTTCCTCATTTCGGAGCGGTGCGGTTGCCATGGTTAATGCCTAGGGCGACTCAACTGAACCGCTGGTGACTAGCGCTATCGCGTTAAATCCGGCGCGATTAAGCTCACCCATCACGCGCATTACCCGGCCATAATCGAGCGCCTTGTCCGCGCGAAGTGTCACTTGCGCCGGCTTTCCGTCTGCACCTTTTGGCAAAGCAGCCAGTTGCGCGGCAAGCTCTCCAGCAGCAACTTCAGCCTTGTCGATGAACACCCGTCCGTCGCGGTCCATGGTCAGGGTAACCTGCTGCTGATCCTGCGCCAGCGCCTTGGCCCTGCTTTCGGGCAGCTCAACCGGAACTCCGGCGGTCATCAGCGGGGCTGTAACCATAAAGATGATCAGCAGAACCAGCATAACATCAACCAGTGGCGTGACGTTGATCTCTGCCATGGGGGGGCGGCCCCGACGCCTGCCGCGTCCAGCAGTTGAGGAGCCTATCCCCATCAGTCCGCCTCCAGCTCGCGGCTAAGGCTTGCATGGAAGCGGTCGGCAAAGCGTTGCAGCCTACCCTCCAGCAGATTTACCCGGTGCGAAAACCGATTGTAGGCGATGACCGCCGGGATCGCAGCAAACAGCCCGATCGCAGTAGCAAACAAGGCTTCGGATATGCCCGGGGCCACCACCGCGAGTGAGCTGTTCTGCTGTTGGCCGATCTGGAAGAAGCTGTTCATTATTCCCCACACGGTTCCGAACAGGCCCACAAACGGCGCGACAGAGCCAACAGTTGCAAGGAAATTCAGGCGCTCGGCCAATCGGTCCGCTTCTTGCGCCACGGTGGAATCCATTGCCATCGCCAGTCGCTGCCGGGCGCCGTCACGGTCCACAGTTTTGCTGGCGTTAGTCCGGCGCCATTCGGCCAATCCGGCCCCCGCGACCCGCGCCGAGGGGACATCGCCTTTCGCTCGCTCGGCCTGGAAAGCGTCGATCTCGCTCGCCTTCCAGAAATCGCGTTCATAGGCGTCGCAACGCTTGGTTACCCCGGCCATCCGCAGACTGAAGGACAGAATAATCGTCCAGACCCAGATGCTGGCGAGCACCAGCCCGCCCATCACCAGCTGCACCACGATATCGGCATCGAGGAACAGCTTGACCGGATTGAGGTGTGCAGGAGCTGCGGCAAGAAGAGACAGGGTGGTCATTCGGATCTTTCAGAAATGGGAGTAATTTGAGCCATGGCTTTGCGCCAGCCAACAGGCATCCGGCGCGGGCGGCCATCGGCGGCCACGAAGCCGATCCGGAGGCGCGCTTCGGACAATAGCACACCGTCTTTCAAAGCGCGCTGGTGCATCCGGCAACTGGCGGCGCGGACTTCTTCGGCCAATGTTTCGATCAACACCGCATCGTCCAGCCGCGCTGGCGACAAATAGCGGATTGTCAGCTCTGACACGGCAAACGCACCCTCGCCCGCCTCGTTAACGCTTCGCTGATCAATTCCCAGCAGGCGGACAAAGTCTGACCGTGCTCGCTCAAACCAGCGGAGGTAATTGGCGTGATAGACCACGCCCGAAAGGTCGGTATCCTCAAAGTAGGCGCGCACCGCGAAACGGTGGATGCGGCCCTCGATCAGTCCGCAAGGTGGTTGGGGGTATGACGTCATGCTTGGCGGTCTTTAGCCGGGGGGCGACTCACAGGGCAAGCTTGGTTTGCGCTCTAACGAGCCAGCATCGCGCCAAGGGGACGCCCGGCGAACAGATGGACGTGCAAATGCGGCACTTCCTGGTGCGCATTCAGGCCGGTATTGGCAAGCAGCCGATACCCTGGCTCCACCAGACCCGCCTCTCGCGCAACATGTCCGACGGCCCGAACAAAGCCAGTGATTTCCTCAGCGCTCGCCTTCGCGCTGAAATCATCCCAGCTGACATAAGCGCCCTTGGGGATGACCAGAATATGTGCAGGCGCCTGCGGATTGATGTCATGAAAGGCCAGCGCCCATTGGTCTTCATAGACGGTTTTGTTGGGAATCTCGCCGCGCAGGATCCTGGCAAAGATGTTTTGGTCGTCATAAGCTTCAGTGGCGTTGATCGGCATCAGTCGCGCCTCGCTGCTTTCTCGGCAATCCCAGAGCGACCCTCGCGTCGATCGAGTTCGGCCAGCACGGATTCGAGCGGCACGCCCTTGGCATCGAGCAGAACGAGCAGGTGAAACAGCAAATCTGCCGCCTCGCCGGTCAGCTCCGCTGTATTGCCGGATAAGGCCGCAATCACTGTTTCCACCGCCTCTTCGCCCAGTTTCTGAGCGATTTTTGGCAGTCCTTGCGCATTGAGTTTGGCGACGTAGCTGCTTTCAGGATCGCCAGATCGGCGCGCGGCGATGGTTGCGGCAAGGCGGGCGAGTGTATCGGAACTATCCATAGCCACGGCATTGCGGCCATGGCGGCGCGCGGTCAAGATCAGTCGCGCGGTTTGCGGCGCGCGGCGCGGCGGCCGAGGATCAAGCCAACCACACCCAGCCCGAACAGTGTCAGGTCCGAAGGTTCGGGAATACTGATCCCACCTTGGGCATAAGCCGGGCTGGCAACAAGGAGCACGGCGCATGCAATCATTGCGCGCGCGACTAGACCGCGAATGTGTGAAGCCCCCTGCATAAGTCTTGGTTTACGCAAGCAATGTGCCACCGCCAGAGGATCGGCGTGAAGGGCCGGGTTACGTGGTTAACCGGCGGGCCTTGAATGACGCAACTGTAAGAAAAGCTGACAAAAAGTCAGCCACGTGCGGGCAATCCGGCAGCACGCAATGCGGCATGGGCCTGGGCAATCGTATAGGTCCCGAAATGGAAAATCGACGCGGCCAGAACCGCGCTGGCGTGGCCTTGGGTAACCCCCTCAACCAGATGATCGAGCGTCCCGACCCCGCCGCTCGCCACCACGGGCACCGACACTGCATCGGCAATGCATCGGGTTAGCAACAGATCATATCCGGCTTGAGTCCCGTCTCCATCCATTGAGGTGACCAGCAGTTCGCCCGCGCCAAGTTCGGCCAACCGGATTGCGTGTTCCACAGCGTCTATCCCGGTGGCGTTGCGGCCTCCATGGGTGAATATCTGCCACCCGTCTCCCGCCTTTCGCGCGTCCACGGACGCCACGACACATTGGCTGCCAAACTTCGCGGCGATCTCTGCCACTACTTGCGGGCGGGTGACGGCCGCGGAATTGACCGCAACCTTGTCTGCCCCTGCCAGCAGCAGCGCGCGGGCATCTTCGACCGAACGAACCCCCCCGCCAACCGTCAGCGGCATGAAGCAGACTTCTGCTGTCCGCCGGACCACATCGAGCAGCGTGCCTCGCCCTTCATGAGTGGCTGAAATGTCGAGGAAACACAGCTCGTCAGCGCCTGCCGCATCATAGGCGCGGGCCTGCTCAACCGGATCGCCAGCGTCCTTCAGATCGACGAAATTGACGCCCTTGACCACCCGCCCATCGCGGACATCAAGGCATGGAATGACGCGAATCCGGACGGTCAACTGCGGTTCCCCATCGCTATCGCCGCCTCCAGATCAAGCCGTCCATCATACAGTGCGCGGCCAGTAATCACGCCCTCGATCCCCTCATTGGCGTGGAGCGAGAGTACATGGATATCATCCAGCCCCTTGACCCCGCCGCTGGCAATGACTGGCAGATCGGTCCGCCGGGCAAGATCAACCGTTGCCTCGATATTGCACCCGGTCAGCATCCCATCGCGGCCAATGTCAGTGAAAAGCAGGCTGGCGACCCCTGCATCCTCAAACCTGCGGGCCATGTCGATGATCGAAACGTCGGAGACTTCGGCCCAGCCCTCGGTCGCAACCATGCCGTCGCGGGCATCAACCGCAACGACGATCCCGCCGGGCCAATCCTTCGCCATATCTTTCACGAACTGTGGGTCTTTCAAAGCGGCTGTGCCCATCACGATCCGGCTGACCCCAAGGTCGAACCAGCCCTCAACTGCGGCGACATTGCGGATTCCTCCGCCCAGCTGAACATGGCCGGGGAAGGCTTCGAGAATCGCCTCAACAGCACCGCGATTTTCCGCGCGGCCCGCAAATGAGCCATCAAGATCAACCACATGCAGAAATTCCGCTCCGGCCTCGGCAAACAGCACCGCTTGTGCCGCCGGGTCATCGCCATAGACCGTCGCCCGGCCCATATCGCCCTCCGCCAGCCGCACCACTTGGCCGCCCTTGAGGTCAATCGCTGGGAAGATGATCATAGAGTTCCTCCCCGAAACGGGGGGGGGGTGCGGAGGCACGGTGGTGGAGGGGGCCCGCGTCAGGGCGCGTCGACGCGCAGGGGTGGCGGCG
>JANMNP010000042.1:0-16733 GCA_031374105.1 Novosphingobium sp.
CCAAATGGCCCGGGTGGAGGGAGTCATGAGCGTGACCGAGACTCCGGTCCGCCGCCTCAACATGATCGAGGCGATCAACGATGCGCTCGACATCATGCTGGCGCGCGATCCCGATGTGATCGTGTTCGGCGAGGATGTCGGCTATTTCGGCGGGGTGTTCCGCGCGACCCACGGCCTTCAGAAAAAGCATGGGAAGACGCGCGTGCTCGATACGCCAATCAACGAATGTGGGATCATCGGGGCAGCTGTCGGCATGGGTGCCTATGGCCTGCGCCCGGTGCCGGAAATCCAGTTTGCCGATTACATCTATCCGGGGCTTGAGCAGCTGGTTTCGGAAGCGGCACGGTTGCGTTACCGCTCGGCGGGGGAATTTATCGCGCCGATCACGGTGCGCTCACCATTCGGCGGCGGGATATTCGGCGGGCAGACCCACAGCCAGAGCCCGGAGGCGATGTTCACCCATGTCGCGGGTCTGAAGACGGTTATTCCGGCGACACCCTATGATGCCAAGGGCCTGCTGATCTCTGCGATCGAAGACAATGATCCGGTGATGTTTTTCGAGCCTAAGCGGATCTACAACGGCCCGTTCAACGGCTATTATGACAAACCTGTCGAACCTTGGGCCAAACACGCGGGCAGCGAGGTGCCCGAGGGCTATTACAAAATCCCACTGGGCAAGGCGCGGATCGTGCGAGAGGGTGAGGCGCTGACGGTGCTGGCCTATGGCACGATGATTCATGTGGCAGAGGCAGTGCTGCGCGAAAAAGGCATTGATGCCGAAATCATCGATCTGCGCACGCTGGTCCCGCTGGATATCAAGGCCATTGAAGCCTCGGTAGCCAAGACCGGCAGATGTCTGATCGTCCACGAGGCAACCCGTACATCGGGCTTTGGCGCAGAGCTTTCTGCGCTGGTCCAGGAACGCTGCTTCTATCACCTCGAAGCCCCGATCGAGCGCGTTACAGGTTTTGATACCCCCTATCCACACAGCCTTGAATGGGCGTATTTTCCCGGTCCCGTCCGCATTGGCGAGGCGGTGGACCGGCTGATTAAGGCTTGAAATCAATGGCACGCTACACCTTCAAACTCCCCGACATTGGCGAAGGTATCGCCGAGGCAGAAATCGTCGCCTGGCACGTCAAGATCGGCGATCTGATCAAGGAAGACGACCGCGTCGCCGATATGATGACCGACAAGGCCACGGTAGAGATGGAAAGCCCGGTTTCGGGCGTGGTGATCGAAGTGGCTGGCGAAGTTGGCGATGTGATCGCGATCGGCTCGGCGCTGGTTGTTATTGAGGTTGAGGGTCAGGTTGAGAGCCAGGTCAGCGCGCCTCCTTCGACAGGCTCAGAACGAGCGGCTGTTTTAGTTGAGGCTGAAAAGCCTGCGCCCAAGCTTGACGTTGAACCAACTCGTACCCCCGCTCATGCTGAGCCTGTCGAAGCACACGCGCCAATACCCGCCCAGCATACCAAAGTCCTCGCCAGCCCCGCAGTCCGCCAGCGCGCCAGTGAACTCGGGATCGATCTCGCACAGGTCAAGCCTGCAGAAGGTGGCCGTATTCGCCATGCCGATCTCGACGCCTTCCTGTCATACAACGCTGGCGGCGGCTTCCATCCTGCAGGCGGCAAACGCGCAGACGAAGCGATCAAGGTAATCGGCCTGCGCCGCAGGATCGCCGAGAATATGTCTGCCGCAAAGCGCAACATCCCGCATTTCACCTATGTCGAGGAATGCGATGTCACTGCGCTTGAGGAAATGCGTTCCCAACTCAATTCAGCGCGCGGCCAAAAGTCCAAGCTGACCATGCTGCCGCTGCTGATCACCGCGATCTGCAAGGCGCTGCCCGATTTTCCGATGATCAACGCCCGCTATGATGATGAGGCTGGAGTGGTCACACGCTATGGCGCTGTGCATCTTGGCATGGCGACGCAGACGGACGGCGGCTTGATGGTGCCAGTGATCCGCGATGCGCAGGATCGCAACATGTGGCAGCTTGCCCGCGAGATTACCCGACTTGCTGAAGCCGCTCGGGAAGGCACGGCGAAAAGCGAGGAATTATCAGGCTCAACCCTGACAATAACCTCGCTCGGCGCGCTTGGCGGGGTGGCAACGACACCAGTGATTAACCGTCCCGAAGTGGCGATCATCGGCCCGAACCGGATCGTCGAACGGCCGATGTTCGTTTCGGATAACATGGGGGGTGAACGGATCGAAAAGCGCAAACTGATGAATATCTCGATCAGCTGCGATCACCGCGTGGTTGATGGCTGGGATGCAGCAAGCTTTGTTCAGGCGATCAGGCGGCTGATCGAAACGCCGGTGCTGCTGCTGGCGTACTGATCAGCGCACGATGGCGCTATAGGCGATCCGACCTGATCCTGTGGCGGCGCTTTGCGATGCGACCCGCCAGCGAACATGGGTTACATCTTCGGGTGTGGCAAAGCGATTGCCGATCCGTAGCGCCGATAGCCTGCCCCAGATGCGGCCACCATCGACCGAAACTTCTTCATCGCCATTGGCGCTGCCCTGGAAATAGACTGAACGCGGCAGCGGGTTGGTAACAACGAAGCCACCGCTGCCACCAAGGCGATACCAATTGACGATGTAAACCACCCGGTCGCCCGGACTTAAGCGACTGGCTGGCTCAAGGCTGCGGGCGCTGTCTGGCGTGGATCGTTCAACAAACACGGCGCTATCCAGCGAAATCGTTGGAGCTGCCAGACTGGTGCCGGGCGCGGCCAAGGCCGATAAACCAGCGAGATGCGTAAAAATCCGGCGTGTTATCACGTCGATAAGCCCCCATTGCGTCCGAACTTGGACATTGCCGCCATACTTTTGCCTGCGAGGTCCCAAGGAATGGTTAACCGGATGCTGCGGAAGTGATTGGCACGGGTCGGCGGGGCGGCGGAAAGCCGATATTCTGCTGGTTAACGGTGCTATTCAGACCAGCCTGACCCTCGCGTTGATCGCCAGTTGCCAGCACAGTTGACAGCCTTGGCGCGCTGCCTTAGTGGCGCGGCTCCCCAAGGGGTGCGCGCCCAAGATACGCGGGTGTAGCTCAGTTGGTTAGAGCGTCGGCCTGTCACGCCGAAGGTCGCGGGTTCAAGTCCCGTCACTCGCGCCACTTGGGGGTTTTAGCCGGAATCGCACAGGGATCAGCCCCAGCGGCCGGTTTCCATCCAGATCAGGAAACGGCGCAGCGGTAATAGCCAGACCACGCCCAGCACCGCATAGAGCGGCAGTTGCAACAATGTTGGCCAGGAAGCGATGCGTGGCGCGATCAGCTGTGCAACTGCGATGCCGTATGCGAGCAGCACAATCAGCAGCAGCAGCACACCCACCGGGATCCGCCAGGTTGGTTCACGATGCATCAGCGGCCTCTTTCGTAAAAGCGGGTGGGCGTAACCACCCCGGCTAAGTGTTGGTCGTGAGCCTCGCTTGGCAGGGTATCGACCTTCTGACAGTCCCATGCCAGACCAATTGGCAGAGCGGAGGGATTGGCGCTCAGCCAGCGGTCATAGTGGCCGCCGCCTTGCCCTAGCCTTTCGCCCTGCGCGGTAAATCCGACCAGCGGGACAAAAACGGTGCCGGGAACCACTTCTACGGCGTCAACAGGCGGCTGCAAGGCCCCGTAGGGATCAGGTTCCATCAGATCGCCGTAAGGATCGATCCATAGCCTAAATCGCATGGCAGCGCCGCGCGCCGCGAACCATGGCAAGGCGATGGGAAAGCCGCGCTCGTGAAACCACTGCGCATAGGCCGCGGTGGGCGCTTCATAGGTCGTAGCGTGATAAAGGCCGATGATCGCACCCTCGGGGATCATTGCCAGCAGCGGGGCAGGGGGGTGGCGGAACACCAGCCCGCGCATGGCAGGTGGCAGCGTTTCAACCGCATCGCGCCGCTTGGTCTTCAGTTCGCCGCGCAACGTCTTCTTCTCGTCCACGCAGAGAGCCTCATAAAATCAGGTGACGGGACCACCATGGGCCGTTGCCGGGAAATCCACTGACGCGCTCACGTCAGGTGGGGACCATATGTGCCGGACCAAGATCCAACCAGAGACAGCCCCCAAGGATTTGCTTATAGCCTCAGGGATTTTCGAAGGCTCGCACCGGGCAGTACCCGTCAGCCCCTATCTAGTCGCTCTGGCCTCAACCCTCAAGGTGTGATGCGCAAGATTCAAGCGCAGATGCAATTGCCTCTAGCCGAGCGGCATGGAGATCGGGGTTTGCGCTAACGGATGCGGGTGCTGCACCACGGCCCGAGCCAGCTTCATGCAGCTCGTCGGCCAGCAGCAGCGCGGCAAACAGCAATTGGCGGGTTTCGCCCTGCCCAGCCATATTGCCCATAGCGCTTAGCTTGGTGTCGATCATCCGGCCAAGCCCTGAAACATGGGCTTCCTCTCCCTCGGCGCAGGCCACAGTATAATCGCGGCCAGAGATGGTCAGGGTGACGTTGCTCATCGTTGTCCCCCACCGATCAGCACATCAAGTTGGCGAAGCGATTGGGTGACAGCAGCGCGTAACTTCTCATGCTTTTGAATTAACTGCGCGGCATCATTGCCATCGCCTGATGACTGCGGACGCCGCGCCGCAGTATCCAGCCGTGCCAGTGCGGCCTCAATCCGTGCCAGCGCAATTTCGCTACGGTCCCCGTTCATTGGGAGAGGCTAGCGCAAAAATGCTGTGTGGCAAAGCCTTGCTGCACGATGTTGTCACCAGATCACTGTGATACGAGCGGCATTTCGCAGGTATACGGATGTATGTCTTGCAGTATCAGTCCCCCTGCGCTTGACGGGCGGCACCCTGTCCGCAAAGGAGACCCGGCGTCGAATCGACCACGCGAATCCAGCTTTTCCGGGAGCCAAAGCCGATGAGTCTCGACACCTCCCGACTTTCAATGATGGCCAATGCCATCCGCGCACTTTCCATGGACGCGGTCCAGGCGGCCAATAGCGGCCATCCGGGGATGCCGATGGGCATGGCCGATGTCGCAACTGTGCTCTACTCGCAGTTCCTGAAATTCGATCCAGCGGCACCCAATTGGCCTGACCGTGATCGGTTTGTTCTGTCGGCCGGGCATGGCTCGATGCTGATTTATTCGCTGCTCCACCTGACCGGCTATGCCGCGCCGACGATGGATAATATCCGCAATTTCCGCCAACTCCACAGCCCTTGCGCAGGCCACCCTGAGAATTTTGAGCTGGACGGGGTTGAATGCACTACTGGCCCGCTGGGACAGGGCCTGGCGATGGCGGTGGGTATGGCCATGGCCGAACGGCATTTGAACGCGCATTTCGGTGATGCGCTGGTTAATCACAATACCTGGGTGATCGCGGGCGATGGTTGCCTGATGGAAGGGATCAACCACGAGGCGATCGGGCTTGCCGGGCATCTGAAGCTGGGCCGGCTGAATGTGCTGTGGGACGACAACCGGATCACCATCGATGGTGCGACCTCGCTTTCGACCAGCGAAGACATTTTCGGGCGTTATCAGGCAACGGGCTGGCACACAGTTGCCTGTGACGGCCACGATCACGCCGATATTGCTCGTGCGTTGGCAGAGGCTGCGGCTGATCCGCGCCCGTCGCTGGTTGCCTGCCGCACTGTGATCGGCAAGGGCGCGCCAACCAAACAGGGCACGCATAGTGTCCACGGTGCGCCGCTGGGGGCCGAGGAGATTTCTGCCGCAAGGGAAGCTTTGGGCTGGACGGCGGCTCCGTTTGAAATTCCGGAAGCTGTATTGGCCGATTGGCGCTCGCTAGCCGCCAAGGGCGCCACGGCTCGCACGGCATGGGAAGCACGGACTTCGGCTGCATTGGATGGTGTTGAATTCATGCGCCGGATGAACGGCGAACTTCCAGCGGGCGACGCCTTGCAAGATTACATGGCGGGATTGCTCGCTGATCCGCCCAAGGTTGCCACCCGCAAATCGAGCGAAATGGTGCTGGGCGCGCTTACCGCTGCGATCCCTGAGCTGGTCGGTGGCTCTGCCGATCTCACAGGCTCGAACTTGACTAGGACTGCCTCAACCCTGCCGTTTTCGGCAGCAGATTATGGCGGTCGTTATGTCAATTACGGCATCCGCGAATTCGGCATGGCAGCAGCGATGAATGGCATGGCGATGCACGGCGGGATCATTCCCTATGGCGGGACGTTCCTGGTCTTTGCTGACTATTGCCGTAATGCGATCCGCCTCTCCGCGATCCAACGGGCCCGCGTGATCTATGTTATGACCCATGACAGCCTTGGCGTGGGTGAGGATGGGCCAACCCACCAACCGATTGAGCATGTGATGAGCCTGCGGGCCATCCCCAATCTGCTGGTCTTCCGCCCCGCCGATGCGATCGAAACTGCTGAAAGCTGGGCACTGGCAATCGCGCAGACCAGCAGGCCTTCGGTGCTGGCGCTGACCCGGCAAAATTTGCCGCCACTGCGCACCGATACCGACATGCTCACTGCAAAGGGTGGTTACCGCCTGCGCACCGCAATTGCCCAGCGGCGTGTGGTGCTGGTTGCAACTGGTTCGGAAGTGGCGTTGGCAGTGGATGTCGCTGCTGCGCTGGAAGCCAAGGGGATCGGCGCGGACGTTGTTTCGATGCCCTGCGCTGAATTGTTTGACGAGCAGAATGCGGCCTATCGCGCTGATGTGCTGCCTGCGGATGTCTTGCGCGTTTCGATTGAGGCAGGCGTGACGTTGGGCTGGCAGAAATATGTCCATGATGGCCTCACAATCGGGATCGACAGTTTCGGTGCTTCTGGCCCGGCGGATCAATTGTTCAAATATTTCGGCTTCTCGGCGGAAGCCATTGTTACCAAAATTGAAGCCAGATTGGCTGTTTAGCAGGAGTTCCTCACATGGCGACCAAAGTTGCGATCAATGGGTTTGGGCGTATCGGACGCAATATAGCGCGCGCCATTCTGGAGCGTCCCGATTGCGGGCTTGAGCTGGTTTCGATCAATGATCTGGCCGATGCCAAGGCCAATGCCCTGCTGTTCAAGCGCGACTCGGTCCACGGAGCTTTCAGTGGAACCGTCGAAGTTGATGGCAATGATCTGATTATCAACGGCAAGCGCATTCATGTAACAGCAGAGCGTGATCCGGCCAATCTACCCCATGGTGCCAATGGCATCGACATTGCGCTGGAATGCACCGGCTTTTTTACCGACCGTGCCAGTTGCGAAAAGCACATTGCAGCCGGGGCCAAGCGGGTTCTGATTTCGGCTCCGGGCAAGAATGTCGATCTGACGGTAGTCTACGGGGTGAACCACGACAAGTTGACCGGCGATCACAAGATTGTCTCCAACGCTTCGTGCACCACCAACTGCCTCGCGCCGTTCGCCAAGGTGCTTAACGACGCCATCGGCATCGAACGCGGGCTGATGACAACAATTCATGCCTATACCAATGATCAGAAGATCCTTGACCAGATCCACGAGGATCCGCGCCGCGCTCGGGCCGCTGGCATGTCCATGATCCCGACCACCACAGGTGCCGCCCGCGCGGTGGGAGAAGTGCTGCCAGAATTGAAGGGCCGCCTTGATGGCTCGGCGATCCGTGTTCCGACGCCAAATGTATCGGTGGTTGATCTGACCTTTACCCCTAAGCGCGACACCACCAAGGAAGAGGTCAACGCTTTGCTCAAGGCCGCCTCGGAAGGCGCGCTGAAGGGTGTTCTGGCTTTTTCGGAAGAACCGCTGGTTTCGATCGATTACAACCACGACGCCCACTCATCGACCATAGACAGCCTCGAAACGTCGGTGCTGGATGGCAAGCTGGTCCGGGTGCTGAGCTGGTACGACAATGAATGGGGCTTTTCCAACCGGATGGTAGATACTGCCGGGGTGATGGGGAAGTTGATTTGAGGCCATATCGCAAACCTCCATCGTCATGCTGAACTTGTTTCAGCACCCATCGCGCCTCTAGGGTCAGATATAGCCATATCAAGCGCAACAGTGCCGTTCTGTGGTCCAACAGAGATTTGGGGCATTGGGAGAAATGGGCCCTGAAACAAGTTAAGGGTGACGATTTTGGTTTGTAGACGAAGTCGGCGCTACGGCTTGAAGGAAATTCGACAATGACCAAATTCCGCACGCTTGACGATCTGGGAGACATTTCCGGAAAGGTTGCGCTGGTCCGGGTCGATCTCAATCTGCCGATGCAGGATTTGTCGGTCACCGATGATACCCGCGTGCGGGCCGCTATGCCGACGATCCTTGAACTTGCCGACAAGGGTGCCAAAGTGCTGCTGCTCGCCCATTTCGGACGCCCAAAGGGTGCGCGCCATTCCGAGCTATCGCTTAGCATGGTGATCGATGCTGTGCAGAATGTGCTGGGCCGCGAAGTCATGTTCGTCCCCGAAATCGCCGGACCAGTCGTGGCACAAACCATCGGCATTCTGAGCCCCGGCGATATTGCAATCCTCGAGAACACCCGCTTTTGGCCGGGCGAGGAAGCCAATGACCCCGAGCTTGCCAAGGCGATTGCCGCCAATGGCGACTTCTTCGTCAACGATGCCTTTTCCGCCGCACATCGCGCTCACGCCACGACCGAAGGACTGGCGCATATCTTGCCAGCCTATGCCGGGCGTTCGATGCAGGCAGAGCTGAAGGCGCTGGAGCAGGCGCTGGGCCAGCCTGTAAAGCCTGTTGCGGCGGTTGTTGGCGGGGCAAAAGTTTCGTCGAAGCTGGATGTGCTGACGCACCTTGTCACCCAGGTCGATCATCTGATTATTGGCGGCGGCATGGCCAATACATTCCTTGCTGCGCGGGGTGTCAATGTTGGCAAATCGCTGTGCGAGCATGATCTGGCTGCGACCGCAGAAGGAATTCTCGAAGCGGCAGACAAGGCCGGATGCACGGTTCATTTGCCCTATGATGTGGTGGTTTCGAAGGAATTCGCAGCCAATCCATCAAGCCTTCGCACTTGCAACGTCCATGAAGTTGCTGCTGATGAGATGATCCTCGACATCGGCCCCGCAGCGGTTGAGGCGCTGGCCGATGTGCTCAAGACCTGCCGTACGCTGGTCTGGAATGGCCCGTTGGGTGCGTTTGAAACCCCGCCGTTCGATGCCGCAACAGTCGCGCTGGCCCGCACCGCCGCCGCGCTGACCCGCGAGGGTTCGCTGATCTCGGTCGCGGGCGGCGGTGATACTGTTGCTGCGCTCAATCTGGCCGGTGCTGCCAGTGATTTCAGCTATGTCTCAACCGCAGGCGGCGCTTTCCTCGAATGGATGGAAGGCAAAGAGCTGCCAGGCGTGGCTGCCTTGACGAACTAAGTGACAAGGCATACGTTTAACATGTTTAACATGTTAAACGGAGACGGCCATGCTGGGTGTGCGATTGGATACCGATACGGAAAGAGGACTGAATGCTCTTGCAAAGGAAACGCGCAGGCCAAAGAGTCAGATTGCGCGCGACGCGATCCGTGAATATGTTTCGCGGCACAGCAGGTTGACACAAGCAAAGAAAGATTGGGCCGAAATCTCGAGACGCGAACGTAACAATTCCGATATTAATGAAATTCTTGATTTCGGGATGCGCGAAATGGACAATTTGATTTGAATCGTGGGATGATCGTTATTGCTGCTGAACGTGGAAGCTATGCAGGGAAACCGCGACCGTGGTTGATAGTGCAGAACGATGCGTTTCTCGACGATCCCGCTTCGATCACGGTGTGTGCAATCTCATCTGACGAACCAAATTCATCGTTCCGAGTTGTCGTGTCGCCGACACCGGAGAATGGATTAACACATCTTTCCAATGTTTTGATTGACAAGATTGTGACAATCCGTGCCTCTGCAATTGACAAGATTGCGGGACAGATAGGTGCGGCGTCGATGAAGCGAGTAGATTCCGAACTGCGCCTCTGGCTTGATCTCTGAACCGTTGCCAGCTTGAATTCCACTGCTATACGCCCCCAATTACATACGTATGCAAATGCAGGAAACGCTCATGAGCACTACGCCGTCCGTCCAGAAAATCCTCAGCAATTATGAGTCCGACAGCCCAGGCGTGAAGTCCAATCTGCATCGTATTCTGATGCAGGGGCGGCTGGGCGGCACTGGCAAGCTGGTGATCCTGCCAGTCGATCAAGGCTTTGAGCATGGCCCCGCGCGCAGCTTTTCGGTCAACCCTGCGGCCTATGATCCGCATTACCATTACCAGTTGGCGATTGACGCAGGGCTGTCTGCCTTTGCGGCACCGCTGGGAATGCTGGAAGCGGGCGCCTCAACTTTTGCGGGTCAGATCCCTACTATCCTGAAGGTCAATAGCTCAAACAGCTGGGCCGCGGGCGTGAACAGTGCGCTGACTGGCTCAGTTGAAGACGCGTTGCGGCTCGGCTGTTCGGCCATCGGCTTTACCATCTATCCCGGCAGCGATGATTGCTTCGATATGATGGAGGAAATCCGCGACATGGCGGCAGAGGCCAAGTCGGTAGGGATTGCCACGGTGATCTGGTCCTACCCGCGCGGGGGCGGCCTGCCTAAATCGGGTGAGCTGGCGCTCGATGTCGGGGCATATGCTGCGCATATGGCGGCGCTGCTGGGCGCGCATATCATCAAGGTGAAGCTGCCGTCCGATCACATCGAACAGGCCGATGCCAAGAAGGCCTATGAGGGTTTTGACAGCTCGACACAGGCCAAGCGCGTCGCTCATGTGGTGCAAAGTTGCTTTGCGGGCCGCCGGATCGTGGTCTTCTCGGGCGGAGCGGCCAAGGGTGCCGATGCGGTTTATCAGGACGCCCGCGATATCCGTGATGGCGGCGGCAACGGCTCGATCATCGGCCGCAACACCTTCCAGCGTGAACGGGGTGAGGCTTTGGCAATGCTCGACAAGATCATCGCGATCTACAAAAGCGCGGAATAGCAGGGTTTACAAGCCGCCGCTAAATCTGAACCCAAAGCGGTAATCATCCGGATAAAGCGTAACATTGGCCTGCCTGCGCGGCATCACCTCGACCAGCTCGAGCGTCCCGTCGGCTACCGGTATCGGCTCGCCTTGAGTCATTTCGACATTTTTGACCCGCGATCCCAATGTCAGAATCGCGCTGATCCGCACTTGCCCTGCCCAGATGCATTGGACACCCTCGGGGCAGCGGCTGTCCTCCAGCAATTTGAGCGGCGTTACCTGCGGTCCATCAACCCGGACGGCCTCGCCAAATCGGGCGCGGGTGATGCCATCGCTGTTGGTGCGATAGGTGACGCAGCCCGTGAGGGTAAGCGCGAGGAGTGGGATGAGGACTAGCTGTTTCATTCTGCTATAACGCACCAATGCGATGAATGGTTCCAGAATGCCCTGATGGACGCTAGGGACGCCCTCATGTCCAAATGCCAACTCTATCTCATTTCGCCGCTCGAAGTAGGCGGTGCCTTTCCCGAGGTGCTAGCCCGTGCACTTGATGCCCACGGCACATATCCGCAGGTTGCGGCTTTCCAGTTCCGCGTCAAAGGCTTGGACGATCATGCCGCTGCGATCCTCGCAGAACCGCTCCAGCGGATTTGTGCGGAAAGAGATGTGGCTTTCATCGTCAATGATTCGGTCAGTCTGGCCAAGCGACTTGGCGCGGACGGGGTTCATCTGGGCCAGCAGGATGGCGATCTGCGCGAGGCGCGTGCGTATCTGGGGCCAGATGTCCAGATCGGCGTGACCTGCCACGGTAGCCGCCATCTGGCGCTTGAAGCGGGAGAGGCAGGAGCGGACTATGTTGCTTTCGGCGCTTTTTATCCCACAACTACCAAGCAAGTTGTTCATACTGCCAAGGTCGCTTTGTTGCGTTGGTGGCACGTCTGGTCGGAATTGCCGTGTGTTGCGATTGGCGGAATTACGCTCGAAAATGCAACCCCGCTGATCGAGGCGGGTGCGGATTTCCTCGCGGTATCTGCGGGTGTCTGGCAACATCCCGATGGGCCTGAGGCGGCAGTGGCGGGATTTGTGAAGCTAATGAAGGAAGTCCGCTCGTTCGATCCGTCCGACGCCGATCTGGTCGCGATTATGGAAGAGCTGGACGAACCATTGCCCGGAATGGATGATGTGGATTGAGTTTTGCCCCGGGCAGTTCCTTCCGCCGCCCGTCTGTGCCATCACCAAGCGGACTGAAAACCGATTGGGACAAGCGCCATGACTAAAGCCCCGTTTCGCGAACTGACCCTGCGCGGCATTTTGCTCGGCGCAGTGCTGACGGTGCTGTTCACTGCGGCCAACGTCTATCTGGGCCTCAAGATCGGGATAACCTTTGCCACCTCGATCCCGGCAGCGGTGATCTCTATGGCGGTGCTCAAGGCCTTTTCGGGGGCGACGATCCAGGAAAACAACATCGTCCAAACCATCGCATCGGCGGCGGGCACGCTCTCGGCGATCATCTTCGTGCTGCCCGGCCTGATCATGATCGGCTGGTGGACAGGCTTTCCCTATTGGCAATCGGTCGCGGTGATCGCGGTCGGCGGGATACTTGGTGTGATGTATTCTGTACCACTGCGCCGAGCGCTGGTGACAGGTTCAGATTTGCCCTATCCTGAAGGCGTCGCGGCTGCTGAAGTGCTGAAGGTTGGCGCGGGGGTGGGCGGCGCGGAAGAGAATAAGCGCGGGCTGGCAGCTATTGTCCTTGGCTCAGTGCTGGCTGCCGGGTTTGCCCTGCTGGTTCGAATGAAGCTCGTGGCAGAAGAGGTAGGCGGTGCGGTAAAACTGGGCGGCGGGGCAACGAGCTTGTCCGCCAGCTTCTCACTCGCACTGATCGGCGTCGGGCACCTTGTCGGAATGGCGGTCGGCATTGCCATGCTGGTTGGCGTTGTGATCGGGTGGATTGTGCTGCTGCCATTATACACCGCAGGCGGACCTCCATCAGGAGTGGAGCTGGCGAATTTCGTTACAACCACATTCCGCGAAAAGGTGCGCTTTGTCGGAGCGGGAACAATTGGCGTCGCTGCGATCTGGACTCTGCTGCGGATCATCGGTCCGATTTTGAAAGGCATCGCCAGCGCATTGAATGCTGCGCGGGTGCGCAAAGCCGGGCAGGGCGATACGCTGGCGCTGACTGAGCAGGATTTGCCTATTGGTATCGTGTTTGGCACGATCATCGCATCGATGATCCCGATAGGCTTGTTGCTGGCAGGCTTTGCTGCTGGTGGCCCGGTTGAGGCCGCGTTGGGCGGCACGCTGGTGGTGACGATCCTCTTTATCCTGATTGCTGGGATCGTGATCGCTTCGGTTTGCGGTTACATGGCCGGGCTGATCGGAGCCTCCAACAGCCCGATCTCGGGCGTTGGCATCCTCGCATCGCTGGGCATCTCGCTGCTGCTGGTGGGGATATTCGGGCAGGGCAGTGATCCATCGGCCACCAAGGCACTGGTTGCCTATGCGCTGTTCGTTACTGCCATTGTGTTTGGCGTAGCGACGATCTCCAACGACAATCTTCAGGATCTCAAAACCGGACAACTCGTCGGAGCGACGCCTTGGCGGCAGCAGATTGCGCTGGTGCTGGGGGTGATATTTGGTTCGCTGGTGATCCCGCCAATCCTCGATCTGCTTAACAGCACCTTCGGCTTTCAGGGTGCACCGGGTGCCGGACCAGATGCGCTGGCCGCGCCCCAAGCAGCCTTGATAACTGCGATTGCACAAGGCGTGCTGGGCGGCGATCTGGATTGGCAGCTGATTGGGATCGGGGCTGCCATCGGCGCAGTGGTGGTGCTTGCCGATGAATTGCTGCGCAAGTCAAAGCGCGGCAGCCTGCCGCCGCTGGCTGTGGGTATGGGCATCTATCTGCCGCTGGCACTTACAGTGCTTATTCCGGTCGGTGCGGCGATTGGCTATTATTATAATCGCTGGGCCGCGCGCCAGTCCGATGCTGCCTTTGCCGAACGGATGGGCGTGCTGGCGGCTACTGGCCTGATTGTTGGCGAAAGCCTGTTCGGGGTGGCCTTTGCCGGAATCGCGGCGTGGACGGGAAGTCCTGATGCTCTGGCCGTTGTGAGCGAGAATCCCTGGGCGCCGACGCTGGGGCTGCTGACATTTGTCGCTGCTGTGGCATGGCTTTATGTCTGGACCAGGCGGGCAGTATCGCGCGCAATTCCTTAGCGGTTATTGGTAACCTGCCTGATGCAGCGCAGCGGACTGTCAGTGCCATTGGCATCGATCAAACGCAGGAAGCTGTTTGAAATACGGGTAAAGCGCTGACCTTTTTTGGGGCCGCTAGTCACTGCCACAGTGTCTCCGGTCAGCAGATAGGAACCGCGCCCGCCAGCGGAGGCATAGCTTGAGGCGTTGATGATCGCGAAGTCCTGATCTGGCACTCGAAGTCCTGCTGGGCCTGTAGCATCTCCCGGTAGCTCACAAACATAGGTGCCAAGCTGCAGAGTGGCGATAGGCCCACCGGGTGCAGCAATGGCAGCGCCGGCGGCCAGCGCGGCAAGCAGTGGGAGGATAGACTTCATCGAATGGCTCATGGTGCTATAAAGCTTAGCAGGAAATGAACGGCTCAGACAATGTCACATAGCTTGCCGCCGCGCTCGCCTCGCGCTAAGGGCGCGCCTTTCGTATCTCCCGCTCTTTCACAATCAAAGGCATCCCCCATGAAGATCAGCGGCGTGGACATTCGTCCCGGCAATATTCTGGAATATGAAAAAGGCATCTGGAAAGTTGCCAAGATCCAGCACACCCAGCCAGGCAAGGGCGGAGCCTTCATGCAGGTTGAGATGAAGAATCTGATCGATGGCCGCAAGACCAACGTTCGCTTCCGCAGCCAGGATACGATCGAAAAGGTCCGCCTAGATACCAAGGACTTCCAGTATCTCTACACCGATGGCGATATGCTGGTGTTCATGGACAAGGACAATTACGAGCAGATTACACTGCCCGCCGACTTGCTCGGCGATGCTGCTGCGTTTCTGCAGGACGGCATGGATGTGGTGCTGGAACTGTGGGAAGAGCGCCCGATCAGTGTCGAACTGCCCGAGCAGATCGAAGCCACGGTTGTCGAGGCTGATGCCGTGGTGAAGGGGCAAACCGCCTCGTCCAGCTTCAAACCCGCGATCCTCGACAATGGCGTGCGCGTGATGGTGCCGCCCTTTATCGGCGCAGGCACAAGGATCATCGTCGATGTCTATGAGCGCACCTATGTCGGAAAGGTGGGCTGAGCTAAGTCATGGCAATTGTCTCTGGCATCGTTCGCGTTATGGAAAAGGCTGCCCGCAAGGCTGGGCAGCGCCTGCGCCGCGACTTTGGCGAGGTTGAGCATCTACAGGTCAGCCGCAAGGGTCCGTCTGATTTCGTCTCCAAGGCCGATCATGCAGCCGAGCGGACGATTTGGGAGGAACTGAGGGCAGCCCGGCCCGATTGGGGCTTCTTGCTGGAAGAATCGGGCGAGATCGAGGGCGATCCTACCAAACCGCGCTGGGTGGTTGATCCGCTCGATGGCACCTCCAACTTCCTCCACGGCATCCCTCACTTCGCAATTTCAATCGCGGTGCAAGAGCCGCGCCTCGATGGCAGTGGCTGGGGCGATGTGACAACAGCGCTGGTTTATCAGCCAATCACAGATGAAAGCTTTTGGGCCGAAAAGACTCGCGGAGCCTGGCTTCAGGATCGCCGATTGCGGGTTTCGGGCCGCCGCCATCTCGATGAAAGCCTGATTGCCACTGGGATACCTTTCGCGGGACGGGGTGATGGGGCTGAATGGAGTAAAATCTATAGCGCTATTGGCCCGGAAGTTGCCGGAATTCGTCGGTTCGGCTCGGCAGCGCTTGATCTGGCATGGGTCGCCGCTGGACGTTTTGATGGATTTTGGGAAACAGACCTATCGCTATGGGATACTGCTGCGGGCTGCTTGCTGGTGCGCGAGGCAGGCGGTTTCGTGACCGATTTCCGCGGCCGATCACAACCGATCTGTGATAGTGAAGTTTTGGCCGGTAATGATGTGCTGCACTCAAAGCTCCACAAACTTTTGGTTGGAGCGCTCAAGGCTGGTTGAAGGATCTGGAGTAGGCCGCTAAGGCCCGGCCCAATGTTGAAAAAATCGAAGTTGGGCGCGGCAAGTTGAGCAGCGCGGAATATGCGGGCGTGGTGGAATTGGTAGACGCGCGGGATTCAAAATCCCGTTCTGAGAGGAGTGCGGGTTCGATTCCCGCCGCCCGCACCACCGAACAGTGATGAATTTTAGCAGATGCACCCCGGCTTTCGGCGGAAGCTGGCCAGCGGACCGAACTTATCTACTGCGACTAGCGTTAGAACTGATCGACTATAGAAGTCCATAACCGGCGTGGCTGGGATCGGGCAGGGGCGCTTTTCATCAGGCTCTAGCGCCGAGCGCGGGTGGCCAGTTTCATCGCTTCATTGGCCAAAGTTAGCCCGACAGATCGAACGCCTCCTGCTGCGGACCCGGCGACCTGACCGGCCCTGCGACGCAAACCGGCGCTGCTTTCCGAAAAGTTTTCTCCCACTTCGCTAAGCCTTGTCGTGCCCTGACGACCAGCCAGTTCCGCCGCAACCCGCGCCCGTTGGCTTGCGGCAAGTCCCAGTTCGCCCGCAACGGTAAGGATAGTAAAAGCCCGGCGGCTAAACTTGCGTCCGAAAGCGCGCGGTAGAAGCGCTCCCAGTGCTACCCCTGCCACAGCCCCTGCCACCAAAGTCAGCATCGGGTATTGACCGGCCAGAGTTGAGATGTGCTCGGGGGGATACTCATCTGGCAGCAACTTGCGGTGCGGTCCATCGGGGCCATCGCGCATCAGCCGTGCCTGCGAC
>JANMNP010000064.1:0-19246 GCA_031374105.1 Novosphingobium sp.
CGTATCGTCCTACAAGGATGCCCTCTTGAAGAAGCGGGCGGAGCTCCTGGAAGAAGCGGGCCTCAGTTCACTCCAGAACTCAATGGAGCACAACAACGGACGCCAGGGTGACATGGCCGATCAGGCGTCCGGCAACAACGAAGTTCACATTCAATTGCGCCTCAAGCAAACCGACGCCAAGATCCTGCAGGCGATCGACGAAGCGCTGATGCGCATTGAAAAGGGCGCCTTCGGCCTGTGCCGCGACTGCGGCGAGCCGATTGCCGAAGCCCGCCTCAACGCCATCCCGTGGACGCGCGTCTGCATCACCTGCAAGGAAAAGCAGAAAGCGTGACCACCACCGCCGCGTTGTCGGATCTGATGACCGAGTTCCTGCGCGAGCGCACGGCGTTGCTGATGCGCCACGAGGACGTCGCCACCTTCGTCACCGACTACGACATCAACAACGCCTACCAGTACATCATCGCCCGCGAGCAGACCCACCTGTCGTGGCTGCAGCACGCGCTGCTCGATCTCGGCGCGCCGATTCCGGGCGACCCGCCGCGCAACACGGCCCTTGCATTTGCAGGCGCTCCCGGCTAAGCGCCGCGCTTCCTTTTCAGGCCGGTCGGAACCGGTCACAACGAAAGACCAATCCGATGAAGGCCGATATCCATCCTGACTATCACATGATCAAGGTGCAGATGACCGACGGTAGCGTGTATGAAACACGCTCTACCTGGGGCAAGGAAGGCGGCACGTTGGTGCTCGACATTGATCCAACATCGCACCCGGCATGGACTGGCGGCCAGCGTCAGCTTGAAGCAGGTGGCCGTGTGGCCCAGTTCAACAAGCGGTTTGGCGGACTTTCGCTCAAGAAGGGCTGAACGCACGTCGCGTCTCAAAGCTTTGAGCAATACTGAAAAGGGCGGCTTCCGGGCCGCCTTTTTTTGTGTTCTCTAGGTTGTGTTGAGTATCGCAAAATCCTCCCCGGAACGGGGAGGTGGCAGCCGCCTAGCGATTGACGGAGGGGCCGTTAGCTCTCCGGATTGGGATGATTTTCGAGCGGAGAGGTTTCGGCCCCTCCGCCCCTGGCGGGGCACCTCCCCGTTCCCGGGAGGATTTTGATGCAACAAGCCTGAATCTCAACAGTCCCTCGTCAGAAACTCTGGTCCGCCAGCAAAGCGCGCCAGCCTGATTGATCGGCAGTGATCGGACGAAAAAACTCAATCCCGGCAACCTCACCGCGAATCCAGCGGATTATTGCTTGAACCGGCCGCTCATCATCAAGACGGATCGCAAGGATCATGCCCAGCCGCAATGCTGATGTGGCATCGCCCTGGATGCCGCAGCCGTGCGTCGACAGATCAATTACAAGCATCGAAGTGGCGAATCCTGCGGCATTTGAAACCTGAACAATTGCGTTCGCCCGGCTCCGGGCAACTTTTCGCCTTTGTGGGCAGGGCGCGGAGATTACAGAATCAAATAAGTTGTCTCGCCTGCTTGCCGCCGTCATTATTCGCCCCTGGTTGCTCTCGTCCTCGTCCTGCATTTCAGCGGCTTAAGGCGCGAGGTATGGATTACTCCCTAGCGATCTAGCAGGATGGCTTTAACATTTGATTGGCGCGCCAAGCTGGCGCTGCAACATTCAAGATTATCCCCAGGCACGCTCACGGTACCAGCGGGTGATAACATATTTGGTTCCCTTGCGAACCTTCATCCCGTGATGGAGCGTTGCCGGATTGCCGCTGCCATCAGCGCGGCGGTTGTTCCAGGCAAGCAGCTTGCCCGGTTCGGGCTGGACTGTCTTGTCGATCATTTTGAACCTGGTCGCGCCGCCCGCTTCAACGCGATTGAGGTAGATCATGAAAGTCCAGGTCCGCTGGCCAGCCACTGAGCAATAGCGCTGATAGTCAGCGCCGTCTGGCTCGAAGTAATCGGTATGGGCTTTGAATTCTTGCCCCGCGCCATATCGCTGCCCTTGAAGCGGCTCGCCATATACGGCTTCGATGCCGCAAAGGGCCGCAAGTTTGGCGTCGAGTGCGGCTACTTCCGGAATATTATGGTCAAGGTCGCAGGTCTCGCTGGTTCGAAAGTAATGGTCACCATTGGCATCCGCGATGGTCGAGGGGCGGCGACCTGCATCAATCAGATCAATCAAAGCAGCGCATTGCGCAGGTTCTATGAAATTGCGCAGGATGAACAATTCAAGCCAGGGTGTGGGCACCTTCTGGATCCCGGGAGCGGTGCGCAGCATGGCTGCGCAAGATTCGTCTAAGCGTTCCATCGTGCTGGGCATATCCGATCGGGCTGTGAAAGAAAATTACGTCTGTGCCGCAGACACGAACTTTTTACTTCCAAACCGCAAGGCCTTGTGCAACAGGCCGCACCCGCGCTAATCGCCGCTTGCGGTGAGGCTTTGCCCTCCCTAACAGCCCGCACCTTGGCATGCGTCAAAGACTATGGCGACCGTAGCTCAGTTGGTTAGAGCGCCGGTTTGTGGTACCGGAGGTCGGGGGTTCGAGACCCCTCGGTCGCCCCAGTCTTTCAGCGATAGGCGTGCCTCAATTGGAGGTGCGTGTGCCCGCTTTCTGGGAAGAGCCCGATTTTGACGATCACGAGCTGGTCCAGCTGGTGCATGATCGTGCCTCGGGGCTGACTGCGATAGTCGCGCTGCACTCCACCCACCTTGGCCCTGGAGCCGGCGGAACGCGGTTCTGGCACTATGCCGATGGCGGACGGGCGATGCGCGATGCGCTGCGCCTGTCACGCGGCATGAGCTACAAGAACGCCATGGCGGGTCTGCCGATGGGCGGGGGCAAGGCGGTGATCCTTGCTGATACGGGCCGCACAAAAACCCCGGCGATGCTGGCCGCTTTTGGCGATGCGATCGAGGGGCTGGGCGGGCGTTATGTCACCGCCGAGGATGTTGGCATGGGTGAGGCTGATATGGTCGCGGTGGCCCAGAAAACGCGCCACGTCACCGGTCTGCCTAATGCAGACAGCAGCGCTGCGGGCGGTGATCCCGGTCCGTTTACCGCTATCGGTATTTATCACGGCATCAAGGCGGCGGTGGCCTATAAGCTTGGCAAGGATAGCCTTTCGGGCATCCACGTTGCGGTGCAAGGCACTGGCAGCGTTGGCGGCGGCTTGGCGCGGCTGCTGGCCCGCGACGGTGCAAGGCTAACCCTGGCCGACATCAACGCCGAACGTGCTGCTGGTTTGGCCAGCGAGCTTGGCGGTGCAGCGGTAGCCGCAGAGGCGATAATGGATATCGCTTGTGACGTATTCAGCCCCAATGCGCTGGGCGCAATCCTTGACGATGGCGGCGTCGCGCGGATCAATGCCCCGATCGTGGCGGGCGGGGCCAACAACCAGCTTGCGCTGCCTGACCATGGCCCGGACTTGGCTGCACGCGGTGTTCTTTATGCGCCGGATTATGTGATCAATGCGGGCGGGATTATTGCGGTGACGCTGGAGTATCTGGCGCGCCAATCGGGACAGCACTGCGCAATCAAGGAAGTACACGCCAGGCTGGAACAGATCCCGGCGCGGCTGACTGCGATATGGCAGGAAAGTGATGCGTCTGGCCGCTCGTCCGATCAGGTTGCTGATGCGATGGCCCAGAAGCTGATCGGGCGCTAATCCCGCTTGCCGGAACAGGCCGCAACTGCCAAAGGGCGCAGACCTTCAGACACCCGGATTTTGATGCACGGTTTCGCCAATCCCGCCCGTTTTCTGCGCATCGCGCGGTGGCTGACACCGTTGCTGCTGCTGAGCGGTATTGTGATCGCTGGTGCTGCGCTGGCCTGGGGTCTGTGGCGGGTTCCGCCCGATCAGCTACAGGGCGAAACAGTCCGCATTCTGTTTATCCACGTCCCTTCAGCCTGGCTGGGGATGGGCGGATGGACCGCTTTGGCGATTGCCAGCCTGGTCGAGCTGGTTTGGCGCCATCCACTGGCGGGTATAGCGGCGCGGGCAATCGCGCTGCCCGGTGCGGTCTATACCGCGATCTGCCTTGCCACCGGCTCGCTGTGGGGCCGTCCTGCTTGGGGCAGCTGGTGGGTATGGGACGGGCGGCTGACCAGCATGCTGATCCTGTTGTTCCTCTATTTCGGTTATATGGCGCTGGCCGATGCAGCGCAGCGTGATGGGCAGGGGAGCAGCCGGGTTGCGGCCATTTTCGGGCTGGTGGGTGCGATCAATGTGCCGATCATCAACCGCTCGGTGGTGTGGTGGAACAGCCTGCATCAGCCGCCCAGCATCACCATGGGCAAATCGGCAATCGATGCTGCGTTCCTCTGGCCGTTGCTGGCGGCGACCATCGGTTTCTCGCTGATTTTCGGCGGGGTCGTGCTGGCCCGGATGCGGGCGATACTGGCGGACATTCAGGCTGATGCACGGCTTCGCCGTATGGCGATGGAATAGCCGATGCGCGAGGTTCTTGACCCCTGGAGCTTCGTTTACGCAGCCTATGCGTTGGGCGTTGGCGGAACCGCGCTGATGATCGGTTGGAGCTGGCTGGCGATGCGCCGGGCCGAGGCGCGGCGTGACAAGTCGAGGGGCAAATGAACGCCCTTAAGGCCAAGCACCAGCGGCTGATCCTGCTGCTTATTGCGGTGGCGGCGCTGATCGGCGCGGGCCTGCTGGCAGCATGGGCACTGCGCAATCAGGCTTCCTATTTTTATGTTCCGAGCGAGATTGTTGCTGACCGCCCTGATCCTGACCGCGGTGTGCGACTGGGCGGGATGGTAGAGCGCGGTTCGCTCAAAACCGCTGCTGACGGAGTTACCGTCAATTTCGTAGTTGGTGATGGCAAGGCCCGCGTTCCGGTGCGCTTCAGCGGGATCGTTCCTTCACTGTTCGTCGAAGGATCAGGCGTGGTGGCCGAGGGCAAGCTGGGCGCGGACGGCACATTTGTGGCCGACAATCTGCTCGCCAAGCATGACGAGAAATATGTCCCGCGCGAGATGAAGGATATGACCCAGCAGCAGGTCCGCCAAACGGTAGCTGAAACACGATGATCGCCGAGCTGGGTCTTGCCGCACTGTGGCTGGCTGCTGCGTTGGCGGGGCTGCAATTGATCGCAGGGGCATTGTCGCTGACGCAGCGCGGGCAGGGGCTGGCGGGCATCGTTCGCCCGGTGGCGATCGTGCAGGGTCTGCTGGCAGCTGTGGCCTTTACCGCGCTGATTGTGCTGTTCTGTCAGACTGATCTGTCGGTAAAACTGATCGCGACGAATTCGCATTCTGCCAAGCCGTTTTTGTATAAATTCGCCGGAACCTGGGGCAATCACGAAGGATCGATGTTGCTGTGGGTGACGGTGATGGGCCTGGCTGGCGGCTTTGTCGCGCTGGTCGAGCGGCGCCTGCCAGAACCTGCGATGCTGGCCACATTGGCGGGGCAAGCATTTGTCAGTCTTGGGTTTTATGCTTTCCTGCTGCTGTCATCCAACCCGTTTGAGCGTCTGCCGGTTCCCGCAGTAGAAGGGCAAGGGCTTAACCCGCTGCTTCAGGATCCCGGCCTCGCCTTCCATCCGCCCACGCTTTACCTCGGTTACGTCGGGCTGTCGGTGGCATTCAGCTTTGCGATTGGCGCGCTGGTAACGCGGGAAGTTGGCCCCGCCTTTGCCCGGGCGATGCGGCCATGGGTGCTGGGGGCCTGGATATTCCTGACACTGGGGATCGCGGCGGGTTCCTATTGGGCCTATTACGAACTTGGCTGGGGCGGCTGGTGGTTCTGGGATCCGGTTGAGAACGCCAGCCTGATGCCGTGGCTGGCGGCAACGGCGCTGCTCCATTCGGTCAGCGTGCTGGCTGCGCGCAATGCACTGCGGGCATGGACCGTGATGCTGGGCGTGGTGGCGTTCTCGATGTCGATGGTCGGCACTTTTCTGGTGCGCTCGGGCATTTTGACCAGCGTTCATGCCTTCGCGGTCGATCCGGAGCGTGGCACTTTCATCCTGGGCCTGCTGGTGATCAATATCGGCGGGGCTTTGGTCTTGTTTGCACTCCGCGCCTCAACCGTGACTGAGGGTGAGCGCTTTGCCGTGACCAGCCGTGAAGGCGCTTTGGTGGTCAATAATGTCATGCTTTCAGCCACGTTGGGCATCGTGCTGATCGGCACGCTTTACCCGCTGCTGGCAGAGTCGCTGGGAGCCAAGGTTTCGGTCGGACCGCCCTATTTCAATCCGATGGCGGCGATTTTTGTGCTGCCGATGCTGGTGGTCATGGCAATCGGGCCGCTGCTGCGCTGGCGCGGGGATAGTTTTGCCCGAGTTCGTGCCACTCTTGTCGTCCCGGCGCTGCTTGTCGTGTTGGTAGTCATCGGCCTGCTATCCCAAGCCAATGTCGGCTTGCTGCCGCTGCTTGGCATGGGGCTGGCGGTGGGTCTTGGGGTGGCGAGCCTGATGCCGCTCAGGGGTCGTGACTTGCGCCGCACGCCCTTGCCGACCTGGGGCATGGTGTTCGCCCATTTCGGGATCGCAGTGTCCCTGTTCGGAATTGCCTGCGACAGTGCCTTTTCGACTGAGCGGCTGGTCGCGGCGCGAATTGGCGAGGCGCACAAAGTTGGCCCGTGGCAGATCAAGCTTGAGCGGATCGAACCCGTCGCAGGTCCCAACTGGACTGCGCTGGAGGGCAAATTGCAGGCCAGCTACATGGGCACTGCACCAACCGAACTCCATCCGCAGGCCCGCAGTTTCTGGACTCCGCCCCAGCAGACCAGCGAATCCGCGCTGGTTACGCGCTGGAACGGCCAGCTGTACGTTGTGCTGGGCGAAGAGGCCGATGATGGCCGCTGGCAGCTGCGGCTGTGGTGGAAGCCGTTCGTGCCGATGATCTGGTATGGCGGGATCCTGATTGCGCTGGGCGGATTGCTGGCGCTGATCGGCCGGGTATTGAGCGATTTGCGCCGGATCATGGCCCGCGAAAAGATTGCCTTCCGCCGTGAAAGGCAGGGGCGATGAGCGAGGCTGCGGTCAAATTCCGGTGGGCACTGTGGTTGCCGCTGGCCGCATTTGCGGGCTTTTTCGCGTTGGTTGCATTTGGATTGCTTCGTCCTGCCAATCGTGATGTCGCTAGTGCGATGATTGGCAAACAATTGCCTGAATTCAATCTTCCCGCCGCAGCCGCTGATCGCCCAGGTCTGGCCCGGGCGGATATGGTGGGCGGCAAGCCGCGGCTGCTTAATGTCTTCGCCAGTTGGTGCCTTCCCTGTGCGGTGGAGGCACCGCAACTGGCCTATCTTCAATCGCAAGGGTTTGAGATCAGCGGTGTCGCCATCCGTGATCGGCGGGATGATCTTGCCGCTTTCCTGGCGCGCAATGGCAATCCCTTCACCCGGATCGGGGCGGATGATGTCAGTGCGGTCCAGCTGGGGATTGGTTCATCCGGCGTGCCTGAGACCTTCGTGGTCGATGGGCGGGGGATCATCCGCTATCAGCATATCGGCGAAATCCGGCCCGATCAGATTGATCTGATTTTGCAGGAACTTGAGAAGGCCGGTCAATGAAGCGGCTGTTGATGATCTTGATGCTGGCTTTCGCGGCCCCGGTCGCGGCGCAAGACAGCCTGCCGCCCGCGCCCTACGCCTATCGCCAGCTCGATGATCCGGCGCTGGAGGCCAAGGCGCAAGGCCTGATGGAAACGCTGCGCTGCCTCAAATGTCAGAGCCAGTCGATTGCCGATTCGGATGCGCCAATGGCTGGTGATATGCGCAGCCAGGTCCGTCAGCGGATCGCTGCTGGCGAAGAGCCCGAAGCAGTCCGCGCCTGGTTGGTTGAGCGTTACGGCGATTATGTTTCCTATGCACCGCGCGTTACCACTTTGACCTGGCCGTTGTTCGCAGCGCCACTGGCCTTGCTGTTGCTCGCCGCAGCGCTGCTCCGCCGCCGGTTCAGAGGGAAGGCTGGCTCATGAGCTGGGCGATGGTCATTCTGCTCGGGGCACTTGCCTTCGCGGCGCTGGCGTTTTTGCTAAAGGCTCCACGCAGTGGCTGGGAAGCGATTGGCGCGGCGCTGTTGCTGGGTATCGCGGGCTATGCCCTGCAAGGCAGCCCCGGCCAGCCCGGCGCGCCAAAGGTGTCAGTTGTCCAAGCCAGTGCCAACGCCAATAGTGAAGCGCTGGTTGCCGCTCGTCAGCAGCTGCGGGATTCAAGCGCAGGGGGTGCCAACAACTGGCTGGTGATCGGCGATGCAATGGCTCGCAACGGCCAGTATGGCGATGCGGCGGGTGTTCTGCTGGGTGCGGTCGAGCAGAATCCCGATGATGTCGAGGGCTGGCTGGCCCTAGGCAACGCGCTGGTCGGACATGCCGAGGGAGCGCTTACTCCAGCTTCCCTCTATGCCTATCAGCGCGCCGCCAATGCCCAGCCAGCCCATCCCGGTCCGCCGTTTTTTCTTGGGCTGGCTTTGGCGCAGAATGGCCGGCTGGGTGAAGCGCGAGTGCTGTGGGCAGAACTGCTCGCACGTTCGCCCAAGGATGCCGCGTGGCGCGATGATCTGGTCCAGCGGCTGGCCCGGCTCGATCAATTCATCGCCGCCAATGGCGCAAGCTAGGCTATGTTGCGGGGGGCATGCCATGCTGCTAAGCGCTGAAGCCTTGACGCTGCCACAAGGTCTGCGAAGCAATATGTTCTGCCAGGGGCACGTGATACCATGAGCGACACGGTTGACCCAAGCCCGGCAGAGAAGCCTGGCCAAACCGCTGACGGCCACGGCCATCACAGTGGTGGACTGGCCAAGCTGACCATCGGCGCGGTTGGCGTTGTGTTTGGCGATATCGGAACCAGCCCGATCTATGCTTTCCGCGAAACATTTGCCGGTCATCATAAGATCGATGTTGATCCCACCCATATCTATGGCGTGCTCAGTCTGGTGTTCTGGTCAATGATGATCGTGGTGACGATCAAATATGCGCTGACGATCATGCGCGCTGACAACAAGGGCGAGGGCGGAAGTCTGGCGTTGCTAGCGCTGATCAACCGGGAATCTCCGGGGAAAAGATGGTCGGCCGGAATCATTCTGCTGGGCGTTTTTGCAACCGCGCTGTTCTATGGCGATAGCATGATTACGCCTGCCATGTCGGTGCTATCGGCAACCGAAGGGCTGAGCTATGTTCACCCCGGGTTTGAGCGCTGGATCATACCGATCGCGGTGCTCATTCTGTTCGCTCTATTTGCAATTCAGTCGCGCGGAACGGCCAAGGTCGGCGCGCTGTTCGGCCCGATCATGATTTTGTATTTCCTCACGCTGGCGGCTCTGGGCGTGATGCATCTGGCCAAGATGCCGATGATCATCCTTGAGGCGATAAATCCGCTGAATTTCGTGCGCTTCTTCATGGTTGACGGCTTCCGTGCCTTTATCGCGATGGGTTCGGTGGTGCTGGCCGTCACCGGGGCGGAGGCGCTTTACGCCGATATGGGCCATTTCGGACGCAGACCGATCACGATCGGCTGGATCTGGTTCGTGTTGCCTGCGCTGATGCTCAATTACATGGGCCAGGGTGCTATGGTGCTAAGCCTTGCCCCGGCACAAGCAGCCGAAGTGATCAAGGATCCGTTCTTCCTGATGGTGCCGGATATGGTTCGGATTCCGGTGGTATTCCTGGTGATCATGGCCACGATCATCGCCAGTCAGGCGGTTATCACCGGGGCGTTCTCACTTACCCAGCAAGCGATTCAGCTGGGCTTTATTCCGCGTATGACGATCAAGCACACCAGTGCCTCGGCTGCTGGTCAGATCTACATTCCGGTGATCAATTGGGCGCTGATGATCATGGTGCTGGCGCTGGTTTTGTTCTTCCAGTCATCCAGCAATCTGGCTGCTGCCTATGGTATCGCAGTTACAGGTGCGATGGCTATCGATACGGTTCTGCTGACCGTCGTGCTGGTCAGCCTGTGGAAGTGGCCAGCCTGGAAGGCGATACCGCTGCTGTCGATCTTCTTCCTGGTCGATTTTGCCTATCTTGGTGCCAATCTGCTGAAGGTGCCCGATGGCGGATATTTCCCGCTGCTGATTGGCCTGGTGATATTCACCCTGCTGACCAGTTGGTCGCGCGGACGGGTATTGATGCGCCAGAATATGGCCGAGGGCTCCATCCCGATTGAGGTCTTCGCCAAAAGTGCGCATTCCAGCGCGGCGCGCGTTGCGGGAACGGCGGTGTTCATGGCCTCGTCCAGCGCCGGTGTTCCGTCTGCGCTGCTGCACAATATCAAGCACAACAAGGTTCTGCATGACCGGGTGGTGATCCTGACCGTCTCGATAGAGGATGTGCCCTATGTCGAAGAGTGTGAGCGCTATTCGGTCAAGGATCTGGGCCAGGGCTTCTACCGCGTGGTTCTGCGGTTCGGCTTTCTGGAAGAGACTGATGTTCCCGCTGCGCTCAAGGGCGTGACCATGTGCGGTGAGCCGTTCGAGATGATGAAGACCAGCTTCTTCCTCTCGCGCCAGACGCTGATTGCATCGTCCAAGCCGGGCATGGCGATCTGGCGTGAAAAGCTGTTCGCCTGGATGTTGCGCAATGCGGCCAGCGCGATGGAGTTTTTCCGGCTGCCCTCTAACCGTGTGGTGGAACTGGGTAGTCAGGTTGAGATCTGATGGCGCGGGCTGATCGGCTTGAGCGCATGGATGTGCTGCGTTCCGAGCTTGAGGCCGAGTATCGTAGTGCTCTGATCGCTGCGTTGCAGGTAACTGCGGGGGGTGTCTGGGGTCTGTTTGGCCACAATAAGGACAAGCATATCCAGTCTGCTGCGGCTCCGGTAGTCGAACATCTATGCGATCTTGGGCAATCGATCGACGATGTGCGCGACAAGCTCGATCTGCCGCGCTTCGATTTGCACGAGCAGTTTGAGGCATCACGCGGCCCGGTTGCAGCAAGCGCGGTGGGCGAGCCCAAGCAAGCCAAGGCCTGGCTGGAGCGGCTGGATCAGGCATAAAAAAAGACGCGGCACCCTGCGGCACCGCGCCTTTAAATCATTGGTTAGTTTACGAGATTTGCACTCGCCATGGCATAGAGCATCGGCAGCGACAGCAGCAGATTGGTGCGGCTGGCCATCAACGCGCGCGGGCCTGCGGCTGCTTTTTCCTCTGCCGAAGCCCCTACAATCCCAAGGATTTTCTTCTGGGCGGGCCAGATGATGAACCACACGTTGAACGCCATGATCAGCGCCAGCCACATGCCAAGGCCGATCAGCGCGACATTGCCTTCGCCCGAAAAGCTCATCGCCTGATGCAGATAGCCTCCGACATAAGCCACGACCAATCCGGTCACCACGGTCAGCAAGGCAGACCAGCGGAAGAAGAAGAACACTTTTGGAGCGATATGCCCGGTAATCGCGCCCTTCATCTCGGCCGGGATTGAAGGCATGGTCGGCACCTGCACGAAGTTCAGATAATAAAGCAGGCCGATCCATAGGATGCCGAAGAAAACGTGCAGCCAGCGGAATACCGAATTAACGTCCACAGCGGCGGTTCCGGCAAACTGCCACATCATGATGAGTGCCAGCACCAACCCGGTAACGAGCACCAGATGAAGATTTCCGAAAAATTTGGCCATGTCTTTCCCCTAGTTTTGCAGGATTGAAGTATGCAATTGTCTATCGCTGCATTGGCGCAGCTTGTCACGGCTTTTGCGCAGTCGTCCCTCCTCTTCAGGGGAGGGGCAGCGAGACTTGGCAGCTTGCTGCCTAGTCGCAGTGGGGTGGGGCCTCACCTCACGGTATGACCTGGAGGACAGGCCCCACTCCAACCCCTCCCCTGAAGGGGAGGGGCTTTACTCACTCATGTGGAGGGTCGGACAGAAGCTCTGTCTCGGCGGTTTCGGACATGCCGTGTCGCAGCAGCATCGGAATCTGGACGAAAGTAAACAGGAACGACAGCGGCATGAAAACCCACAATTTGGCGGCGATCCACAGGTCAAACGCTGGATTTTTTTCATTGGGAAGAAAAGGACCGGGATACTCCCAATCTGCATAAAATATGATTCCCTCGTTCAGAACCGCGAGAAAGATGAAAAAATAGCCCCAATTTCTCGATAGCTTCATCCAGCCCGCGTCGTTTAATCCTTCAAAAGCTGCATCCAATAGATATTTTAGGAGTGGTTTCCCTTTTAAATGTCCAATTATCAAAGACAGGGCAAAAATCAGATATACGAAGGTAGGTTTGTGTTGAATCCATTTGGGATTCTGAGTCCAAAGTGTAATTCCACCAAATATGACAATTAAGGCTGTTGAAAGCCAAAGCATTGGTGAAACTCGACCAAGTTTGAATTTAGAAACTGCCAACGCGATTATCGCAGATACCATGAAAAAACTTGTTGCACGTAAAACTGCAAAAATCTCGCCAAATCCGCTTTTTTCGCCGGAAGGTGAATAGTACTTATAAACTGCAAAAAAAACTAACAGGGGACCGTAATCGACCGCGATGTTGAGCCAGCCCGATTTGGGCTTCTTCGCGGACAAATCCGCAGAACTGTCGGCACTCATTGGGTTACTCCTGCAATAACACGGGCGACAAGATCGGGATCGAACGGGCGGAGATCGTCGATCTTTTCGCCAACGCCGATGGCATGGATTGGCAGGCCGTATTGCTCTGCCGCCGCGACCAGCACGCCGCCGCGCGCGGTGCCATCAAGCTTGGTCATGATGATGCCGGTTACCCCGGCCACTTCCTTGAATGTCTCGATCTGTTGCAGCGCGTTCTGCCCATTGGTGGCATCCAGAACCAGCACCACATCATGCGGCGCCTCGGGGTTGAGGCGGCCCAGCACGCGGCGGATCTTGCTCAGCTCATCCATCAGTTCGCGCTTGTTGTGGAGCCGCCCGGCGGTATCGACGATAAGCGCATCGATGCCCTTTTCGGTCGCCAATTTAACCCCATCGAACACCACGCTGGCCGGATCGCCGCCTTCTGGTCCGCGAATGATCGGCACTCCCAAGCGGCCCGCCCAGACCGCTAGCTGCTCGATCGCGGCGGCGCGGAAGGTGTCGCCAGCGGCCAGCATCACGCCGTAATCCTGCTCCTGGAACAGATGCGCCAGCTTGGCGATGGTAGTGGTCTTGCCCGATCCGTTGACCCCGATCACCAAGATCACCTGCGGGCGGGGAAAGGCGATGACCTCCAGCGGCTTGGCTACAGGACGCAAGATCGCGGCGATTTCTTCGGCCACAGCCTCACGGATCGTTGCCTCATCCACGCCGCGCTCAAACCGCCCCTCGGCCAGTCGTGCCCGGATCCTGGCCGCAGCGCGCGGACCCAGGTCAGAGAGGATCAGCGCGTCTTCAAGGTGATCCAGCTGTGCCTCATCCAGCCTGCTGGTTGAGGCGATGCCGGAAAGGTTCTCTGTCAGGAGTTCTGACGTCTTGCGAAAGCCCCCTACGAGCCGCTCTGACCAGCTTTCAGCGGTCATACCAGCAGGCCTTCGATGATCCGGGTAGGAGTTACAGTCACGATGGTTCCGGGCACTGTGCCGGGCGCCAACTGCACCCGAGCGAAGTTTTCCGCATGGCCTGTCCCGTCGCGCTCGGCAAGCACGCGCTGCGGCTGACTGAGCAGGCTGGCGAGCCAGCGCGCGCGGACCTCTGCCACATCGCCGCGCAATTCAGCGGCGCGGGTGCGGACAAGGCGCGGATCGATTTGCGGCATTCGCGCGGCTGGCGTTCCGGGGCGGGGCGAATAGGGGAAGATATGGCCGTGGACGATGCCAAGCTCGGCGATGATCGAGCGGTTGTTGGCGTGCATTGCTTCATCCTCGGTCGGAAATCCGGCGATGATGTCGGCGCCGATCGAAATATCGGCGCGGGCCATGCGCAGCGTCCGGACCAGATCAATGGCATCAGCGCGCGAATGCCGCCGTTTCATCCGCTTGAGGATCATGTCGTCGCCCGATTGCAGCGAAAGATGGACATGCGGCATGACCCGGACTTCGCTGCAAAGCAGCTCAAGCAACAGCGGATCAATCTCTACCCCATCGAGCGAGGACAGCCTGAGCCGGCCCAGCGCTGGACAGGCATTGAGGATCGCCGCAGCCAGCGCGCCCAGTTGCGGCGCGCCGGGTAGATCATGGCCCCAGCTGGTGACATCAACTCCGGTCAGCACCACTTCACGCGCGCCGCAATCCAGATGGCGTTGCACGTCAATGACGACTTCCCCGACACTACGCGAACGGCTGGGGCCGCGCCCTTGCGGGATTACGCAAAAGGTGCAGGCATGGTCGCAGCCGTTCTGCACCGCGATGAAGGCACGGGTGTGCGATTGGCTCGGCGCAATTGGCATAGGCGCGACATTCCAGCTGCGCGGATCAAGCTTGCTGGCATTGGCGATCAGCCCGTCAACCTCAGGCATGGCGGAGAGTGCCGCCCGCTCTATTTCAGCCGCACATCCAGTGACGAGCAACCGTGCACCCGGCCGGGCCCGTCGCGCGCGACGGATCGCCTGCCGGGTCTGGCGGACAGCCTCGGCGGTTACTGCGCAGCTGTTGATTACCACCAGATCGTCTGCGCCAGACAACAGCCCGCGCAGCTCCTCGCTTTCGGACAGGTTCAATCGGCAGCCCAGCGAAATGACTTCGGCCGTCACCAACGAATTCCCAGCATCTCTGGATCGAACTCCCCGCGGAACGATTCGCTGGCGCTGCCGCTCATTATGATCCGGCCCGCCTCGGTCCATTCGATCTGAAGCGGTCCGCCGGGCAGGGTGACAGTTACGCGGCGCTCCACCAACCCGCGCCGCATCGCGCCCACTGCGGCCGCGCAGGCGCCAGTGCCGCAAGCCAGCGTAAGGCCCACGCCACGCTCCCATACCCGCAAATGGATTGCCGATCGGTTGGTAATGGTCGCTATATTGACGTTGACTGCTTGCGGAAACAGCGGATCGTGTTCGATCAACGGGCCGAGCCGTTCAAGCTCTACCGCGTCGCAGTCCTCGACGAAAAAGATCACATGCGGATTGCCGACATTGACCGCAGTTGGAGCATCCAGCTCTTCCCAGCCAACTGGCAATGTCAGCGTGTCCATCGCATAGGCCAGCGGAATTTCATCCCAGCCAAAGCGTGGCAGACCCATATCAACCGATGCACCAGCGGACGTAGGCGAAGTGGCGAGAATGCCGCCAAGTGTCTCGATAGTGGAGGGCTCCCCATGCAGCATGCCGACTGCGCGGGTTGCATTGCCGCAGGCTTCCACTTCGCCGCCATTGGCGTTGAAGATCCGCATCTTGAAGGTGGCGCAGTCTGATGGTTCGATCACGATCAACTGGTCGCAACCGATTCCGGTGTGCCGATCTGCAATCGCGCGGGCTAGCGCGGTGTCCAACGCAGGCAGCACATGAGTGCGTCCATCGAGCACGACGAAATCGTTGCCCAGGCCATGCATTTTGATGAAAGGGACGCGCATAATGCGCGATCCTCTATGCTCTGCGGCGGGTCGCGTCCAGAGGAGCCGGCGTTTCGACTGCTGGGTCAATCGGGCTATTGGTGCCATTAGCGTCCATCAGCATACCAAGAAGGTTTAGACGCTCGGCTGTTTGGTCTGCGGTTTCTGGTCGCCCATAGTGATAGCCCTGGCCTTTGAAGGAGCCGAGCTTTTGGAGATGACGCAGCACCTCCTCATTCTCAATCCCTTCGGCGGTAATCGGCAAGCCCAGTCCTTCTCCCAGCGAGGTTATCGCCTGGACGATGGTTGTGCTGTCGCTGTTTTCCGAGAGGGTTGAAACAAAACTGCGGTCAATCTTGATCCGGTCAAATGGCAGAGTGCGCAGCTGGGCGAGAGAACTATACCCCGTGCCGAAATCATCAAGGCTGATACTGACCCCTTGATTCTTGAGGCTTGTTATCAACGACCGGACCACGCCAAGGTTTTCGTGCAGGCAGCTTTCGGTGATTTCAACGTCCAGCCGGCTGGGCGGGAAATTGGCCTCAACCAGCATTTTGAGCAATTTTTGTGCAAACCATGGATCGCGCAATTGCAGGGGTGAGATATTGACCGAAAGGGTCAACTTGGGGTTCCATTTGCGCGCGTCAGCCAGTGCTTGGCCAATTACGCTTTCTGAAAGTTCGGCGATGACGCCGATTTCCTCGGCGATGGGAATGAAGACTTCTGGGCTGATCAATCCCATTGCCGGTGAATTCCACCGGGCCAGCATTTCGAAGCCAAGCAGCTCGCCGCTGGTGATGTCGATTTGTTGCTCATAATAGGGCACGAATTCACCCAACGGGATTCCGCAGCGAATTCCGGCCTCAAGCTCGGCGCGGAACCGCAGTTCGTCTTCCATCGATTGTTCGAACCAGAAATAGCGGTTTCGGCCATGTTTTTTGGCATGGTACATGGCGATATCGGCCATATGCAGCAGGGTCTGGGCCTGTTCAGCGCCGTCATTGCTGCCAGTGCGGGTGATCCCTGCAGAGATCGAAGTGCCAAGCGATGAACCGCCGACATCCACTGGCAGGGCGGCAACATTGATCAGCGTCTCGGCCAGCTCGTCAATCAGGCTAATGCGCGCTGGATCAAACGGAGTGACGCAGGCAAATTCGTCGCCGCCCAGCCGCGCTACTAGCGAGCCTTGCGGCATTGCGGCGATGATTCGGCTGGCAACTTCGCGCAGGATTATGTCGCCAGTGGCATGACCATTGACATCATTTATCAGTTTGAAATTGTCGATATCAAGCATCAGGAAGGCCACTTCCTCACCTCTACCCTGTGCTATTGCGACCAGCTGATCGGTGGCCGGACCAATGCTGCGGCGGTTGAGGCAGCCGGTTAGCGGATCGATTTCGGCAAGGGTCCGGGCATGGGCTTCAGCATGGCGTCGTTCATGGACTTCGCCTGCCAGTTCGCGGTAGCGCCGCCATCCAAAGATAACCAGCGCGATGTTCAGCAGAACCGCATTGGTCAGCAGCCGGTCTGGTCCCGCGCCGCTGCCGTTGAGCGCCCGGATTATCTGCGGAAGCACAGATCCCCCGGTGCCGACGAACATGATAATCGCTGCGGCAGCGATACCCAGGGCAACAATATCCCGCTTGGCGCGGCCCAGCAGGGGCTCGCTTTCCTTCTCAACGGTTCTTGCCGAAAGTTCGATCACTTCCACACCAATGGCGTCCTCTGCCAATACACTTGATTGGCTTTATGCGCGCATCGGCTGAAATTTACGTTAATCCCCGATGAATTGGCTGTCAGGCGCTATTTCTTGAGGCCGATTTCCCGAAGCCGTTCCTGTAGATAGTCATCCGCCGTGATTGAAACTGGATAGCGGTCCGGATTTTGCGCAGTGATGCAGCCGGGCAGGGTGACGAAGGGAAAATCGCTGCGCAGGTGCAGGAAGTAGGGCATTGAATAGCGGCTGAACCCGGCTCGAGCGCCCATTGGATTGCGCACCCGGTGCGTGGTTGATGGCAACACATGGTTGGTAAGCCGCTGCAGCATATCGCCGATATTGACCACCAGTGCGCTTTCAGGCGGGAATACGCCCATCCATTCGCCTTGCTTGGTCAAAAGCTCAAGCCCGGCTTCCTCGGCTCCCAGCAGCAGCGTGATAAGGTTGATGTCCTCATGCGCCCCAGCCCGGATCGCGCCGCCAGTGGCATCATCGATCGGCGGGTAATGGAGCAGGCGCAGCACTGAATTGCCGTCCTCGATTGCCGGATCGAACCAATCGGCGTCAAGCCCAAGGTAGGTGGCGATCCGCGACAGGATGATCGCGCCTACCCGGTCAAACTCTGCATAAAGCATCTCGAAAGTCTCGCGGAAGGCTTCGGGGCGGGTGGGCCAGATGTTGGGGGGCATAGAGCTGTCAGCCAGGGGATGACCGGCAGGCAAATCACGCCCGACATGCCAGAATTCTTTCAAATCATGGGCCTTGGCGCCCTTGGCAATCTCGGTGCCGAACGGCGTGAAGCCGCGCGCGCCGCCTTGGCCTTCGATGAAATATGCGCGCTTTTCCGCATCGGGCAGGGCAAAAAAATCCGCGGTCAGCTGCCATGCGCGGGCGATCAACGCCGGGTTGATGCCGTGATCCTTGACCAGGGCAAAGCCGAAGCTCTTGAAGCTATCGCCGATTTCCGCAGAAAAATGCACCGCATTGTCGCTGAGCGAGAGGATTGGCAGGGTCTCAAGTTCCATTGTAGTCGTTTCCGCAAGTTGCATCTAAGGGGCGATCATAGCCTTTTCACGAAAGCCTGACATGAGCAAAATCAAATCCTATTGGCTGATGAAATCAGAACCCGATGCTTATGGCTGGGATGATCTGATCGCACAGGGCGAGGGCACCTGGGACGGGGTTCGCAATTATCGTGCCCGTAACAACCTTATGGCGATGCAAGAGGGCGACGAGGCGTTTTTCTATCACTCCAACATCGGGCTGGAGATCGTTGGTATCGCGGTGATCAGCAAGGCGGGGATCCCCGATCCGACCGATGACACTGGCCGCTGGGCAGCGGTCAAGGTCAAGCCAGTGCGCAAGCTCAAGCGTACGGTTACGTTAAAAGAGATCAAGGCCGATCCCAAGCTGGCCGAGATCGAACTGATAAAACTCTCGCGGCTGTCGGTAGCTGCAATAACGCCTGAGGAGTGGGATTACATTGTGGCGCTGTCAGAGCGCTAACCTCTCGCCCGCAACCCCGAAACTGTGGCACCGCTCGCGCTGAGCTGCTCAATATCGGTAATCAGGTGCAGCAAGCGGACCCCCTTATGCTGCATCGCCTCGGCTAGCGTCGGGGCAAATTCGGCGGTTGTTTCAACCCGCGAGGCCCAGCCGCCATATGCGCGCGCCAGTGCCGCGAAATCAGGATTGGCCAGTTCCGTGCCCGAAACCCGGCCCGGAAACTCGCGCTCCTGATGCATCCGGATGGTCCCATAAGCGCCATTATCGACCAGAATCACCAGCATATCGCAGCCATATTGCGCTGCGGTGGCCAGTTCCTGTCCGTTCATCAGAAAATCGCCATCGCCCGCCAGTGCAATGATTGTCTGTTCCGGAAAACGTCTCGCGGCGGCAACAGCGGCGGGAACACCATAGCCCATTGCGCCAGCGGTGGGGGCAAGCTGGGTGGGAAAGCTTTCATAATGCCAATAGCGGTGCCACCAGCCTGAAAAGTTGCCCGCGCCGTTGCAGATGATGCTGTCCCCTGGCAGCGTATCGCGCATCGCCATCACGCAGGCGGCCAGATCGAGCTTGGCGCCGGAAGCTCTCGGTGTGGTCCACTCAAGCCATTCGCGGTGGGCATTCTCACCTCCCTTGAACGGGGCAATGTCATGGCTCCACGAGGCTGCACATTCG
>JANMNP010000077.1:0-3114 GCA_031374105.1 Novosphingobium sp.
GGAGGGGGACCGCCCGCAGGGTGGTGGAGGGGGCCCTCGTCTGGGCGCGACTCCGCGATGGTGTGCCGGAGGAAAGCCCCCTCCACCCCCAGCTACGCTGGCGGTCCCCCTCCCCGTTTCGGGGAGGATTTTCTGTGACACAATCAAGGCTTCCACTCCAGAAACCGGGCGAGCAGCGCCAGTCCATAGGACTGGCTCTTTTCCGGATGGAACTGCACGCCCAGAATATTGTCCCGCGCCACCGCCGCGATGATCCCGCCGCCGTGATCGGTCAACGCCGCAATATGACGGCCATCATCGGGCAGGAAATGGTAGCTGTGGAGGAAATAAGCCTCGCCCGGTTCGATCAGAGCCGCGCCATCGTCGTGCGGCATCGGGCCGACATCATTCCAGCCCATATGCGGAACTTTGATTGCATTATCAGTAACTTCAATCCGGCGAACCTCCCCGCCGATCCAGCCCAGGCCTTGCGTGATTCCATGCTCGACGCCCCTGGTAGCGAGCAGCTGCATCCCCACGCAAATCCCAAGGAACGGTGCGGCCCCAACCTGCACCCGCTCGGCCATGGCTTCGATAAGCTGCGGAATCGCGTGCAAACCTTCGGCGCAGGCTTTGAATGAGCCAACCCCGGGCAGCACGATCCGGTCAGCGGCGCGCACTACATTCGGGTCGGCGGTGATCGCAACGCCTTCTGCACCCGCAGCTTTCAGGGCATTTGCCACCGATTGGAGATTGCCCGCGCCGTAATCAATCAGCGCGACGGTCTCAGCCACCGAGTTGGCCTTTGGTTGAAGGGATCGCTCCAGCCTTGCGGGGATCAAGCTCTACCGCTGAACGCATCGCGCGGGCAAAGCCCTTGAAGATGCCTTCGCAGATGTGGTGATTGTTGCTGCCATAAAGCAGTTCGATATGCAGCGTGATGCCAACGGCTTGCGCAATCGAGTGGAACCAGTGTTCAAACAGCTCGGTATCCATCTCGCCCAGCCGCGGCTGGCTGAAAGCGGCCTTCCAGATCAGGACGGGCCGCCCGGAGATATCCAGCGCGACCCGGCACAAAGCCTCGTCCATCGGCGAATAGGCCATGCCATATCGCCCGATCCCGGCCTTGTCGTCCAGCGCCTCGGCAATGGCCTGACCAATGGCGATAGCGCTGTCTTCGGTTGTGTGGTGCTGATCGACGTGGAGATCGCCTTTGATATGGCACGAAATATCGATCAGTGAATGGCGCGAAAACTGCTCGATCATGTGATCGAGAAAGCCGATCCCGGTTGAGACCGTATAGGCCCCGGTGCCATCGAGGTTCACCTCGACTGCAATGTCGGTCTCATGGGTCTTGCGGGCGATACGGCCGATTCTGTCGGAAGATGAAGCTACGCGCATAGGCTGGGCGTATAGCCCGGAAAGTGGCTGGCGCAAGCGCTTTACCCTTGACCCGCTGGCACAGTGACGCCACTTGAGGGCCATGAACGACACCACGCCTGACAGCCTGATCCCCTATGATGAAATCGTGCAAGAAGCCCTGCGCGCCGTGGTTGGCCGGGTGCTGGGCGAAGTGGCAGCAAGCGGCGGGATGCTGCCCGGCGAACATCACTTCTATATCACCTTCAAGACCACCGCTTCGGGAGTTTCGATCCCCAGCCATTTGAAGGAACGCTTTCCTGACGAGATGACCATCGTCATCCAGAACAAATTCTGGGACCTCAAGGTGGACGATGATGGCTTCTCGGTCGGCCTGTCGTTCAACCAGATTCCCTCAAAATTGCAGGTGCCTTTTTCGGCAATCACAGCATTCGTTGATCCATCAGTCGATTTCGGGCTGCAATTCCAGACCGCCATGCCTGATCTTGAGCCTGAGCCGCATGAAATTGCGGAAAATGATTCGCCCGCGACTAGCGCTTTGGCGAAGGCCGATGATGGCTCAAACGTTGTCAGTGTCGATTTCGGTCGCAAGAAGTAACGCTGGTGGCAACTGACAAGATCATTGCTGATCTGGCTCGGCGCGGTGGGGGCAGGCTGATTGACCTGACGCTTGGAAAGATGCTGCCAACTGACACGGCCCAGCCCAAAAAGCGTCCGACGTTGCTGGGCGGACTGGTCGGGGCAGCCGCAGTGCGGATTGCAACCCGCTCGGTTCCGGGCGCGATTGTGGTCGGCGGCGGGCTATTGGCCAAGACGCTGTATGATCGCAAGCGCGCGAAACAGGCGGCAAAGGCCGAAACTGAGGGCAAAGCCACGCCCAAGGCTTGATTTTCAGCCCTACCATGCGCCATCAATGCACATGGCTTCCACCGACACACTTCAGCGCCGCGGACTTATGTTCATACTTTCCTCCCCGTCAGGGGCTGGAAAGACCACGCTTGCACGGATGCTGCTGGCGAATGATCCGGACATCCGCAACTCGGTTTCGGTAACGACCAGGCCGATCCGTGCGGGCGAGGTAGATGGGCAGGATTACCTCTTTGCTGAACGCGCCGGGTTCGAGGCGATGGTCGAAGCAGGGCATTTCCTCGAATGGGCAGAGGTTTTCGGCCATTGTTATGGCACCCCCAAAGCCCAGATCCGCGCCGGGCTCAAGGAAGGGCAGGATTATCTGTTCGATATTGACTGGCAAGGCACCCAGCAGCTTTACCAGAAAGCCGAAACTGATGTGGTCCGCGTATTCCTGCTGCCCCCCAGCCTTGTGGAACTGGAACGCCGCCTGACCGGGCGCGGCACCGACAGTGCTGAGGTGATTGCAGCCCGGATGGAACGTGCCCAAGCCGAAATCAGCCATTGGGACGGCTATGATTACGTCATCGTCAACGATGATATCGATGTCTGCTTCGCCAAGATCAAACAGATCCTCGCCGCCGAACGGATGAAACGCGCCCGCCAGACCGGGCTGATCGGGTTCGTCCGGGAATTGATGCGGCGGGGGTGACTCCTGAATCTTGATCAAGAAAACCCATAAGCCCCCTTTTTAGGGGAGCGGTTATCGCATATTCCCAATTTTTACCAATTTCGTCACCCTGAACTTGTTTCAGGGCCCATCGTGCCGCAAGCCCGGAGCTATGACGATGGACGCAAACCGCGAGGTTTTCTCCCGAAAACTGCGCTCCGGGTGCGCGGAGGAAT
>JANMNP010000084.1:0-40369 GCA_031374105.1 Novosphingobium sp.
CAGCTGGTCTTTGGTGCGCGGGTTGGTGAAGGCGGCTTGTTTGGTGTTGATCGATACATAGTACCACGCTTTCTCGCCAAACTGGCTAACAAAGGTCGGCCTGCCAAGCGTCCGCTCAACAGAGAGCTGGTTGTCGACCCCAGGCTGAACTGAATCGATTAATGCAGCGTCAACCAGATAGCCGCGATGGTCACGGATTGAGCTGCAACCGGTGGCGCCCGCAAGCGCTGCTGCCATAGCCACTGCCCAACCAATTCGTCCAAAACCTTGCATGCCATAACGCTCCATTGATCGGATGCTGCCACGATGAGGCATTGCCTGCCCCGTGCACCGTCCTATATCGGCCCAAGCCTTAAAGCCCCTTGCCGAACATCGCAATGGCGCTTGGCCACCGGGGGTTTAATCCCGGCTGAATGAAGGGACTCCTGCAAACCGTGTCAATGTTATCGCGCCTCCTGGGCCGCAGCTCAGACAGCAGAGCCAGCCTGCGCCCCTTATGGCACCGCGTTGTAGAGATCGCACGCGAACCGCAGTGGTACGCCAAGGGCGGAATTGCCGATACTCTGGCCGGCCGGTTCGATGCGATCACTTTGGTGCTGGCGCTGGTGCTGCTGCGGATGGAGCGCGAGGAGCAACTTGTCCCAGCTTCGGCCAGACTGACCGAACTGTTTGTTGAGGATATGGACGGTCAGATGCGCGAAAGCGGCGTCGGCGATCTGATGGTCGGCAAGCATATGGGCGTTCAGATGAGTGTGCTGGGGGGCAGGCTGGGTGCCTATCGCGAAGCGCTGGCTGCAACCGACGATAAAGCTCTGCACGAGGCGGTATTGCGCAATGTCAGCCTGATCAAGGACGGCAGCCCCAACGCAATCGCAGCCGAAATCTGGGTGTTGGCCGCGCAATTGGCCGGGCTTTCGGGGGAGGCACTGCTGGCCGGCGAGATTGTCCGATGAGTGAGAGTGAGTTGAGCCGGATCGCGGACACCCGCCAGATCGACGAGTTGCCGGTAAAACTGGTGGCTAGCGATGCGGAATGCGGCGCGCTGGCGAAGCGGTTTGAACTGGTCGGGATAACACGGCTGGAGGCAAATCTGGCTCTGACCAAGGATGGCGCGGCTGTTCTCGCCGAGGGAACTTTGACCGCCGACGTCGTCCAAAGCTGCGCGATTTCAGGCGAGGATCTGCCAGTGCAGATCCGCGAAAAACTTTCGTTCCGGTTCGTTCCCGCAGGGCAATATAGTCCCGATGACGAGCTGGAGCTGGAAGCAAGTGAGCTCGACGAGATCGAGTTCTCCGGCACTGCTTTCGATCTTGGTGAAGCTGTCGCACAAAGCCTGGTGCTGGCGATAGACCCCTTCGCCGAAGGGCCGGATGCCGCGCGGGTGCGGCGTGAGGTGTTGATGAATGCCGAAGAAGCGGGACCGTTTGCGGCGCTGGCGGCATTGAAGAAGTCGGATTAGCGCGTCGTCCCCGGCTCGGCCGAGGACGAAGATTACTCAAAACGGAATATCATCATCGAGATCATCGGCGAAACCGCCCGCGCCGCCGCTGGGTGCGCCGCCACCGCCGCCCTGATTCCAGCCGCCGCCCGAAGCACCACCGCTGCTGCGCGCGCCGCCACCTAACGAGCCTCCGCCGCCACCGCCGCTACCTGGCGCGCCATCAAGCATGGTCAACGTGGCACCGGGGCCTTGCAGCACGACTTCGGTTGAATAGCGATCCTGACCTTGCGCGTCCTGCCACTTTCGGGTGCGCAGCTGGCCTTCGATGTAAACCTTGCTGCCCTTGCGCAGGAACCGCTCGGCGACACCAGCCAGACCTTCGGAAAAGATCGCTACCGAATGCCATTCGGTGCGTTCCTGCTTTTCGCCGGTGTTCTTGTCCTTCCAGCTTTCCGAGGTGGCAATCCGCAGATTGCACACTTTGCCGCCGTTCTGGAACGACTTCACTTCGGGATCTGCCCCGAGGTTACCGACAATGATAACCTTGTTGACGCTGCCTGCCATTTTGAAATTCGCCTCTCTCGTACTTGTGATCCCTAAAGGCCCAGCGCCACTGCGGTCCAATAGGTGATTCCCGCGAATATGTAGGCGAGAGCGAACAGATAGAGCAACATGAAGACGGGCCATTTCCACCCGTTTGTTTCGCGGCGGGTGACAGCGATGGTGCTCATGCACTGCGGCGCGAACACAAACCAGGCGAGGAACGCCAGCGCGGTGGGCAGGCTCCAGCGGGCTTTGAGCTCATCGCCAAGCTTGCGCGCAGTCTGATCGTCATCCTCGGCAGCGACGGCATAAGTCGTGGCGAGTGAGGCGACTGCCACTTCGCGCGCGGCCATTGCCGGGATCAGCGACAGGGCAATATCCCGGTTGAAGCCGATCGGTTCGACCACCACGGCAAGGCCATTGGCCAGTTTGCCCGCGATCGAGGCATCGACCTGATTCTCACCCTCGCCGGCGCGCGGAAAATTAAGCAGCAACCAAAGGACTATCGTGACCATGAAGATTATCGTGCCGGCACGGCGCAGGAAAATCCAGGCGCGTTGCCACAGGCCGATCGCCAGATCCTTGATGGTCGGCAGCTGGTATTTGGGCAGTTCCATGATGAAGCCCGAGGCCGCCCCTTTGGTCACAGACCGGCGCAGCACCAGCGCCACCACCATCGCGCCAATAATGCCGATGACGTATAGCCCGAGCAGGACCAGCCCCTGCATCCCTATCCCAAAACCAACCGAGCGGCTGGGAATGAACGCAGCAATGATCACCGTATAGACCGGCAGCCGGGCCGAGCAGGTCATCAGCGGGGCGATCAGGATCGTGGTCAGCCGGTCCTTGGGGTCAGAGATACTGCGGGTCGCCATGATCCCGGGAATGGCGCAGGCAAAGCTGGACAGCAGCGGAATGAAGCTGCGCCCCGACAGTCCGACGCTGGCCATCATCCGGTCCATCAGAAAAGCGGCGCGGGCCATGTAGCCCGATGCTTCCATCGCCAGAATGAAGAAGAACAGGATCACGATCTGCGGCAGGAATACGACCACCGAGCCAACCCCGGAGAGAATGCCTTCGGTCAGCAGATCGCGGATCAGGCTGGGTGGCAGGGCGCTGCGAACCCCGCTGGAAAGCAGATCAACCCCAGACTGGAGCGCATCGGCAAACGGCGTCGCTCCGGCAAAAACCGCCTGGAACACCACGAACAACATCCCGAACAGGATCAGCGGACCAAGCCAGGGATGGAGGAACAGCCGGTCGAGCTTGCTGTGCAGCCGGTGGCGCGCGGTTTCGGAGATAATCGCGCCATCGGCAATGGCATGGGCGGAAAGCCGCCGCTCTGTCATTCCGACATGCGGGCGGGGATGCTCGGCTTGTCGTTCTTCAGCCGCGCCAATCGCTTCAGCCAGTTCGACAAGGCCGCGGCGGCGCACCGCAACAGTTGGGACGACGGGCACACCCAGCGCGCTTTCCAATGCGGCAGGATCAATCACCAGCCCATCACGCTCGGCAAGATCGACCATGTTGAGCGCGATCACCGTAGGCCGGCCCAGCGCAATTACTTCCTGCGCGAACACCAGATGTTGTTCAAGGTTCGAGGCATCGAGCACAACCACCAGCACTTCGGGTGCGGATTCCCCCGGAAACTCTCCGAGGATGACCTTGCGGGTTACTTCTTCATCCGGGCTGGTGGTAGCCAAGCTATAGCTGCCGGGCAGATCGGTCAGTTCAATCGGCGCGCCTGATGGCAGGATCAGCCGCCCCGCCTTGCGCTCTACGGTGACGCCCGGGTAGTTGGCGATCTTCTGCCGCGCGCCGGTTAGCGCGTTGAACAGCGCGCTTTTGCCGGCATTGGGATTGCCGACCAGCGCGGCAGAGCGGTGTTTGCTCACGCCGGTTCCACTTCCATTGCACGGGCATGAACCCGGCGCAGCGCGACAGTCATCCGCCCAACCGATACTGCGATTGGATCCCGGCCTGCAAAGACCCCGCGATGCGACACCGCCACCTGTGTGCCGATATCGATACCCAATGAGCGCAGCCGCTGCCCCTCTTCATCGACCAATTGCGACCAGTCGACCGCTGTAATGCGGGCTGGCTGACCAATCGGGAGCAGATCGAGTGTCATTCACCGGCGCTGCCAGAACCGATGGCTAATTGCAAGTCATTCGCAATAATTGGCCGAGATCATAAAGGGGGATCACGCGGAGGCGCGGAGACGCGGAGGAGGTCTTGGTTCGGGGTGAAGCCCCCCTGAAATCCTGACTACACAGAAAGTGGAGAGGTCGAAGCGAGCAAATTGAGGCCTGCGGCCAAATACAATTCTTCTCCGCGTCTCCGTGCCTCCGCGTGAATCAATCTCATCGCGCCGGATAGCGCAAGCGCCCAAGCAGGCGGGCCAGGCTGAACTGTTCATCGCGCGGGCGCAGCAGCCGCGCCTTGGTCTTTTCAAACTGCATCACATCACCAATCCGCCGGTCGAGGAAAGCGCGGGTATCGGCATGATCGTCGCTCTGGTCCTGGGCGAAGACCGCCAGCGTCGCTGCATAGATACTGCCCAGCGTCATCCGCTTGGTATAATGGTTATAGTCGGTCGCTGTATCACCCGCCAGACGCCACATTGCATCGGCACTTTGCCAGCCCAGCTTCAGCGACGCGCGGACATTTTGCGGCATCGCCATGATCGCCAGAGCGCGGCGCAGGGCCTCTTCGCGGCTGGCCAGCGCATCAAGCCGAAACTGAACAAGAGTGCGTATCCGTTCACGAATCGGCAGATTGCCAATCCGCGAGGCAGGCAGAGCCGCCACCATATCCAGGTCGATCCGGGCAATCCAAGCACCGATCAGATCCATCGCACCGCCCGGAAAAGCAAACATTGCGACATCAGGGTTTACGCCCCGGCTGGCTGCCGCGCTGCGGACCGCAGTGTCTGTCCAGCCATCAAATATCGCCGCATCGGCGATCGCCGGAGCCAGCGCCAGCCGCAGCTCGTCCAGGGTTGCGTCTGCCAGGGACTTGGCCATGGGTTACGCCGCGCTCAAAGCGAAGGGCCATAGGATTGACGCGTCTGGCCGAGCGGATTCTTTGCCTTGGCGCTGTTCAAAATCTCATTGATCATGGGGCTGTTGCTCCCCTCCAGCAGGGCATAATCCCGCGCTGAGCGTCCTGAGTTATCGGCCCGGTCCGGATTGGCTCCAGCCTTGAGCAGCATCCGCATCAACTGCGTGTTGCGATTGTGAACCGCCGTTATCAGCGGGGTTTCACCGGCGTTATTGCTTTCATCAACGCGCGCCTTCTGGGCAATCAACAAGTCCACCCCTTCGAGAAAACCAAGGTTGGTGGCTTGAACCAATGGCGTGATCCCCTTGGCATCCCGAACATTAACATTGGCGCCCTTGCCGATCAGAAAGCTCATCCAGGTAAGATCGCGGCGGCCAGTGACGATATGCAGCGCGGTTTCGCCGCTGGTGATATCGCGCGTATTGATAATCGTCGTGCCCGGCTCGGCCAGCTTGTCGGTAACTTCCTGACCCTCTTTTTTGCGCACAGCTTCGAGGAATTTGTAGCTATCGGAAAACTGAGCATGCGCTGGCGCGGCCAGCGACGCGCCCAGCAGCACTGAAAAGGCCAGCAACAACCCCCGTGACTTCAACACTTTGACTTCTCCTGTTGCGAGGAAACGCATTGCGCCTCACCCAACGATAGCGAACGGCCCAATCCGCTTCTTGCGCCGCGCGGTTTAGCAGAGCATGAACCGCTGCGCTATGAAGAAGCTTTTTATTGCCCCAATCGCCCTCGCTCTGATGCTGATCGCCTGTGATGGGCCGAATGGCAGCCCCAATCCAATGGAAACCCCGCCACTGGCCGGAGCGACGATTGGTGGGCCGTTCACCTTGGCCGACAAGGCTGGAAGGCCAGTTAAATGGGATGATTTCGCGGGCAAGTACCGAATCGTCTATTTCGGCTTCACCTTTTGCCCCGATGTCTGCCCGACCGATGTCGCCGCGATGATGCAGGGGTTCTCGCAATTTGCAAAAACCCACCCGGCACGCGCGGCGGATGTCCAGCCGATTTTCATTTCGATTGATCCGGGCCGCGACACGCCAGAGAAAGTTGGTGAATTTGCCGCAGCATTCTCGCCCCGATTGCTTGGGCTTACCGGGACGGCCGCACAAGTTGATGGCGCAGCCAAGGCGTTCAAGGTCTACTACGCCAAGGGCGCACAAAGCGCGGGTGGCTATCTGATGGATCACAGCCGGATCGCCTATCTGATGAACCGGGATGGCAAGCCGCTAAGCATGCTTCCGGTCGATAAGGGACCGGATGCTGTTGCCGCTGATCTGGCAAAGTGGGTGAAGTGAACGCGCCCTCGCCGTTCTGGGCCAAACCCATCGAATCGCTGAACCGCGACGAGTGGGAGGCGCTGTGTGACGGCTGCGGCCAATGCTGCCTCCACAAGGTTGAGGATGAGGATAGCGGCGCGATCTATCCCACCAACGTCGCCTGCAAATTGCTTGATATCCACGCAGGCCGTTGCAGCGACTACAAAAACCGCCGGAACTATGTGCCCGATTGTATCCGCCTCACGCCCCGCTTGGCCGCAGAGATGCATTGGCTGCCCCAGACTTGCGCCTATCGGCTGCGCGCCGATGGCCAGCCGCTGCGCGAATGGCATTATTTGATCAGCGGCAGCCGCGAGACTGTCCATAGCGCGGGTATTTCTGTTCGCGGCAAAGCGATCAGCGAAGATATTGCCGGGCCGCTGGAAAACCACGTAATCCTGCCACCGGGATTGGAACTGGCACCCGATGCCTGATTGCCCGGCATATGCTTGAATGGTTACGCCGCTCCCCGGCAGAATTGCCGCAGGTAAATGTCGGCGGACGGGTGCTTCCGATAGTGATCAAGCGGATGGAGCGATCACGCAGGCTTTCCATGCGTCTGGCTCCAGATGGCAGCGAAGTCCGCATTACCATGCCGCGCTGGACCCGCACCGCCGAAGCGCTGGCCTTTGTGATGGAGCGCTCAGATTGGCTCGCGCTGCAATTGGCCAGACTGCCCGTCCCGATCACAATCGCCGATGGCGCGCCGATCCCCTATTGCGGTGCCCATCTGGAGCTGCGCCACACCGCAGGAACAACTCGCAGGGTGCGGCAAGAGGCTGGCACGCTGGTGCTGGGCGGGCCGATTGAAAGCCTTGGCCCGCGCCTGCGCCGCTGGCTGGAAGCAGAGGCACGGCGGGTGCTGGCCCAAGACCTCACCTACTTCTGCACCCGCGCCCAGCAGACCGCACCCCGGCTGATGCTGTCCAGCGCAAAACGCCGCTGGGGCAGCTGCGCGCATGGCGGCACGATCCGGATAAACTGGCGGCTGATCATGGCACCAGAGTTTGTCCGCCGCTCGGTGGTGGCACATGAAGTGGCGCATTTGGTCCATTTTGATCACAGTCCGCGCTTTCACGCTCTGCTGAGCGAAATCTATGATGGTGATATGGCTGCGGCCAACCGCTGGCTTAAACAAGAGGGGCGGAGCCTGTATCTTCCATTCGGCTAAGGGCATCACCCTAACTGCCTGTTAACCATTTTGGGCCGATGACCCGGCGCATGGTGCGGCTACCCTTGCCTGTTGCAGTATTTGCGCTGCTATCGCTAACCGCCCCAGCAGCGGGTCAGGAGGCTTGCAGGCTGTGCTTCGGTTCAGAACAAGCGGCCCCGGGCGAGCAGCCACTAAGCATCGAGATCCATGCAGACCTCTCATTCAGCCGATTGGCCATTGGCGGCAGCGGCGCTGGAAGCGCTGCAATTGACCCGCAGAGCGGAGCCAAGCGCACCGATGGCGGCATGATTGATCTGGGCGGCATGGCGGTGCAAGGACGCGGGCGGATTACCGGCACGCCCCAGCGAGCCGTTCGCATCGATCTGCCCCGGCAGGTGACTATGAGCACGCCTGATGGCACCAGTGCCGAGCTGACCGATCTTGTCACCAATCTGCCGCCATTTCCGCTGCTGGACAGCGCTGGCACTTTGGAATTCACCTTTGGCGGCCAATTAAACCTGAAGGGGCATCAGGGCGGCAATTTTCGCGGGCGCATTCCAATTTCGGTCGATTACAACTGAATTGTAGCGCTGCGGCGCTGCTCGGCCTATCTTGGGACTATGTCCTATTGGCGCAATATCAATCCTGGCGGCGCGATTGCCGATTTCCGCACTGTGTTCAAGCAGGCAGGCAGCAACCGCTGGCGCTTTGCCGCCCTGGCCGGGCTGACAACATTCGGACTGTTCTCGGTGATGAACCAGGAGAGCTGGAAGAAGCCCCGCGTCAAGGCAGAGATCACCTATATCACATCGTGGCACGCAGATCGCAGCGACGCAGAAATCATCGCCTCAAACATCGCCAACCAGAAGCGCAAGGAAGCCCGAGCCGCCGAACAAGCCCAGCGTGAGGAGGCAGTCCGCAACATCTACAAGAAGATCGGCCGGGCCTCTGGTATGGATGTCGATGGAATTGAAAAGCAGGCTCAATCTGATCGCGCAGCCGAAACCGCTGCCGCCAAGGCCAAGGCCGATGCTCTGATCCAGCGACAGGTGCCGGTTGCCCAGAACTGATGATGTCCGCTGGCTGGATGCCGCTGCGCGCCTTTCGGCGCGCGCGCGTCCGTTAAGTCGTCCCAATCCCGGGGTCGCGGCGATCATTGTCCGCGAAGGCAAAGTCGTCGGGCGCGGCTGGACGCAGGCGGGCGGGCGTCCGCATGCCGAGGCGGTGGCGCTGGCTGAGGCAAGCAGCGCAGCGCAAGGCGCAACGCTGTATGTAACGCTTGAACCCTGCGCCCATCCCAGCGCGCGCGGGCCGGCCTGCGCCGATATGATCGCGCGGAGCGGTCTGACGCGAGTGGTGATCGGTTGCAGCGATCCTGATCCAAGGACTGCGGGACAGGGTATCGCGCGAATCAATGCCGCGGACATCGCAGCTGAGCTGCTGCCCTCCCCGGCCTGTCAGGCAAGCCTGGCCGGCTATCTGAAGCGGCACACGGCTTCGCGTCCGCATGTCACACTTAAGCTTGCCATGTCACTTGATGGCGGGATCGCGCTGGCGAATGGGACCAGCCAGTGGATCACTGGCGAGCCTGCCCGCGCTCACGGTCATGCGCTGCGAGCCTCGTCCGATGCGATTCTGGTCGGCGGCGGGACACTGCGCGCGGATAGCCCAGGCCTCGATGTCCGCTTGCCCGGGCTGGAGCAGCGCAGCCCGGATCGCTGGGTGCTGACCCGCGGGCCAGCGCCAGCTGGATGGCCAGAGTCGCAGGGCTGGAACGTGCTGCATTCCCCGCACGAGATCACTGGTGCGATGCCGGATGTTCAATATTTGCTGGTCGAAGGCGGTGCTGGCGCAGCGGCGGCTTTCCTTGGCGCGGATCTGGTTGACCGGCTGGTGCTCTACCGCGCCCCGATCCTGATCGGCGGCGGAAAGGCAGCGCTGGTCGACATCGGGTTGACCGATCTTTCAGCCGCCCATGGCCGCTGGCAAATCACCGACCGCCGCCAGCTTGGCAACGACACAATGGAAGTCTACGAGCGCTCCTTATGTTCACCGGAATAGTCACCGCCCTCGGCACGATCAGCGAAACCCGCCAACAAGGCGATCTGCGCGTGGTGGTCGCCTGCCCGCTCGATCCTGCAACCATTGCCATCGGTGCCTCGATCGCCTGCTCGGGAGTCTGCCTCACCGTGGTGGAGCGCGGCGGCACCGCAGGCGACGCCTGGTTCGCGGCAGATGTTTCGGGCGAGACAATCTCTTGCACCGTCCCCGGCCAATGGACCGGCGGCCGAACCATCAACCTCGAACAGGCGCTGCGGCTGGGCGACGAGCTGGGCGGGCATATCGTCACTGGCCATGTCGATGCGGTCGGCCAGATCGTTTCGGCAACGCAAGCAGGCGGATCGTGGCAGCTGATCGTCGCCGCGCCCGCCGTGATTGCGCCGTTCATTGCCGCCAAAGGATCGGTCACCGTCGATGGCGTATCGCTGACGGTCAACGATGTTACCGACCAGAGCGATGGCGCAGCGCATTTCATGCTCAACATCATCCCCCACACCGGCGATGTTACGACGCTGGGCGGGCTAAAGGCAGGGGATGCGGTAAACCTCGAAATCGATGTGCTGGCGCGTTACCTCCAGCGAATGCAAAGCCTCAGAGGCTGAGTTGGTTCACGCGGAGGCGTGGAGAGCGCGGAGAATGTTGCACTGCGGCGCAGCCATCATCCAATTTACTGACTAGGCAGCTTTGGAAGCATCTTTGTTTTTGAAGGGCTTCGCCCCATCCGGAACACCTCCGCGCCCTCCGCGCCTCCGCGTTAGAATACCTACTGCGACAGCGGCCCCGCCGCAAAGCTCTCCCGCGTGATCTCATAGATCACATGCGTCACCGGACCACCCGCCATCTCGGCCGTATTGGTCCGCTCGGTCAGACGCCCGCCGATCTTTTCCATCGCCCGGCGCGAGCGTAGATTGGTTACGCCGACCTGAAAATCGACCCGTTCGACAAATTGCAGCGCATGGCCAAGCATCAGCCGCTTCATCTCGCGGTTGCACTCTCCGCCCCAGTGGCTGCGGGCCAGAAACGTCCAGCCAATCTCGACCGATCCGCCATCCGCCGGGTCATGCCACTGCATCCGTGACGAGCCGATAATCTGACCGCTGGCCCCTTCGGCGGAGCTCAGGACATGCTTGTCGATCACCACCAGCGCGCCTTGATACTTCAGCGCATTGGCGAAGTATTCGCGGAACACCGGCTCTTGCCAGCGGTCATTGGCCGGATGAAGTTCCCACACCAGCGGATCGGAAGCGACGGCAAACAGCGCGTCCCAATCGTCTTCGCGCAAGGGGCGCAGCAGCAGAAGCGCGCCTTCAAGCGTCGGTTGGCGGTTCATCCTAGCTGGTCACATCTGCCAGCGCGGCAATGAACTTGTCGATGTTGCCGATGTTAAGCCCGGCAATGTTGAGCCGGCCCGATCCTGCCATGTAAATCCCGTGATCCGAGCGCAGCGCAAGGATCTGCTCCCCAGTCAGCGGCAACACCGAAAACAGTCCGTTCTGACCGCCCAGCGGAGTCAGATCGAGCGAGCCAACCTTACCTGCTGCCGCCAGCCGCTGGCGCACCTGATTCATCCGGGCGCGCATCGTATCCAGCTCGTCCAGCCACATCGCGGTAAGGCCCGCATCCTCCAGAATGATCCGCACCGCTGCTGCGCCGTGATCGGGCGGCATTGACCAGCTTGCCCGGGCTAGCGAATGACCGTTGGACAGCACCGCGCCGAGCTGATCCACCGCAGCCACCATTACATAGACCGCGCCGACCCGGTCGCGGTACATCCCGAAGTTCTTGTCGCAGCTATAGGCGATCACCGCTTCGGGCACAGCGGCAAGCACCGCGCGCACGCCATAGCTGTCCGCTTCCATCCCCTGCCCCAGCCCCTGATAGGCAAGGTCCAGCAGCGGCAGCAGCTTGGCATCTGCCACCAGACCGGCAATCTCGTCCCACTCGGCGTGGCTGTAATCAATCCCGCTCGGGTTGTGGCAGCAGCCGTGGAGCAGGATCGCATCGCCTGCCTCCGCCGCTGCAATCGCGCCGCGCAGGGCATCCATATCAGTCACGCCAGCCGCAGTGGCATGGGCAAAGCCCTTCAGCTCAAGCCCCAGATCGGCATAGATCTGCGCATGGTTGGGCCATCTGGGCGTGCCCATCCAGATCCGTACCGCGCCCGCCTTCTTTGCCAAAGCCGCCGCCAGACGCACCGCGCCAGTCCCGCCAGGGGTTTGCATCCCGTCAATCCGGTCGCCAAATGTGGGGTCTTCGGCGCCGAAGACATAGGGCATCAGCGCATGGACAAAGCCCATGTCGCCCTCTGGCCCGAGGTAGGATTTGGAGCGCTGCGTATCGATCAGCCGCTGCTCCGCCGCCTTGATCGCGCCGAAGACCGGCGTATCGCCCTGCCCGGTGCGGTAAACCCCCACCCCAAGGTCAATCTTGTCGCTGCGCGGGTCAGCGGCATAGAGTTTGATCAGCGCAAGCAGCGCATCGGCGGGCTGTTGAGGCAGGGTGCTAAGCATGGCGCGGCCCTAGCCGGGGGAAGTGTGCGGGGGCAAGGGGGAATGGGAATTTTCAGCCCCCTTTCGCTTTCACAACTCCCACGATATGCCTGCCGCGACCGTAGATTGAGCTGAAAGAGGTTGCGGGTATTATGCGTAAACGGACGATCACTTTAGGCGCACTGGTTCTGGTGCTTGCTGCTGCCGGCCTTGGCTTTGCCAGTCTCGATAAAGAGACGCGCGGCATCCTCTTGACCCTACCGACCAATACCGATGTGCTGACATGGTCACAAGTCCAGCGCGACGCCATGTTTCGGGGAACTGATCGGTTGCCGATGCTGGCCGGTTCGCGTGTAGTGTCCCCTGCTGCCAAGCCGCTGCCGCTGCCACCGGGCCAGCCTTTAACTATCCCGGGAATCGAACAATATATGGCATCGCAGCGCTCATCCGCGATCGTCATCCTGCAAGACGGCAAGCTGCGGTTCGAACGCTACGGCCTTGGGTTTGACGCAAAGGGCCGCTGGACCAGTTTTTCGGTCGCCAAATCCTTCACCTCCACGCTGGTCGGTGCGGCATTGCAGGATGGATCGATCAAAAGTCTGGAAGACAAGGTTTCGGCCTATATTCCCGGCCTTAAAGGCTCTGCCTATGACGATGTCAGCGTCCGCCAGCTGCTGACCATGTCATCCGGGGTGCGCTGGAACGAGGATTATGAGGATCCCAAATCGGACGTATCGTTGTTCTTCTTCGCCAGTCCCGAACCCGGAATGGATGCCACCGTCAGCTATCTGCGCAAGCTGCCGCGCGCCCATCCGCCCGGCACCGTGTGGCATTACAATACGGGTGAGACCAATCTGGTTGGCGTGCTGGTTTCTTCAGCGACCAAGCAGCCGCTGGCACAGTATCTTCAGGCCAAGATCTGGCAACCAGCGGGTATGGAGCAGAAAGCTACCTGGATTCTGGGTGAGACGGGCCATGAGGTCGCCGGATGCTGCATCCAGGCCGCTACCCGCGATTTTGCCCGGTTCGGCCTGTTCGTGCTGGCGAATGGAAAATCCGGCGACAGCCAGATCGTTCCGGCAGACTGGTTCGCCCAAGCGACCACCAAGCAGAAGGAAACTGGCGAGGCCGGGCGCGGTTACGGCTTCCAGTGGTGGACCTACGATAACGGCAGCGTTTCTGCGCAGGGCATCTTCGGCCAAGGCATCTTCATCGATCCCAAACGCAGGCTGGTAATCGCCACCAACGCCAACTGGCCCCGCGCCGATAGCGGCCCTCAGCCCGCAGCGCGCGAGGCGTTTTATCGGCAGGTGCAGGCGCTGGTGGATGCGGGGGAGTGATGGGTATTGCGGCGAGCAGGGATATGTCCCGCCCGAACCCATTTAACCGTCCCGCCCGCACAATCCCGCTTGGGAAAATCCGGCCCCCGCGATATGGGGCGGCAAGTCTGTCCAGCACGAGGAAGTTTCATGCGCGCGTTTGTATTTTGTATTGCACTGCTTGCCCCCGTTTCCGCTATTGCTGCCACAGAAGCTGCACCGCAAGCCGCAACCGCTCCTGTTGCTGCTGTGGCGACCGCCGCCAGCCTGAACCTCGACACGCCAATCGCCGACATTGCCGCTGCGCCTGCGGGCAAGGCTGTGCTCGATCAGCAGCTGCCTGGATTGCTGACCCATCCGGCCTATGAAAGCTTCAAGGCCTTCAGTCTCAAAGCGCTTCAGCCCTATTCAAATGGCCTGATCACCGATGAACGGCTGGCCGCCGTGGAAACCGGTCTGAAGGCGCTTAATCCGGCGGGGTAAGCTCTCAGAACGGCAGCCATTTCTGCTTGACAGAGAACTTCATATAGCCGGCATTTACTCCCAGCCGCAGGCCTGCGCCGACCCGGATCGGGATCAGCACAATGTCGCCGCGGCGCATGTAGCTGGCGTTGAAACCGCCGACCAGATAGGCCTGCCCCTCGCCCGCCGGGAAGCGCTTGTACAGGTCATCGGTGTTGTAGAGGTTGTAGACCAGCACGAAAGTGTTGCCCGCATTGGCTCCGGCGTCAAAGCCAATCGATGGCCCGGTCCAGTAAACCGGGCGCTGGCCCTCAACCTTGTGGAACAGCGTGCCCGAGCCGTAACGCAGCCCGACAATCAGCGCCCCGCCGCCTTCGCGGCCAACGATGTAGCCGTTCGGCTCGCCCTGTTTCTTGAGCAAATCCTGGATCATCGTGGCCAGCCCTTGCGCACCCTTGCCGAACACGCCCTCTGCCGCGCCGATCAGATCATCCTGCTTATAGGTTGCAGCTGGTTGCCCAGCAGGAGCTGTCGCGGCTTGCGAGGCGGCAACGGCAGGCGAAGCATCCGAGGCAATCGGGGCCGCATCAACACCGATTTTAGGCGAAGGTGCAGAGGAAGTTTTGGGCGCGGCCGCAGTGGCGGGCTTGACCAGATCCGCGTCAATCGCCTTATCCGGGTCCACAGTCTGGATCTGCGCCATTGCCGGTACCGCGCCGCCAAGGGCCAAAGCGCCAAGCAACCCCAATGCCAATCCGCGTATTGTCGTCCCGATCCGCATCATCATCAAGTCCGTCCTGAATATCGCAGCATCCGCCGATTTGCGGCCACGCCAACTATGCCAAGGGATCATTTGAATCGAAGGCTGGCATGGCGGCAATGAACCGGCGATGAGCCGAGTCGGTTTTGCGGCCAAGCGAGTTGCGGCCACGGCCTGTAAATTCGCCCAACCACCCCTTGCCGCCCCCGCAACCCCTCGCTATAGCGCGCCCTCGCTGCTGCGATCCGGAGACGTGGGTGAGTGGCTGAAACCAACGGTTTGCTAAACCGTCGTACTGATAACTCGGTACCGAGAGTTCGAATCTCTCCGTCTCCGCCAACAAAATAGGGCACGCTTAGGGGCATCGATTCTGACCGAGATGCAGATACGCAAGGCCAAGTCCGGAACGAAGGACTGCTAGCTCACCACTTCCGACTGGCTCTACCTCTTTGATACGGCGAAAAGTCATCGTAGTTGGCGCTTGAAGTGCCGCTAGGTTGGCAAAGAGCGTCGACTTAAGCTCCGCGCTTGCAAGCCCTGAGCCGCAGTCAGTCTAGCTGGTCAGCCAGCCTTGCCGCGCAGGTCCGCAAGTCGTGCCAGTTTGGGCGTGACCACCGGAATGGTCAGCATCGTGCTGGCGACGGCCATCACCAGCAAGGCGGTAAATGTTTCATTGGTGATGATCCCTTTGTCTAGCAGGATATTGACGAAGATAATCATGATCAGGGCCTTGGTTTGCAGCAGCCAGCCGATCAGCGACGCCTCACCGGCTTGCCATTTCAGGATCCGCCCGGCGATCTGAATGCCCGCCAGTTTCCCCGCCACCGAAGCGACCAGCAGCAGTGCAGCAGCGCCGAACACGATAGTTCCGCCCATGTCCCAACTTGTCCGCAGCCCGGTGCTGAGGAAGAAAACTGGCATGAAGGCCAGCAAGACAGTCTGGCGATAGCGATCCATCCGTTCCTGATCGAACCAGCGCGCCTCGGTCACCGCGCCCGACAGGAAGGCTCCGACCATGTAATGCAAGCCTGCCCAATCGGCCAGAAACCCACAACTCGCGAGCCAGATCAGGCTGACATACCAGCGATCACTTTCGGCAATGCGGGGCATGAGTTTGCGATAGGCAAAGGCCGTCACGCCGAACAGCACGAGAAATCCGCCCTGCCGCCCGATGCGCTCCCAATCGAGCAGGAGCATCGCCAGCACGCCCCAGATGGCAATGTCATCAAGGCTGGCATAGCGCAGGATCCGCTGGCCGATCGGCTCGCGCAGAATTTCAAGCTTTTCCATCAACAGCACCAGGATCGGTAACGCCGTAACTGCGCAGGCCATTCCGATGCCTGCAATAAACTGCCAGGTCTGGCCCTTTGGTCCAATCCAGTTGCCCCCCATGTCGAGCAGCAGCAGCGCCGCCACACTGCCAAACGCCAGGGGTACAAACAGGGCCAACCCAGCCGTGATTCCCGTCTCGCGGCGCCGCGCCCAAGCTTCGCCGATGTCCAGTTCCACCCCCGCGATCCAGACGAAAATCATCACCGCCCACCAGGCGATGCCGTTAAGCGATCCGATCACCTGCGGTGAGAAAACAAAGCCGTAGTAATCGGGGAACATCGCCCCCAGCGCCCCTGGACCAAGCAGAATGCCGCAGATGATCTGCACCACAACCAGCGGCGCGTAATAGTCGGTCCGTCCCAGCCGCCAGACCAGATAGGGGATCACGAAGATCAGCAACATCGCGATCAGGAAAATCTCGGTCGTCGTCATGGTTGCCCCCGATGCAATCGCCGCCCGGCAATCATTACTGACGACCAGCCGCTTACCCGCAATCAGAGATTTGCCCAATCATATCTTCCAGCACGGCTCCCCCGCTACCCGCGAAATGTGCAATTCAATCCAATACAAGTTGATCGGCTGGTTCGGTTATGGCCTGCCCAGTCAGCCGAATCATGATGAGGAGACTCTCGACACATAATTGTCGACACATAATTGTCGGCGCCCGTAGGTCATTAGAGCGTGATGAGGTTAGGTTGATGCACCGGGACGGAGCCGATTTTGACCAGCTGGTTTCGGTGAATAACTCGTCGTCCTCACAGAAGATCTGTCCATTAAGCCGGAACAGTTCGACTTTTTCGGTGAGACTGTCGGGCACTTGCATTGTGCGGCAATAATTCCAGAACGGGCTGCCGTCGCGGCTGGTCGCATTGTAATGCAGGATCAGATGCACATCGATCCACCATAATTCTGGCAGAATTTCGGGTGGTGAGCCCTGCTGGGTTCGAACCAGCGACCTACTGATTAAAAGTCAGTTGCTCTACCGACTGAGCTAAGGGCCCTCACCACCGCGCCGTCACCTAGGGAGCGGGCGGGGCTGGGTCAAGCGCTTGGTCAGCCTTGCGCGAAGTTGGCGCAGCGACAATCCGCTAATCGGGTCGCGCCAGTCAGCGGCGATGGCCAAAGCTGGAGAGAGGACAAAATCCCGATCGCGAAAAGCCGGGTGCGGAACGGTCAGCCTTGCCGATCCGAATGCGCCCCCGCTCCAGAGCACAATATCCAGATCGAGCACGCGGGCCGACCAGCGCAGCCCGCCGCTGCGGCGTCCGAACGCGGCCTCTATGTCCTGCAAAACATCGAGTAGATCGCCGGGCTCGAGGCTGGTTTTTATCACCGCCGCACCATTGGCATAGCGGCGCAGAGACGGACCGAGAGGGGCGCTCGCTATGATCGGCGAGGCGCCTTTCACCTTGATTTCCCGCAACTCCAACGCCGCCAGCGCGGCCCGCAGCACCTGTTCGGGGCGGCCATGGCGGTGATGCCGCTGGTTGGATCCCAGCGCGATCAGATAGCGATGCCGCATGGCCTAAATGTCCTGGCTGATCCGGCTGTAAAGCTGCGGGCGGCGGTCGCGGAAAAAACCCATGCCCGCCCGGTGGATCGCTGCCCGGCCCAGATCAAGCCTGGCAAGCAATACGCCGCTTTGGTCACCGTCAAATTCCGTAACCAGATCACCCCATTCATCGGCAATGAAGCTGTGGCCATAGAAACGCTGGCCGTCCTCGATGCCAATCCGGTTTGCGGCCATAACCGGCATGCAGTTCGACACCGCGTGGCCCTGCATCGCGCGGCGCCACATCCGGCTGGTATCAAGATTGGCATCGTATGGCTCGGTTCCGATGGCCGTAGGATACAGCAGCAGCTCCGCCCCCATCAGCGCCATCACCCGCGCGCATTCGGGATACCACTGGTCCCAGCAGATCCCCACACCGATCCGCGCGCCGAAAACGTCCCACACCTTGAAGCCATCATTGCCGGGGCGGAAATAGTATTTTTCCTCATAGCCCGGTCCATCAGGAATGTGGCTCTTGCGATATGTGCCCATGATTTCGCCATCGGGGCCAATCATGGCGATAGTGTTGTAATAATGCTGGCCATCACGTTCAAAAAAGCTGGTCGGGATCGCTACCTTGAGCTTCTTCGCCAGCGCCTGCATCGCAATGACCGAGGGATGCTCTGCCACCGGCCGGGCCAAGGCGAACAGCGCCTCATCCTCGGTCTTGCAGAAGTAGGGACCAGAAAACAGCTCAGGCGGGAGGATAAGCTGTGCGCCTGCGCTTGCTGCTTGTTCGACCAGCGCTGAAACGGCAGCGATATTCTCAGCCTCATTGGCTGAGCCAAGGGAAAGTTGCAGGGCGGCGGCGGTCAGAATAGTCATGCCGCCGCCCCTAGCATCATGGCCGCTTGCGGAACAACAGGGTCATCCGGTCGCTTTCACCGATGGCCCGCAGCTTTGCCTTCTCAGCCTCGTCCGTCACCCCGCGCAGTTGCGGCGGCAGATGCCAGACGCCGTCTGCGTGATCGGCGGTGTCTTTGGGATTCGCATTGGCTTCGCTCTTGCCCACATAGGAAAAGCCATTGAATTCCATGAAGCGGATCACATCGGCCTCGCGCAGATAGCCCTTGGACCCATCGGTATAGCTATAGGGCGCAGTTGCCCGGGCGCGGTGCTGTTCTATCCCGATCATACCGTCTGGCTTGAGCAAGTCGCGCATCGCCCTGATCTCGCGGTCGGCGATGTTCCAGCGAAGCAGATTATGCATCATCCGCATCACCAGAATTCGGTCGAAACTGCCCTTCTCCCCCTGCGGCAATGCATCAAGCGGATAGGCCGCGAAATTCGCCGCAGGCTGACCTGACCAACCCGCAACATCGGCTGGATACTTGGCCGCCCCATCCCGGATGCCCTTTTGAGCAGTCTCATTGAACGGGCCGGATGTCGGATCAAAATAAAGCCCGACCAGCTTGCCCCGCGGACCAAGGTAAAGCCCCAGCATCCGCGAATACCAGCCGCCACCGGGCGCATATTCACCGACCTTCATTTCGGGGCCAACCTGGAAGAAGCTCAACGTTTCTGCTGGCTTGCGATACTGATCGCGTGCGCGATCCTCGTTGCGTTTCGGATCTGCGACCGCTGCCGCCAGAGCGGGGTTTATCGCCACAACATGGCTGGAATGCTTCTTGCCGGCAGGCGCGGCGTGGGCTGCGGCAAAGGGCAAGGCAAAGGCTAGAGTCAGGGCGGCGGTGGCAATGAGTCGGCGCATGGAGTCTCTCCTGGGGAATTGTTCTGGCTGCTAAGTTAAGGCCGTGCGGAGGGATGACAAGCGCCGATGCGCTACCTATCTGGTAAACTTCAATTACATGAGGGCATTCCATGGCACAGGCAATCTTCGCAGGCGGCTGCTTCTGGTGCACCGAGGCGGTGTTCCGCGATGTAATCGGCGTGATCGGCGTGGAGAGCGGCTATATTGGTGGCGCTGTTCCAAACCCGACCTACAAGCAGGTTTGCGGCGGCGACACCGGCCATGCCGAGGCAATCCGCGTCAGCTTCGATCCGGCGCTGCTATCGTATGGCGATCTGCTCGACATCAATATGGCAACCCATGACCCAACCCAGCTTAACCGCCAGGGCGGCGACATCGGCACGCAATACCGTTCGGCAATATTCCCGCTTGATGATGAGCAGCGCGCCGAGGCCGCAGCCGGTATCGCTCGCGCCCAAACCGATCGCAGCGAACCGATTGTCACCACCATCGAAGGACCGGCGATCTGGTATCCAGCTGAGGATTACCATCAGGAATATTGGCAGGGCGAAGGCCAGCGCAATCCCTATTGCCTGGCAGTGATCCCGCCCAAGCTAGCCAAGCTGCGCAAGAGCTTTGCGGAAAAACTGAAGTGAACTTGAGGTAGCTGTTGGTTAACCATCGTGTCTCAGGTGTTTCTGCGCCATCTTGCAACAAAGAACCCATCAAGACCACCTGCATCGGCCAGCATTGCCGGGTCAGTGCGGAGCCAGCCATCTGGCGTTGGCACCAGCCCATCGGGAAGTTCGCTCGCCTGAATAGGATCAGGGGCAAGCGCCACCTGCCCGGCTTGTCCGGCACATTCCGCCTGTTCCAGCGAGCAGACCGCATAGATAAATCGCCCGCCCGGAGCGACCCACTCAGAAGCCCGCGCCAGCAGCCGCTTTTGCAATTCGGCCATCTCGGTAATCTGGCGCAAGCCGATCCGGTGGAGCACATCGGGATGGCGGCGGCAGGTGCCAGTGGCAGTGCAGGGCGCATCGAGAAGCACGGCATCGAAGTGTGCCTCGGGAGCCCAATCCAGCATATCCCCCTGAACCAGAGTTGCCTTGAGGCCAGTCCGGTCAAGATTGGATTGCATCCGTTCCAGCCGCTTGGCGCTGGCATCAAGCGCAGTAACTTGCCACCCGGCGGCGGCAAGCTGCATGGTCTTGCCTCCCGGTGCGGCGCATAGATCGAGCACGCGGCGTCCTTCGCCTGCCCCTAGCAACCGCGCAGGCAGGCTGGCAGCGAGATCCTGAACCCACCAGGCTCCTTCGGCAAAGCCTGCAAGCCGTTCCACTGCTTCGCCGCGCGGCAGACGGACATGGCCGGGCATCAGCGAAACACCGCCCAGCTCCTGCGCCCAGCGCTTAGTTTCGGACCAGTCCCGCAAGCTCAGATCGAGCGGCGGCGGCACGGCCAGCGCCTTGGCAATTGCTTCGGAGCGAATACCCCAGCGCTCCAGCACCGGCTCGGGCAATGTCGGCGCATCGGGCAGCGTGACTGCGCGCTTGACCAGGGTTGAGAATACCCCATGCGCCAGCCGCCGCGGCCCGCCTTGGAGCAGTTCCAGCCCGGTCGCGATCACCGCATGGGGCGGGGTTTCCAGCCGCAGCCAGCCCGCCAGCATCAGCCGCAGCACCGCCCGTGCCTTTGCATCATCGGCCAGTGGCAGGCGGGTCGCGCTGTCGATCAGCTCATCAAGGTCGGTCAGCCAGCGTAGACTCTCTCCGGCCAAAGCCCGGGCCAGCGCGCGATCAGCATCGCCGCGAATACCCAGCAGTGCGCCGCCAGCGGCCTGATCCAGCGTCTCACCCCGGCGCAGCACGGCATCATGAAGGCGCAAGGCAGCCTTGCGGGCGGGAAGGCCGGGAATATCCATCGGCTGCCCCTAGGGGAGATTGCATCGCGCCGCCAGCGGGTCCATCATGCAGCCATGACCAAGCGCCTCACCAAGCGGCCTGCCCCGTTCACAAAGCCTGAGCACTGGAGCAATGACCCAGTGCCAAAGCCCAAAGCTGCGGCGGTGAACGAAGACCCGGGTGGCCTTTCCCCCACTCGCTATGGCGACTGGGTGAAAAACGGAATCGCGGTGGATTTCTAGACCCAGCCACGACTTTAAGCTGCGTTGCCAAGTCAGTGAACCGCGTCTAGAAGTTGCAGATGGCATGTAAGTTGCTGCGTCTGGCTCAAATCATAGCGCTGTTACTGGCGCCGCTCGGTATGTTGGCGATGAATCCAGCTGCTGCTGCAGACACATCTCTCGCATTGCAACCTTGCATGGATGGGCAACCCCACTCCGATAAACAGCTGGTCAGGTTGAATGACTGTATGCTTGCTTGTGCTGCCACTCTGGCGGCAAGCCCTTTGCCGCTGGAAGCACTTGGTTATGCGGTCAACAACCACCGCGAACTGCCCGTAAGCAGATTGGGCTGCCTCTTGGTTACAGTGCCACTACCGCCGCCACGAAGCGCAACTTGCTCCTGATTTTATAGCAAATTCAAGCAAGGAAAATATCATGAAGAAATATCTATTGGGCCTCGCCGTCGCCTTGGCTCTCCCCACTGTTGCTTATGCCGCAGAACCCGCCCCTGCTCCTGCAGCGAAGAAATGCTGCTGCGAAAAGCAAGCAGATGGCAAAGGCTGCTGCGACAAGAAAACAGATACCGCCGATCATTCGGACCATCAAATGGGTTCGAATTCCAACTAGCTAAAAAGTTGAAGGGGCAGGACCGGGTTGGCCCTGCCCCTGATACTGAATTTCCGCAATTGCCTGACAGGCGAAACCGGCCACCAAAGCCATTCTTGTTTTTATGAAGTCAGAGACGCCTCAAACCGGCTTGAACGTCACGATCAGCCCGTCCTTGGGCTTGGGGATCGGGAAGAGCTGCCACTGCGGGGCATATCCCGGCTCAATCTCAATCGTGTAACGCGTCAGGATCTGGGCCATCAGGATCTTCACCTGCATATAGGCAAAGTGCAGCCCAAGGCACATATGCGCCCCGCCGCCGAACGGCACCCACGCGTATTTGTGCCGCTTGGCAACTTCGGCAGGCAGGAAGCGTAGCGGATCAAACTTCTGCGGATCAGGCCAGTATTCTTCCATCCGATGAACCATCGAAGCGCTGATCCCGACCTGCGATCCTGCCGGAATGCGATAGCCGCCAAAGGTGAAATCCTTCATGGCCCGGCGCGGGGTAGAGGGTACTGGCGGAATCAGCCGGAGCGATTCCTTGAATGCCATCTCGGTCAGTTCCAGCTTTCCAAGATCATCATAAGCCAACGGCCGGCCTGCCCCTCCAGTTACGGCAAGCGCCTCGGCACGCAGCTTTTCCTGCCATTCGGGGTTCTTGGCGAGGAGCCAGACCAGCGAGGTGGCTGACGAAGTAATGGTATCGTGCGCTGCCATCATCAGAAAGATCATGTGATCGACCACATCATCGACTGGCAGCAGTGAGCCATCTTCGCGGGTGGCGGTGGCGAACTGGCTGAACATGTCTTGCCCGCCGCCGGCCTCGCGGCGGAGGATCGTTTCCTTGGTAAACCATTCGACCAGAAATTTGCGACCCGCCGCCCCCCGGCCCATCGCGGTGAACGGCAAGGGCTTGCGCACGACCCCGACAGATGCAGCGACCATATCGACGAAGGCCTTGTTGATCTTGTCAGCTTCCGGCCCCAGCGGCACGCCAAGGAAGCTGTCTGCGGCCAGATCAAGCGTAAGCTTCTTGATCGCCGGGTAGAACTTCATCTGCTTGCCAGACCACAGCGCCACCTGTTCGGATATGCCGCGGTTCAATGCATCAGCATAATGGCGCATCGGCTCGGGCTTGAAGGCGATCGACAATGCGCGGCGATCAATCCGGTGGTGATCGAAATCCATCAGCATCAATCCGCGCGGGAACAATAAATCGAGAATCGGCCCCCAGCCCTGTTCGGACGAGAAGATCTTCTCCCGGTCAAACAGCACCAGCTCATTGGCTTCAGCCCCGACCAGTGAAACCTGCCGGCTGCCAAAGCTGCGCGAGCGCCAGACATTCCCGAACTCTTTCCGCATCCGGTTGCCATAGGCGGCCGGGTCAGCCAGCATCCGCAACGTAGTGCCAAAGATCGGCCAGCCATCCTCGCCGGGGATATGAGCCAGCGAATCAGCCGCCTGGCGCTGTGACCAATGGGTGAAACGGGGGACATCGGAAGCGATCGTTGCCATCAGTGATTCCTTGCTTACTGACATCAATGTAAACTAATCGCGCAGTTAAATCCAGCCCTGAAGTTCGCGCCGGACCAGATGCTCCAGCATCGCCATGCCTGCGTCGCCATCGTTGAGACAATCAAGCACTGCAAAGGCCTCTCCGCCCGCCTCAACAAATTGCTCGCGGCCCCGGATGGCCAGCTCTTCGCGGGTTTCAAGGCAATCTGCGGAAAAGCCGGGCGCGGCGATGGCGAGGCGGCGGGTGCCGCTCTTTGCCTCAGTCGCCAGCACTGCATCGGTCGCCGGCTCAAGCCATTTGGCGCGTCCAAAGCGCGATTGAAAGCTGACCTCAATCCGTAAAGCCGGATAATCGCCCGCCAGCGCCTCGGTCAGCAGCCGCGCGGTCTTGCGGCAGTGACAGTGATAGGGATCGCCGAGTTGCAAAGTCCGCAGCGGCATGCCGTGAAAACTGAGCAGCAGCACTTCCGGCACGAACGGCAAGGCTGCAAGTTGCCGGGCGGTGTCGGCGTGCAGCGCCTCGATATGCATCGGATCATCATAATAGGGCGGCAGGGTGCGGATCGCGGGTTGCCAGCGCATCTTTGCTAGCTGCGCCCCCAAAGCATCGACCGCAGTAGCCGTCGTCGCGCCGGAATACTGCGGATAGAGCGGCGCGACCAGAATCCGCTCGCAGCCTGCGTCCTTGAGGCGCTGCACTTCAGCTCCCAGCGCAGGATTTCCATAGCGCATCGCATGGGCAACCATCACCCCGTCACCCAACCGCGCTTGAAGCCCGCGCGCCTGCGCCGCAGTGATCGCAGCCAGCGGCGATCCTTCATCGCTCCATACCTGGGCATAGGCATGGGCCGATTTCTTAGGTCTGGTATTGAGGATGATCCCGCGCAGGATCGGCTGCCATAGCAGCGCCGGAAGTTCGACCACGCGGCGATCTGACAGGAATTGCCCCAGGTAGCGCTTGACTGCCTTGGGGGTTGGCGCATCGGGCGTGCCAAGGTTGACCAGCAGCACCCCGATCTTGCCAGTGCGGACAGAGGGATGGCCGGCAGGTAACATCAGAAATCCTCAGACACCAGCGGCAACTGGCGTAACCTGATGCCGGTGGCAGAAAATAGCGCATTGGCAATTGCAGGTGCAGCAACCGCCACGCCCAGCTCGCCCGGATCGGCGGGCTCGGCAGTGCTTTCGATAAACTCCACCTCGATCTCGGGGCAATCTGCCAAAAGGGGCAGCCCCAGCATTCCCAGCCGCCCGGTCAACGGCAGTCCGCCTGCATAGCCGGTGCTTGAGCCGACCGCGAGGCCAAGCCCGAAAACCAACCCGCCTTCGATCTGCTGGCGGGCGATATCGACATTCACAATCCGGCCGATGTCCGCCACGGCTGTCAGCTTGTCGACCCTGATCCCGGTTTCATCGCGGCGGGCAACGGCGACCACCGCGATCCTGCCGCTTCCGAGCACATGGCAGGCCAGCCCCTGCCCGCTGCCATCCACGCCGCCGTCCCAGCTTGCCAGCGTGGCGGCGCGTTGGAGACAATTGGCGAGGCGCAGATCCTGCCCCAGCATCGCCATCCGGAACGACAGAGGCTCGCGCCCCGCCTCATGGGCCAGCTCATCAACGAAGCCTTCGGTGAAAAAGCAGGTGTAGCCATGCGCATTGCCGCGCATCCTTCCCGTCGGCAGCGGGATCGCTGCAGGCACATGATCGACCGCCATATTGGGGATGGAATAGGCCGGCACCGCACCCTCCACCGCCAACGGATCGCCCTGATCCTGAGCGCTTAATGCATCATACGGACTGTCTCCATCGAACAATCGCGCACCAAATTCAAAGGTCGTGGCGGGCAGCGCAAGCCGGGCCTTCCAGCCAGTGACGGAGCCATCCGGCGCCAGCCGCGCCGCCATCACCGCGGCCACCGGGGTGCGAGCAAGCCCTGCGAGATGTTCCTGCCAGCGCGACCAGACCAGTTGCACCGGCTTGCCGATCTGCTTGGCGATCAGCGCGGCTTCCACTGCATGCTGGTGTTCCAGCCGCCGGTCAAAACTGCCGCCTGCAGGCATCGGATAAAGCACCACATCACGCGGATTGAGGCCCAGCGCGCGGGCCGCCGCAAGCCGCGCCGCTGCGGGTGCCTGGCTCGCAAGCCAAAGCTCAAGCTTGCCATCTTTGAACCGCGCCGTCGCAGTAGCCGTTTCGAGCGTGGCATGAAGCGCTGGACGGGCGCCATAATGGCGCGCAAACAGAGACTTGCCCGTCAGAACCGCATCTGGATCACCCAGTTCAGCGATCCGAACTGCATCACCCTTGCGCACCGCAGCGCCCAGGAGCTGCTCGATCTGGCCGCTTTCGGCGCGATGTTTCGCGGTAAAGCGTGGCGCGACTTTGCTCAGCGCGCGTTCTGCGCCCCACCAGTCCTGCGCCACCGCCGCCAGCCATCGCTTGTTCCGAACAAGCCCGAGGAAGCCCTGCACGCCTTTGGCGGCGCTCGCATCAAACCCGGCCAGCTCTGCCTCACCGATCGGGCCGTGACGGATCGCCGCGAAAACCATATCGGGCAAGCGCACATCGCCGGCAAAGCTATAGCTGCCATCAACTTTGGCAGGCAGATCGAGCCGGGGGTAGGCAGGGATTGATCCGGCGGGAAAGGCGCTAGGCCGCTCAGCTGGTGGCAACACCCGCACCACTGCCGGGTCTGGCGGATCGTAGCTGGCCGCATCCTCGGCCAGTTCGCCAAATGACAGCCGCTTCTTGCCGTGGAGGATAAAACCGCCCTGCGCTTCGCATTCTTCCCAGGCCACATCCCAGCGCGCTGCGGCAGCCATTGCCAGCATCGCCCGTGCGCTGGCCGCAGCGATCCGGGCGGGCATTTCATAAGCAGCCAGAGTGGTCCCATCGGCGGCGACCATGAATTCCTCACTCTGCGCAAACCGGGTGGCGAGCAGGCTGCCGGGTGCAGCTGCAGCCCCGGAAAAGGCCGGCATCCACAGCTTTGACCACCGCGCGGCAAGCACAGCATTGGCATAGGCTCCGCTGATCGGCGCAGGTTCAACCGCAATTTGCCGCCAGTCCGCGCCCAGTTCGGCAGCAATGATCTGCGGGATCAGAGTGGTCACCCCCTGGCCCATCTCAACCTCTGGAACGGCAACAGTGACCACCCCATCATTGCCAATCTTGAGCCAAGCATCAAAAGCCACTTCATCGCGGCCAGCAACAAGCGGCGGCGCGAAACTGCGCGGGGTCAGTACCCAGCCGAGCAACAGGCCGCCGGCGGCGCCAGCCCCGATAAACAGCCCGCGCCGGGTAATCTTCACTGATTATCTAGCCAGGTATCGAGCTTACGGGCAATTGCAGCAAAGGCTTCTGCTTGCGGGCCATCCCCAGCGGCAGGGGGTCTTCCTGCATCGCTATCTAACCGGATCGATAGATCCAGCGGCACGCGGCCAAGGAAGGCATGGCCCATCACCTTGGCGGCAGCCTCAACCCCGCCCTGGCCAAACGGATCGCTAACCTCGCCGCAATGGGGGCACGCATAGCCGGACATATTCTCGACCATGCCGATGACCGGAACGCCGCCCTGTTCAAACAATTGCATCGCCCGCGTTGCGTCCATCAGCGCCAGATCCTGCGGAGTAGAGACGATTATCGCGCCCACCGGCTTATGGCGCTGCAACATCGTCAGTTGAACGTCCCCGGTGCCCGGCGGCAAATCGACGATCAGCAGCTCAACATCGCCCCATTCCGCATCAACCAGCTGGCCCAGCGCATTGCCCGCCATCGGCCCGCGCCAGGCGATCGCTTTGCCCGGCTCGATCAAATGGCCCATGGATAGCACCGGCACGCCCCAGTTACTGGGAACCGGATTGAGCTTCTTCTCGCTGGCGGTGGGCTTCTGGCCCTCATTACCGAGGAGGCGCGGCTGCGAAGGGCCATAGATGTCAGCATCGACCAGACCGACTTTCCGGCCCATCCGCGCCAGTGCTACGGCAAGGTTGGCGGAAAGCGTCGATTTACCGACCCCGCCTTTGCCTGATCCAACCGCGATGATCCGGGGACGGGGCTTTTCAGGCGATTTGTCAGCTGTCATCGCCACGCGGACTTCCCTGACACCGTCAACCACGCGCAACGCATCCTTGACCGACATTTCCAGCCGGTCACGCTCCAGCCGGTCCAATCCCGCGACATCCAGCACCAGCGTGGCCACACCATCAGTCAGCCGAAGCGATTGCAGCCGTGCCCCGGCCAGTGGCGGAAGGGCCCGTTTCAAGACTGCGGTTGTGCTATCAGGCTCGCTCATGGTTGCTCCGGACCAGTCTCAAAAAAGACCTCGCCACCCCCTAGCAAGGAAAAAGCATGGGGGGGCACTGTTTTTGTTCGCCAGCCATACCTATAACTTGATTCATGAGTGGTTTTGGCAGGTTCAGTTTGGGCAGCGTATTGGCAATGGCCGGTAGTCGCAGCCCGTGGGGTGGCAATAAGGGCAAGGGCGAGGGCAATCCTCCTTCCGAGCCGGAAACGGCTGCGGGCGATGATGGTGAGGCTGCTCCAGACGGACCCTCGCCAGTGCCGCCGCCAAACGGCCCGCGCAATCCCTGGTCATCCGGGGGCGATGCTGCTCCGCCCAGACGTTCCGCCAATATTGAAGACATCTTCCGCCAGCGCGGCAACCGCCCGGGTGGCGGCGGCGGCGGAGCTGGTTTCCCTCGCATGCCCCAGCGCCGTGATGGCAAAAGCTGGATGCCGCTGATCGCAGGCGGCGTGGCATTGCTGTGGATCTTCTCCACCTCAGCCCATCAGCTCGGCTCGACCGAGGAAGGCGTGGTCACAACCTTTGGCAAATATTCGCGCACGATCGGCTCTGGCGTCTCGATAACTGCGCCATGGCCAATCCAGTCGGTCGACGTAGTTGATGTCACATCGATCAAGAGAGAAACAATCCCCGAAGGCGAAGCGGAAAAGCTGATGCTGACCAGCGACCAGAACCTGGTCGACCTTAGCTATCTGGTCCGCTGGAACATCAAGAACCTGAAGCTCTACAAATTCCAGCTCGAGGATCCCAGCGATACGGTGAAGGAAGTGGCCGAAGCGGCGATGCGCGCCTCGGTTGCGGAAGTTGCGCTGAACGGTGTGATGGGCGGTGCCGGGCGCGGCCAGATCGAACAGAATGTGCGGCAGCGGATGCAGACGGTGCTGGATGCCTACCGTTCCGGCGTGCTGGTTCAGGGCGTCGAAATCAAGAAGGCCGATCCGCCTGAAAAGGTGATCGATGCCTTCCAGAAAGTCACCGCCGCGCAGCAGGATGCCCAACGCGATCTTAGCAATGCCCAGGCTTGGGCCCAGCAGAAGATTGCCAGCGCGCAGGGCGAGGCTGCCAATTTCGACAAGGTTTACGGCCAATACAAGCTTGCCCCCGAGGTTACTCGGCGGCGTATGTATTATGAAACGATGGAACGGGTGTTGAGCAACAATGACAAGGTGGTGGTCGAGGCCAATGGCGTGACCCCCTATCTCCCGCTTCCTGAAGTCAGGCGCAGAGCGCAGGCTGCAGCTGCTGCTCCAGCAGTTGGAGGACAGTGACCATGTTTGAAAGTCTGCGTGACAACCGCGTCGCTCTGATCGCCATTGCGGCTGTTGCTATTGGGCTGATGACCAGTGTGGTTGCAGTGCCAGAAACCGAACAGGCCGTCGTGGTCCGGCTGGGCGAGCCTGTCCGGGTCATCAACCGCTTCAAGCCCAAGGCTGATTTCGGCCAGACCGGGGCTGGCCTGTCGCTGCGCATTCCCTTCATCGAGCGGCTGGTGCGGATCGACCGGAGGTTATTGTCGGTCGATATGGAGCGCCAGCAGGTGCTATCGACCGACCAGTTGCGGCTGGAAGTGGATGCCTATGCGCGGTTCCGGATTATCGATCCGGTCAAGATGGTCCGCACGGCAGGCACGCCTGAAAAGCTGGAGGAACAGCTCCAGCCAATCCTGACCTCGGTGTTGCGTCAGGAACTGGGCAAGCGCACGTTCCAGTCGCTGCTGACAGCCGAACGCGGTGCAGCCATGGCGCAAATCCGCACCGGGCTGGATGTCGAAGCGCGCAAATACGGCGCGCAGATCATCGATGTACGGATCAAGCGCGCCGATCTGCCCGAGGGTGCGATGGAAAGCACTTTCACCAAGATGCAGGCCGCGCGCGAACAGGAAGCAACCACCATCCGTGCCCAGGGCCAGAAGAACGCCCAGATCGTCACCGCCGAGGCAGAGGCGCGTGCTTCGCAGATCTACGCCGACAGTTTTGGCAAGGATGCGAGCTTCTATGACTTCTACCGCGCGATGAAGAGCTATGACGCAACCTTTTCGAACCCCGACGCAAAGTCGAGCAGCACGATCATCCTTTCGCCCGACAATGATTATCTGCGCCAATTCAAAGGACGTTGATTACCCTCCATTCAAGCGCAGTTCATCGAATTTCGGCTGAACAGAGGCGCTAGACCGGGCACCGCATCAACGCTGCCCATTGAAAAAGCAAAAGGACGTGAACCCCGTGCGATATGCTTATGGAATAACAACTGCTCTGCTGCTGGGCGGCTCTGCCCTATCGCTGATCACCGGTTTTCCGGCGGGAGCGCAAGTGGCACAAAACGACGCCGCGCAAATTCAGGCCATGACACCCCGCGCCGGAGCGCCGGGCAGCTTTGCCGATCTGACCCAGCAATTGCAGCCTGCAGTGGTCAATATTTCGACCCGGCAACGGATCAAGGTCCAGACGGGCAATCCCTTTGCCGGAACGCCGTTTGCCGATCTATTCGGCGGCGGTCAGGGCGAGAATGGCGGCAATGGAGGGGGCGGGCAGACGCGCGAAGCCCAGTCACTGGGATCAGGCTTTGTCATCTCGCCCGATGGCTATGTGGTGACAAACAATCACGTGATTACCGCAGAAGGTCGCGGTCAGGTGGAATCGATCACCGTAACCATGCCCGATGGCACAGAATATCCGGCCAAGCTGATTGGCCGAGACGCCGCGTCTGATCTTGCGGTGCTGAAGATCGAATCCGGCAAGGTAATGCCATTCGTCAAATTCGGCGATTCGCGCAGCGCCCGCGTGGGTGATTGGGTGATTGCCATCGGCAATCCCTTTGGCCTTGGCGGAACGGTGACTTCGGGGATTATCTCGGCGGTCTATCGCGCGACCGGTTCGGGCAGCGCCTATGACCGCTATTTGCAGACCGATGCTTCGATCAACCGGGGCAATTCCGGTGGCCCGATGTTTGACATGAAGGGCAATGTCATCGGCATCAACAATGCGATCTTCTCACCCACTGGCGGCAGCGTCGGGATCGGCTTTGCCATTCCAGCCGAAGTTGCTGCGCCGATCGTCGAAAAGCTCAAGGCAGGACAAGCTATAGAGCGCGGCTTTCTGGGGGTCCAGATCCAGCCGGTGAATGAGGATCTGGCTGATTCTCTTGGAATATCGCACAAACGCGGTGAATTCATCCAGTCGGTCCAGACGGGACAAGCAGCGGCAGCGGCCGGACTGCAAGCAGGCGATGTGGTGCTGAAGGTTGATAACAAGGATGTCAGCCCTGATCAGACGCTATCCTTCATCGTTGCCAATACGGCGCCGGGCAAACGGATCCCGATCGAACTGATCCGCGATGGCAAGCGCATGACGCTGAGCGCCACCGTGGGCAAACGTCCGACTGAGGATGAGCTCGCCCAGCAGAATTTCAGCCCCGAACAGCCGCAGAATGAGGAGCAGTTCAACCGCACTCCCGAGCGTCAGGGTGAAGGGATCGTCGAAAAGGCAATGGGCCTGTCGGTTCTGCCGCTAACCGCGCAGATTGCCCGCCAGTTGGGTGCTCCCGAAACAACCCGCGGACTTGTGATAAGCGTGGTCGATGCATCGTCCGATGCCGGGGCCAAGGGTCTCCAGCGCGGTGACATCATCCTTTCGGCCAATTACCGTGATGTTGCCACTGTGGCAGAGCTTGAGGCGGCAGTTCGCGCTGCTCGCGGGGCGAACCGTCCTGCAGTGCTGCTGCGGGTCCAACGCGCGGGGCGGCCTGCTGGCTATGTTCCGATCCGGCTGCGCTAAATAGCTTTCCACACATACCAAAAGGGCCGCTTTCCCGTGCGGGGAAAGCGGCCCTTTTCATATTGGTCGACAAACTACTGCGGCGGCGGGCGAGCTCCGGTGGCTTCATCCAGAAAATCGTCATTTGCCGCAGCAGGCTGCTGGGGAACCGCGACCAAGCCATCATTGTTGCCCTGGTTTTCCGGACCTTGATAAGGCTCTTGATCGCGGGTGCGATTGCCCGGATCAACCAGATTGCCCTGTTCATCGGTATAGTAATAATCACCGGGCTGGCCAAAATTGGCCTCGTCATCAGGCTCAAGCTGCCATTCGGGCAGCTTGGCCTCGGTATCGAACTTCTCGACCGGACGGCCCGCAACCGCCACCCGCATATATGCGGCAAAGGCGCGTGCCGGGGCGGCGCCCCCCTGCAGCCCAGCAACCGGCTTGGCATCATCGCGGCCCATCCACACGCCAGTGGTGATCCCGCTCGAGAAGCCCAGGAACCAGCCATCCTTGTTCGAGGTGGTGGTGCCGGTTTTACCCGCAACCGGACGCCCGATCTGCGCAGACCGGCCAGTGCCAGTGGCTACCGCGCTTTGCAGCAGATCGGTAATCCCGGCGGCGACATAGGCCGGAACCAGCGGCGATCCGGGCTTGGTTTCACGTTGGTAAAGCACATCGCCATCCGTCGTGACGACCTTGGTAATGCCGAACGGCTCAACCGCCGCGCCCTTGGCCGAAACCGCGGCGAAGGCCCGGGTCATATCGATCAGCCGGACGTCCGAAGTGCCCAGCACCATCGAGGGCACCGTAGTAATTGGCGTGGTTATGCCAAACCGCCGCGCCATTGCCGCCACGGCGCTGAAGCCCACTTCGTTGCCCAACTGCGCTGCGACGGTGTTCTTCGAATAGGCAAATGCGGTGCGGACATCGATCTTGCCCGCATAAGTCCCGCCTGAATTGCGCGGGCTCCAGCCCTCAATCGTCACCGGCTCGTCCACCACTTCATCGTTGGGGGTGTAGCCAGCTTCAAGTGCCGCCAGATAGACGAACAGCTTCCACGCCGATCCGGGCTGGCGCACAGCATTGGTCGCCCGGTTGTAGTTTGAGGTGACATAATCCGTGCCGCCAACCATCGCCAGCACCGCTCCGGTGCGATCAAGGCTGACCAGAGCGCCTTGCGCGCCGGCTGGAACATTGGCGTCAACCGCCGAAGTCGCCGCGTTCTGCATGCCCACGTCAAGCGTGGTCCAGACCTCAATCGGCGCGCTGTTTTCGGGTAACAGAAGATCAAGCTGCGGCAGCGCCCAATCGGTAAAATAGCGGACCGAGTTCTGCCCCTTTTCAGGCGCAAATTTCACTTGAGAAAGATCAGCTGCCACGGCTTGCTCGGCTGTGATCGCCCCATTGGACTGCATCACGCGCAGCACAACCGTGGCACGATCAACTGCGGCTTGCTTGTCAGCTGTGGGCGAATAGCGCGATGGCGCTTTCACAAGCCCGGCAATGATCGCAGCCTCTGGCAGGCTAAGCTCTGTCCCCGGATGGCCATAGAACTTGCGGGCGGCTGAATCGATCCCGTAGGCGCCTCCGCCGAAATAGACCTTGTTGAGATAGAGTTCGAGGATCTGATCCTTGGAGAATTTGGATTCCAGCGCCATTGCCAGCACAGCTTCGCGGGCCTTGCGGCCCACCGTGCGGCTGTTGTTGAGGAACACGTTGCGGGCCAACTGCTGGGTGATGGTTGAGGTTGCCCGCATCGATTTGCCGGTGCTGACAGAGATATACATCGCACGGACAAGACCGATCGGATCAACCCCGATATGGCTGCGGAAGCGGCGATCCTCAACGCCCACCATCGCATCCTTCATCGGCTGCGGAATTTGCGAGAACGGCAGCCACTTGCCATAGCTTGGCCCAAGCGAGACCAGCTCGGTGCCGTCGCGGGCGCGCACTACGATCATCTGCCCCGCCTGACTGCTCTTCAACTCAGTGTAACTGGGCAGCGAGCGCGCAGCCAGCGCCACCGCCACGCCAAGGCTAAGCAGTGCCAGCAAGCCCAGCGAGCCGCCCCAGACGAACATGCGGCGCAGCCATTTGCGCCAACCGGTGGGAGCAGGCTTCCCGGACGGGCCGCCAGAGCGCGATCCGCGCCGGACGTCTTTACGTGCCATATGGCTGGTTATTCCCTCCGCCGGGCAAAGCGCCCCAAGCTCTCGCCTCTTGTATAGGCGATTTATAACCGGGGGTTAATGGGAGATTTTTAAACTGCCCAAGTCAGCCTTTCGGCTCGAAGTCCAGACTGGCGCTGTTGATGCAATAGCGCAGTCCTTCCGGCCCCGGCCCGTCAGGGAAAACATGGCCGAGATGGCCTTCGCATTTGGCACAGCGCACTTCGATGCGGACCATGCCATGCGAGGTATCGCGGTGTTCATCCACCGCCGCGCTGCTGACCGGGGCGGTATAGCTGGGCCAGCCAGACCCGGAATCGAACTTGTGGTCCGATGCGAACAGCGGCGTTCCGCAGCCGGCGCACATATACAGGCCGCTCGCCTTGTTTGCGTCCAAGGCACCGGCAAAGGCCCGCTCAGTGCCGCCTTGGCGCAGCACGGAATATTGCTCTGGCGTCAAGCGCTCGCGCCACTCGGCATCGGTCAGCTGCATTTTGTCGGCCATGGAGAACTCCTTTAGATCAGTATGTGGGTCTAATGGAGATGTTCGACAAGGAGCACTGCGCCGTCATGGCCCGTAACCCGCATCCGGGTGCCCGGTTCTGCATCGGGGCCATGCACCAGCCACTCGCTATCGCCCAGCTTGACCCGGCCCGAGCCGCCCACGATCACATGGGTAACCAGCACATTCTCACCCACCAGCCGCGCGCCCCGGTCATTCATCATCGGGTCTGCCGCATCGATCGGATTGTCACGCAGATAGCGCTTGCCAGCAAAGACCGAGACGATGGCCAAGACCGCAAACAAGACAATTTGTAGCGGCATGCCAATCGGAACCAGCCAGGTTACCACGCCGGTTATCAGCGCGGCTCCGGCCAGCCAGATCAGAAACACACCGGGGATCGCCATTTCGGCGATTGCCAGCACCAGTCCCAGCGCCAGCCAGCCCCATTGCGGATTAAGCGTTTCAAGCCAGTCCATCACTTGGCCTCCTTCGGATCAGCCAGAGCGTCCTTCACCAGCTCACCAATTCCGCCCAATGTCCCGATTAGCTGGGTTGCCTCAATGGGGAACAGGATAGTCTTGGCGTTGGGTGATGTAGCGAAAGCGGCCACCGCCTCAGTGTATTTCTGGGCGACGAAATAGTTGAGCGCCTGCGTGCCGGAGGTAGCAATCGCCTCGGAGACCACCAGCGTCGCGCGCGCTTCAGCCTCGGCCAGCCGCTCGCGCGCCTCAGCATCGCGAAAGGCGGCTTCCTTGCGCCCTTCGGCCTGCAGGATCTGGCCCTGCTTTTCGCCCTCTGCACGCAAAATCTCGCTGGCTCGGGCGCCTTCCGCCTCAAGGATGTTGGCGCGCTTTTCACGCTCGGCCTTCATCTGCCGGGCCATGGCGTTGGAAATATCGGCGGGCGGGCGGATGTCCTTGATCTCGATCCGGGTGATCTTGACCCCCCAGGGCGCAGTCGCATGATCGATCACGATCAACAGCTTGGCGTTGATCTCGTCGCGCTTGGATAGCGTCTCATCCAGGTCCATCGAACCCATTACGGTGCGCAGGTTGGTGGTGGTAAGCTGCATGATCGCAACATAGAGGTTGGAGACTTCATAGGCCGCCTTGCCCGCATCGAGCACCTGAAAGAACACGATCGCATCCACCCCGACCATCGCATTGTCGCGGGTGATGATTTCCTGCCCCGGAATATCGAGCACCTGCTCCATCACATTGATCTTGTTGCCCACCCGATCGATGAACGGGATGATCAGATGCAGTCCGGGCTGCGCGGCGAGTGTGAACTTACCCAGCCGCTCGATCGTATAGACATAGCCTTGCCGCACGACGCGCACGCCCATCAGCAGGAACAGGAACACTGCAACAACCAGCGCAATCAGGAATCCACCCACGAGAATTACCCCTAAAAAGGTTCAGAGCCGACATGTTAGCGCAGCGGTAGTATGGAGCAAGCGGAACCGGACAGAGGTGAAAGCGAAGCGGCGCAGCGTTTCCGTCATAGCCGAACCCGGGCAGCCTGCCCGTCATCAACCCGGATCACCGCACCAGTGATGCATTCGCTGGCCGGGGCGACGAGGTAGAGCAAGGTTGAATCGAGCTGCGCGGGAACTGGCACCCGTTTGTGCGGCAGCTGCTGTGCCGGACTGCCGCCCATCCGCTCGAACATCCCATCGGTCATTTCGGTTTCGAACATGCCGGGCGCGATGCAGTTGACGTTGATGTTGTAATGCGCCCACTCCACGCTCAGCGCCTCGGTCATCCGGGCAATCGCGGTCTTGGTGATCACATAAAGCGCCGCGCCGCCGCCGTCATACCGGAAATGCGCGACCGAGCTGATATTGACCATCCGCCCCGGCAGTTTCGCCGCGATCAGCCGCCGGGCCACTTCGCATGACAGGATATAAGGCCCGCGCAGATTGACCCCGATGACCTGATCAATCAATTGGGTCGACATCTTGTGGGCGCGCTGGGCGTCAGGAATTCCGGCGTTGTTGACCAGAATATCGACGGTTCCGAAAGCGGCTTCGGCAGCGGCAACCGCAGCGATCAGTGAGTCCGCATCGGTGGCGTCCATCTGGATCGCAATGGCCTCGCCGCCCGCCGCATTGTTCTCTGCCGCCAGAGCCTCCAGCCGGTCCATACGCCGGGCGCAGAGCGCTACCCTGGCACCCGATGCGGCCAGCACCCGAGCAAAGCGCGCGCCAAGGCCTGCGGAAGCGCCGGTGACCAACGCGACGCGGCCTGAAAGGTCAGTTGAATTGTTGGGAAGCGGATAGTCGGTCATGACTTCACTCCCAGCGCTGCCTCTTCAACATCGCGCAGCCGCTCCTTGCCGAACCACATTTCCTGCCCGAGGAAGAATGTTGGCGAACCAAATGCTCCGCGCTCCACTGCGCTTGCGGTGTTGGCTACCAGTTGCTGCTTGTTGGCATCATCGCCAGCACCCTCAGCCAGTGCATCGGCGGGCAGCCCCGCTTCGGTGAGTGCACGGTGCCAGACATCGGCAAGGTCAAGCTTCAGACCCTGTTCCCACATCCCGGCAAACATCGCCTCATTATAGGCCTGTGCCACCCCCAGCCGCTGTGCCGCCACTGCGCCGCGCATCATCAGCAGGGTATTGACCGGGAAATGCGGGTTCATCTGGAACCTGTCTATGCCATGTCTGGTGATGAACCGCTTCACCTCAAGCCGGTCATAATCGCGTTTGGCGGTGATATGCCCATAGGCCATCATCGGTGATTGATTGCCGATCGCCTTGAAGATCCCGCCCAGCAGGACTGGCACGTAATCGAACTTCACCGCCCCGCGCGCCTCTGTTTCGGGGATGGCGCGGTGGACCAGATAGGCGTTGGGGCTGCCAAAATCGAACAGAAATTCAGCGGCTTGTGCCATTACCATGTCTCTCCATAGGGGCGGATTTCCTGCTCGAATGTCCAGGCGGATCGCGGCTGGTTGAACAGCGACCAATAGGCATCGGCAACGGCGGCAGGCGGCATCAGGCGGTCTGGATCAAGGCTGGCCATTGCCTCCGTCCCTTCCCGTTCCGCAATCCGGGCACGGACCCATTCGGTGTCGACCCCGGCATCGATTACCAGATGGGCGACATGAATTCCCTGCGGCCAAAGCTCACGCGCAGCCGATTGCGCCGTGGCGCGCAGGCCGGATTTGGCGGCGGAAAACGCGGCATAGCCGGGATTCCCGCGCATGCCCGCGGTGGCCCCGGTGACGAAGATCTTGCCCGCCCCGCGCGGCAGCATGATCCGTGCCGCCTCTCGCATCGTCGCAAAGCCGGCAAAGCAGGCCATTTCCCAGACCTTGCGGAACACCCGGTCGCTGGTTTCGGTCAGCGGGAATTGCACATTGGCCCCGACATTGAAGATCACCAGCGCCAGCGGGGCAATCACCTCAGCCTCGGCCAGAAACGCCGCGACGTCCTCGCTGATCCGCGCATCAAGCGATCGTCCGGTCACGCCATCGCCCAGCAGCGCTGCCAGCTTGTCGCCATTGCGGCGTCCGGCATGCACCGCAAAACCCTCGCCCGCAAACTTGCGAACAATCGCCGCACCGATGTGATCGCCCGCGCCGATCACCGCAACCGAGCCCTTGATCTCCAACATCTTCTCCGATTCCATCTTGTCGCGGGTCAAACGCTGATCCACAGTCGGTTATCAGTTTCCATTTGGTACCTTTACCGGTGCCGATGTCCATCCCTTCGTAATCCGGAGAAAGCCCGTGGATCTAGAATTCAGCCCCGAAGAACTGGCGTTCCAATCGGAAGTCCGCAGTTTCATCGCAGAAAATTACCCTACGGAACTAAGGGGCAAACAGGACGAGGGCGATGAGCTGTCAAAGGAGGATTTCCTCTCCTGGCACCGCATTCTGGCAAAGAAAGGCTGGGTCGCCCCGGCCTGGCCGGTCGAATTTGGCGGCACCGGATGGACCGCGACTCAGAAGTACATCTGGTCCGAAGAGACCGCAGCGGCCGATTGTATCCGCCTGATGCCGTTCGGATTGGCCATGGTCGGACCAGTTATCTACACTTTTGGCACGCCTGAACAAAAAGCCCAATACCTCCCCCGGATCCTCTCAGGTGAGGATTGGTGGTGCCAGGGCTATTCCGAACCCGGCTCTGGTTCAGACCTTGCCTCGCTCCGCACCAAAGCGGTTCAGGATGGCAGCGATTACATCGTCAACGGCCAGAAAACCTGGACCACCATGGCCCAGCACGCCGATTGGGGCTTTTTCCTGGTGCGCACCAATGCCGAGGGCAAACAGCAGGAAGGGATCAGCTTCCTGCTGATCGACATGAAGACCCCCGGCATCACCGTGCGCCCGATCATCACGCTGGGCGGCGAGCATGAGGTCAACAAGGTGTGGCTGGAGGACGTCCGCGTTCCCATCGCCAACCGGATCTATGAAGAGAACAAGGGCTGGACCTGCGCCAAGTTCCTCCTCGCCCATGAACGCACCGGAATCGCCGGGGTTGCCGGTTCCAAGCGCGGTATCGAAAAGGTCAAGGCGATTGCCCGGACCGAGCTTGACGGGGATCGCCCGCTGCTCGCCAATCCGTTCTTCCGCCGCAAGATCGCCGAGCTGGAGATGGACCTCACCGCGCTCGAATTTACCGAATTGCGCAGCCTTTCCGGTGAAAATGCCGGCAAGGGGCCTGGCCCGGAATCGAGCCTGCTCAAAATCAAGGGTTCGGAAATCCAGCAGCGGCTGACCGAGCTTAGCCTCGAGGCGGTCGGCTATTATGGCGCGCCTTATTTCCGCGGCTTTGGCGAGGGTGATAATGAACACCCGATCGGCCCGGATCACGCCCACCGCACCGCGCCGACCTATTTCAACGCGCGCAAGACCACGATTTACGGCGGCTCGAACGAGATCCAGCGCAACATCATCGCCAAGCTGGTGCTGGGTCTTTAACCCGCTGATAAAACAGGACTACTCCGATGGATTTCACCTACACCGAAACGCAGGATATGCTGCGCGACACGCTCGCGCGCTTTCTGGCTGACACCTATGATTTTGAGAGCCGCAAGAAGATGCTGGCCAGCACCGACGGGCGCGATCCCGGGATCTGGCGGGCCTTGGCGCAGGATCTGGGCATTCTGTCCGCTCCCTTTGCTGAAAAGCACGGCGGGATGGACGGCGGCGCGCTGGAAAACGTCATCATGATGGAAGAGCTTGGCAAGGTCATTGCGATCGAGCCTTACCTGCAGACCGTCGTGATCGGCGGCGGCGCGCTGAAGCATTCAGCCATTCTTTCCGCAGAAGGGAGCGCGATTGCGGATGCGATGATCCCCGAGATTATCGCCGGCAATGCCACCATCGCCTTCGCCTATGCCGAACCGCAAGGCCGGTTTGACCTTGCCAATCTGCGCACCACCGCCAAGGCCAATGGGGCGGGCTATGTGCTGAACGGCCACAAGGGCGTGGTCTATGCCGCGCCATGGGCCAGCCATTTGCTGGTCACTGCGCGCACCGGCGGCAGCCAGCGTGAGCGCGGCGGCGTGGAACTGTTCCTGATCGACGCCAAATCACCCGGGATCGTGCGGCGCGATTACCCGACCGTCGATGGCTTTTGCGCGTCGGAAATCTATTTCGAAAACGTCGCAGTTCCGGGCGACGCGCTGCTGCCCGGCGGGCTTGCCCTGATTGAGCAGATCGTTGACGAGGCCACCGTGGCAGTCTGCGCCGAGGCTTGCGGCGTTGCTCGCAAGCTCCACGAAGGCACACTCGATTATTCCAAGCAGCGCCAGCAGTTTGGCCAGCCAATCGGGCGGTTTCAGGTGCTGCAGCACCGCATGGCCGACATGTTCATCGAGGTGGAGCAGATCGTCTCGATGACGCTGATGGCCACGCTCAAGCTTGATCTACCCGAGGCCCAGCGCAAGGCGGCGGTCAGCCTGGCCAAGGCCAAAGTCTCACGCTCGATCAAATTCGTCGGGCAGAACGCGGTACAAACCCACGGCGGGATCGGGATCACGCTGGAACTGGCAATCGGCCACTACTTCAAGCGCGCCACGATGATCGAAACCCAGTTTGGCACCGCCGATCATCACCTTGAACGGTTTGAGCAGCTGACGCTTGATAGCTGAAATGGCTCTGTAATTGATGGGATCGCCCATCGAATCCCGCTCCCCGTCGGGGAGGGGTTACACCAAGGTGCAATGAGCTTGACTCATTTC
>JANMNP010000006.1:0-59000 GCA_031374105.1 Novosphingobium sp.
ACGGCTCCGCGCTGGCCGAACGGTAAACCTTCTCATGCAGCACGGCGAATTCGCCCAGCGCATAGCCGGTGATGATCTCTGCGCGGTTTTCAGGGAATTCTGCGAACATCGCCTTGAGGCCCGCGCGCGTGCCTTCCCTGCCCTCGCGCACAACGGCTCCGCGATAGGAGGCCTCGCAGGCATCGCCGGTCATCAGCGCGACATAGGCGTCGGCATCCTGCGCATTGTAATGCGCGATCATCTGGGTGGCGATGGCAAGGTGGTTAGTCATTGTTCGACTCCCTCAACACTGCCTCACGCTCACGAAACTTCCGAATACGTTTTGTTCGGTGTCGCCAGCCAGTGATCCCCACTAAAATAGTAGACAGAAAAAACAAGGAGATGACTAATATATCAGGCGCAGAGCCAAGACCAACGCTAGAAACACTATAAATCAAGAGGACAAGCATCACGCATACCAAGCCGAGGAATGCACTTTCCTTAGTCCGATCGGTCGTTTCGAACTCGGTCCAAATCCTTGTGTCTTCATTGACTTGAAGACGGGCAAACTTAACTGGGAGCTTGCCAATCACCGGTCACACTCCCCGAACACCACGTCGATTGCTCCGATAATCGCGGTGACGTCGGGCAGCATGTGGCCCTTGCTCATGAAATCCATCGCCTGCAGATGTGAAAACGCCGTCGGGCGAATCTTGCAGCGGTAAGGCTTGTTGCTGCCGTCGCTGACCAGATAGACCCCGAATTCGCCCTTGGGGCTTTCGGTGGCGACGTAAACTTCGCCGGCGGGCACGTGGAAGCCTTCGGTGTAGAGTTTGAAGTGGTGGATCAGCGCTTCCATCGATTGCTTCATCTCGGCGCGCTTGGGCGGGACGATTTTGCGATCATCCGAGGCAATCGGGCCGGAGGGCATTTCGGCCAGGCACTGCTTCATGATCCGGGCGGACTGGCGCACTTCCTCGACCCGGACCATGAACCGGTCATAGCAATCGCCGCGCGTTCCCACCGGAATCTCGAAGTCCATCTTGGCATAGACATCATAGGGCTGGCTCTTGCGCAGATCCCAGGCGATCCCGCTGCCCCGGATCATCGGGCCGGAAAAGCCCCAGCGCACTGCATCGTCCTTGGAAACAATCGCGATATCGACATTGCGCTGCTTGAAGATGCGGTTGTCGACCACCAGGCTCATCGCATCCTCGAACAGGGTCGGCAGCCGGGTATCGAGCCATTCGCCGATATCGACCAGCAGCTTTTCGGGCACGTCCTGATGGACCCCGCCGGGGCGGAACCAGGCGCCGTGCATCCGTGCGCCGGATGCGCGTTCGAAGAAGTTGAGGCAATCCTCGCGCACTTCGAACATCCACAGATTGGGCGTCATCGCGCCGACATCCATCACATGGCTGCCAAGGTTCAGCATGTGGTTGCAGATGCGGGTCAGCTCAGCAAACAGCACCCGAAGATATTGCGCGCGGATCGGCACTTCGAGGTTGAGCAGCTTTTCGATGGCCAGCACGTAGGAATGCTCCATCGCCAGCGGGCTGCAATAATCGAGCCGGTCAAAATAGGGCAGCGCCTGCAGATAGGTCTTGTGCTCGATCAGCTTTTCGGTGCCGCGATGCAGCAGGCCGACATGCGGATCGATCCGCTCAATAATCTCGCCATCCAGCTCCATCACCATCCGCAGCACGCCATGCGCGGCAGGGTGCTGCGGGCCGAAGTTGATCGTGTAGTTGGAGATCACCTCATCGCCAGTGGTGGGTGAGGATTCAAGGGTGAGGCTCATTGCACCACTCCCAAGGAAGATTGATTCACGCGGAGGCGCGGAGACGCGGAGGGTATGTAACCGTTGACGATCCGTTTGACATTGCCCTTGATAGTTTCACCACCGAAATTGATCAGGAGACCCGCCGTCAGGTCCATCAACCGGAGATAGGTATTCACCTGCTTGCTATGAACGGGAAGCGGCTTCTCCACGGATTTCAGTTCAACCAGCAAAACGGAATCTACCAGCATATCAATCCGCATAACCGAAGGTATCACCAAATGCTTGTAGCGGATTTCAAGCTTCCGTTGCGTTTCAACGCTGTAGCCTTTTTCTTGCAGCATTGCTGCTAGGATAATCTCATAGACATTCTCAAGCAGCCCCGGCCCAAAGTCCCGATGCAACTGAACGGCACAGTCAAGCACATCGCCAGAGACTTCTTCCAAATCTCTCATGGCAAAACCTCCGCGTCTCCGCGCCTCCGCGTGCGAAACATATTCATGCCCCGACACCCGAATCTTTTGCGGCCTTCTCATCGCCCGGCAGCACATATTCAGCGCCTTCCCAAGGGCTCATGAAATCAAACTGGCGCAGATCCTGGGCTAGCTGCACCGGCTCATAAACCACGCGCTGGTCTTCCTCGGAATAGCGCAGCTCGACATAGCCGGTCAGCGGGAAATCCTTGCGGAACGGGTGCCCTTCAAAGCCATAATCGGTGAGTATCCGGCGCAAATCCGGGTTGCCGTCAAAGATCACGCCATACATGTCGAACACTTCGCGTTCGAGCCAGCCCGCGACTGGCCAAAGCGTAGTGACGGTTGGCACAGGAGCGTTCTCGGCGGCGTTGACCTTGACCATGATGCGGTGATTTTTGGTCAGCGAGAGCAGGCAATAAACCACCTCGAACCGCTCGGCCCGGTCAGGGTAATCTACCCCGGCAATTTCCATCAGCTGCTGGTATTCGTGATCATCACGCAGCAGGCGCAGCGCATTCTCGATCTCGCCGCGCGTGACAGTCAGCGCAATTTCGCCATGCTGTTCCTTGGCGGCAATCAGCTTGCCACCCAGCGCGGCGGAAAGCGCCGCCAGAACACCCTCGTTCGAGGTGATTTTCGGGGCGGAATGGACGACGCTCACGCAATCACCGTCATTGGGCAAACGTTGCGCGCGTGCTTCGACAGGCTCAGCATGAGCGGGCCTTTTGCCAATTCCAACATCCGCTCATCCTGAGCTTGTCGAAGGACACGGGTGACCATAGCCCCACTCACCGCTCAATCGTCCCGACCCGGCGGATCTTGCGCTGCAATTGCATCACGCCATAGAGCAGCGCCTCGGCCGTCGGCGGGCAGCCGGGGATGTAGATGTCCACCGGCACAATCCGGTCACAGCCGCGCACCACCGAATAGCTGTAATGGTAATAGCCGCCGCCATTGGCGCAGCTGCCCATCGAGATGACGTATTTGGGGTTCGACATCTGATCGTAAACCTTGCGCAGCGCCGGGGCCATCTTGTTGCAGAGGGTTCCCGCCACGATCATCACGTCCGACTGGCGCGGGGAAGCGCGCGGGGCGACGCCGAAGCGTTCCATATCATAGCGCGGCATGCTGACATGGATCATCTCGACCGCGCAGCAAGCCAGGCCAAAAGTCATCCACCACAGGCTGCCGGTGCGGGCCCACTGGAACAGATCCTCAGTGCTAGCGACCAGGAAGCCCTTGTCATGCACTTGCGCATTCAGATCGTTGAAAAAGCCCTCGTCAGGTGCCCGCATTGCGGTGCCATCGGCATTCACCAGAGCCGGAGCCTGATCTACTCCCATTCGAGCGCTCCCTTTTTCCAGGCATAGATGAAGCCGATGATCAGTTCACCCAGGAACACCATCATGGTGATCCAGCCCGCCCAGCCCGTCTCACCCAGGCTGACTGCCCAGGGAAACAGGAACGCCGCCTCCAGATCGAAGATGATGAACAGGATCGCTACCAGATAGAACCGCACATCAAACTGGCTGCGCGGGTCTTCAAACGCGGGAAAGCCGCATTCATATTCGCTGTTCTTCTCGGCATTGGGGCTATGCGCGCCAGTCAGCCGGGAAACTCCCATCGGCAGGAAGACGAACGCCGCTGACAATCCCAGCGCAATCGCCAGAAAGATCAGGATCGCCAGATACTGCGAGAGATATTGGGACAGGTCGACCAAGGCGCTGACTCAGCATTACAAATGGATGCCCGCGCCCTAGTCCGGCCCAAGGCGGGGCGCAAGTGGGACAATCGTGTCATCCCCGGCTCGACCGGGGATCGCAGGCCGAAAATTCAACTTAGCGTCGATGAGGCCAGCGCTCCCTGGCCAAGCCGGGGACGACGAGCTTGGTTATTTCTTCAATTCGCGCACCAATGTGCTTTGGGCAGCCTTGCCATAGGGCGGCTTGAAGCCCGAAAGCTTGGCAATATCCAGCCCCGGCTGACGATAGACCGCCCGGGCGTGGCTGAAGGTCTTGAAGCCATCCTGACCGTGGTAGCTGCCCATGCCCGACGGACCGACGCCGCCAAACGGCAGATCCTCCATCGCATTGTGGAACAAGACATCGTTGACCGTGACGCCGCCCGAGATTGTCCGTGTCAGCACCTGATGTTCCTCAGCCTTGTCGCTGCCGAAGTAATACAGGCCCAGCGGGCGATCATGCGCGTTCACATAATCGAGCGCCTCTTCCATCTTGGTATAGGTTTTAACTGGCAGGATCGGGCCGAAAATCTCTTCCTGCATGACCTTCATATCATCTGTGACATTACGCAGGATCGTCAGCGGCATCTTGTTGCCGTTTGAGGCGCTGAAGTCTTCGCCCGCCGGGTTTACCTCGATCAGCTCGGCACCCTTTTCCTTGGCGTCGGCAAGATAGCCCTGCAGCCGTTCAAAGTTCCGTCCATTGACCACGGAGGTGTAATCATCGTTGTGCAGCAGGGTCGGATACATGGCTGAAACGCTGGAGACGATGCTTTGGATCACTTCGCTTTCCTGCTCCTCGGCCACCAGCAGATAATCGGGGGCAAGGCAGATTTGGCCCGCGTTCATCATCTTGGTCATGCCTACCCGGTCGCCGACCTTTGTCTTGTCAGCGCTGCGGCCGATAATGGTCGGAGACTTGCCGCCCAGCTCCAGAGTGACCGGAACGAGGTTCTCAGCCGCTGCGCGCATGATATGCTTGCCCACGCTGGTCGCGCCGGTGAAAATCATGTGATCGAACGCGAGTTTTGAGAAGGCGGTTCCAACGTCGACTCCGCCGATGAAAACCGCCATTTCCTCCTCGGCGAAATACTTCGGCACAGCTTCGGCGAAAACCTGAGCAACCCGCTCGGTGAATTCGGACGGCTTGATCATCACGCGGTTACCGGCGGCAAGGATTCCAGCCATCGGCACCATGACCATGCCCACCGGGAAGTTCCAGGGCGCGATCACGCCGACTACGCCCTTGGGCTGATAGACCACTTCGGCCTTGGCCCCCAGCAAGCCCAGCGGGAACATTGCCTTGCGCCGTTCATTGCGCGACCAGCTTTCGAAATGCTTGCGGGCATGCTTGAGCGCGCCAACCGAGGGCATGATATCGGTCATCAGGGTCTGTTCGGTGCTGCGGTGGCCAAAGTCAGCGGAAACGGCCTTGGCGAATTCATCTTTATGGTCGATCAGCAGGGCAATCGCCCGGTCCATTCGGTCACGCCGGACTGCCATGGCTTCGGGCAATGCCGCCGTAAATGCAGCGCGCTGGCTGGCGAGAACCTTGTCCATTCGCGTGATTTCGGTTGTCGACATAATGCTCTCCGGTTTTAATTTGCCACTCTCTTTCCCTAGAGCGCAGCGCTTGGCAAGGTTCCATGCTAACGTATGCATGATTGCCAATGCCGCAACGCAACATTAAGCGGCATGGGAACTCACCCTATCTACCCCAGAAAGGCGCAATGCCATGGCCCAGCTGTCCGCAAATGATCCGATCGTCATCCTCTCCTACGCCCGCACCCCGATGGGCGGAATGCAGGGGGTACTCTCCGATGTTTCGGCGACGGATCTGGGTGCCACGGCAATCCGGGGCGCGGTCGCCCGCGCCGGGATCGATGGCGCAGATGTTGAGCGCGTCTATATGGGCTGCGTTCTGCCCGCTGGCCTTGGGCAGGCCCCTGCCCGCCAAGCGACGATCAAGGCCGGTCTGCCCAAATCGGTCCAGGCGACCACGGTCAACAAGGTCTGCGGTTCGGGTATGCAGACCGTGATCATGGGCGCAGAGGCGCTGGCTTGCTGTTCGATCGACATGGTAGTGGCGGGCGGCATGGAAAGCATGACCAATGCGCCGTATATCCTCAAAAAGCACCGCTCGGGCGCGCGGATCGGGCATGATACCGCTTATGATCACATGTTCCTTGATGGGCTGGAAGACGCCTATGAAGCGGGCCGGGCGATGGGCACTTTCGCGCAGGACACTGCCGATGCCTATCAGCTGACCCGCGAGGCGCAGGACAGTTTTTCGATCGAATCGCTGCGCCGCGCCAAGGCTGCGATTGATGAAGGCGCTTTCAAGGACGAAATCGTCGCCGTCACCGTGGTCAGCCGCGCGGGCGAGAGCATTGTCGATACCGATGAGCAGCCCAGCAAGGGCCGCCCGGACAAGATCCCGACGCTGAAACCTGCCTTCGCCAAGGACGGCACGATCACCGCCGCCACCTCAAGCTCAATCTCCGATGGCGCCGCTGCACTGGTCCTGACCCGCGCCAGTGTCGCTGCGGCTAAGGGCATAACCCCCGTGGCGCGGATCATCGCGGTTGCCGCTCATGCGCAGGAGCCCAAGGATTTCACCACCGCCCCGGTCGGCGCGATAGGCAGCGTGCTGGCCAAGGCTGGCTGGGCGCTGGGCGATGTCGATCTGTTCGAAGTCAACGAGGCCTTCGCCTGCGTAGCGATGTTCGCGATGCATGATCTGGGCATTCCCCATGACAAGATCAACGTCCACGGCGGGGCGACTGCGTTGGGCCATCCGATCGGCGCTTCAGGCGCGCGGATCATAACCACGCTGATCGCGGCGCTGAAACGTCACGGAAAGACCAAGGGAGTCGCCAGCCTCTGTATTGGCGGCGGCGAGGCAACGGCAGTTGCGCTCGAACTTGTTTGAATACTAGTCTCTGATTCTGAACAGTTTTAATTCGATAGTTTGCCAAACATTGATGTGTTAACATCCCTTTCTTACTACTAGGGGAGGTACACTTATGCGTCGTCTATTGATTATCGCCAGTATTGCTGCACTGGCCGCCTGTTCAAAGCCTGCCGAAGAAGCTCCGGTAGCCACAGAAGCGGCGGTTGCTGCCGCAACTGAATCGCCTGCCGGTGATTACACCGTCACCAACAAGGACAATAAAGTCGGCAAGCTGAACATCGCGGCGGACAACAGCTATACTTTCACACCGCCCGAAGGGGCAGCGGTGAAGGGCATGGTTTCGAACAAAGATGGCAAAGCCTGTTACGATCCAGAAGGTGATGCAGCTGCAACAGTTTGCTGGACCAATGGCGAGCCAGCAGCCGATGGCACCTGGGTTGCGACCAGCGACGATGGCCAGACTGTTACGGCAGCGCGCGTAACCAGCTGAATAGCCAATCCTTGACTAAGTAAACCGACACATCTTGCCCGGAACTGATTTCACAGTTCCGGGCATTTTTGTGTTCGAACTGGCCTGCCAATCCGCATTGCAGATTGGCAGCGGCATGTTACCTTCTGCTTCACTTGATCAAAACAGGGGATTTTTCATGAAGAAATTTGTTATCGTCGCTAGCATTGCCCTGCTGGCAGCTTGCGGTTCAAAGCCAGACGCAGCAGCCGATGCGGCGGCCAGTGAAGCGGCGGCAGCCAGTGCTGCGGTAGCGCCTGCAGCAGTGTTTACTCCCACTCCCGGCACATATGATGTAACCCTTCCCGGCGGCGGCACCACAACCAACACGCTCATGGCGGACGGTGTCTTTGTCCGCCGCGATGCCAAGGGTACAGTTACCGACAAGGGCAAATGGGCGGTCAAGGACGGCAAGACCTGCTTCGCGCCCGAGACGGGAGCTGAAGAGTGCTATACCGACAGCATGCCCGCTGCTGATGGCAGCTTCACCGCGACCGACGCCAAGGGCGTAGTAATGCAGATCAAACCGCACGCAAAATAAGCAGGTGGCGGCGGCGGGGGCGATCCCTCAGGGTTCCCCCGCTCCCCACAGCTGGTTTTGCTGAACGAAGCCGCGTTGGTCCCCAACGCTGAAACTGCACCACCCATCACCACAGTCACCCAGCAAGCCGACCACTCCGGGCTGAACCCGCCATAGCAATCGCGCAGCGCGATCGCCCTTCTCACGCATCTCGGCCAGGCCTTTGCCGGTAACCACCGCACCCCGCTCGCGGGTCAGGAAGCGTGATAGCATCCAGCCCTGATTTCCAGCTGAATCCTGCACCAGCCGCCAGCCATCCTTGGTCCGAATAACTTTCAGCGGCAGGTGCTGGCGGTGATAGACCCAGTCGATCCGGTAATCTTCCCCCGGTCCGGCCCGCAGATTGACTTCTTCCGAGCGGATGGAGGCCCAATAGGGTGTTTTTGCGTTTTGCGCCGAAACCGCAGCAGGCATGACGAGCCAAAAACCGAAGAGCATCAGGAAAAGCCGCTTTTTCATCCTCCACCGTTAGCGGCATTTCGCTATCGGGTTCAAGGCCGCTTGACCAGTTGCCCCCACGCGGCCTAGCGATTGTGAATGCCCATGGTTTCCGACAGTATATTGACCCGCCGCGTTGCCGGTATTCCGCGCGTACTCGTTACGCGCCGGCTGATGCCGACAGTCGAAGCCCGGATGGCGGAATTATTTGAGGTGGAATTGAGCGCCGATGACCACCCAATGGACCGCGACGCATTGATCACCGCAATGCGCGATTGCGATGTGCTGGTCCCCACCGTGACTGACCGGATTGACCGGGCAATGATCGAGGCAGCGGGCGACCGCATCGGATTGATCGCCAATTTCGGAGCGGGGATCGAGCATATTGACCTGGCCGCCGCCCGCGCTGGCAAGATTATCGTCACCAACACTCCCGGCGTGTTCACCGACGACACTGCTGACCTGACCATGACCCTGATCCTGTCGGTGCCGCGCCGCGTGGTCGAAGGGGTGCGGCTGGTGCGGCGCGGCGAATGGACCGGCTGGGCACCCTCGGCAATGCTTGGCCACCGGATCGGCGGCAAGCGGCTCGCAATCATCGGCATGGGCCGGATCGGGCAAGCAGTAGCCCACCGCGCCCGCGCCTTTGGCCTGGAAATAGCGTATTACAGCCGCCACCGCTTGCCAGCAGCGCTTGAAAACATGCTGGGCGCAAGCTTCGAGGAAGATCTCGATCGGCTCGTGGCCGAGGCTGATATTCTGACATTACATTGCCCGGCCAGCCCTGAAACGCACCATATACTTAGTGCCGCAAGGATCGCGGCGATGAAGCCCACCGCCTTCGTGATCAACACCGCGCGCGGTGATCTGATCGATGAAGCCGCTCTGATTGCCGCGCTGGAGGCCGGTAAACTCGGCGGAGCGGGGCTGGATGTCTATGCGCGCGAACCCAGTATCGATCCGCGGCTGCTGGCACTGCCAAATGTCATCACCCTGCCCCATCTTGGCAGCGCAACAATCGAAGGGCGTGAGGCTTCAGGCGAACGCGTGATCGCCAATATCCGCTATTGGGCCGATGGGCACCGTCCGCCCGACCAAGTGTTGGAAGGCTGGGCATAAGGGCACGCTGACGTAATATCCGGTCACAGCGCTGCTTGCAGACACGCTGATCATTGCTCTAGAGCCGCATGTGAGGAATCGGCCTGCGCCCTGTGCAGCGCCGGGGGGAGAAGCAGCATGCGCCGACTATCAGCCATTTGTCTTGCAGCTGCGGCAGCATTCGCGCCCGTCGCCGTGCAGGCACAGGAACAATTGATCGATGCAGCCGATAGCGGCGATACCGCCTGGATATTGATTTCCTCTGCTTTGGTTCTGATGATGACCATGCCGGGACTGACGCTGTTTTACGGCGGGCTGGTTCGGGCCAAAAACTTCCTTTCGGTGCTGGTCCAGGTCGGCGCAATTGCGGCTATCGCTTCATTGCTGTGGATCATGGCAGGTTATTCAATCGCGTTTGGCCCGGTTACAAACGGCTGGCTGGGCGGATTTGGCAATGTAATGCTGGGCGGGCTTGGCAACGTCCGCGATGGCTACGCCGTCCCTGAAAGCGCTTTTGCTCTGTTCCAGATGACGTTTGCGGCGATCACTCCGGCGCTGATAGTCGGCGCATGGGTTGATCGCGCCCGGTTCGGCTGGGTGGTGGCATTTGCGGCGTTGTGGGGCCTGATCGTCTATGCCCCGGTTGCCCATTGGGTGTGGGGCGGCGGCTGGCTCTCGTCGCGGTTCGGCACGCTGGATTTTGCCGGCGGGATCGTCGTCCACACTACGGCGGGCGTTTCGGCACTGGTCGTCGCCTTGCTGCTGGGCCAGCGCAAGGGCTTCCCCAAAACGCTGATGCTGCCGCACAGCCCATCGCTGACTATGGCCGGAGCAGCGCTGCTGTGGGTCGGCTGGTTCGGCTTCAACGGCGGCTCGGCCCTGGCCGCTAATGACGATGCCGCAAGCGCGATCATCAACACCCATGTTGCAGCCTGCGCTGCCGCTCTGGCATGGCTGTTGATCGAGCGTTTTACGGTCGGCAAGCCGACCAGCGTTGGCTTTGCCACGGGCGCTGTTGCTGGGCTGGCAACTGTAACTCCAGCCGCTGGATTTATCTCACCCAGTGCAGCGATCCTGTTCGGCGTGATTGCTGCAGGCCTGTGCTATCCGATGATACAAGTTGTAAAAAAACGGCTCCAGATCGACGATTCTCTCGATGTTTTCGCGGTTCACGGCGTGGGCGGCATCATCGGCTCGCTGATGCTGGCCGTGTTCCTGGCACCCAGTCTTGGCGGCACCGGCTATGCCGAGGGCAAGGACATGATCAGCCAGCTTGCGGCGCAAAGCATCGGCGTTGGCGTGGTCGCCCTGTGGTCGGCCTTTGCCACCGCAGTGATAGCGGTCACGGTTTCGCTGATCTGGCCGATGCGGGTTGGCGAAGATGCCGAGCGCGAGGGGCTGGACATTACCAGCCACGGCGAGCGGGCGTGGGAGTTTGACTGAGGATCGAGCGGAGCTTGATCCTCATCCCAGCGCAGGCTGGGATCTCAGGAGGCTAGGCTGAACCTCGATCTTCGGCTCGCAATGGCTTGGGTCTACATTGTGACCAACAAACGCGACGGCGTTCTATATATCGGGGCAACAACGAATCTTAAGCTGAGGGCACGTCAGCATCGCAGCGGGAACGGTTCAACCTTCACGAAAAAATACAATTGCACACGCCTCGTATATTTTGAGACGCATCCAGACCTTGCGTCTGCCCGAGCGCGCTAACGGCAGATGAAAGCTTGGCAACGAAGCTGGAAGATCAATCTGATCGAGGAACAAAATCCGCAGTGGCTTGGTCTGGGCAATGACGTTCCAAGAACCCTGAGATCCCAGCCTTCGCTGGGATTGACCTTCCTACGGAAGGTCAATCCCCCGTCAAAATCCTGTCCACCAACTGCTTAACGCTTGGCGTAAAGTTGTTTGAATAAAACGGATCCTGCTGGAACCGGTACGCAGCGTGGCCTGCGAACATCAGATTTTCATCCAATGGCCCGCCGTGGGCAATGTCCTGTAGGGTCTTCTGAATGCAGAAGCTGCGCGGATCGGCCAGTCGCCCGGTGGTGAAATCATCATGGTCCTTCCATGATGAGAAGCCGCAGTGCGACAGGCAGCCCATGCAGTCTTTCTGATCCTGCTGGATGCCGCTGCGTTCAGTAGGCGCTACGAAGATAATGGTATCATCGGGCGTGCGCAGGCCGTCCGTATGGCCATCAAGCACCCAGCCGCGCGCGCGCTGAAGATCGCGCGGGGTGACCCAGAAGTTCTTGCCCTTGACCCCCACGTCAAGGCGTACGGTATGATCGCCTGCCTCGACCTTTGAGTAGGGAATTTGCCGCTCGGAACGCGCTTCAAGACTACGCAAGAACGGATTGCGGACCGCCGAGGAATAGAACCCCGTCGGCGAAAAGCGGTGGAGCAGCACGTCCCCCGGCTTGATCTCACGCAGGGCATCCTTCCAGCCTTGCGGGATCGGGCTTTCATCGGTCAACAGGGGGCGCGTGCCAAACTGGAAGGCGATGCTGCCAAGTTCCGGATTGTCGATCCAATTGTCCCATTCGCGCAAAAACCAGACGCCGCCGGCCATGATGATCGGCACGCTTTCCGCAACGCCTTCGGCCCGCATGGTTTCACGCAGCGCCTTGACCCGGGGATAGGGGTCTTCGGGCTTCAGCGGGTCTTCGGCATTGGACAGGCCGTTGTGTCCGCCAGCCAGCCAGGGATCCTCATAAACCACCGCGCCCAGCAGCTGCGGCACCTTGTGATAGGCGCGCTTCCACAGCGCGCGGAAGGCTCGGGCCGAACTGATGATCGGCAGATAATAGACGTTGTAGCGCTCGGCAATTTCAGACAGCTTATAGGGCATTCCAGCGCCGCAAGTGACCCCGGCGATCATCCCCTTGGTTTCCGCAAGTACACCTTCGAGAATTTCCTGCGCGCCGCCCATTTCCCACAGCACGTTGATATTGATCGCGCCCCTGCCGCCGGATAGCGCGAACGCGCGTTTGACCTGCTCCACCGCGCCGTCGATTCCAAACCGGATCAGCTGCTGGTGGCGTTCTTTGCGGGTCAGCCCTTCGTAGATTTGGGGGACGATCTTTCCTTCGGCGTCGTAGCTATCGGCATTAACCGCGCTGACTGTGCCGATCCCGCCCGCGGCAGCCCAAGCGCCCGAGCTCATGTGGTTGGTCGCCGACACGCCTTTGCCGCCCTCGATCAGCGGCCACACTTCACGTCCGGCATAGAGAATGGGCTTGAGGCCCTTGAAACTCTCCACAGAACTCATTGCGCCACTGTCTTTCCCTTGGCCGTCCGGCACGGCTTTATCGCGTCCGGGGCCGGCCGCTCGCCCACCGCTTCGAATTGGGCATAATAGCCTCTTAATTCCGGCTTACGGACAAATTCGACCAAGCGGAAGCCCACCGCGCCCATTTCACAGAACAGCAATGCCGGGGGTATCCCATGCTCGCCCGTTGGCCGATCAATATCGACCACGATCACCTGCCCGCCGCTGCGTAAAGCCGGGCGCATGCGCCACAGGAACGCATAGGGCTCCGTCACCTCATGATACATATGGACCAGAAAAATCCGATCAAAACTCGTTTTGGGAAGCTGCGGATCATCCGATTTTCCCAGCTTTATCGATACATTGTCCAGCCGCTCACGCTCTACCCGCTGGCCAAGCCGCTGGATCACCCCAGAATCAATATCTTGCGCCAGAACCCGGCCTTTGCGACCAACGCGAGTCGCCAAACGCACTGTGTAATAGCCATCGCCAGCGCCGATATCAGCAACGGTTGTGCCATCCTTGATCGCTGCCAGATCCATTACGACCTGCGCCTCGCCCACGCTGTCGCGCAGATCTTCGGTTGAAAAGCTGCTACCCGATACAGCCGAGACAGGCCGAAAGGCGCGGGGAAAATCTCGCGTGCTCTCCTCCTGATCGCCTTCAGGCGCAGCTGGCTTGCAGCCCAAAACGGCGATCACAGCCAGCAAGGCAATCGCGCGGAACCTCAATCGACGTCCTCCACCACAATTTTTTCGCCACTGACCCGCTGCGATAGCGCCGCTGCCATGAAGGGATCAAGCGCGCCATCCAGCACATCATCGGGCGCGGTGGAGGTAACCCCGGTGCGCAAATCCTTGACCAGCTGATAGGGCTGGAGAACATAGGAGCGGATCTGGTGGCCCCAGCCGATTTCCGTCTTGGCCTGATATTCGCCAGAGGCAGCCGCTTCGCGCTTGGCAAGCTCCGCCTCATACATCCGTGCTTTAAGCATGTTCATCGCAGTAGCACGGTTCTTGTGCTGCGATCGGTCGTTCTGGCTGGCGACAACGATCCCACTGGGAACATGAGTGATCCGCACCGCAGAATCGGTGGTGTTAACGTGCTGGCCGCCTGCCCCCGAAGCGCGGTAGGTATCAATCTTTAGATCAGATTCCTTGATGTCGATGTCGATGTCATCATCGATTACCGGATAGACCCAGACCGAGCTGAAGCTGGTGTGGCGGCGCGCCGCGCTGTCATAAGGGCTGATCCGGACGAGGCGATGAACTCCGCTTTCGGTCTTGGCATAGCCATAGGCATTCTCGCCCTTGATCAGCAACGTGGCCGATTTGATCCCGGCCTGTTCGCCCGCGTGATAATCAACCAGCTCCACCTTATAGCCGTGCCGATCAGCCCAGCGACTATACATCCGCTGAAGCATTTCGGCCCAGTCCTGGCTTTCGGTGCCGCCAGCGCCGGCGTGAACTTCCAGATAGGCGTCATTGCCGTCCGCCTCACCAGCCAGCAAGGCCTGAACCTTGTCCGCATCGGCGCGCGCTGCCAGAGCAGCCAGGCTGGTCAGACCCTCGCTCACAATCTCATCGTCGCCTTCGGCCTCGCCCAGTTCGACAAACTCTACCGCATCGGCCATTTCCTGGCTGATCTGGTGAACGGTGTTGACCGCAGCCTCAAGCCGGCGGCGTTCGCGCATGACGGCTTCGGCGCCCTTGGGATTGTCCCATAATTTGGGATCCTCGACGCGCGCGTTCAGCTCATCAAGACGCCGCAGCGCGCGGTCCCAGTCAAGGAACTTGCGGACCAAGGCCAAGGCCGCGTCGATCCGGTCAATAAAGGCCTGCCCCTCGGCACGCATGACACTACACTTTCAAAAAAATTGAGCGGTTTCGCTTAGCGAAAGACCCCTGTTTGTAAAGCGCGGGGCTAAATGCGCCTAACCGCCTTCATAGCGCGAACCGCCTCCAGCGTAAGGCGGACATGCTCGGCATAATTCATGTTGGTATAGACCAGACGGATGCGTCCATCGCGGTCGATGACATAGCTGGTCCGGGTTGTGAGCCCAGTTGATACGCCATCGCGCTTCAGATCGACATCAAATGCCCTGATGATCTGAGGAGAGGCACTGGCCACAGCAAATTTGTCGCGGCACGCCTCGGTTGAAAAGCGCTGCAAGGTTGGCACATCATCGGCTGACATGCCGACGACCGTCGCACCAGCCGCGCGGAAATCATCGCTAGCCTCAGCAAAGGCGCGGGCTTCAAGTGTGCAGCCTTGGGTAAAGGCTTTGGGATAAAAATAGAGCACGACCGGCCCACGTCGCAACGCAGCGCGCAAGTTGAAAGCAAATGGCTTTCCCGCCAGCGCACCCTGGGTTGCAAAATTTGGCGCGCGGGCCCCTTGCGGCAACTCCGCAAGCGAGGCGGCAGGCAGGCTAACTGCGGCGAATGCAGCTATGGCAGCAAAGATTTTTTTGTTCATCTGCACGTTTTGCCTCGAACATGCATGCAAGTCCAGCGCTGCTAATCACTCGCAACATTGTTATCGGGCGCTATCGAAGGCGGGGCACTGGGCACGGCTCCAGAATCAACTGGCGCGGCGCGGGCCTTTGGCTGGCTACCCTTGCGAATTGCTGCAATCAAAGCTTCACGCTGGGCTGCCACTTCATCCTGTCGGGTAGTTCGGCGCGGCTCAGTGTCCGCTTTGAACGCTTCCCAGATTACCGAGGATTTGGGATCGCTGCCAGGATCGGCATCGAATACCCGCTTGCCGCTGGCCCGGTCAATTTTGACCATGCGAATATCGGCCGGAGCGGTGAACGGGCGTTGATCCCAGCGGCCCCGCGTCTGCTGGACGAATTGCTTGAAGATCGGTGCCGCAAATGTGCTGCCCTGAGCATAGCCGCCAAGCGAGCGTGGCTGATCAAAGCCGATATATACCCCGCCGACGATGTCTTGCGAGCCGCCTACAAACCAGACATTAGTCGGGCCAGTGGTCGTCCCTGTCTTGCCGAACAGCGGTATGCCCAGATCACTCAAGGTTACGGCGGTGCCGCGCTGCACCACGCCCTCAAGCATGTGAACAGTCTGATAGGCGGTACGCGGGTCCATAACTTGCTTGCCCCGTGCGGCGAGGCGCGGCATCGGTTTTCCGTCCCACTGGGCCATATTGCAACGCTGGCACTTGCGGAGATCAGCCCGCCAAATCACCTTTCCGCTGCGATCCTGGACAAAATCAATCAGGGACGGCTGATGCTGGATGCCATTATTGGCGAGCGCCGAATAGGCATTGACCATCTGCAGCACAGTTGTGTCGCCGGCCCCCAGTGCGAAGGAGAGATACGGCTGATATTTGCCGATCCCGACCCGGTCGATCATGTTCACGACATTGTCCATGCCGGCATCGTTGGCAATCCGGACTGTCATCAGATTGCGTGACTGTTCCAGCCCCCAGCGCATCGTGTGGGTGCCGCCAGCCCCGCGCATGTCGAAGTTCCTGAAGCATTTCTGGCCGAGTGCCGAGCCTTGATAAACGCAAAATGTGCCATCAAGGACCATGCTTGCTGGGGACTGTCCGAAATCCAGCGCGGTTGCATAAACGAATGGTTTGATTGTCGAGCCCGGCTGGCGCTTGGCCTGGGTTGCCCGGTTGAATGAACCCAGCCCGGCATCAAACCCACCCTGCAACGCCAAGACGCGTCCATTGTTCGGATTCTGGACTACCATCCCGCCCGACACCTCAGGGATAATCCGCACGCCATAGGCGTTGCCGCCAATCGGCGCGGCAGTGATCACATCTCCTGCGCGCAATGGATCAGGCAGGCTGGTCAGCGCGGCAGTGGTGCCATCGCCAAACCCGATCCGCGCAGTCGGTCCATTACGCTGCAGAACTACGCCCACCCGCCAGTTCAGATAGTTTACCGATTTGTTCAACGCCACGAGCTGGCTTTGCCAGCCATCCATATCAAGCTTGATGTGCTCAATCGGACCGCGCCAGCCTTTGCCCGAATGATACCGCATCAGCCCGGCGCGGAGCGAATCCAGCGCTGATTTCTGGAGCTGCGGATCGAGCGAGGTGCGAACCCACAAGCCCCCGGCATACACACTATGCGGGCCATCCTCGGCCTTTTCGCCATATTTTTCGAGCAGGCGCTGGCGCACCTCTTCCATGAAGTAGCCCGAATCAGGATTATAGGCGTCGCCGCGCCGGGGAATCAGCCCAAGCGGCTGCGACTTGGCAAGAGCCGCCTGTTCGGCAGTCGCCCAATCATTATCGACCATCTTGTCCAGAACATAGTTCCTGCGGATGATCGCCTGATCGGCAAACTTGGCGCGGCCATATTTTTCCGGTGCCTTGGGAAGGATCGCCAGAAACGCTGCCTCGTGCAGTGCCAGCTCACCCACATCCTTGCCGAAATACGCGCGCGATGCAGCCTGCACGCCAAAGCTTTGCCTGCCCAGCGGTATCTCGTTGAGATAAAGCTCTAGTATCTGCTGCTTGGAAAGCACCCCTTCGATTCGCCGCGCCAGGATCATTTCCTTGAGCTTGCGGGTGACCGAATATTCATCGCCGATCAGGATATTCTTGGCGACTTGCTGGGTGATGGTCGAGCCGCCCTTGGCTCTTTCGCCGGAACCAAGCTTGGTAACATAGTCAATTACTGCACCAGCAAGGCCCGGATAATCAACCCCGCCGTGGCTCCAGAAAGTCTTGTCTTCAGCCGAGAGATAGGCGTTGATCAGTGGCTTGGGGAAATCGACAAAGCGCAGCTGAACCCGCCGCTCGCGGGCATAGCTGTGAACAATCTCACCATCCACACCGCGCACCATACTGGGCAAAGGCGGCTGGTAATCAAGCAGCGTATCGGCTGAAGGCAGGTTTCGCGCAACAGTTAGCCAGACCAGAAAATACAGCCCCAACAGCCCACCCAGGACATAACCGCCGATGCGGAACCAGCGCCTTTCGCGCCAGTTTTCTTCAAACCAGCCCCAAGCTGGTTGATTGCGCAACCAGCTGAGCATGCCGCTGGCCTCACGCCGGATGCGGTAGCGGATAGATTCGGGCGCGGTTGCGTCAGGCATTGTTGTTAGGCTCTAGCATGGTGAACTGGCGCTATGCCAGTAGCTTCCTGAGGTTGGACCCGTGGCTCACTGCGGGCCTGACAGACGAGCGAAGAATACCCGGATAGCCTGTGCGTTGATTTCAGCAAATGACCGACGCCCCGCTTCCGAATTTAACCGCTCCGCATCTTCCTGATTGTTGATAAAGCCTGCCTCGAACAGCACGGAGGCCATGTCGGGCGACTTTAACACGACAAACGCACCGGATTGCTCGGCGCGTTCGCGAAACAGCATCCGTCCCTGCCCTTCGCGCCGGATCAATCTGGCAAATTCTTCGGAACGTGTCTGGGTTTCGCGTTGAGACAGATCGACGAGGATCGAACTAACGGCATCGGATTGCTCGCGCAGCTTCACGCCGTTGATGATGTCAGCCGCGTTTTCGCGCGCCGCGATCCGTTCCGCCGTCTCGTTGCTACCCTTGTCGGATAGGGTGTAGATCGTCGCGCCATTGGCTGATCCATCACCGTCGGTACTATCGGCATGGATGGACAGGAACAGATCGGCGCCAAGCCTGCGGGCAATTGCCGAGCGTTCTGGCAAAAGCACATAGGTGTCATCATCGCGGGTCAGCGCCACACGAATGCCGCCTTTGGCAAGCAACTCGTCCCGCAAGGCCAGCGCCAAAGCCAGCGTCAGTGTCTTCTCCTTGAGCGTGCCAGTTCCTGCGCCGGGGTCTTTCCCGCCATGTCCGGCGTCTATCACTACCAGCGGGCGGGTTGGATCAGCCGGCCCGAGAATTTTGGGCAAGCCAGTCTGCTGATCGATTGGTGGCAATTCAATGCGGATGACATAACCATAGCCGCGCCCCGGTCCGCCGAAGCTGCGATCAACCACTACCATAGCGGCAAACACCGCCACCGGGGCGAGCAGGACGAGCAAAAGCTGCAAGCGGCGTACCATCGTGTCGCCTGACTATGTTGCCGATGCACATTGTGCAATCGCGCAAAGGGTGTTGCGCGCAACAAACTTGCCGAGCTGACAAAGCGGTGCTAGTCACGCGCCACCGGGGCAAGCCAGCCCTGATCCTCCCGTGCCAAACCCCAAAACGGTGTTTAAATGGTGCGTGACACAGGATCGGTCAAAGCTGCACTCCGGGGAGTATTTTGGGCCTATTGCCCGAATCCACAGGTTGATGCTGGAATGAAAAGCCTTTCACCGTTTTGTCTGCCGCAGCCCTTCCGGGCGCTGGCGGCATGGACGGCTCAAAGGACAGCCGATTGTGTGCGGGCTAACTCGCTGCGCCTTTCCATCCTTGCAGACACGAAACCGACCGCCGGAGCGCTAAGTCGCACCGGCTCCGCCCACACAGCCGTTCGTCAAATCGGGGCTATTGCTCCGGCGCGCGGCCGTTTCTTGCAGACACGCGCCAGCCTACCGGGACCACTCCTTTCCAGGATCGTCTCGCCGTTGCGCGCACGGAGAATTTATTATGACCTCGCGCATGCTTATCGATGCGCGCCACCAGGAAGAAACCCGGGTGGCGGTGCTTACAGGAAATCGGATTGAGGAATTCGACTTTGAATCTGCTGATCACAAGCAGATCAAGGGAAACATATACCTAGCCAAAGTGACCCGGGTCGAACCGTCGCTTCAGGCCGCGTTTGTTGACTTCGGCGGCAACCGCCATGGCTTTTTGGCGTTCAGCGAAATCCACCCGGATTATTACCAGATTCCCAAGGAAGACCGCGAAGCCTTGCTGGCTGAAGAAGCCGCCCATCTGGAAGAAGAAGCCGCACTGCGCGGCGACGAAGATGACGACGACTACGACGGCGATAATGGCGACGACGACGACGATAATGACAATCAGGGCCTTACCGAGATCGACACCTCTGAAAAAGACGAAGTGGCGACAATTGAAGACGGTCATGTCGAAAATGGCTTTGACCATGCTTCCGAAGAAGCCGACGCAGACGGGCGCTCTGACGAGGAGAGTTCGGAGAGCGGTGATGGCGAATCGCGCGATGGCCGTGGCCATGGCCGCCGCCGTCAGGGTGGGCGCGGTCAGGCGAAGACCCGCGAAGCCGACGAGTTGCGCGCCAAGCGCATGGCGCTGCGCCGCCGTTACAAAATTCAGGACGTAATCCAGCGCCGCCAGGTGCTGCTGGTCCAGGTCGTCAAGGAAGAACGCGGCAACAAGGGCGCGGCGCTGACCACCTACCTCAGCCTGGCTGGCCGGTATTGCGTGCTGATGCCCAATTCCAGCAGCGGCGGTGGGATCAGCCGCAAGATCAGTTCGGCTGCAGATCGCAAGCGGTTGAAGACGATTATCTCGGAAATGACCCTGCCCAAATCAATGGGCTGCATCGTCCGCACCGCTGGCCTCAGCCGCACCAAGCCCGAGATCAAGCGTGATTTCGATTACCTCGCCCGCCTGTGGGACGAAATCCGCGAACGCACCTTGGGATCGGTTGCCCCGGCGATGATCCATTCGGACAGCGACCTGATAAAGCGGGCAATCCGTGACATCTATAATCGCGATATCGAAGATGTGATCGTCGAAGGCGAAGCCGGCTACCGCGCCGCGCGTGACTTTATGAAGCTGTTGATGCCCAGCCACGCCAAGCGGGTGAAGGCCTATTCCGATCCGGTACCGCTGTTCCAGCGTTACGGCGCGGAAGATCAACTGACCGCGATGTATGATCCCGAAGTACAGCTTAAATCGGGGGGCTATCTGGTCATCAACCCGACCGAGGCACTGGTTTCGATCGACATCAACTCTGGCCGATCGACCAAGGAACACGGGATCGAGGCTACAGCCGTTTCGACCAACCTAGAGGCCGCGCGCGAGATCGCCCGCCAATTGCGCTTGCGCGATATGGCCGGACTGGTCGTGATCGATTTCATCGACATGGAATATGGCTCGAACGTCCGCAAGGTCGAGAAGGCCATGAAGGACGCGCTCAAGAATGATCGCGCCCGGATCCAGGTTGGCCGCATTTCCAGCTTCGGCCTGATGGAAATGAGCCGCCAGCGCCTTCGCACCGGGGTGCTCGAAGCCACCACTCGCGGCTGCCCGCATTGCGATGGCACGGGCCTGGTGCGCACAGCCTCCAGCGCCGGACTTTCTGCGCTGCGCCTGATCGAAGAAGAAGCAGCTAAGGGCAAGGGTAGCATCATCTCGCTCTATGCCAGCACGGAAGCTGCGGTTTACCTCCTCAATGCCAAACGTGCCGATCTTCATGAGATTGAGCAGCGCTATGGAGTGGGAGTGCAGGTGCTGCCCGTAGGGGAGAACGAAGGCGCCAAGATGCGCGTTGCGTCGGCTGGTCCGCGTCCGGAATTCGTGCCCAAGTTTGAGCCGATCATGATCGAGCCGGACGACGAGGAAGAGTTCGACGACGCTTACGAGGATGACGACGGCGAAGAGGAAGAGGCCCGCCGTGGCAGTGGTCGCAATGATGGCGAACGCAGCGAGGGTAATCGTGGCGATGGACGCGGAGGCAAGCGCCGCAAGCGTCGCCGGGGTCGTGGCCGTGACGAAGGCAGCGAAGCGGACGTGCCCGGTGAGACCGCCAATGATGCCGACGACGCAGAAGAAGGCGGCGAGGCACTAGTATCTGGCGAAACAAACGAGCCTGGCGAAGATGGCGAAGGTCCGCGCAAGCGCCGCCGGCGCGGTCGTCGTCGGCGTGGCGGCAGAGGCCGTGGTGAAGGCGGCGAGGGCGAAAGCCAGAATGGCGAGAATGGCGAAAACGGTGCAGCTGAAGCTCCGGAATCCGAAACCGTAGCCGCCCCGGCAGAAGAAGCTCCAGCAAAGCCCAGACGCAGCCGCCGCAAGGCAGTAGATGCTGCCCCATTAGCCGAGGTCCAAGCCGAAGCCGATGCACCAGCTGAAATAGCTGCGCCTGCCGAAACCGCAGCCGAAGAAGCTCCGGCAAAGCCTGCCCGCGGGCGCCGTAAAAAAGCCGATGTGACCGAAGTCGAAGCTCCCGCACCAACGGCAGTTGAAGAAGTCGCCGCACCCGCCGAAGAAGTGGCAGCGGCCAAGCCCAAGCGCGCCCGTGCCAAAAAGGCTGTGCCGGATGCTCCGGCAGTCGAAGCGGCTGATGGCGAAAACGAAGCCGACGACGGCGCACGCCGCAGTGGCTGGTGGCAGCGGACTTTCGGGGCCTAAGCCGAAGAATACCCTCCCTGTCCTGCACTGCAGGATAGGGAGGTTTGGTTCGCCCCGGTTTTACGCCCGCACCCCCAATACACTGACGTATAATGTAAGCGCGATATGCGACTTGGCCTATTTCCCCTTTGTGCCGCTTGCCCCCGGCCCCTGAATTGCTAGAGAGGGCCGCAAGATAGAAACAGGATCTGATATGGCGAGCCTCACCCTCCCCAAGAACAGCAAGATCAACGGTTCAGGACGCCATCACAAGTCCCAGGGCGCTGGCCGGATCAAGAAATTCACCGTCTATCGCTATGATCCCGATAGCGGCGAGAATCCGCGCTATGATACGTTCGAGATCGATCTGGACAGCTGCGGCCCGATGGTTTTGGATGCGCTGATCAAGATGAAGGCAGAAGCTGACCCCACCCTCACCTTCCGCCGTTCATGCCGCGAGGGGATCTGCGGCTCATGCTCGATGAACATCAACGGCCGCAATGGCCTGGCCTGCACCACCGCGATTGAAGATCTAGTCGGCGACATCAAGATTACGCCGCTTCCAGCGATGGAGGTGATCAAGGATCTGGTTCCCGATTTCACCCATTTCTATGCGCAATACGCCTCGATCAAGCCGTGGTTGCAAACCGTAAGCACCACGCCATCAGGCAAGGAACGGCTGCAATCGCCGCAGCAGCGCGAAAAGCTGGACGGACTGTATGAGTGCATCCTGTGCGCCTGCTGCTCTACCTCATGCCCAAGCTATTGGTGGAATTCGGACAAGTTCCTTGGCCCCGCGATCCTGCTTCAGGCCTATCGCTGGCTGGCTGACAGCCGCGACGAGATGACAGGTGAGCGGCTGGACGAGCTGGAAGATCCCTTCCGTCTCTATCGCTGCCACACCATAATGAACTGCGCCAATGTCTGCCCCAAGGGTCTGTCCCCTGCCCGCGCGATTGCCGAAATCAAGAAGATGCAGGCCGAACGGCACATCTGAAGGTGAGCGATTCCAAGGATTTCCTGTACCAGCCCGATCCAGATCATCCCGGCTGGCACAGCTGGAATTTGGCTGACGACACACGATTCAATGCGCAGACCATGGGTCACATGCTGGTCCGCCGCGAAAGTGACACGATGTGCCGGGTGCGGATGTTTCCCGAACGGTGCCATACCAATCTGATCGACATGATCCACGGTGCGGTCACGCTGGCGCTGATGGATGTGGCGCTGTTCGCGGCCATCCGGACATTGCTGAGCGGCGATGCGGCGGGGTCTGTCACGCTTGAGCTGTCCAGCCAGTTTATCGGCGCCGGTCGCCCGGATACGCCGCTCGACGCGGTTGTTGAAGTGCTGCGCGAAACCCGCCGGCTGGTGTTTCTGCGCGGCCAGATCGTTCAGGGTGACAATGATGAGCTGATCGCGGCATTTTCGGGCCTTGTCCGCAAGCCAACCGGCAAATGAGCACCGTTCTGGCGCGCTATCAGGCGCTGGTCGCCGCAGGCGAGCTCACGCCCGATGCTGAGCAGCACGCAGCGGCAGTGCGTCTGGCCAGACTTCAGGCTGAACTCGAAGCCGTACCTGCGCGGGGCAGCCTGCTGTGGCGGCTTGCCCGGCGCAAACCCGATCCGGTGCGCGGGGTCTATTTATGGGGCGGCGTGGGCCGCGGCAAATCGATGCTGATGGATCTGTTCCACGATAGCCTCGCCATTCCTCAAAAGCGCCGGATCCATTTTCACTCTTTCATGATTGAAGTTCACGCGCGCCTGCGCGAGGCGCGTAAATCTGAGAGCGGCGATCCGATCCCGCCGGTCGCCGCTGCCATTGCTGAAGGGCTGCGCTGCCTGTGCTTTGATGAGATGGTGGTGAACAATAGTGCCGACGCCATGATCATGAGCCGGCTGTTCACCGCGCTGATCCAGTCCCATGGTGTCACCATCGTCACCACATCGAATCGCGCACCGGACCAGCTTTACAAAGACGGACTCAACCGCGAGCATTTTCTGCCGTTCATCGCGCTGATAGGGTCTGCGCTTGATGTCATGCCGCTCAATGGACCGCTTGATTACCGGCTGGAACGGCTGGGCGGAATGGCGACCTGGCACATGCCGCTAGGCGATGTTGCGACAGCGCAGGTGCGCGAGGCCTTCTTTCGCCTGACCGATTATCCGCCCGAAGACAGCGCCCATGTTCCCGCCGCCGAACTCGACATCGGGGCCAAGCGGATGTTGCACGTCCCCAAAAGCTTTAAGGGTGTGGCGGTGTTCAGCTTCAAAAAGCTTTGCGGAGAGGCGCGTGGGGCAGCCGATTATCTGGCAGTCGCGCTGGCCTATCACACCGTCATCATCGTCGGAATTCCCAAGCTTGGCCCCGATCAACGCAACGAGACTGCTCGGTTTGTGACGCTGATCGACGCGCTGTATGAGCACAAGGTCAAGCTGCTCGCCACCGCTGCTGCCGCTCCTGAGGCGCTTTATGATCAGGGAGCCAAGGGTAATGAGAGTGGAAGGTTCGAGTTCGAACGCACGATCAGCCGCCTGATCGAGATGCAGAGCGCCGATTACCTCGCCGCCGGGCACGGTGAAGCCTAAAAATTGAGCCGCGCGCTGATCCGGAAATCACGGCCCGCCAACGGCGCATAGTCCTTGAGCACCGAGGCATGACGTCGTGCATCGACATCGAAGATATTGTTGGCCGATAACGCAAAGCTCAGCGGCCGATCATCACCCCACGGTCGCAGATTGATCTCTGCGTTCACCATTGTGTAGCCGACGGTGGTCGTCTCAAACGCGGAAATCCGGCGCTGCGGTGTGACCCGCTCGACCTCGGCGCGAACATCAATCATTCTCGATTTCGCGCCAATTCCGGCCAGAACGCGCAGTGGCGGAATCCTTGGAGAGGGCCCTGCCCCCGTTATTGTCGCATGAACATAATCAACCAGCGCATCAATCGCGAAGCTGGTGCTGCCCGAACGCATAAAGGTCAGCGCGCCCTGCGCCTCAAACCCGTAATACCGCGCATCTGCTTGGCGGAACTGATAGACTGGCAAGTCATCAATGATCCCCCCGGTAAAATCCTGATAGATGAAGTTCGAGAACCAGGTGTGATAGGCTGACGCCTCGAAGCTGTAGTTCTCGCCGCTGCCGCGCAGTATCGCTTCAACCCCCCACGACCGTTCGACCGCAAAATCAGGATTCCCTATCTCGAAGGCTTCGGTGCCCGCGTGCGGCCCGTTGGAAAAGAGTTCCTCTGCCGAAGGTGCGCGTGCTGTGCGCGACAGGTTTGCGCCGATCCGCCAGCCATCGGCCAGCACCAGTGAAGCGCCGAGCGAACCGGACAGCAGATTGAACCCGCGATCGGCTGCAATGAAATCTGGCTGATCGGGGCGCGGCGCCGACCTGACATTGCTATGCTCGTAGCGCGCGCCAGCCTCAATTTTAAGCGAGCCGCTCTCAAGCTGCTGAAGCGTGAACAGGCCAATTTGCGAGGTTGTGTTGGGTGGGAGGAATGCCTCTTCGCCTTGAACATCGAAATCACGGATGAAAAATTGTCCACCGATTGCCCCACTCCACGCACCGTGTCGGGTCTGGCGCAATTCAAGCCGCCCCTCCATCCCCTGATCGTAGAAGGCTGTGCCAACCGCGCCGTCTTCCTCAAGCTCAAAGTGGCGGTAATCGCCAAAGGCATAGCGGAAACGCGCTTTTTCAAACAGCGACCCATTCAGATCAAGCTCAACCCGGGCATCGATCCGGTCCTGCGCAACGTCCAGCCGCGGACCTTCCTGCCCCTGCCCCGGAGCAGTCGCGAGGCGGATAGGCACGCCATAAAGGCTGTCATAACGGCTATACGACACGCCGATCTGTCCGCGTTCGCCAATATAGGCCACGCCAATCGCGGCGTTGCTGGTCTTGCTCGCGGTGTTGGGCAACCTGCCTTTGATCGCGGCATTGGCGGCAAGATCAACGGGATCAACCTCATCTGGATTCGGCGGAAGCAACGAATTGCTCAGTGCCTCAAGGCGTTTGGCGTCTGACAGGGCAAAGCCACCGATCCGCAAGTCAGCGGACTGCGAAAAGCTGCCATCGGCATGGATCACCCAGCCATGGCCCAGTGGCACATCGATGGAACCCGCCAGCGAGCGTTCGGTGGCTGCTGATCCATAAGTTGCAAGCGCACCGATGTGGAATGCTTCGTCCGGAACGGAAACCGGAATTCGCCGATCAAGCACATTGACCACACCGCCGATAGCCGATGAGCCATACAGCAGCGACTGCGGGCCGCGCAGCACCTCAATGCGCTCAGCCAGCAGGGGATTGATGATGGTCGCATGGTCGGCGGACGTATTGGAGACATCGATCGCTCCGATCCCATCGGTCAAAATTCGCACACGCTCACCCTGCAACCCGCGCAGCACAGGCCGTGAAGCGCTGGGACCGAACGAACTGGCCGAGACACCCGGAGTCCTCGCCAGCGTGTCACCAATCGACGGGCGGATCGATTGCACCAATTCAGCCCCTTGCAGGATTGCCACCCCGGACAAAGCATCCAGCCTGGTGCTTGGCAATATGCCGGAAACGACAATGCTGACATCGCGCTCCGGGTGATCGGTGTCTTGTTGCGCACCCCCCGGTTGTTGGTCAGCGATTGACGGGGTTACAACCTGCGCATGAGCTGCGAACGGGAAAAGGGCGCTTCCGCACATCAATGACGCCAGAACAACAGGATGTATCCGCATGTGCACCTTCTCAACTCTGCAAAGGGACCTTGGCAATTTGCCGGGTCATCAAGAGCTGCATAACCTCGATCATCCAATGTTACAATATCTCATTACACGCCGCAACACGGATCCACCGCGCGCTGTGAACCTCTGGTCTCCTCAATTTGTTTGGCAAAAGGCCTGACAATCAAGCCAAGGCTTGGTCGGGTAGTTTGGTGGAAGCGACTTAGGCCGCTGAAGCGGCCTTAGGCAGGCGCTCCTGTGCACTGGCAAGGCGGTGCATCAAGCGTAGATCCTGATCGCGCAATTGCAGCGCGGCATCGGCCCAGTGATCAACAATCCCGCGCAAATCAGCAAGTGAGATCGGAGCAGCCACCCGAGAAGCGCGGCGCGCGCCAACCAGACCGGCATGGCGGCGGCTTGACTTGGCCATAAACTCACGCACCGCCGCCTCGCCCTGGCCCGGTTCGGCCAGCTGGTGGACAATACCCAAATCGTACATCTGCTCGGCAGAATAGGTCTGGTTTGACAAGATGATCCGGTCTGCCATGGCTGAGCCCAGCTTGCGGGTAAGGATCGCATGGGCACCCATCCCCGGAAACAGCCCGAACATCACTTCGGGCAGGCCGAAAGTCGCCCCGCGCTCGGCGATTATGAAATCAAACGACAGCAGAGCTTCAAACCCACCGCCCAAGGCCTGTCCCTGCACCAATCCGATCGTAATCATCGGCAGGCCCAGCGTTTCAATATTGCGGTGGAGAATTTCGACACAACGATAGCCATAAGTGGCCAGACCATCGCGGTTCTGGTCGCGGATAAGCCGCTCAAACAGGGCGAGGTCACCGCCAAAGCAAAATACACCGGGAGCGCGGCTGCCAAGGATCAGATATTTCAACGGCGCACGGCCCGGACCGAAGTTGGCCCCGATCAGGCGCTGCCAGCTATCAAAATCGGCGAGCATCGCTGGTGTAAAGCTGGGCCGCATTGCCGGGCGCATGAATGTCCAGATCGCCTGAGCATCCTGATCATACAGGACATCAAGCTCTGCCAGATTGAATAATTCGGGCGGAGTTGAGAGCCGCAGCGATGAACGATCCGCAATAGTGGCCAGCGCTGGATCGCCGCGAAACGCCGCGCCCTCGACAAATCCATCGAATTCGGCGCTTGAATCCAGCTCTCTGGGAAGTCGATCCACATGCACCTCAATAACGGTCAACATCACGTGCCAGATGAGGCACTTGTAGCAATATTGTTGGAATCTATGTCAACTAAGAGTCACTTGGCAAAGGATTTCTGGGTTTCTGCGATGAGCCGAGTCCCATTTCCGATCACTCGCTGCGACTGCGCAAAAGGAATGTCGCCATTGACAAGGTGACGAAAGCTACTGCCAGCATTGGCCAGATGTGGCGCAGCACCAACGCAGTCGGCAAATCCTTGAGAAATATTCCCTGACTGATCAATAGCATATGGCTGAGCGGTTCAATCAGTGAGATAATCTGAAGCCAGCCAGGCATTCCATCAACCGGACTGGCGTAACCCGAAAGCAACATCATGAACTAATTGCGATGAGGTAGCCCCGGAATGTCTGCAAGTGGGACAGCAGCACGATGACCCTGCCAAACACGCTGGACAGCATCCTATGATTCAGAGCAACCTATGGCCCAGCGGCAGAACAGTGTTAACTGCTTGTCATAAGCATTCAGGACGGGACCAGATAGAAGCGATGAACGATCTAGAACTCGGGGCCTTCGCCCATGTCGACCAGACGAATGCTGACAACTTCATCGACCGGCTCGATCGGATGCACCGTGTTGCCGATGTCCGCAGTTACAAAGCGCAAAGTTTTGAGGCTTTGCGCTTGTTTCCCGGCGCGAAGGTGGCCGATATCGGCTGCGGCGCAGGAGACGATGCGGCACTTATGGCCACGCTGATCGGCAATGACGGCATGGTCACCGGGGTCGATCTAAGCGCGGCGATGATAGAGGAAGCAACGCAGCGACTGGCTGATATCCCCACGCTTACTTTCGTGCGCGCGTCGATAGAACAACTTCCGTTTGCGGACTCGTCACTCGATGCGATTCGTGCTGATCGATTGCTTATCCATGTCAGCGATCCCACAGCGGCCATTGCGGAAATGTTGCGAGTGCTCAAGTCGGGCGGAAGAATCGCACTGTGCGAACCAGACATTCTGGGTTCGTGGATATCCAGCGACGATCCAGAAGTTGGCGACGCGGTTTGCCGGGCGGTAGCGCTGTCTTGCGCCCAGCCCTACCTTGCGCGCAATCTCGGAATTAGATTTGCCAGCATGAGCCTGACTGAGGCAGACCACAAGGCCCACGCCATGGTGACTTATGACTTTGCCACCATCGACAAGGTTTTTCAGTTCGAACTGGTTGCTGGCATGCTCGCTAAATCGGGCAAGCTGGACCCGGCACGAGCGCAGGCATGGCTCGAAGACCAACTTGCCCGCCAGGCTGCGGACCGCTTTTGCGCCTGCATGACAATGGTCAGCGTTTCGGCGACCAAACCTGCTGCCAACGAAAAGCCCTTCATGCTCGCTTGAGCCAAAATTAACCAATCAAGCGTAGCGGGGTTCCATGCCCCGCAATCGTAATCGGGATCAGACTGTTTACCGCCGATTTGGATGGCGGGATGCGTTCGCCTTCGTCCGGGCATTGCCAAATATGATGTGGCGCCGGGATGAGCGGGTTTCCTACACCTCGCTTGCCCGCCTTTCGGCAGTCAACCAGCGGACAATTCCCCCGCGCCGCCAGTTCATCGCATCTGACGGCGCACAGATTGCTTATCGCAGCTATGCCTCAAGCAGCACAGCGCATCTCGTATTGGTCCACGGTTCGGCGTGTTTTGGTGACCAGTTCAACCACCTTGCAAGGCATATTGCTGCTATCGGGCTGGCTCAGGTTCACACACTTGATTTGCGCGGTCACGGGGCAAGTGGCCAGCCCGGGCTGGACCCGGATCGCTTTGCCCAGGATGTCGGCGAATTTGTTGCATCGCTGCATGATAGTCACGATAATTGTCAGGTCTTCCTGGGCGGTCATTCTGCAGGTGGCGGGCTGGCCATAAATGTTCTTGGCAGCACCTATGACTACGGTATTTCAGGCGGTTACGGTATTTCAGGCTGCCTGCTGCTGGCACCGTTTCTGGGGATCGACAATCCGACCGTGAGGCCGCTGTTTGGCGGATGGCTGAAGCGCATCTGGTTTGCGAGGCTTGGCTTGGTTATCCTTGCCAATCTTATCGGCGTGACGCGCTATAACCGCATCCCGGTTGTTGAATTCAATGCTGAAGCATCCCTCCATGACCCACGCTTTGCCCGCGAATGGTCGTTCACCTCAGTACACGGCCTAGGTCCAGGCCCGGTGAGGGCTGATCGATCTGCACTCAGCGCAGTTCCGATCCGGTTGATTGCCGGCGATCGCGACGAATGCTTTCGGTCCCACCTGTATGCCTCCGCCATCGCCGCTTTTGCACCCGATGCAGATGTTGTGATACTCGGCGGCCTTGGGCACTGGGACGTGCTTACCGACAGCGCCGCGCTCGATGCCTGTTGCGCCTGGCTAAAAGCACTCATACCATTGGCGGAAACCGAACATTCTGCTGAGGTATTGGATAATCATGCGCGCTTTGCTTCTTAAATCAGTTAGAATTGCTGCGGTTGGGCTGACTTTTGCTGGAACAGCTGTGTTTTCAGATGCAGCGCGGGCCGACGACCAGCTTGGCTGGCAGAAGGGCGATATCGTAATCAAGGCCGGAGTGGCCGGGATTCTGTTCGATTCTTCGGCCGAAGTTAAAATCGCTGGAAATACAGTACCCGGCGGTGGTGCCAAACTCAGCAATGCCGCCACAGCGTCATTTGAAGCTGAGTACTTCTTTTCACCAAACGTATCGACTGCGCTCGATTTTGGCTTTCCGCCACCCACCGCAGAGATCACCGGAACCGGCTCACTTGCGCCGCTTGGCACTGTTGGAAAAACGAAATACGGCATCGCAGGTTTGACCCTGCGCTACCACCTCAATGGGTCAGGGCGGATATCTCCATTCATCGGACTGGGTGTCGGGCGTCTGTTCATTTTCGATACAAGCGACGGCGCTGTGACAAACCTGGATGCAAAGGGCGCTTGGGCTCCGGTGCTACAAGGCGGGGTTGATTTACATCTTAATCGTCAATTTGGCCTGTTTGCCAACGTGGCCTATGCGCCGATGAAAAACGATGCCAGTGGCACTGCACTCAGCGCTCCTATGACTGCACGGGTAACACTGAATCCCACGGTTGTTCAGGGCGGGGTTTCTTTCCGCTTCTGATTGTCAGCGACTGATCCCCAGATGGCTGAGCGAACGATCGAGCATCAGGAACTGCCATAACAGCCGCGAATGATCAGCGCGGCCAGAGATATGCGCCTCAGCCAGGAACGTCAGCCGCGGGCCATCGAACCACCCTGTCCGGGCCAAAGCAGCGCTGGAGCCAATACCGCGCGCCGCACTTGCCAAAGGTCCGCGAAACCATTGTGCGATCGGAGTGACAAAGCCCTGCTTCTGCCGGAACAAAATCTCGTCAGGAAGATAGCGCTGCATGGTTTTCTTCAGCAACCACTTGCCCTGCCCCCGTCGCAGTCGCAGCGATTCGGGCAAGGCAGCGGCAAATTCGATCAGCCGGTGATCAAGCAACGGCTCACGCGCCTCAAGGCTAACGGACATGCTGGTTCGGTCCACCTTGGTGAGGATGTCTCCGGGTAACCAGAATTTGAGATCGGCATATTGCGCGCGATCAATCCCCGAGCGCGCCGGAGCTTTGCGCATCAGTTCGGTAAAAGGCTGTTCAGCCCGGTAATCCCCGCGCAAACGCAAGAAATCTGGCGAATACAGTGTCTCGCGCAGCTCTGGTGGCACCACGGACAATGCGCGGGCATAGCCATCCTCGCCGCTTGAGGCCAGCGAGAGCAGCGTTGTCTTGGCCCGTAGTGGCCGGGGCGCCCAATCGGCCTTGGGATAAATCGCCCCGAGCGCGCCGAACACCGGCTCACGAAAAGATTGGGGCAAGAATGCACGCATCCGCTCTTCGCCGTGCTGGAAGATATGGCGGCGATACCCTGCAAAGGCCTCGTCCGCTCCGTCCCCAGATAGGGCCACTGTCACAGTTTCACGCGCCAGCTGGCACACTCGCCAAGTCGGCAAGGCCGAAGCATCGGCGAAGGGTTCATCAAACATCGCCGAAAGCTGGTCCACCGCTTCGAAATCATCGGGCGAAACGCGGCGGCTCTGGTGGTCGGTACCGAACAATTCGGCGACCTGACTGGCATAATTGCTCTCGTCCAGTGCTGCGACATCAAAGCCGATGCTGCAGGTCTTGACCGGATCGCGGCTGTTCTCAGCCATAAGCGCAACCACGCTGGAGCTATCCACGCCCCCTGAAAGAAACGCCCCCAGCGGCACATCAGCAACCATCCGCGAGGTGACCGCCTGACGCAGCAAATGCAGCAGTTCTGCTTCCAGGTCTGCAGCATTGCCTTTGCTCCGCTGCGCAAAGGAGACATCCCACCACTGCACCGGATCTGGCATCGGCCGATCATGCCGCAGCAGCAGAGAGTGTCCGGCGGGTAGCTTGCTGACACCTGCAAGGATCGAGCGATGATCAGGAACATAGCCCCAGGTCAGGTAATCCTCGATCGCCAGCGGATCGACCTCGCGGCGTAGCAACGGATGCGCCAGCAAGCCTTTCAGTTCGGATGCAAAGGCAATGCTCCCGTCGCTTAGCTGTGCGGTGAACAGCGGCTTTACCCCCAGCCGGTCACGCGCCAGAAACAATGTTCTCTGTTCAGTGTCATAGATCGCAAAGGCAAACATGCCATGGAGCCGGGTCAGGCAGTCTGGTCCCCAGCGCTGCCAGGCGGCCAGAATAACCTCGCTATCGCCGTCAGTGTGGAACATTGCACCGCTGGCCCGCAATTCCTCGCGCAGTTCGCGGTAATTGTAGATTTCGCCGTTGAAGGTCAGGATTGCCCGCCCATCTGACGAAGCCATCGGTTGTGGCGATCCGGCAACGTCGATTATCGACAGACGGCGGTGCCCCAGCCCTACCCCAGGGCCGGTCCAAACTCCTGCCCCGTCCGGTCCGCGATGGACCATCGCATCGCACATCCGTTCAATCCGAAGCGGATCGACCGGCTTGGGCGTGGCTAAGTGAAATATTCCGGCAATTCCGCACATGGCGCGCTCGTTAGCGGAGCCCGGCCATGCGGTCCATCCACGCATCAAGCGGGCCGGTCGCTTGGCGAAAGGCGGTAAGGCTGGCTTCAGGTGAGGCCAAGGTATGTTCTTCAGACGAGAGGATCAGCATTATGGTCGGGCGCGAACGAAGCAACAGGCGATCCTCGATATTGGCAAGTTTAAGCCGGACATTGCTGCCCGTCAGCAGTGGTCCTGTGCGATAATATGTTTCAGCCAGCCGCTCGGTCTGCCCATTGGCTGTCAGCCGATCAGTCTTGGCGCGCGGCGTTTCTGGCCCGTTTGCGGTCCATGTCCAACGGCTGCCCGCCCGCAATGCACCTTCACCAAAGCCGCCAGCCTCCCGGCCCTCGACCTGCGCCGAATACAGCGCGTAAAACACATCGACCAATCGTCCGTCAGAGTCTTTGTAGCGGCCAAGCAGACGATGATCGGCGCCTGTTGCACGCGGCTCCCACCATTCGGTTGGCCGATAGTCAACCTGTGTCCAACCGGGCACCTGGGGCAAAACAACCTGATCTGGTAGCACCGCAGCCAACCGATCAGCCTGCCGCGCCCACGCTTGTCCGCCAAGCGTCAACGCGAACAAGCCCGCCAGCCCAGCAACCCAATTCAACCGTGCATTCTCCAACCGGGACAACAACGGCAATACGGCAAGAGCATCAGCGTCGATCATCGGATCGTCCACCGCCCGATCAAAATATCGCCACGACAGGGCCAGAACTAGCGCGATCACCAGTCCGAAAAAGACCCAGCCATAGATGATGTGATCTACCCCGCCAGCATACTCCGCGCCCATCGATTGCGCGATGTAGATCGTGCCCCAGGCGCGGATGCCGTTGGCGAGGATGGGGGCTGCAATCGCCAGCGCCATGAAGGCTGCACGGCGTTTCCAGCTGATGAAACAGACATTGGCCACCAGCGTGCCAAACGCCACCATCGCGATCAGGAACTTCACGCCCGAACATGCTTCTGCCACAACAAACAATCCGGCAGGTGTATCGATAAACACCCCATTGACCTTAGCAGGGATGCCGCTGAGGTGGGTCAGGGCAATGGTCAGCTTGGCGGTTATGGTCTGGAGCGGGGGGATCAACTCGTCACCGAAGGGAACAAGAAATGCCATGTAGGCCATTGGGAAAATCAACCCGGCACAAATTCTTGGCCCCAGCAGCAGCAGCATCGCACTTGGTAACAAGGCAACCGCGCCAATCTGACGCAACAAGTTAAAGCCGGCAAATGCGCCCAGCACCCAGATGAAACTTGCCATCGCCGCTACGATCAGGCCCGGCCACCAGATTGATGGGGAAAGCCGCTGCAACTGCGGCACCCGCAACCATGCAAGCCAGCCGATAATCGGCGCGATCAGCAGTATGTGGTTGTAGGTTGAGTAATTCCACCATTGGTCAGCCATCGCCAACCAGTCGCTGAAAAACAGCGATACTAAACAGAGCCAAGCACCAGCAAGCCGAAGCAGGGCCGCGCGCCAGGGCGTCAGAAGTTTTTCAGGCAGCATTGCGGGTCTGGCTGCCGGGCCTGACCAGCAGTTCGCTAAGCGGTGCCAGCATGGCTTGCCAGCTCATTTCCTCGGCAACATAGCGGCGCGCATCAAGTCCCATCGACCAGCCCTTGCGCGGCTGCGACAGCAACTGGATGCATAACGCGGCAAGGTCTTCATCACTGTCAGCAACGGCATAATGCTTGCCTGCGGTAGCGCCGATACCCATTGCCGAAGCACTGCTCAACACCACCGGCAAGCCCATCGCCATGGCTTCGAGTACTTTGTTCTGGATACCGCGAGCGATTTCCAGTGGCACCAGCGCAAGATCCGCTCCGCTGAGCCATGGACGCGTATCTGCGACGCTGCCCCAGATGTGGCACCCGGCAACCCCATCCAGTTCGAGCAAATCTTCGGTCGGATTGCGTCCGACAACATGAAAACTCGCCGAGGGCAGCTTTGCCCGGACCAGCGGAAGTATCCGTTTGGCGACGCGCAGCACGGCTTCGATATTGGGATCATAGTCCATCTGGCCAGTGAAGATCAGACGCGGACCATCGCATTCGAGTATCCTCGGCTCTGGCTTCACCGTTGCCGGATCGAAAAACTGGCTGTCAATCCCGTTGCTAAGCGCACGGACATCGCAATTGGCGCGGTCGACCGGATCAAGCCGGGCGGCGAACAGCGCGGCTTCGGCTGAAGATACCAGCAGGCTAACATCGCTGCGCCGCGCCAGCCGCGCTTCTTCGGCGCCAAGCAGCCGGGCTTCGCGGGCGTCCAGCCAGCGGCGCAATCCAGTGTGCCGTTCAGCATAGGCTTCGAACTTCGCCGAATCGACATCGACAAAATCAAAGATAACCCTGCCGGAAAAATCCTTGGGGATGTACTGACCCATCTGGCCGGAAAAGACATAGATCGTGCCAATGGGATGATCGCGCAGCAATTCGGCAACGTAATTGGTAATGTCAGGACTGTGAAAGGCTGGGAGGCTGACAGGCTGGCGGCTGAACAAGGACTGGATACCGGCCAGGATCAGCGGCTTGACCCGGCGAACCAGCCGATAGCTCTGCGCGAGCGAGGCCAGTTCCACCTCCTCTGCCATATCGCGGTCATCATCGGCAAAAGTCGCCACATGAACCGGAGCTAGCCCAGCCAGACGCTTGAGGATGTGGTGCGAACGGATCTTGTCGCCCCTGTCAGGCGGGAACGGCATGCGGTGTGACAGAAACAGGATTTCGCTCGTCATGCCAGCCCCCGAGCGATCAAAGGACCGGCACGGTTGGCAATGGCAAGCGGCAATTTGCGCCACAGGGCAATCCGGGCTGCATGTTTGGCGCTGGTTGGATCGGCATCACGCTTCGCAGCGCCGGGTGCCGTCCAGCTGGCATAGCCCAGCGGCTCTGCTTCAAATCCCCAGTTGCGCTTGAAGTCATAAGCACCGCTGCCAGTTTTTGAACGGCCGAAATCGAACCGGGTGCAGCCGCGCCTGCGGGCATGAAGCATCAGTTCAAAATACATCCGGTCGTTGGCGCGCAGCCTGCGTGCCGCATGGGTTCCCCCGCCCCAATAGGGCATCACAGCGCCCTTGTGATAAAGCGATAGCACGCTTGCCACCGGCACATCGCCGTCGCGAATGGTCAGAATATCGGCATCATCGCCAAAGCGTGCCAATACTTCATTAAACAGGGCACGCGGAAAAACGGGAGTGCCCAGATTCCTCACGCTTTCGGCATAGACGCGGTAATGTGCTTCGCAATCACGCGGGCCAATGCCAATATCCACAGACAGTGGACCCGCCAGCCCCTTGCGCACTTCGGCGCGCTGCTTGCGGGGGATCGCAAGGAGTTGCGCCTCTGCATCTGCGGCAAGATCGGCAACAAAGCCGCAATGCGAATCGTGGCGGACCTTCCAGCCTTTCCTGCCGGTCGGCAACGCCCCACCGCGCAATTCGATCGCGGGGCATGACCGGCGCTGGGCTAACTCTTCCAGGGCTTCAAACATGCGGCGTTCGATTCCAGTCTGACTGGCAAGCAACCCGCCATCAACGCCAAAGCCGCTTGAAACCATCACCCGGCCAAATATTGGTGAGTGAACTTCAAGCAGCGGAAGATATGCGGTCAGCTCATCCGCCTGCTCAGCCACCAGCGCCAGCGCCTGATTGCCAGTGCCCTTGGCAGCCGCTTTGAGCCAGGCTGGGCGATGAAACGGCGAACCATGCGGATGACGCGCAACAAAGGCATCAAGCCGAACCGCTTCACCTGGATCGGCCAGATCGAGCAACCGCACTGCGGCCCGTGCCGGAACAAACGGCGCGTTCATGCGGCAAGCTCGGTTGCCCGAATGGCTTCGCGCGCTGCGAGGATGTCCATCCGGCCCCACTCAAACTCGTTGACCAGCAGCTTCAGCTTATCCGCCATGACTTCAAGATTGGTATAATGCCGCAGCTTGGAACGCAGCTTTGCCGTTGTCACGCGTGGCTGCTGGGGATCAATCTCCCATGGGTGAAAATAGAATACTGCCGGGCGCTGATCGCGGTTGTTGACCTGGCGGATTGCCCAGCGTGAAAAGGCATAGGGCAGCACGCGGAAGAAACCTCCGCCGCCAGCCGCCAGCCGCCGCCCGGCGAACTCGGCAGTGGTTACCGGGATTTCCAGCAGATCAGACCATGGCAGAGGGCGGAATGCAAAACGCGGAGCCTCGCGCCAGCCATAGTGATCATGGGTAATCGGTGCGACGCTGGAGCTATAGGTAAAGCCCTGTTCGGCCAGCGCCATATAGGCCCAGGGCGTGCGGCTATCGATTGAAAAGCTGGGAGCACGGTAGCCAGTGATCTGGACCCCTGCGGCATCTTCAATCGCCTTGCGGCTTTTATCGAGATCAGCGGCAAAGCTGACCTTGTCCATGGTGAAGACCCGGGCGTGATCCCAGCCATGGCTGGCCAGCTCGTGGCCAGCATCGGCAATCCGGCGCAGCAGTGCAGGGTGGCGCTGTGCCACCCAGCCAAGCGTGAAAAATGTCGCTTTGACTTCCGCCTCGTCGAACATCTGAAGGATCGCGTCGCAATTGCGCTCAACCCGGTCGCTAAGCCCATCCCAGCTATCCCGTTCGATCACGCCTTCAAATGCGCCGACCTGAAACCAGTCTTCGACATCGACGGAAAGACCGTTGACCGGCCGGTGCTGAATCACGAGTTGCTACCTCTGGCCAGGTTCAGGCGGCGACGCGGATCGCGTCGTCGGCCTCGATCCACTCGATCAGCATGCTCAAAGTGTGGCGGATGGTCCGCTCCTGCTCAAGCATCTGACTTTCAAGCGTTGCGCATTTGGCCTCAAGCGCGGCTACCGCCTCTGATTGCGGGGCATTGTCCGGAATGGGATCCGCATCACGCTCATTGGCAAGCTCGATAACCGCCTGTTGCAACTCGGCAATATGGGCATCGCGGGTTGCCAGAGCGGCCTCGAATTCAGCCGTTGCTACCACGTCTGCAGGAATAGGAGCTGAAGCTGGAATCGCAGCCGAAGGATAGACCCCGGGTGCGGTTTCAGTCTTGGGCTCTGGGGTCGGGCGGGTCAGCGGCAAAGTGCCGTCAGTTGCTAGCTCATCCAGAACATTGCTCAGCATCGCGCCGTCTATCCGCGAGCGCTGTTCGACAGAGCCAAGCAGCAGCAGACGGTTGCAGATCTGGTTGATCCGGCGCGGCACGCCGCCCGATGCGTCGTAAATCTCAGAGAAAACGCGCTGATCAAAAGCAGGATTGCTTTCCCAGCCAACACATTTCAGGCGGTGTTCGATATAGGGCTGCACTTCGCTGGCATCCATCGCATCAAGGTGATGGGCCGCGATCACGCGCTGGCGCAGCTGTTCAAGCTGGGGATGATCCTGGATCATGCTGCGAAACTCTGGCTGGCCGAGCAGCAAGGTCTGAAGCAACGGATGTGCGCCCAGCTGGAAGTTGGAAAGCATCCGCAGCTCTTCCAATGCTTCAATCGTCAAATTCTGCGATTCATCAACCACCAGCAGGCAGCGTCGGCCAGCACGGGCTTCATCGTGCAGGAAAGCTTCGATAGCCCCCAGTGCGGAAGCCTTGTCATGTCCTTCAACGATCAGGCCGAAAGCCTGCGCCACAACATGAACCAGTTCCTCGCCATCCAGCTTACTGGTGACAACTTGCGCTGCGGTCAGCCGCGCTGGATCAATCGTTGCCATCAGATGGGCGACCAGCGTGGATTTACCGGCGCCAACCTCACCCGTGATGACCACAAAGCCTTCGCCCTGCGCCAGACCATAGCCCAGATAGGACAGCGCCTTGCGGTGTGTCAGGCTTTCAAAATAAAAGGCTGCGTCAGGGGTAAGCTGGAATGGCCGCCCGGTAAGCCCATAGAAATCATCGAACATTTCAAATCACTCCATCAAGCTCAGAAGGAATAGCGCAGGCCGACCAGCGCCGAGGCTGACCAGATATCTTGCAGCAATTCCCGGTTGACCCCGTCAATCCCGATCGCCGCAGTGGCGGACAGGCGGTTGGTCAGCGAGCGATTATAGGCCGCAGTTGCGCCAACTGAACTTACATCGCCAGACAATGCGTCTCCGCTTTGGTACCAGTTGGCATAGACATTGGTGCTGAACTTGGAACTGCGATCAATCGCACCGCTGAGGTAAGCTGCAGCCCAATAGTTTTCGTCGATCACCCCGTTGGCAAGCGCCAGAACAGTGCCCGGAGCGCCAATGAACTTGCGGCGATCATAGCCTACGCCCAGTCCAGCCTGGAGCCGGCCAAGCGTCGCACTGTAGCTGGCCATCACCCCGCGCGAACGGAACACCGCAGAGCGGACCGATCCCAGCGCGCCTGACAGGCAGGTGCCCTGCGCCTGCGCCACAACGCAGCTATTAATGTCACCAGTCAGCGGATTGCGCGCAGCTTCAAACTGGGTGGGCAGGCCCGCCAGCGCCGCGTTAAGACGGCCGCCAAAGCCGGAAATACTGTCATAGACCGAGATATTCAGGCTGCTGCGCGCGTTGGGCGCATAAGCGAAGCTGCCGTAATAGCTGATCGTGCCATAGCGCCGCCCGACATGCGCCTCAAAGGCAGTGCGGCGGCTGGGACGCCAGATAATCCCGACATCCCAGATCAGCCCGCTGGTATCATAAGCCAAGACCCGTGGTGCCGACTTGTCCGTAACCAGACGGCCATCGCTGCCGATTACCGGCAAGCCGCCCGCATCCAGCACCGCATCGCGGCTCGAATTCTGGACCTTTTCCCAGCCGATCCCGCCGACCACTGCAATTTCGCTGGTCAGGGGCACAGTGACATCACCGCGCGCATGGAAATCTTCGACCCGCTGATCGAGATTGGATATATCTTCGCGGTTATAACCTGCCCCAACCCCGATCCCGACTGGCAAAGCATCGCCTGCGCGAGTCCCGGCGTGGATATTGGCGCTGTGCACGATGCTGTCATCGAACACATCAAGCGGGGTCTGCCCCGGTGCAACTGCGATCACATCCGGGCTTTCCACGCGGGTATAACCAATCCGGTAGCCGCCGTTCACCGCAACATCGCCAAGCTGGGTTGAAAGCGAAGGTCCGGCATAAACCGAATAGACCTGCGAGATCGAACTGCTCAGATCAAGCGGGCCAAGAACCGCCGCACCGTTGTTTTCAACCTTGCTGCGTGCCGCAAGAGCGCCCGCTTCAAAGGTTAGCATCCGGGGCACGATCGCAGTCGAAAAACGGGCAACGCCGCTGATCGTATCGCCGCTGGCATCATTGCTGCCCCAGCCGATCCGGCGTTCATAACGCAAGGACACCGAGCCTTCGTTGTTGCGTCCTTGGATCGAGGCATCAACGCCTGCTGCCAGTATCCCGTAAGTCGAGGTCCTATTGCCGGGTGAAAGCTCTGCTGTCGCTACCAGACCGGCCTCAATATAGGGCGTGATCCTGATCGGCTGCGACCTACCCGGCCGCTCCGAAACCTCGGCATCGCCGCCATCGCTGGCTTCGGCTGTATCTTCATCGCCATAGGACAAGGTCTGCGCATTCGCACTCAGCGGCGCAAAGAAGGCCAATCCCGCCGCGAGCGCAACAAAACAGTGATGCAGGTGTGACATAGCGGTCATCCCTCATATCCATAATAGGTGCCAAAGCGACGACCGCTGGGGCTGAAGTGAACGGCGTTGAGCAAAAGCTGGATGTTGGGACATCCGCAGAGCAGCGAAATTGCATCTTCGAGCGAGCCTTGCCCGGTGCGGTCAGCCCGTGCGACGACCACGGCCTGCCCGACATATTTGGCCAGTTCAGCTGCAGGCGATGCAGCCAGAACTGGCGGCGAATCGAAAATTACGAAGCGATTGGGCGCACCCTCGGTCAGGCGGTCGAGCACCGAACGGGTTCGCGCTGACGATAGATATTCACTGTCCGAATTGGTCGCATTTCCTGCGGGCAGAACCCACAGGCCGGGAACGTCGGTTCCGATCACGCAATCCACCACATCAATCGACGGATCGGCCAAGGCGTCCATCAAGCCCGGACCGCCCGGCAAGCCAAGCGCCGATAGCACCGAAGGCTTGGCAAAATCGGCATCAACCAGCAGCACTTCGCTCTCTTTTTCGGCCGCAATCGACAGTGCCAGATTGACGGCAGTGTAAGTCTTGCCCTCTCCCGAATGGGGCGAGCAGATCAGTACGCGCTGGGCGGCTGCACCAGGATCCTGCCGGCTAAGCTCGGCAGAGGCGAGCAGCAGCTGGCGCTTGATGATCCTGAACTCTTCGAGCAGCGCGGTAACGCTGCCTTCGGGAACGATCAGGCCTTGTTCGCGCAAATGCTGGCGATTGACCGGATGGCGAGTGCCAGAAAAACTGACTGGGGCTGGCACTGGCGCGGCCACGCTATGAGATACCCGTGGAGTGAAAATCACCTCGGGGAAAACCACCTCGGGCTGGTCAGCAATGGGGGGCGCAGCTTGGACTGGCGGGATCGCCCGGGTCGCAGCCTCAACCGCAGCTTCAATCGCAGCCTCAGCATCGACATCAACCTGACGGCGATACCTTCCGCCGCGCTTGTTGCTGGCCGCAAACAGCTCTTCAGGAATCGGCGGCGGGCTTAGCCGGACCAGATCGTGATTGCGCACGACCCGCTCAATCAGAGTCGCCTTTACGCCATCGGCAGCATCGTCCTTGTCGGGCACGGTTATTTTGGTCTGTTTAGTCATTCCGGCCCCTCACGCGACCATGCCGCGTTGGATAAATTCGACGGTCAGCAGCAGGACAAATAGCCCGCACAGCGCAGCGCTTGCCGCAGCAAAATACTTGAGCCGCTTGGCCCGAAACTCTCGGCCTGCATCGTTGAGCGTTCGGGAAATCGCGCCCAGCACCGGCAGGCCGATCGCGCGTTCAAGCTTTGCGGTGGTGGAGAATGTCGAGCGCAGCTGCCCGATTGCAAAGGCGGCCCCGCCACCGGCACCAAGTCCGACGATCAGCACCCCAAGCAGCAGCAGCGGACGATTGGGAGCGATCGGCGCGCGCGGGGTCGTTGGCGGATCGATGATCTGGAACTTCACCGAACTGCGTTCCGTCTGAACCTGGCCGCGCAGGCGCAGTTCTTCGCGGTCTTGCAGCATTTTATCGTACTGCAGCTTGAGAACGTCATAATCGCGATTGATCCGCTGATGCTCTGCCGCTGTCTCTGGGTTAGAGAACTGCTGTGCAGTGATCTGCGAAATTTCCGATTGAATTGAAGCGCGCCGCGAAGAGAGCGCCTGGACGTTGGCCTGGCGTTCCGCCTTGATCGACTGGAGCGAGCTATGGGCTGGATTGGGGATACCGCCGCCGCCCAGATTGCCTTCAGCGTTTGCCGCACTGCGCAGCGCGTTGACCTGATTCTTGGCCGCGATCACATCGGGATGATTTTCAGTCAGGCCGCGCGCGCGCATCGCCGAAAGATCGGCTGAAGCCTGCGCAAAAGCCCCGCGAGCGCCGCCCACTGAGCCTGCACCGGCAATGGTCGATGGCGTTCCCGCCAGCTGTCCGTTGATGGCTGCCAGCGCGCTTTGCGCTGCGGCAAGATCGGCGTCGATCCCGCGCAGCTCAGACCGGCCTGATTCGAGCCGCTGGATCGCGGTGGTCCCGCCCTGCGCCAGCATCGGATTTTGTGCTTCGAATGCCAGCCGCTTTTGTTCAGCGCTTTCCAGCTGCTTTTGCCGATCGGCCAGCTGCTGATCCATGAAGTCGATCGTGCCGGTCATCTCACCGCGCCCGCCTGACAGATTCTCCTCGCGGAAGATGTCGATCATCTTCTGGACGATTTCCTGCGCGAGCTTGGCGTTTTCAGCGTCTGACAGTGAGCCATCGCTGGAAACTGCGGTGATTTCGAACAGGTTCTCCTGCTCGCTCTTTACCTTGATCCGCTTGGCAAGCGAAAGAACCGTGCTCTCCATCTGTTTTGGCGTGGTCACGGTTTCGTTGATCTTGGTCGAGCGGACCACCTTCTCAAGGTTGACAGCGCTGGTCAGGGTTTGGCGAACGCGATCAATGTCGCGCTTGCGATCACCAGAGCCAATGCCGATCTGTTCGGCCAGCGCGTCATCAAGCTGGATGAAAATCCGTGCCCGCGATTCATACGTGTTGGGGACCATTGCCACCACCAGCCAGCCAAGCAAGCAAACCGCCCAGGCGACGCCTAGCGCCAGCCACCGGCGATGCCAGACCGAGTAGAGCGCCGAGCGCAGTTCATCGTAAATGCTGTTCATCAGTGGTGTCCTGCCAGCGCCTTTCTCAGAATGTGCTTTCAGGGATGATGATCACGTCACCGGGTTTCAGCATGACATTGGCATTGCTGTTGCCCTTGCGGAGCAAGTCACCCAGACGCAGCGCATATTCCTTTTGCCGTCCGCTCTCCTTGTCAAAGCGGATCAGTTTCGCCCGGTTGCCCGAGGCAAATTCGGAGAGGCCGCCGACCGAGATCATCGCATCGAGCAACGTCATATTGGCGCGATAGGGCAAGGAGGCGGGCTTTTCGGTTGCCCCGACAACCCGAACCTGCTGGCTGAAAGTGCCGGCAAACTTGTTCACAATCACCGAAACCAGCGGTTCCTGGATGTATTGGGATAGCTGAAGCTTGATGTCCTCGGACAGCATTGACGGGGTTTTGCCAACCGCCGGCATATCCGTAATCAGCGGCGTGGTGATCCGTCCGTCAGGCCGCACCTGCACACTCGCGCCCAGTTCCGGATTGCGCCAGACGAAGATCGTCAACTCATCCAGTGGTCCAATCACATATTCCTCGCCCGGCCCTTCCTGCATCGCCACAAAAGAGGCGGCAGGAAGCTGCGGACCGCTGGAACTGCCAGCGCAACCCGTCAGCGTCAGGCTGAGCAGAGCGCTGCCAATCAGCAGGCGGGAGAGGTGGTTCTTCGGCATTGGTCACATCCTCGATTTACGCCGCGCTGCCGCTTGGGCATGCCCTTCCCGCACGGAAGCCCGGCTCATCAGCCTCCGCTATCGGCAAAAAGGGTGAATATTGCGTTAGCTTTGACTGAAGCTCGCTGGTTTCCGTGACTTTTCTGGGGTTTGTCCCAAACCGGGACGGCGCTGATCGTGGAGGTTAAACCAGCATTTCGCCTGCTGGACCCTGGCCCAGGAACATCGCCGGGCTGGCTGTCGCGCCATAGGCTCCAGCGCAGAATACGGCGACCAGATCGCCCACCTCGGCGCGCGGGAAGCCAGCCTTGTCGGCCAATCGGTCCAGCGGGGTGCAGAGGCAGCCTACTACTGATGCCGCTTCCTCGATCGGCGCATCAAACCGGCTGGCAATCGCCACCGGATAGTTGCGCCGAACCACCGTGCCGAAATTGCCGGAAGCTGCCAGCTGATGGTGCAAGCCGCCATCGGTGATCAGGTATAACTCCCCATGGCTGAGCTTTCGATCGACAATCCGGGTCAGATAAACCCCTGCTTCTCCAACCAGATAGCGGCCAAGCTCGATGCAGAATTGCGTTTCGGCCAGTGCATCGGGCAATCGATCAAGCTGCTCGCCCAATGCTGAGCCGATGGAAGTGATGTCCAAAGCGGTGTCGCCCGGGAAGTAGGGAATGCCAAATCCGCCACCCAAATTGCAGTGCGGCAAGGCTGCGCCGCTGTCTTCGGCCAGCCTTGCTGCCAGCTCTAGCGTCTGTCGCTGAGTCTCGATAATCGCTGCGGCATCTAATGCCTGACTGCCCGCAAAAATGTGAAACCCGCGCCATTCCGCGCCACTAGCGATAATTTTCCGAACCAGCACAGGCACGCGTTCAGCGTCAATTCCAAACGGCTTGGCCCCACCGCCCATCTTCATGCCAGAGCCCTTGAGGTCAAAATCTGGGTTGACCCGCACGGCAAGCCGCGGAGTTGCGCCAAGCCGACCGGCAATCGCCAATGCCCGCTCAAATTCGCCTTCGGATTCAAGATTCAGTGTCACTCCAGCGATAATCGCCGCTTCCAGCTCGGCATTGCGCTTGCCCGGCCCAGCAAAACTGATCAGCTTTGGCGCGATACCCGCTGCCTGAACCAGTGCCAGCTCGCCTGCTGATGCGATGTCAAAGCCATCGACAAGTTCTGACATTACACGAAGTATCGATGCAAATGGATTTGCTTTTACTGCATAATGAATTGCAACCCGCTGCGGCATCGCCATCCGCAATGCCGCCACTTTGCGCCGTAACATCTGAGCCGAATAAACAAACAGCGGCGTCGAGCCAGACTGTTCCACCAGCGCAGATACTTTGTGGCCATCAATCGCAAGCTCACCATCGACGGTGCTATAGCCATCGGGGATCGGACCAAGGGGCTTCATGCCGCCAACTCTGCATAGAGACCAGTCCGGTCGATCTTGCCGTTTGGCCCGATCGGCATTGTCTCACGCCAATGAATCTTCTTGGGTTGCATAAAATTTGGCAGTTGTTGCATGAGGATACGGGGCAAAGCTTCTTCAGAATCTGAATTATTTGGTGCACAGCGAACGATCAAATGGATCGCTTGGCCCAGCCGCGAATCAGGAATGCCAAGTGCCACAGCCTCAGCTACCAGCCCACTGGCAAGCGCCGCTTCTTCAATCTCTTGCGGACTGATCCGGTTTCCGGCGCACTTGATCATGGCGTCGCGCCGTCCGGCGAAGTAAAGCAAGCCATCGGCAGCGCGTTTCACCCGGTCACCTGACCAGACCGCAGTTCCGCCATAGCGCGAGAATGCAGGGGCCAGTTTAAACCGCTCGGCAGTGCGATCAGCATCTTGCCAATAGCCTTGCGCCACTAATGGACCGCAATGGACTAGCTCACCCTCTTCATCGTCTGCGGAGAGATTACCATTGTCTGCAATTACAAAGATTTCCGCATGTGGAATGGCCGTGCCCATCGATGTCGGATAGGTATCGACCAGCGCGGGATCGAGATAAGTCGAACGAAATGCCTCGGTCAGTCCATACATCGGGAACAGTCGGGCCTCGGGGAACTGCTCTCGCAATCGCCTGACCAGATCAATCGTCAGCGCGCCCCCGCTGTTGGTCAAGCGGCGCAGTTTGGCGGCAGTTTCAGGCGGCCATTCCAGCTCGGTTAGCTGGACCCACAATGGCGGCACGGCGGCCAATGTGGTCACTTCATGACGTTCCACCGCCTTCACCACATCGCGCGGCATCAGGTAATCCAGCGGGACAACACTTGCGCCCGCATACCAGCTGGAAAGCAGCTGATTCTGGCCATAATCGAACGACAATGGCAATACTGCCAGCGCGCGATCATCACTAGAAAGCCCCAGATAGGTTGCGACGCTTTCTGCGCCGAGCCACATATTGGCGTGGCTGAGCATCACCCCCTTGGGCCGTCCAGTCGATCCGCTGGTATAGAGAATCGCCGCCAGATCATCGGGATTGGCCAAGGATGGCGGCAATTCCGCCGCGCCTTCCTGCGCTGCTGCTTCGGGCAAGACTTTGCAGCAATCCGGAACATCGCCCAGCTCAAGCAAGGCCAGCCGTGCGGGAGTGCCAAGCAGCAGTTCCGCGCCGCTATCGTTCAGGATATGCGCCACTTGTGCGCGCTTGAGCAGCGGGTTGATCGGCACATGGACCAGCCCTGCCCGCGCCGCAGCCAGCGGCAGTAAGCATGTCAGTTCACCCTTTGCGGCCCAGCTTGCAACCCGAACGCCGTCTTGGGAAACCTGGCCCTTGAGCCACCCCGCCAAAGACGCGACACGCATCCTTAAGTCCTTGTAGCTAAGCACAGCCTCGCGCAGGATGAGCGCGGGGGCTTCATCAGCACCCCGCAAAGCGAGATGGTCGAGCGGCCGGATCGGATTGTCAGTTTCGGCGCGCACGGCTTTGGTTAGGCTCCAGTCAAGGGGATCGGGCGGTTGATCGTCATTAAGTATCACGATGATCTTAAGGAAGTGCAAGGCGATCCCGTATTGGCGAAATTGCTGAGCGCGCCGCAGGCTGGCGCGCCGTTTGACCGGATCGAATGGTGGCGCAATCTTGCCGAAAGTTGTGATCTGGTTCCCTTGATCGTGGTGGCCAGTGATGGAAACTCGCGCGCCGTGCTGCCTTTGATGCGCAAGGGGCGGCAGATTCACTGGCTTGCCAACTGGTATAGCTTCCGTTCCCTTCCGCTGTTCAGCCATATCGACAAACGAATTGACGATGATTTGCGGCTGCTAAGGGCGATAGCACGCGATCTTGCCGGGGAAGCGCCGCAGCTGGTCCTTTCCTCCATCCCCAATGAGCATGGTGAAGCGACAGCGTTGGCATTAGCTCTGCGCAACGAGGGTTGGGCGGTGTTCATGGAGCAGTGCGACGTCAATCACGTCCTGACTGTGGGTAAACGCGCTTATGCTGAATATCTGGCTGCGCGCCCCGGTTCCTTGCGGACCACGCTGAAGCGCAAGGCCAGCAAGGTTACTGTCACGATTGAAAACTCATTCAATCCAGAAAGCTGGGCCGCGTATGAGGCTGTCTATGCGCAAAGCTGGAAGCCGCACGAGGGATCCCCTGCATTCCTGCGCCGCTTTGCCGAGGAAGAAGGCACCGCTGGACGCTTGCGGCTTGGCATCGCATATGCCGATGGGGTTCCGGTGGCGGCACAATTCTGGACCGTGGAACACCGCACTGCCTTCATCCACAAGCTTGCCCATACCGAGGATTCAAAACCACTGTCCCCCGGCACCACGCTCAGCGCCGCGTTGTTCGAGCATGTCATCGATCACGACCACGTTGCGATGGTTGATTTCGGCACTGGCGACGACAGCTATAAGCGCGACTGGATGGAGGAAGTCCGCCCGCGTTATCGGATCGAGGCTTTCCGCCCCGGTTGGCCCGGAAACTGGCCCGCGCTGGCAAGGCGGGCAATGCGCAGTCTTGTCGCAGGCGGCGCGGATGGCTAGAGGCTGCGCGACATACAGCACCACCGCTGGGGGACCGATGCAACACAAAACTGACAGGCTGCTGCGCCAGATTCTGGCCGATGTTCTGGGCCTTAAGCCCGGGCAAGCCGATGGGTTTACCCCAGATACCGGCCTGTTTGGCCATTTGCCCGAACTGGATTCAATGGCAGTCGCCGGATTGCTGACCGAGCTGGAAGATCGGCTCGATATAATCATTGATGATGATGAGGTTGATGGCGAATTGCTGGATAGCTTTGGCTCGCTGCTCGCTTTTGCCGAGGCCAAGCGTCAAGCAAAGTGAAAGCCACTGATTACGCCTGTCCGCTGCCTTCGGGTGTCTCCGTCAATGAATTGGCACTGGTGTTCGATCAGAACCGCGACAAGCGCCTGCTGATCATTCCCGCATTGTTCGATGAGGCCAATCGGATGCGCCGCTTCACGGTAGAAGTGATGCGGCGGCTGGACGGTGCGGGGATCGATTGCTTCTTGCCCGACCTGCCCGGCTGCAACGAAAGCTTGCAGGGTCTGGCCGGACTCACCTCGGTCGATTGGTCTGATGCGATGCAGGCAGCGGCAGCGCATTTTGGCGCCACACACTTGCTGGCCATCCGTGGCGGCGGACTGATACATCCGGGCGGCCTGCCCGGCTGGCACTATGGCCCCGTCAAAGGCTCTTCAATCCTGCGCCAGATGCTGCGCGCCCGGATCTTGTCATCGCGCGAAGCGGGGAGAGGGGAAAGTCAGGAGCAATTGCTTGAAATGGGCATCGAAGCGGGGCTGGAGCTTGGCGGCTACCAGCTTTCGGCCGGAATGTTGCGTGATCTGCAGGCTATTGTAGTGCCCGACGGGGTAGGTCTGACGGTCGTTGAGCAAGAAATGATTGGCGGCAGTCCGCTTTGGCTGCGGGCCGAACCCGATGAAGATCGCGCCCAGGCCGATGCGCTGGCGGCGGTTATATCTATCGGGATCAGCGCATGACCCGGCGCTTTGCCAGCTTCGCATGCGAAGGCGCGACACTTTGCGGCACTCTCGATACGGCTGATGGCACGACCGGACTGCTGATCGTCAGCGGCGGCAATGAACTGCGCTGTGGCCCATGGTCCAGCCAGTCGCTGCTGGCAGAGCGGATCGCAGCGGCAGGATTTCCCGTGTTCCGGTTTGATCGGCGCGGAGTGGGCGATAGTGACGGGCCGAACGGCGGTTTTCGGGCCTCTGTTCCCGATATTGCTGCCGCATTGAACGCTTTTCGTGCCCATGTTCCGACGCTCAAGCGGGTGATCGCCTATGGCAATTGCGATGGCGCAAGCGCGCTGATGCTGGCCAGCGGCGCTGGCTGCGATGCGCTGGTTCTGTCCAATCCATGGACAATCGAGGTGGCCGCCGGACAAGATACTCCGCTGCCGCCGCCCGAAGTGGTTCGCGCGCACTATCTGCGACGGTTGAAAGACCCCCGCGCTTTACTGCGGCTGCTGGGTGGAAAAGTCTCGCTGCGCCAGTTGTTTGGCAGCCTGCAAGATGCCGCCCGTCCCGCACTTCCGCCCAGCACTCTGGCGCAGGAGTTGGCGGCAGGGCTGGGTGAATTTTCTGGTCCGGCGACTATCCTTCTCGCCGGGAGAGATCGCACTGCCCAGGAATTCCTTGCGAACTGGGACAAATCGGATGCCCGGCTTAGGGCTTGCCCCGAAGCCTCCCACAGCTTTGTCGAGCCGCAAGCCCGGATCTGGTTGCAAGGTCAGCTGCTGGCGGTTTTGCGCAGCTGATCAGCCCGCTTTTTTCGCCGCGAAATCGCGCTCCGCAAGAAAGCGCTCGGCATCAAGTGCCGCCATGCAGCCTGTTCCGGCCGCCGTCACAGCCTGACGATAGATGTGATCCATCACATCCCCGCAGGCAAAAACGCCGGGGATCGCCGTTTTGGGTGTGCCGGGCTCGACCAGCAGATAGCCGCTCTCGTCCATTTCGAGCTTGCCCTTGAACAATTCGGTCGAAGGCGCGTGACCAATTGCAACAAACGCCCCGTCGGTTGGCTCAATCGAACTGGCCCCGGTGACTGTATCAACCAGTGCAACACCGCTTAACCCGCCATTCGCGCCTTCGCCGATGAAATGATCGACCTTCTTGTTCCACAACACTTTGATGCTTGGATGCGCAAACAACCGGTCCTGAAGAATTTTCTCGGCGCGGAAGCTATCGCGGCGGTGGATCACGGTGACATCGGGTGAGTGGTTGGTGAGGTACAGTGCCTCTTCCACCGCGGTATTGCCGCCCCCGATCACGACCACCTTCTTGCCGCGATAGAAGAAGCCGTCACAGGTAGCGCAGGCTGAAACGCCCTTGCCGGAAAGCTCTTGCTCGCCGCTCACCCCCAGCCATTTGGCCTGTGCGCCGGTGGCGATTACCAGTGCATCACCTTCGTAGATGTCACCGCTGTCGCCAATCGCGCGGAAGGGTGAGCTGGTCAGATCGACCAAGGTAATCGTATCCCACAACATCCGTGTGCCAACATGTTCGGCCTGCGCCTGCATTTCCTCCATCAGCCACGGACCCTGAATCACATCTCGGAAACCAGGATAATTCTCGACATCGGTGGTGATGGTCAATTGTCCGCCAGGTTGCAGCCCCTGCACCACAATCGGCAGCATCCCGGCCCGCGCGCCATAGATCGCGGCGGATAGCCCAGCCGGACCGGAACCGATGATGAGCATGCGGGTGGTATGAGTGGTCATGTTTCTACTCGTTTTGGAGATTCCCGGCTCATGTAGGGAAGCACATCGCAGTGCGCAAACCATGCAACTCCGGTTTTGCCCGACGGCCTCCTTCTCCCCGACGGATTGACGCGCAAGCCCGCAACGCGCAAAGCCAGCCGCCATGACCCCACACGGCCCCACATCGAACAGCTTTATCTCGCAGCGACTGCGGCTCCACTATGTTGATTGGGGCAATCCTGATGCACCCAAGCTGATCCTCCAGCATGGCGGCCGCGATCACTGCCGCAGTTGGGACTGGGTAGCGCAGGAACTGGCCAAAGACTGGCACGTCATCGCGCCCGATCTACGCGGACATGGTGACAGTGCCTGGGTGCCCGATGGCAATTACGAAATGAGCGCTTTCGTCTATGACTTTGCCCAGTTGATCCACACGCTTGGCCATGACGAAGTGACGATTGTAGCACACTCGCTCGGCGGCAATATCGCCACGCGCTATGCTGGGCTCTATCCGGAAAAAGTGCGCAAATTGGTCAATATTGAAGGGCTTGGCCCCTCCCCTGCACGCCGGGCAGAGCGAGACGCGATTGGTTATGCCAACCTTTTTCGCAAATGGATCGATGATCGCCGCAAGGCTGCGGGCCGCATTCCGCGCCGCTATGAAACGATCGAAGCGGCCTATGCCCGGATGAAAGAGGAGAACACCTTCCTCACCGACGAACAGGCCCGGCACCTGACCATCCACGGGGCCAGCCGCAATGAGGATGGCACCTGGAGCTGGAAGTTCGATCCCTATCTCAACGTCTGGCCGTTTGAGGATGTGCCAGATGATCGCACCAACCAGCTGTGGCAGGCGATCACCTGCCCGATGCTGTTGCTTTATGGGGCTGACAGCTGGGCCTCGAATCCCGAGTCGGATGGCAGGGCGGCCGCTTTCAAAACCGCGCGAGTGGTTGAATTCGAAAACGCCGGCCACTGGGTCCACCACGATCAATATGATCGATTCATGGCCGAGCTGCGCACTTTTCTCTAGTCGACAAAGCGCTCCGCCAACACGGAGCGCTCCGCCTCACCCACGCCCAGCACTTCGGCCAGATAGGCATCAACGCTGGCATGGCGCTGCTCGATTGCGGCAAAGGTCGCCTCCAGATACGCTGCCTCGACACCCATCAGGGTGCGGACGGTTGCATCGTCCATCGCGCCATATTTGTCGCTGATCGCGCTTGCACCCGCCGCAATCCTGCGATCAATATTCCCTGCAACATTGGTCAGCATGTAATCAGCCATGATGTCATCACGGTGGACGCCCAGCGCGTGGTGCAGCATCGCCACGGCAAAGCCGGTGCGATCCTTGCCCGCAAGGCAGTGAACGACGCTTGACCCATCGCGTGATGCCAGCGCCGCGAAGTAGCGCTTCAGGATCGGGATAAGATTGGGACGAAAGGCGATATCTTGGTAGAGCCGCTGCATTGCTGCCCGGGCGCCCGCTTCGTTGATCACGCCTTGTGCGGCCTCAACATGCAAAGCCAGCCCGGCGGTTTCGCCATCATGGAACAGCACTTCAGCCGCGAAACCTTGAGGACGGCGGCACGGATTAGCTGCGCGCTCACCATTGCCGCGCAGATCAATCACCGTCGCAAGCTCAAGCGCGGCAATTGCAGACAAATCTGCTTCGCTCGCCCCGCCATGTTCACCAGAGCGCCACAGCAGCCCGCGTTTGATCTTGCCGCCAACGGCAACTGAATAACCGCCATAATCACGGAAATTGTGGACATTCTCGAGCGGGAGGACGCGGATTTGGTTCATGGAGGCGCGATTGGCAGCATCAGCAGGCCGGCGCAACGGATTCCTCTTGCGATAGCTTCCAGCGCGCTTTAATCGTGCGGTTAAATCAATTCAGGAGCATCTCATGGCCGACGCTTATATCATCGACGCAGTCCGCACGCCGCGCGGCGTTGGCAAGCCCGGCAAGGGCGCTCTGTCGCACCTCCACCCGCAACATCTGGCCGCCACGGTCCTGAAAGCGATCAAGGAGCGCAACAACCTTGATACGGGCACGGTTGATGACATCATCTGGTCGACGTCTTCACAAGTCGGCAAGCAAGGTGGCGATCTTGGCCGGATGGCAGCCCTTGCCGCCGGTTTTGACATCACCACCAGCGGCACGACTCTGGATCGCTTTTGCGGCGGAGGCATCACTTCGGTGAACCTGGCTGCGGCTACGGTCATGTCTGGAATGGAGGACTGCGTTATCGCTGGCGGCACCGAAATGATGAGCTTTACCTCTGCCCATGCCGCCGAACAAGCCAACGCCGGGATCGCCCCACGGATGATGGGGTCTGGCAACGAAGCGCTGGATGCGCTCCACCCACAGTCGCACCAGGGTGTCTGCGGTGATGCTATTGCCGCGCGTGAGGGGATTGGCCGCCACGAGCTTGATGCGCTGGCGCTGGTCAGTCAGGAACGCGCCGACCGCGCGATCCGCGAAGGCCGCTTCAACAAGTCACTGATTACTGTTTTCAATGAAGACGGTACCGTTGCGCTCGATCACGAGGAATTTCCCCGTCCGGAAACCACTGCCGAAGGACTGGCTGCACTAAAGGCCAGCTTCGATGGTATTGCCGATTTCGATCTGGGCGGCGGCGCGACCTTCCGCAAGCAGATTACACGCCGCTATCCGGAACTCGAATGGAAGGGGGTGCATCACGCAGGCAACAGCTCGGGCGTGGTCGACGGCGCGGCAGCGCTGCTGATCACCTCAAAGGAATATGCCGACAAACATGGCCTCAAGCCGCGCGCACGGATCGTGGCCTATGCCAACCAGGGTGATGATCCCACGCTGATGCTCAATGCGCCCGTCCCGGCGGCCAGGAAGGTGCTCGAAAAGGCTGGGCTGACCACCGACGATATCGACGTATGGGAAATCAATGAAGCCTTCGCAGTTGTCGCCGAAAAATTTATCCGCGACCTCAAACTTGATCGCGACAAAGTTAACATCAACGGCGGCGCCTGCGCGTTGGGCCACCCGATCGGGGCGACCGGATCAATCCTGATCGGCACCGCGCTGGACGAGCTGGAACGCTCAGGCGGGCGCTATGGTTTGGTCACCATGTGCGCTGCTGGCGGAATGGCTCCGGCAGTGATTATCGAGCGGATTTGATTTACTCCAAAGATATCAAAGGATCGGAGACGGATCAGTATCCTGCTGATATTGATGTATTTCATTCAAATTTCATCAACTAGGCCATGTTGGCAAAAGACTTCAGCCAAAGCCTTGTGGCTACGAGGTCGATAAAGCTCTCGAAAAACAAGACGGCTTTGAGGACAATATGCTTGATCTGAATGTGAACGACCAAAATCGCACAGTTGATGCCAGCCCAGAAACGGAGATACAATAGCTTTGCGATCCAATATCGGCCCACCCAAGAGCGACTGAGAGCGCAGGTCCGTCGCAGCGTTCCATCGCTTCCTCACAAGTATAATCGCGCTATTGCGTCGTGAATTCATTCCCGGCTAAGCGCAAGCCCATGCAGAAACTCCATCTTGTTATGGGCGGCCGGGTCAAAAATCCGCAAGGCCTTGAATTCACCGATGTCGCAGCTCTTGATGTCGTCGGGGTATATGACAATTACGCCGATGCCGAAGAGGCCTGGCGCGACAAGGCGCAACGCACTGTTGATGATGCCGAGATGAAATATGTGGTGGTGCACCTGCACCGCCTACTGCAGCCGGATATGTAGCCGTCGTCCCGGACTTGATGCGGGGACGACGCGATGCTCAAATAAATTCGATCTTTTCAACCTGGTAGGACTTGTCACCCGAAGGCACAGTCACTTCAACCTCTTCGCCCACCTTGCGGCCGATCAGTGCCTTGCCGAGCGGCGAGGCATAGCTGATCCGGCCGATCTTGGCATCCGCCTCGTAAGGTCCGACGATCTGGTATTTGACTGGCTTGTCATCATCATCGAGCAGCGAAATCGTCGCCCCGAAAACGATCCGGTCTCCAGAAAGTGTAGTCGGATCAATGATATTGGCGCGGCTGATCCGGTCTTCCAGATCGCCGACCATCGCCTCAACCTGACCCTGGCGCTCTTTGGCTGCGTGATATTCGGCATTTTCGGATAGATCGCCATGGGCACGCGCTTCCTCGATCGCATCAACGATCCGCGGCCGCTCTTCGCGCAGCGCCTTCAGTTCGGCTAGCTGCCGCTCATAGCCTTCCTGCAGCATCGGCAGTTTTTCGACACTTGCCATTACAAATCGTTCCCTTTGGCTCCTGAACCCGGTGACAAATTATCCGCATGCCGTTTTATGAAACGGCATCGGACGAGTCGCGATGTCGGGAAGGCGCGTTAATTTCCGCTATAATATGACTGAAGCGAGCGAACTTCAAGTTCTGCGCCGCGCAAGGCTTCGATTGCCTCCACCGCTGCGACTGATGCGGTCGCCGTCGTGAAGTAGGACACCTTTCCCCGCAGCGCTGATCCACGAATTGATTGCGAATCCTTGAGGCTTTGCCAGCCCTCGGTGGTGTTGAAAATCAGGGCCACGCCGCCATCGATAATCCGGTCGACAATATGCGGCCGCCCTTCGGCTACCTTGTTGACGCGCTCTACCGGAACCCCGGCATCGGCCAGATATTTCTGCGTGCCGCCCGTGGCGATGATCTTGAAACCCAGCTGGGCCAGCTTGCTGATCGCAGGCAGGATCACTGGCTTGTCGCTGTCCTTGACCGAGACGAACACCGTGCCGCCCTCTGGCAACACCATTCCAGCGCCCAGCTGCGCCTTGGCAAAAGCCATCGCGAAACTGACGTCGAGGCCCATGACTTCACCGGTTGATTTCATCTCGGGCGACAGCACCGGATCGACCCCGGGGAAGCGCGCGAACGGGAACACCGCTTCCTTGACCGCCATATAGTCAAATTCGCGCTTGAACGGCGGGAAGGTCGAGAGCTTTTCGCCAGCCATCACCCGCGCCGCGATCTTGGCTACTGGCTGACCGATTGCCTTGGCAACGAACGGCACCGTCCGGCTGGCGCGCGGGTTGACCTCGATCAGATATACGTCGTTGCCCTTCACGGCGAACTGGATGTTCATCAGGCCTTTAACGCCCAGCGCCAGCGCCAGCAATTCGGCCTGACGTTCCATCTCGGCGATGATCTCCGGGGCCAGATTGTATGGCGGCAAGGTGCAGGCACTATCGCCCGAATGGATCCCGGCCTCCTCGATATGCTGCATCACGCCCGCCACAACGACGACCTCGCCATCGCACAGCGCATCGACATCGCATTCGATCGCATCGCGCAGATATTGGTCGATCAACACCGGACTATCGCCCGAAACCTGCACCGCCGTGGTGATGTAATCATCGAGCTGCGCGACGCTGTCGACAATCTCCATCGCTCGCCCACCCAGCACGTATGACGGCCGCATCAGCACCGGGAAGCCGATCCGGTTGGCCACCGCCACCGCCTCGTCACGGCTGCGGGCGATACCGTTTTCGGGCTGCTTGAGCTTCAGCTTGTTGACCAGCTTGGCAAAGCGCTCACGGTCCTCGGCCAGGTCAATCGCATCTGGCGATGTGCCCAGGATCGGGATTCCGGCATCCTCCAGCGTCTGGGCCAGCTTAAGTGGTGTCTGCCCGCCAAACTGGACGATCACGCCCACCACCTCGCCATTTTGCTGTTCGGTCCGCAGGATCTCCAGCACATCCTCGCCAGTCAGCGGCTCGAAATAGAGCCGGTCCGAGGTGTCATAATCGGTGCTGACCGTTTCCGGGTTGCAGTTGATCATGATCGTCTCATAGCCCGCCTCTGCAAGGCTGAAACAGGCGTGGACGCAGCAGTAATCGAACTCGATCCCTTGTCCGATCCGGTTCGGCCCGCCGCCCAGAATCACGATCTTGCGCCGGTCAGACGGGTTTGCCTCGCATTCGGACTCACCAAACATCGGCGCTTCATAGGTCGAATACATGTAAGGCGTAATCGCCTCAAACTCTGCGGCGCAACTGTCGATCCGTTTGTATACCGGGTGGACACCCAGCTTGGTGCGGAGCGCCCGGACTTCCTCCTCACTGGTTGCGCCCGCCATGGCACGCAACGCATCGTGGAGCAGACCGGATCGTTTGGCCTGGGTTTCGCCCAATCCGCCCGCGACATGGACCGAACGGACCGCCAGGATCGCCAGTCGCTTGTCGGAAAAGCCCATCGCCTTCAGCCGCCGCAGTCCCGCCGCATCAATCGGCAGGCCATCCTTCATGATCCGGGCTTCTTCGGCGATAATCTCTTCGATCTGGCGCAGGAACCATGGATCATAATGGGTGATCGCACCCACTTCTTCTACGGTGAAGCCTTCGCGGAAGGCCTGCCCCACGATCAGCAGCCGGTCTGGCGTCTGGCGGGAAAGTTCGGCAGTAATCTCGTCGCGCCCGGCACCTTCGAGATGCGCGACGCGGTTGAAGCCATCGAGCCCGGTTTCAAGGCCGCGCAGGGCTTTCTGCATCGATTCCTTGAAGCTGCGACCAACCGCCATGACTTCGCCGACCGATTTCATCGCTGTCGAGAGCAGCGGCTCGGCGCCCTTGAATTTTTCGAAGGTGAACCTGGGTATCTTGGTGACGACGTAATCTATCGAGGGTTCGAAACTGGCAGGCGTCGCCCCGGTGATCTCGTTGGTCAGCTCGTCCAGCGTGTAGCCGACCGCCAGCTTGGCCACGATGCGCGCAATCGGGAAGCCGGTGGCCTTCGAGGCAAGCGCGGAGGACCGCGAAACGCGCGGGTTCATTTCGATCACGATCAACCGGCCATCTTTGGGGTTGACTGCGAACTGTACGTTGGAACCGCCTGTTTCTACACCAATTTCGCGCAATACCGAGATCGATGCATTGCGCATGATCTGGTATTCCTTGTCGGTCAGCGTCAGCGCCGGGGCGACGGTGATCGAATCGCCAGTATGGACCCCCATCGGATCGACGTTTTCGATCGCGCAGATGATGATGCAATTGTCGGCGCGGTCACGCACGACTTCCATCTCGAACTCTTTCCACCCCAGCAGCGATTCCTCGATCAGCACTTCGTTGGTGGGCGAGGCATCGATCCCGCCACGGACAATCGCTTCGAACTCCGCCTTGTTATAGGCGACCCCGCCGCCGGTGCCGCCAAGGGTGAAGCTTGGGCGAATGATCGAGGGCAGCCCGGTGCGTTCCAGCACCGCGAAAGCCTCGTCAACATTGTGGGCGATGCCGGAACGGGCGGATTCGAGCCCGATCTTGTCCATCGCATCGCGGAATTTGATCCGGTCCTCGGCCTTGTCGATCGCCTCGGCATCGGCACCGATCATGATGCAGCCGTATTTCGCCAGTGTGCCATCGTTGAACAGCGCCAGCGCGGTGTTGAGCGCAGTCTGCCCGCCCATCGTTGGCAGCACCGCATCGGGGCGCTCTTTCTCGATGATCCTGGCGACCACTTCGGGCGTGATCGGCTCGATATAGGTGGCGTCGGCAAACTCGGGATCGGTCATGATCGTGGCGGGGTTGGAGTTGACCAGGACGACCCGATAGCCCTCCTCCTTCAACGCCTTGATTGCCTGCGTGCCCGAATAATCGAACTCGCAAGCCTGACCGATGATGATCGGCCCAGCGCCAATGACGAGGATCGAGGAGATGTCAGTGCGTTTGGGCATTCAACAGGTCTTTGCTACTAAAGCCCTTCCCCGTCGGGGAAGGGTTGGGATGGGGGTTCGGCGATGCAGACCGGCCAGTGCCGAGCCCCCACCCCCAACCCCTCCCCGATGGGGAGGGGAGTCTCGAGGAAATGCGAGTATGGCTAGGAAGCGCCTGACGCCGGTGGCGCAGAAGCTGCGGCGCGAACCGACCGACGCGGCAGTGCGCCTGTGGTCGCGGCTGCGCGCCAAGCAGCTCGGCGTCCAGTTCACCCGCGAATTCCAGATCGGCAACGCCATCGCCGATTTCGCCTGCCGCCGCGTCAAACTGGTGGTCGAGGTCGATGGTGGGCAACACGCTGACAGTGGGACCGACGAGGCGCGAACCCGGATGATTGAGGGATACGGTTACAGAGTGATCCGATTCTGGAACAACGAGGTTATGCAAAACACCGATGGCGTGGTTCTGCGCATTACCGAAGCCCTCGCATTGGCAACCAACCGCAACGACTGGTTCGAAGAAGACCCGTCCTAACTTCCCTAGCTTCCCTTCTTGCCCCCTTCCCCGTTGGGGAAGGGTCGGGGATGGGGGTTCCACACCAAGAGAAAGACGCAAGGCTGCGCCTCGCGGGGGGGCCCCCCCCCCCCCCCCCCCCCCCCGGGGGGGGGGCCCCCCCGCGCGGGGGGGCGGCCCGGGGGGGGGGGGGCCTGGTGGGTGGGGTCAGGGCGACAGGGCCAGGGAGGATGGGTCAGGACGGTTGGGTCAGGGGGGATGGATCAGGTGGGA
>JANMNP010000026.1:0-46726 GCA_031374105.1 Novosphingobium sp.
ATTCCGGTTTCGACGCGGCGATCGACTATTACCACTATGACATCAAAGACATCCTCACCACCGAACCGCAGAACGCCATCGTCAACGCGCTATTCCCGAACGGTGCTGCCGGAGCGAACAATTGTGCAACACTCGATCCGGGATTCATAAATTCGCATTTTGTCTTTAACGGCAATTGTAGCGCCGCTAACCTTTCGAAGGTTCTGCTGCTCCGCATAAACGGGCCAAAGGCGCGTTTCTCGGGGATAGATGCTCGTGCTTCCTACCGGACTGGTGGAGTTTTCGGCGGTGCGTTGACGGTTGGCGGCGTCGCCACTGTGACGCTGACTTATGCCTTCGACCCGTTCCAGGTTGCTGGACTGCCGGTTGCTGGGCTTGATGCGGTAGGCAAACTCAATGCCGGCACTCTGGCGCATACTGTGCCGAAGTGGAAGCTGAACGGCTATGTCAATTACGAGAATGGGCCATTCAACATCCGTTGGACTGGGCGCTACTATTCCTCATATATTGACCAACGCCAGGCGGCGACTGCGGTAGGTTATAGCATAGCCGGTCAGTTCCTCCATGATGTCGCGCTCAACGTCGAATTGCCATCGGACATCAACTTCACGTTCGCGATCACCAACCTGTTCGACAAGGACCCGCCGCTTGCGCGGTTGCCCGAAGGTTATGATGCCATGACCTCGGACCCGTTGGGACGGACTTTCCGACTAGGCCTGCGCAAAAAGTTCTGACGGATCTGACTGGGCGTCCCTGCGGCCATTGCGCAGCGACGCCCATTCCACTGTCAAGAATGGAGGAGTTGGCGATGAATGAGGCTTGGCCCGGCACGATCGGCCGGACCCATCAACAATCTGTTCCCTGGATCGAGCCCTTGCCTCGGCCGCAAGTTGGTGCGCCCAATGTGGTGCTGATCGTTCTGGACGATGTCGGCTTCGCGCACTTGGGCTGTTACGGCTCGAGTATCGCCACGCCGCAGATTGATCGTCTGGCCAAGGGCGGGAGACGCTACACCAACTTCCATACAACGGCGATGTGCTCTCCGACCCGAGCCTCACTGCTGACGGGGCGCAACCATCATGCTGTCGGCATGGGGATCATTGCCGATATGTGCACCGGTTATCCCGGTTACCTCGGCCAGGTAAGCGACCGCGCCGCGATGCTGCCAGAGATGTTGGTGCCGGCCGGTTACAGTGCCTTTGCGATCGGCAAATGGCACCTGACCCGTGCCCGCGACATGACAGCCGCCGGTCCATTCGGGCAATGGCCTCTCGGCCGCGGCTTCGAGCGATATTATGGCTTTCTCTACTCGCTGGTCGACCAGTGGCACCCGGAGCTCGTCAGCGACAACCATTTCATCGCCACTCCGCGTGATCCGGGTTACCATCTAAGCGAAGATCTAGCCGCGCAGACGATTGGCATGATTCGCGACGCCAAGGCCGCGGATCCCAAGCGCCCGTTCTTTGCCTATCTTGCCTTTGGCGCCTGTCATTCGCCTCACCAGGCCCCCAAGGACTGGATCGATCCTTATCGCGGAGCCTTCGACGAAGGCTGGGACGTTTTCCGCGAGCGCTGGCTGGCACGGCAGATCGAGCTTGGCATTGCTCCTGCCGATACGCAGCTTACGGCGCGTAACTCCGAAGTCATGCCTTGGGAGCAAATGTCCGCCGAAGAACAGCGCGTTTGTGCTCGCCACCAGGAAGTCTTCGCCGGTTTTTTGAGCCATACCGATGCGCAGGTCGGTCGTGTGGTCGATTACCTCGAGGCTCAGGGGATGATAGACAATACACTGATCATTCTGCTTTCGGACAATGGTGCGTCTGCCGAAGGCGGTGCGTTGGGGAGCCTCAATTTGCGCCGCCACTTCCAGCACCACGAAGAGACGCTGCAGGAGCACACGGCTGCGCTTGAGGAGCTAGGTTCAGACATGCACTGGAACAACTATCCTGCTGGTTGGGGACACGCCGGCAACACGCCGCACAAATGGTTCAAGATGCAGACCCATGGCGGCGGTGTCCGCGATCCGTTGATCGTGCACTGGCCGGAGCGGATCCGGGATGCTGGCTCAATAAGCAGGCAGTTCTGCCATTGCGCTGACATCACGCCTACCATTCTGGAAGCGACGGGATGCGAAGCTCCGGACGTACTGAAGGGACTTGCCCAGATACCGATGCACGGAATCAGCTTTGCCTATACTTTCGACGAGCCGCTCGCCACGACGCGCAAGCATGTCCAGTATTTTGAGCTGATGGGTAATCGCGGGATATGGGCAGACGGATGGAAGGCGGTCACCCGTCACTTCCCCGGCGATGACTATGAGACCGAGCAGTGGGAGCTTTACCATCTTGATAGTGACTTCTCGGAAGCTGAAAATCTTGCGGAGCGCTATCCCGAAAAGCTTGCCGAACTGATTTCGCAGTGGGAGCATGAGGCAGCGCAGAACAACGTTTTCCCGCTTGATGATCGCAATATCGATCGCCTCCCATTCACTTACTATCTCGACCCTCGCCGCCGCTGGACTTTTGAACAAGGAATGGCGCGGGTTTCAGGCTACGCCTCGCCAGCAATTGCCAATCGGTCCTACCGCATCGTTGCCGAGGTCGAGCTTGGCCTTGATACAGCCGGGGTAATCCTTGCGGTTGGCAGCAAAGCCGGGGGTTATGTGCTGTTTGTCCAGGATGGGCGGCTTATCCATGAATATGTGGGACCCGGCCGGCGCCAAGTGCTGGAATCCGAACTCAACTTGCCGGCCGGACGACATGTGCTGACCTTCGCGTTTGGCAAGACCGGCGACAAGCGGGGCCGCGCACGGCTGCTTTGCGACGGAATCGTCATAGGCAGTCAGGACATGGACGACATGTGGTCAGCCAGCCCGGCTGGCGGAGGCGGTACGTGCGGCTATGATGATGCCAGCTCGGTGAGCGACCGCTACGCTATGCCTGGCCAATTTACCGGTACTATCCACAAGGTCACGGTCGAGGCGGATGAAGACTTCCGGATTGACCCCGCGCTGCTGACAAACATCGCACTGAGCGAGGACTGATACCAATCTGCGATGTAAAGAACCTATAGCCTCGCTCCCCCATCCCCGACCCTTCCCCGAAGGGGAAGGGGGAAATGAGTCAAGCTCATTGCACCTTGGTATGCGCTACAGATCACGAGAGGTTTGAAGCCAGCACAATTAGACCAACTTGATCGCTGCCGCGGCCTCGCTTGGGCTTTGCTTAGCTGCCCAGCCTGCTTGGGATTCAGCCCGGTACTCGCTTGGAGTCATCCCGGTCTCGCCCCTGAATGCCCGGTTGAATGGCGCCAGCGAATGGAAGCCACAGTCGATTGCAATTGTCGAGATGGGGACCAATAGCTGGTCTGGATCGCGGAGTGCTTCTTTGGCCTCGGCAATGCGCCATTGGCCGATATAAGCGTTGAAGTTGCGATGCCCCAATCCATAGTTGAGCAATTGCCGAAGTCGATGCTCGGGAACACGAAGCCGGGCAGCAAGTGCAGTAATGCTGAGGCCTTGGGTCCGAAACATCCGCTCCGTCTTCATCAGGTCCTCCAATGCCGAGACCAGCGCTAGGTCGGCCATCGAAAGCTCCTTTGGCACCTGATGGCGGGCAGCGGTCGTTTTCTCGATCGGCTCTACCTCGTCACCAAACAGAACCGAACCAAACTGCCCGAAAACCGTAATTGCGAGAAGGCTGGAAAAGAGCAGGATGGTTGCATTGATCATCGAAGGGTGGCGCGGAATACCCTCGATCAGTCGCACGTTCTCGATAAAACCCAGGCCAATGCTATATAGCGCAGCGACCACGAACACTGGTGTTGCGATGAACCTTCGGCGATCTACCAGATCGTTGCGCCAGCTGAATGCCAAAACCATCAAGAGGTGTGCCATCAAAGCAACTGTTGCAAAAGCGTGCAACAGCCATAGCGCCTTGGCGACGTCTGGCGGTGAAGCCGCTGCTGCCACGACGATGGCAAAAACGGCCAGAACCGGCACCAAGCGCAACTTGTCAAATTTACGATGATCACTGAACAGTTCGACGCCAAATAGCCAAGTCAACGCCGACCCCATTGTGGCAAAAAACATGACCAACGGGGCAAACGATCCAATCATCACCAGCACTGGCGGGAAATGGAGGATTGTGTGGGATGCCTTTGAAAGATAAGCAAGTGTGCCCGCGAAGCGAGCTGAAGAAACACGCCAGCGAAAGATCACGATCGCGCTCGCCAGGTAGAAACCGACTGTCACGAAGCGGATGGCAGCCTCCAGGACAAGATTACCTTCCAGACTAGCGTGCACGGTCTAATTCTCCCCTTTTCGCTGGCCGGTATGGCCTTCGCACATCCAGCGCCTCTGCGATCGATTTTGCGCTTCCTTGAGGAAGATGACAAGCAGACCTGCAGGGCTGAATTCCCCAATGCCTTCTAATCGTTGTTGCACGGGCACCAAGCACTAAATGCGAAACGTCGGATCAATCAAATAATTGAAATACAAACTTTTTTTATCAGCTGATCAATCGAATCCAGAAATGATTAGCCGATCTTTGAAACTGACCGGCCGTTACGTTGATGCCCTGCCAATATGGTTGCATCTCATTGTCTCAAGAGTCGCTTGGGCGCCGGGCGACAACGGGGATTGGGAATGTCTGAGGAATTCGATTTCATCATCATTGGTGCCGGATCCGCAGGATGCGTTTTGGCCAACAGGCTTACCGCCTGCGGCAAGTATCGCGTGCTCTTGCTAGAAGCGGGCGGGACCCACAAGCGGCTGTTTGTTGAAATGCCGGCGGGCCTGGGTGAGGTGTTCTACGATCCGTCTCTCAACTGGTGTTACGAAACCGAACCGGATCAGAGAATGGCCGGACGTGCTGATTTCTGGCCTCGCGGCAAATTGCTGGGCGGGTCAAGTTCGATCAATGGAATGGTCTATATTCGCGGCCAGCGACAAGACTTTGACGACTGGGCGCAGATTGGCAATCCGGGCTGGGGATATGAAGATGTCCTCCCCTATTTTCGGATGTCCGAGGATAATGACGAGGGCGCAGATCATTGGCGCGGTGCCGGTGGTCCGTGGAAGATCTCCAGTATCAAGGGCCGCGAACAACCGATTGTCGACCTCGCCCTGCAAGCGGCGATTGCTCAGGGCTGGTCCGAGAACCCTGACTTTAATGGTGCAACGCAGGAAGGTGTTGGTCTCTATCAGTTCAGCTTCAGCAAAGGACGCCGGACCAATGGTGCCACGGCCTTCCTCGATCCCATCAGGAAGCGATCAAACTTGACTATAGCGACCCAGTCGCTTGCCACGCGCATCCTGTTTGAGCAGCGGGCCGCCGTCGGAGTGGTATATCGCCAGAATGGCCGCAATATCGAGGCACGTGCGCGGCGCGAGGTCATCCTGTCTGGCGGCACCATCAATTCACCCACACTGCTCCAGCAATCAGGTGTGGGTCCTGCTGGGCTACTCAAGCTCCACGGAATCGAGGTGATTCACCACAGCCCGGCAGTGGGTGAGAACCTGCAGGATCATGTCTTTACTGGCTTTTCCTACCGAACTTCGATGCCGACGCTCAACGACCAGATCAACAGCTGGCCCAAGTTGCTGCTTCAAGGGGCACGATACCTGTTCACGCGCACTGGTCCGCTAACCCTTGGGATCAATCAGGGCGGAGCATTTGTCCGAAGCCGGACCGAGGGAGCGCGGCCAGATACGCAGCTCTATTTTATTCCGCTTAGCTTTCAGGCGCCGCCAAAGGGACAGACGAAAGGCCTGCGGGCGCATCGGTTCAGCGCCATGACCATCAACGCGAGCCCATGCCGCCCCGAAAGCCGCGGTACAATCCGGATCCGCTCGGCTGATCCCGAAGCGACGCCGGTGATCCACCCCAACTACCTTAGTACCGACAATGACATGCAACTGATGATCGACAGTTTGCGGCTCGCCGATACGATCAGCCAAACCCAGCCGCTTGCCAACGTCATCGAAGAACGCCTGTTCTTGCCTCCGGGTCCGCTCAGTGATGCACAGCTGGAGCAATGGGCGCGCCAGACCGGACGGACGACCTACCATCCAACCAGCACCTGCACGATGGGACCTGATCCCGCTACTGCGGTGGTGGATGCCAAGCTCAGGGTCCACGGTCTCGAACGTCTGCGCGTTATCGATGCATCGATCATGCCCCTCATCGTTTCCGGCAATACCAACGCCGCCGCAACAATGATCGGTGAAAGGGGCGCAGCCTTGGTGCTGGCCGATCACAAATGAACAGGAAGGCAAACACAATGGTCAATATCCGCGATGCGATCGCTTCAATCGAGACGCTGTCCTGCTCGGCAGGCTGGCGGAACTATTATTTTGTCAAGCTGACCACCGCTGATGGTGTGGTGGGGTGGAGCGAATTTGACGAGGGTTTCGGAAATCCGGGCATTTCCGATATCATCCGCCAGATCACGCCGCGTCTCCTTGGTGAAGCTGTTGGCGATCATGAGAGGGTTCATGCCATCCTGCGCGGCGTCACCCGGCCGGGAACTGGTGGAGTGATCGGCCAGGCACTGGGCGCGATCGAGAATGCCCTGCTGGACGCGAAAGCCAAGATTCTAGGCGTGCCCTGCGCGCAATTGCTGGGTGGGCGCATCCGGGATCGCGTCCCGGTTTACTGGTCGCATTGCGGCACCTGGCGGATGAGCCGTAAGCCTTGGTACGAGGGCCATATCGATCATATCGACGGCGTAAAGGCGCTCGGCCGTGAAGTGCGTGACAGCGGTTTCAAAGCACTCAAAACCAATGTCTATCGTTACGAAGATGGCCGACCGATCGGCTGGGCGACCGGCTTCGGCATTCCATTCGAGCCCGGCCTGAATGTGGATCGCAAGGTGATCCGCGGTGTCGTTGAACATCTGGAAGCACTGCGCGATGGTGCCGGGCCTGATGTAGAGATCCTGCTGGATCTCAACTTCAATGCCAAGACCGAGGGGTATCTCGAAATCCTTCGCGCGATTGCGGATCAGGAGTTGCTGTGGGTCGAACTTGATACATTCGATGCATCGGCGCTCGCTTATATTCGCGATCATAGCTCGCACCCGATAGCTTCTTGCGAAACACTTGTGGGACTAGGTCAGTTCCTTCCGTTTCTCGCCAAGCAGGCCATGGATGTCGTGATCATTGATCTCATCTGGAACGGGGCGTGGCAATCAATGAAGATTGCCGCACTGGCCGATGCCCATGAGGTCAACGTTGCGCCCCACAATTTCTATGGCCACCTGGCAACGATGATGAACCTCCAGTTTGCAGCGGCTGTGCCCAATCTGCGTATCATGGAGACCGACATTGACCGCATCGCTTGGGATGACGAACTGTTTACACACCGCCCTGAGTTCGAAGAAGGTTGTTTGATTGTTCCCGACCGTCCGGGCTGGGGAACCGAACCCATTGAAGAAGCTACACGCGCGCACCCGGCCAATGATGAGCTAAACCCTGTCGGGTTGATTACGTATGGGCGAAAGAGCGAATCTGGAGCCTGAGGGACCGAAACTGACTACATGACTTTGGCTGCGCCGAGTACCTTGCCACAGATGATTTTTATATTGAATCGTCATTGCAAGTTGCATTGACAGTCAACTTCGCTCTCGTTGTTCGGATATTGTCTGCTCTGGGTGTGGCAAAAGCCATATGCGTTAGCGCACTGACCAAAACTGCGACGATCGGCCGCTTTTTGGTTTCACCAGCCAGCTCGACACCCATAGCGCTCGCACCGACAATCACTCTATGATCATTGACGCGCACTTGACGGGCAACACCGTCGAGCGCCGTTGACATAATGGGCAAGCACGGGAAGCGTCCCCTTGGGTGAAGCGGCAAGCATCGCCTCGGGCTTGGCAGAAAGTTTGACTTCGCGCAGCACGCAGCCTGTGCTGCTGACTGCAATCGCCAGCCTCGCCCGCATCGCGTAAGGGCAACGTCGGAAACTATAAAGAACCGGGTCCATTTGGCTGGCATGGCTATTTTCGGCCATGCGGTGAGGCTCGTGCATCGAGTGCCTATAGCGTCAATCAGAGCGTGCGTCAGCTTTCGCTGCCATTTCAGACATCAGAAAGCTTAGGCCAACAGCTTGAAACCAGCCGTTCGTCAAGCTTTGAGTCAATCGCCACTGAACAACGCCCAGTGTCCCTAGCGTCAGCGTCAGCCTCCGCCCCCATTTGGGTCGTTTGAATTGGTTGGGCCAGCCCCCAAGCCGGGCATTTCCCTATTTATCCATATGTATCAATTTTGATAGTATTGGATTAAAAATGCGACCGATAATAAGCGACAATGCTGCTGATCTCCATGAGTTTGGCTGGTGAGGTAAAATTGCCCATGTGTTGCCACCTATCAAATAGGGGCGGCAATTTGAAAATCGGGCGCTTAGGAGGAGGATTGCCATGATCAAGGTTCGGAGCAACCGCGCGTCTCGCGATATTACCCGCTTGCTGTCGGCCACTGCCATTGTCAGTGCGTTGGGCATAACCAGCATGCCCGCATTCGCCCAGAACGAGGAAATTCTCGTTACCGCGCGCAAGGTTGAGGAGAATATTCAGGACGTTCCGATTTCGATTACAGCGTTTTCGGGCGAAACATTCGAGAATGCGGGGCTTACCGAGTTCTCCGACCTGGCCAGGATTACGCCCAATTTCAATATTCTGCCAAACGGCGCGGCCGGTCCAACGTTTTCTAACATCACCCTGCGCGGGCAAACCGCTGGCTTCCTGACGCTTAACGCCGACCAGGCTGTGGGCATCTATATCAATGGGGCGCCAGTCACGCGCGGTACGGCATTGACCAACTTGTTTGATGTCGAGCGGGTGGAAGTTCTCAAAGGCCCGCAAGGAACACTCTACGGGAAGAACACCACCGGCGGCGCCGTCAGCATTGTCACCAAAGCGCCTGAGTTCAACGAGCTGGGCGGCTATGCGAAATTCACTCTCGGCAACTATGACCGCACGGATGCCGAAATGGTCGCCAATATCCCGTTAGTTGACGATAGGCTTGCGGTGCGCGTTGGCGCTGCATTGAGCCATCGTGATGGTTACGGTCGCGGATTGACGTCTGGCAGACAACTGGCAGACGATAATGAGCTGTCCCTTCGCGCTTCGATCTTGTTTGAGCCAAGCGACAAAGTGTCGCTGCGCATCAATGCCGACTATCATGACCAGGGTGAGGCTGGCCCGATCATTCGTTCGCTCCGCTCAGTTTTCGGGGGCTTTCTTGCGTTAAAAACAGCTGACCCGGACATCTATGTCGGTAACGATCTGGGGATAGCCCCGTCCTTTACCAAGTCGAAGGATTGGAACCTGAACGGGACTCTATCAGTCGATCTTGGCGGTGCTACACTTAACTCGATCACCAGTTACCGCGATCAGGTTGCCTCACTCGGCTATCAGGCATCTCCGGCCACCGGTGTTGCACTCGCCCAGGATTCCCATATTTTTGCACAAGAATTGCGTTTCAATGGGTCCGCTTTGAACGATCTGCTAGATTGGCAGATCGGCGCTTTTTATTCGAACGAATCTGGCTTCGATGAAGATTTCATTCCGGGCTTTGGAGTCTTTCAGACCACGGCAGCCAAAAATGAGGGTTGGTCTCTGTTTACCCAGAACAGCTTCTCGATAACTGATGCACTGCGACTGACAGCTGGTTTGCGTTACACAAATGAAGACCGCCAAGTGCGTGATTTGTCGGTCGGTGCGCCAATTGCAAGTGCAAGCGCCAGCTTCAGCGGTTGGACGTGGCTCGCCAGTCTGGATTACAAGATTACGCCAGATGTGCTTGTTTATGTCAGCAACTCACGCGGTTTCCGCAGCGGCGGGATTGATCAGGACAAGCTTTCTACCATCGTAAAGCCAGAAACGCTGACCAACTATGAAATTGGACTCAAAGCCGATCTTTGGGACAACAAGCTGCGCTTCAATGTTGCTGGATATTACAGCAAATATAAAGATATCCAGCGCACGAGCTTCGATCCTGCCAACTTCCCCGTCACCATATTGCGTAATGCGGCGAAGGCGACGCTTAAGGGTTTTGAGCTGGAAACTTCGCTAACGCCAGTTCCGGGTCTGACATTGTCGGGCACACTCGGCCATACAGATGGCAAATACGATGAATTTAACGATGGTCCCTTGGATCGCAGCGATGAACCTATTGGGGGTCCGAAGTGGCAATATAGCCTATCGGGGCGCTATGAATTACCCGTGTCTGGCACGGCAAAGCTGGGGATCCAGGCCAATTATTTCTGGATCGGGGAAACCACACTGACATCGCCAAGCGTGTCAGCACTTCTTCCAGCCGATGAAGCCGCGCTTGCATCCTATGGCTTGCTCAATGCCCAGGTTGACCTGGATCTGGACGTCTTGAATGGCCTGAATATCGCGGTGTTCGGGACCAATATTCTGGACAAAAGATATTACTCCGGCGGCATTGTGGTTCCAATTGTTCCGCCCACAGAGATCGTTTCCAATCGCTTTTCGGGTGAGCCTGCGACATACGGTATTCGCATAACAAAGTCTTTCTGATCTATGGGGCTGCGGGCTTTGGGCTCGCAGCTTTAGGTGGAGTTGCCATGAGTACGGGCCTTGAACTGGATACGCGATCAAAGCTGCTCAAGGCAGCCGTGACCGTATTTGGCAAAGTTGGTTATGCGGGCGCGTCAGTGCGGCAGATAGCCGATCTGGCGGGAGTGAACCACGGCTCGATCCGCTATCACTACGCCTCGAAGCGTGATTTGTGGTGCGCCTGCATCACCTATCTATCGGAACTGATGGACGCGGCGGTGCACCAGGACGAAGCGCAATGGGCCAGCATGACTCCGCGCGAGCGGATCATCAACGTTACCGGCCACTACATCCGCTTCAATGCGAAAAATCCCGAGCTCCACCGCATGGTGACGTTCGAGACCATTCATGAAAGTGAGCGGTTCGACTGGCTGAACGAGAACTACATCAGACCATTTAGCGGCCGTGCCTTGGCAAGCGTTGCGCTAGCGCAAGAGCAGGGCGTCTATCCTGACAGTATCCCCGCGCTGAATCTACACTACATCAACATCGCCGCCACGACGTCGATCTTCATGATGGCCTCGGAAGTCCAGAAAAACTTCGGTGTCGATGTTTTTGCTGAAATCGAAGTCGAACGTCACATTAACGCGGTTTTGACCTGGCTGTTGGGGGCGCCGCAAGTGCAAGAAAAATATGACTTCATTTCCATGTTGGGACCAAAGCCGAGCGAATAGGCGAAACACAACGCCCGCTCCGCTTCCGCTTTTGAATTTCTGAAAGGACGACGATGCTTGATACATTGATCAAAGGCGGGAAGCTCATCGACGGCCTGGGCGGCTCCCCAATCATGGGAGATATCGGCATCAAGTATGGCCGCATCGCCGAGATCGGGCCGTCAATTTCTACACCAGCTCGTGAAACGTTCGACGCTACAGGGGCAATCGTCACCCCTGGATTTGTCGATGTCCATACCCATTATGATGGCCAGGTGTGCTGGGATGAGCAACTGGATCCCTCCGCCGGGCACGGCGTTACTACGGTGGTGATGGGCAATTGCGGCGTTGGCTTTGCACCGGCACCTCCGGGCGGCGAGCGCGAATTGATCGAAGTGATGGAGGGGGTTGAGGATATCCCCGGCACAGCGCTTTATGAAGGCATACCATGGGGTGCGTGGGAGAGTTTTCCCGAGTATCTGGATTATCTAGGCACACGCAAATATGCCCTCGATATCAGTGCCCAGATCCCCCACGCCGCTTTACGCAATTATGTCATGGGCGCACGAGGCCGTGCTAACGATCCTGCAACGCCAGAGGATATGGCGCATATGGGTCAGCTGGTCGAGGAAGCGCTGACTGCCGGTGCAGTTGGCTTTTCCACATCGCGGACGATCGGGCATCGCACGATGTCTGGGGTTCCCATCCCTGGCACATACGCGGCCGACGAAGAGGTGCTGGAACTTGCAGAAGCGATGAACCGGGCCGGGCGGGGCGTGTTTGAACTGATTCCCGGCGGCGCGGTTGGTGATTTGGCGGCATTGGGCGGTGAGCATACCACGCTGGAAGAAGAAGTGGCCCTGATGGCCAAAGTCTCCCAAACCAGCAAACGACCTGTAACCTTCACACTCGTGCAAAATGCTGACCACCGGACGGCATGGCGAGATGTTCTGGGCCTGGTTGAAAAATGCAATGCTGACGGTGCACAGCTTTATCCGCAGGTAGCTTCGCGGCCCATTGGCCTGGTTAGCAATATCCGAACCTATCACATGTTCCAAAACCGTGAGACCTATCTGAAGATCGCGAATCTGCCGTTCGCGCAGAAACTGGCCGAATTGCAGAAGCCCGAGATGCGGGCAGCGATATTGTCTGATCGGGACGTGCCCTCTGGCAAGGGCGGGATGATGGCCAATGCAAATCTGATCTTCAAAAGCGCAGCGCCGTTCATGTATGAGCTGGATCTTCCAATTGACTATGAGCCAACCAAGGACAAAAGTTTTGGCCGGCTCGCCAAAACGGCTGGCCAGACCGACGAGGAATTCATGTATGATTTCCTGGTTGGCAATGAAGGGCAGAATTTTGCGATCGTGCTTGGTGCTAATTTCTATGACGGCAATTTTGACGTTATCCGGGAAATGCTGATCCACCCGGACACAATCACTGGCCTCAGTGATGCTGGCGCTCACGTAAACCTGATTTTCGATGGTGTTGCACCGACCTACCAGATGATTCACTGGGCCCGCGACCGCACGCGCGGCGAAGGCCTTCCGCTTGAATTTATTGTTGCCAAGCAGACCAAAAGGAATGCTGATCTTTACGGGATGACCGACCGGGGTTCGCTTGAGGTAGGCAAGCGCGCAGATATCAATGTGATTGATTTTGATCGCCTGGCGCTCGGCGCTCTTGAAGTCAGAGACGATTTACCTGCGGGCGGGACGCGCATCCTGCAACCTGCATCTGGCTATCTGGCAACCTTTGTGAACGGAGTGCAGACGCGGAAAAACGACGTTGATACTGGCGCGCGGCCAGGCCGGTTGGTCCGCGGTTAGGACGTCTGTCACGATGAGCAACCAAGGCGCACTGCCCATCAGCCGCATCCAGCAGGTGGGGCTGATTCTTGTGATGCTCGCGGCCTTTACCGAGGCACTTACCGTTGCTTTCAACATCGGCGCGATCATGACGCGCTTTGGTGCTACTGGTGCTGAGGCTGGTTTTGTCGCCACTTCACAAGGCCTTTGCGTGGCCTTGGCAGCGCTGACAGGAACAAGACTGATTTCGCTCCATTCGGCCAGAAAGCTGGTGGCTATTGGTCTTGTGCTGGTCGCTGTCGGCCATGCGCTCGCGGTTTTGGCGACAAGCATCGTCATGATGGCCGCTTTCCAGGCAATCGGCGGCCTGGGAACAGGGCTTGTTGTTTGTGTAGTAATGGCCACGGCGGCGCGCACGAAAAAGCCCGAGATGACCTATGGCTGGATCAATGCATCGGTAGGTGCCTATTTGTCGATTCTGGCGCTCACCGTGCCAAGTGTGTTGGTATTTGGCGGTTATAAGGCGGCTTATGGTTTTTATGCTCTGCTGGCGATCGCAGGGCTGATTTTCTTGCCCGCTGTGCCCAATACCCGCGCGCCCCGTTCACCCATCACCGCAGAACCAGAGGGCAGCGTTGCTAGAGACGGAGTGAGCACGGCAATACTTGGCAGCAAAGCGGGACTTGGCAGCAAAGCGGGCTGGATCGCGCTCGTTGGCATGGGTATTTTCTTTTTTGCAATTGCCGGAATGGGCGCATTCATTGAACGCATTGGTGTGAAGGCAGATGTAGCGCTTCAAACGATCGGACTTATGTTTTTTGTCGGCGGCATCCTTACGATTGTTGGCCCTATAGCGGCTGGTATTGTGGGGGCCAGATTTGGCAGCACACGCCCGTTGGTTTTGGTAGGCAGCTTAATGTGTGCGGCCGCATTCGGACTGGCCTTGGGCGGCAACGAACTCAGCTTTCTAGTCAGCATCCCGTTTTGGATCGTCTTGCCAGCCCTATTGACGCCGTCGTTTCTGGGCGGACTGGCCGTGGTTGATCCTTCGGGGAAGCTGGCCGGTGCACAACCAGCATTCGCAACGCTCGGCGGTTCGATGGGCCCTATAACAGCGGGTGCCATGGTTGATGCGGGTGGTTTCGGCAGCCTTGGCTGGTTCATCATTGCCGTCTTAGTCATTGCTCTGACATTGATGGCTACTGCTGCGCTCCAAGCTGACCGTATGCGTGCGCCCCGCCCTGTATGAAAAGGCTTAGAGGGCTTTGTTGCATTTGTTGAGTTCGCGGGATTCCTTCGGGGAATCGTGTGGTTTAGTGCGCCTGCATACCCGAACCGACATCTTCAAAATACTGCACGACGAACGGGCCTGGTTATGAATCGCTGCTGCGGGTTGACCTTGAAGATGGTGCGACCGGCAGTTTATCGATGGAAAAGGCACTCGGAGCCATTGCGACATGAGCTTTGTCCACGGTGGCAAACCTCGCTGCCGCTTGCGTGGGCCAGCTTATTCGCTTTTTGGGCGAACCGCCTCGCGCTTGAAATCTTCTGTATGTTTCTTCATCGCGTCGGTCTCCTTGATCGAGCGTTAAACTCTCAAGTGACCGGCGCAAAACAGTTGCAAGTCCACTTCCAGCGTCGACGCGTGGCGAGCCGTCAGCGCTTCAAGGCCCTCGGGCGCCATTGCTCCGCTTAATTCAGTCGCTCCACCACCATCGCCGCGCCCACGCCAGAAGCGCCGCTGATCACCACGAGGCCGAGCGAGCCATTGGCCTCGTCAAGGCAATCGAGCAGCGTCGATGCGAGGATCGCACCGCTTGCCCCCATGGGATGGCCCTTGGCGATATGGCCGCCCGAGACATTGAGTTTGACCGGGTCAGGGTCGCGGTCACGCAAGAATTTGGCGATGGTGACAGCGAAAGATTCCATGAACTCGATCCTGTCCATGTCGGCAAGCGTAAGGCCAGCCCGCGCGAGAGCCTTGTCCATCGCGGCGAAGCCCGCAGTGAGCGACGCCACCGGATCGCCGCCGCTTTCGGCAAAGGCCAGGATGCGCGCACGCGGCTGCCCAATCCCGGCACCGCCAACCAGCGCCAGCCCGGCTCCATCGCACACCGGCGGAGCGTGGCTGAGTGTGTGGAGCGGTTCAAAACGCTCACCGCCCAGCGCATCGGCATAATGATCCTGCAACGCGCCGAAACCGGATGGCATGGCGGCTAGCGATGCAGCATCGGTTTTGGGACGGATGCATTCCTCTGCCTGCAACGCGCCAGTTGCTATCCGCGAGCGTATCAGTGCGGCATTGCCTTCGGCAGCAGCCGCTTTTTGCTGCGAAGCCAGCGCGACGGCATCGAGTTCGGCGCGGCTGAAGCCTTCGGCAGCCGCCAGCCGGTCTGCTGCCAGCACCACAGGGATATAGCGGGTGCGGGTTGGAAAACTGGGGTCTGTGTAATAGCTGGCCTCGTCGCCCATGAACGGGACGCGGCTCATGCATTCAACACCGCCTGCCAGAACGGTTTCAGCCTGTCCACTGGCAACCATGGCTGCTGCCTGACCGATAGCTGTCAGACCCGATGCACAGTAATTATTGATGCTGTGCGCCGCTGTCGCGTCTGGCAAACCAGCATGCAGTTTGGCAACCAGGCCTATATGTCCGCCTTGGTCGCCCACCTGACCAATGCAACCCAGCAACAACGCGTCGGGTGTTCGCACCACATCGCCAAGCCGTGCACCCAGCGCGTCAACCTGCTGCTTGACCAGTTCGTGCGGCGCCAGCGCGGCAAGCCCGCCGCCAGGTTTGGCCTTGCCGCGCGGGGTGCGCACCGCGTCGTAAAGAAAAACTTCCGCCACTGGCTCAAACGCCCACAACAAAGCTGACCGAGGTTGTTGCACTGCCGCCGACGTTGAAAGTGGCGAAGTTTTTTGCCCCCTCGACCTGATAGTCGCCGGCATTACCCGTCACCTGTCGCCATGCGTCCAGTGTCATGCGCACACCGGTTGCGCCAACCGGATGGCCCAGCCCGATCAGTCCGCCCGAAGGATTGACTGGCAGCTTCCCACCCAGTGCAATCGTGCCATCCTCGACCGCGCGCCAGCTTTCACCCGGAGGAGTGATGCCGAAATGGTCAATTGCCATATATTCGGTAATGGAAAAGCAGTCATGCACTTCGACACCGTCGCACTGGTATATGTCGCCCATCCCTGCACGGCCAAGCGCTTCCATCATCGCCTTGCGGACCGTCGGAAACACATAGGCTTGACCACGGCTGCTGCTAACTTTGGTTGAATAAAGCAATGGCGCCGTCGAATGCCCCCAGCCCTTGATGCGCGGGATGCTTTCCAGAGCTATGCCGCGTTGCTTAGCATAGCGTTCGGCCACCTCGCGTGAAGCGAGGAAGATGGCCGCTGCCCCGTCCGTCACCTGACCACAATCGGCCTTGCGGAGCGAGCCTTCAATCGGCGGGTTGGCTGCATCATCGTCGCTGAAAAAAGGCGCGTCGGTTTTCCAGCTGCGGGTCTGCGAGTTGGGGTTTTTCTTCGCGTTCGCAAAGTTGTTTTCTGAAATGCCACGCAGATGCGCGCGATCAAGACCAAAGCGCTCCTCATACTCCGCCGCGACATTCGAGAACATATAGGGCCAAAGGTAGCGTGCTTCCTGCGCCTCGCGTCCGGCCCAAGCAGCAGCTCCCAGGTATTCGGCAGCGCGCTGACCTGGGACATTGCGCATCAATTCGATGCCCAGCACCAGCGCAAGGCCATAACGCCCAGCCTCTATCTCCGCGCTGGCGGCAAGAATTGCGATGCTGCCCGATGCGCAGGCTGCCTCATGGCGCGACGTGGGGATGCCTGCCATATCAGGATGGACATGGCCGAAAAAGCCGCCCAGATGGCCTTGGCCTGCAAACAGCTCACCCACGAAATTGCCGACATGCGCGGTTTCCACGTCTTTCGGTTCAATCCCGGTTGCCGTAAAAGCAGCCTCTGCCACATCGCGGAACAGCTCAAACATGCCGCCACCTTCGCGGTCGATATTGCGGGCGAAATCGCTTTGGGCTCCGCCCAATATGAAAACTTCTGCTGACATGTCAGTCTCCTTGATCCATCATCGCCAGCGCAAGTTCGCGCACTTCGCTGCGCATCACTTTGTTGGTTACATTGCGCGGCAGACTGTTGAATTGGAACAGCCGCTCAGGCAGTTTAAATATCGCCAGATCTTGCTCCCGAAGATAGCTGGTAATGCTTTCGAGTGTCACTTGGGCACCTGCGCGCGGGACGGCCGCCAGCCCCACACGCTCACCCATAACCGGATCGGGAAGTGAGAAGACGCAAGCTTCGGCAAGGTCAGGATGGCCGCCGAGCAACTGGTCGATCTCTTCTGGCGAAATGTTCACGCCCCCGCGAATGATCAGATCCTTGCAACGCCCAACAAAGCGCAGAAAACGCCCGCCCTGTTCAATCTGGAACAGGTCGCCAGTTTTGAAATATCCGTCATTTGTGAAGGCCGCCGCTGTCTGTTCGGGTGCCTTCCAATAGCCTTCGAACACTGCTGGTCCGCGAATTTGGAGCTCACCAGCTATGCCCTCTGCGGTGATTGGATCGCCGCCTTGTGGGCATACCAGCCGCGATTCCATGATGCGCTGCGGCGCAGTCCCGAACCAGGGTGCAATGATGAGCTCATTCGGAAAATAACTCGCGCGCTCGACAGGATCGGGCACGGCATCTGGGCCAGCGATCAGTGTCATCCCCTCATTAGAGCCGAAGATGTTGATCACAGGCAGTCCCAGCCGTTCCTGAAACCCCTGCACCATGGCAGGGGCAAGCGGCGCTGAACCTGAACCGATTGTGCGTAGGCTCGACAGGTCAACCGTGGCGAGCAATGCCTCATTCTGAAGCAACATGTTAAGAACGGCCGGCGGTGCAATGGTAAAGGAGGGTCGCTCAGCGGCTATCTGGCCCAGATAGATTTGTGGGTCGAACGGATGATGCAGCACCATCGTTCCTGCTATGCGCAGCCAGCCCATCGTGACGCCGCCGATTGACGCCATATTAATCAGCGGGAACGGGTTGAGCATGACATCGCCGTCCTGCAACCGCGATGTAACATAAGTACCCGGCGCAATGCCGATCCAATGATTGTGGCTACGCGGCACGCCTTTGGGAATACCGGTGGTACCCGAGGTCCAGCAGATAGTGAACACATCGTCGGCGTCGATCTGCGTCGTCGCGCGGTGCGCTGCGAGCAAGTCCGCCCGTGCAGGTTCGTTTGACAGATCGATGGCGTTGTCTGGTGCGTCGGGCCCGACAGTCATCAATTGAATTGTATCACCCAACAATGGTTGGACCACGCCGATGTGATCAGCATGGTGCATCCGCGTCCCGCAGATAAAGGCCTTGGGAGCGACAATGCCAAACATGGCTGAAAGCTCATGACTGCGATATTGAACAGCAACCGGACTGACGACCGCACCGATCGCCGCCGCCGCGAAATAGAGCGCCACGAATTCGCTGATATTGGGGAGCTGGATCACAACGACGTCATCCTTGCCGATTCCCGCTGCGAGCAAGGCACCCGCCAGGCGCTCAACTTCGGCCGACAATTGGCTATAGGTTAACCGTTGTGGCTCACTAAAGGCGAAATCCGCGCGGTTCGGTGCATCCACCAGCGCGAGCCTGCCACTATGCGACTTCGCATTGGCAAAGAACAGGTCAGCGAGCGTTTGGTCTCCCCACCAGCCCGCTTCCCGATAGGCAATTCGCTTCTCCTCCGGAGCGACGATCATGTCAGGCTGCCAGAACCGGATTTGGCCCCATGCCGATGTCATCGCCATTGGCCCAGACAGAATGCGTGCCAGAGCAGAATCGTTCCGGCAGGATGATCCGGCACACAGGGCCAGCTGCGAAATTCTTCGCGTCGATCAGCACGCATTCCGAGCGCTCATTTTCGACATCGGCGATGAACGAAACCAGATAGCCGTCGTCTTCGTCCTGCGAATTGATCCGTGGCGCAAACGGGCTTTCGCTGCCATAACGGCCGGGGCCAAAGCTGATCTCTTCGCTGGCGCCTGTTTCAAGATCGTGCTTCACTAGCCCCGTGAACAGAAACCAATACGGCTCCGGCACTGCTGAATAGGCGTAACGATATTTATTCCCGGCATATTTCTGGTTGATCATGCCGAATTCGAGAATGCGGTCGTCGAGCCGCTCTTCGCTGGTTGTTCCGGTCTTCAGGTTGAAGCGCCAGCGGTGCAGCTTCGGCTTCATCAGTCCCTGGCTCAAATACGCCATCATTCGCTCAAGGCCATCAGGCGCATCGGGGTGTGATTTGGGCATCGGTTCTTCTTGATAATAGCCATCGAGGGTGATTTCGTCGCCTTCCTCCCAAGCATTAAGCCAGTGAAGCGTATAAGTTGGCTCAGCCTCGAACCAGCGGATATCTTCCGGCTGGCCCATGCGCGGGATGATGCCGAAACGGGTTTTCTGGTCGGGGTGAAACTGCACGACATGCAGATTGCGCTCCAGGAGCTCTGGGTTCCAGTAGAGCGGCATGTCGTTGACGATGGCGTAGTTTTTCGTGAAGGCCATGTCGTGCGGTAGCCGCGGCCCTGCGAGTGGGACCGGTATATAATGCTTCAGCTTGTTGTCCGCACCGACCACGCCATAATGCATATAGGGCGCATGTTTTGAATAGTTGAAGAACATCAACTCTCCGGTGGCTTCATCCACCTTGGTATGTGCCGATACACCATCCAGCGGCACCCAGCCCTCGGTGCCGAACTGTTCGAGCGTGAACGGGTCTAACCGATAGCCTTCGCCGCATTGGTAAAAGGTCGAAAGGATTTTGCCGGCATGGATGACCACATCAGTCGATGAAGAGTCCTTCAGCCATTCTTGCGCGCCCCAGCCGGGCCTGGTCGATTTGTGTGGCGGCTCCATCAGCCCGGCCCAGAGCGCCTTGCCCGCTTCCTGTTCAGCCTGAAAGCCCTTGGTACGGACAAACCGGCTACGATAGCTAGCGCGGCCACCCTTGAAGCTGATTGAATGGATGAACCCGTCGCCGTCAAACGGGTGATAGCGGCCGATAGGTTCATGCACGGGAACCTCGCCCGTGCGGACATAGACGCCATCGATATCGTCGGGGATAGTCCCGATCACTTCGGCATCTCCACTCGTGAAGATCGCATTCCATTCGTTGAATGTCGGCGTCCACGCCCCCTTCATATAGGGGTGGTCAGTGGTTTTGAGAGTCGATCTCACTTTGCCCACGAGTTCGATTGTCATCGCATCACTCCTTCACATCGAAAGGCGGCTTTACACATGCCGCATCATATTCCTGTTTCAACCGCGAGGCGATCTGAGCCATCGGCTCGATCGCTTTAACTGAGCCAACGCCCTGACCTGCCGACCAGACATTTTTCCATGCTTTGGCATCGTCCTGCGCATTTTCGAAGTTGGGCTTTTTGTCCTCTGGCATGTTGGCGGGGTCGTAACCTGCCGCAACCAGACTTTGCCTTAGCCAGTTTGCTGTAACGCCGGTGATGCCTTTCGAAGGGACAATGTCCTCTGCGCCGGCGCCAATGACCATGTCCTTATAAGCTCGTTCCGCCATACTTTCCTGGCAGGAGATCAGCGCGGTGCCGACATAGGCCAAATCCGCGCCGAGAATTTCCGCTGCCCGGATTGCTTGCCCCGTCGAGATTGCCCCGCCCAGGACGATGGGACCGTCCCAGAATTGTCGAACTTCCTCAACGAACGCAAAGCCCGCCGTCTGTCCGGTATGGCCCCCCGCACCCGAGGCCACCAGCACCAACCCATCTACCCCGGCGGATGCGGCCTTGCGTGCAAAGCCGATAGAATTGACATCGGCAAAGACCAGCCCGCCATAGCCATGCACAGCATCAACCACTCTCGCCGGACTGCCGAGCGCAGTGATGACTAGACGTGGTCTGTGGCGAATCACGCAGTCAAGATCGGAGGGGAGGCGATCATTTGAGGAATGGACGACGAGATTTACGGCCCAGGTCGCAGCCTTTGGATCATTCTCCAATTCGGTAGCGATTTGCCGCATCCAGTCATCAAGAATCTCCGTTGTCCGCGCGTTGGGCGTCGGGAAGCAGCCAATCATACCTGCCTTTGCCTGTGCGATGACCATTTCGGGCCCGGAAATCAGAAACATCGGCGCACCAATCGCCGGTATCGACAGGTTTCGACTTAGCTGTTCGGGCAAGTGCATTGGAGAATCTGCTTCTTGAGTTTGCGTCAGTGGAGGCTTGCATAACGAAACCAACTTGTATAGTCATACTTTGATCAGATGCGCGAGCGAAACCCCCTTGGGGCATCGCTAACCGAAATAGCGTGTCGGTACTGCGGGGAGGTATTTATGTTGAAATCGGTTCTAAAGATTCTTGCTACGACCGCTTTGGTCTCACCCACTGCCGCCTGGGCGCAGGATGCGAGCGAAGGGGATCAGGGCGGTCTTGAAGAGATTATAGTTACCGCGCAGAAACGCGCTGAGGGCCTGTCCGAGGTTCCGATTTCGATTTCGGCTGTGAGCGGTGAAGCGATTGAAGCCTATGGCCAGACAAATTTGGAAGCGGTTTCGTCGTCCATTCCTAATCTGAAGATCACCCAGACCGCAATTGCCAACCGCATCGCGATCCGCGGTATCGCCTCGGGCGACAACAAGGGCTTTGAACAGTCGGTCGCGATGTTCGTTGATGGCATCTATTATGGTCGTGACCAATTGAGCCGTATGCCGCTGGTCGACCTTCAGCGCATCGAAGTGCTGCGCGGTCCGCAACCTACATTGTTCGGCAAGAACGCGATTGCCGGTGCCGTCAATGTGGTAAGCCGCCGCCCGACCAATGATTTCGAGGGCTCGGTCAGTGCGAGTTACGAGTTTGAACACAAGGAAAAACGTCTGACTGGCGTACTCTCCGGCCCGATCTCGCAGAATATCGGTGCGCGCGTTGTAGGCTATTACCGCCATATGGATGGTTATTTCTTCAACACGAGGCAGAACCGAAATGAGCCGAATGTGCGTGAAGCCTTTGTGCGCGGTATTGTCGAGTTTGAAGGTGATGGACCGCTTTCGGCCGATGTGAAGGTTGAATATGCGGACTTCAAAACCAAGGGGCAGCCGCGCGAGGCGTTTGGCCCTGTCGGGATCTATAGCACGGTATTTGCCGGTCCGCTTTTTGTTGAAACCAACGAAGATTATATACGTGCCGATGGCGGCTATGAAAGCCGCAACACAGTGTTCAACAGCGTACTCAACGCCAATCTAGAGCTTGGCGATCACACTCTGACTTCGGTGACCGGCTATCTCGACTATGCGGTCAACGAGACCATTGACGTTGATTTTGTCAATCCGAGCTTGCTTGATGGCACACTTCAATCTGAAGACTATCGTCAGTTCACCCAGGAATTGCGGATTGCCTCGCCGGGCGATCAAGCATTCAATTACATTGCTGGTGCCTATTTCCAGAACACAAAACTCGGCGTTACTGATCAGGTGCGTTTTTCACCCTTTTTCCTCAATACTGGCTTCCGTGCGCTGGGCGACACTACCAATGACCGTGTCTATTCGCAGAAATCGGACCTAATTTCGGTCTTTGCTCAAGCTGAATTCTCACTGACCGATGCATTGCGGGTGACGGTGGGTGCCCGCTTCAACCACGAAACCAAAAGCGGCAGCCGCGCACTGGCGATCAATCGTGGCCCACTTAGCCTGACGCCTCCAACCGGCGCACCGATTAGCGACGCGGCGGTTTTTGGCACATTTCGTGTGCTCAATATCGAAGCGCACAGCATTTCAGGCAAGCTGAGTGAAGATTCGTTCAATCCGATGGCAAATATCCAGTATGACATCACAGACGACCTGATGTTTTACGCTTCATTTGCGCGCGGGTCCAAGGCAGGCGGATTCGACGTTCGCGGGAATTCCCTCCCGACCTCGACAACCGTCGCAACCCCTGGAGCGTTCTTGTTCGGTGACGAACGAGCTGACAATTTTGAAGCTGGGCTGAAATACAAGACGCGCAAGCTTGCGATCAATGTCTCACTGTATCGCACCAAATATACCGATCTGCAGACCAATGTGTTTGATGGGCAGTTGAGCTTCAACGTCAGAAATGCATCTGGTGCCGTAACGCAAGGCGTTGAAGCCGACATGCGCTGGGCGGTGGACGATCATTTCACGTTGAGCGGCGCGATTGCCTATCTGGACTTCGAGTTCACCAATTTCCCTCTTGGCCAATGCTACTTCCAGCAGGTGCCGACGTCGGGCACGTTCTGCAGCTATACTGGCCAGCGAAATACGCTGACTCCGAAATGGTCAGGCAATCTCAATGGTGATTTCAGCCATGAGGTGGGCGGAAATATGAAGCTCGGAGTTAATCTCAATGCTGACTTCTCGAGCAGCTATATCGCGGCAGCCAATCTTGATCCACGCACGTTGCAGGATGGTTATGTGAAAATCGGAGCGCGCTTGTCGCTAGGCCATATTGACGACAATTGGACGGTAGCGCTGGTGGGTCGCAATCTGACCGATGAACGGATCAAACAGACTGCGGGGGCATTGCCGCTGGCCACCACCTTCACTGCCCGCAACGGGGTTGCCTATTCAGCGATCTACGATCGTCCGCGCAACATCGCGTTGCAATTCGACGTGAAGTTCTAGGGTCAGGACCTACTAATCGCACCTTCGAGGTTTGAGGCAAAATGGCTCGGTGCAAGGAGAAAAGGCGCAGGAATATGCAGATATTTCAAGACTTTTCGACGCAGCACTGGGCCATTTTGGTCAAATCCCGCTGGGACGCTGGAATGGCTTCCATCTCGGACGGAAATCCGCTTGGAAAGGCAATGAGCCTTCCCGCACGAATTTCTGCCCGATATGTTCGCCATTCCAGCGCCTCGAAGGTGCGATTAATAAGTCCTGACCCTAGGCCAATGGGTGGCGGCCTAACCCGCTCCATCCTGCCGCTTTGTCTGTTTGCGACCTGCGCTTCGGCGCAGGCGCAGCAGGCTCCGGCTAGCCCTGCCGAGACCGATCCAGTCAAGATGGGCTGGATGCAGGGCAGTCCGCCGCCGTCAGACAAACAAATCCGTTATCGCGATGGCAGCTATTACCAGTTTCCAAAAACGCGCTGGTCCTTCGCGCATATGCCAGAACTCGTGCCAACCGTCCCGGTCTTACGCGGCAACGGCAAATTTGCCTCGTTGCCCGTCGCGCTTCGCAGCGATCTTGATGAAGTGGAATTTACGCCGCTTGGTCAAACGGGCCGGATGAAGTGGGTGGATGCCGTTGAGGCGGTCTATAGCGATGCGATCCTTGTCATGCACAAGGGCAAGATCGTTTACGAACGCTACTTCGGCGTGATGACACGCGATCAGCCGCATATCGCTTATTCGGTCACCAAATCCTATTTCGGCACGCTGGCGGAAATGCTCATCGCCGAAGGAATGATCGACGAAAACGCGTTTGTTACCAGATATGTGCCCGAGTTGGCACAGAGTGGTTTCGGCGATGCGACAGTCAGGCAAGTCCTCGATATGACGACCGGGCTTGACTATTCGGAAGACTATACTGACCCTAACGCACACATTACAAAATTTGCGTTTTCCAATGGGTTGTTGCCGGTGCCTGAAAATTACAAAGGGCCTCGCACCTCTTATCAATATCTGCAATCCGTAGGCAAAAAGGGGGTCCACGGATCGGGCTTCACGTACAAGTCAGTCAACACCGAGGTTGTTGGCTGGATCATTGCTCGTGCAAGCGGGAAGCCAGCCCATACGCTGTTGAGCGAACGCATCTGGTCCAAAATAGGAGCGGAACATGATGCCCGCATCATCGCCGATCCAATTGGCACACCAGTCACTTCAGGCGGATTAAACCTTACACTGCGCGACATGGCCCGTTTTGGGGAAGCCGTTCGCCTTAATGGCCGGTTCAATGGCCAGCAGATTATCCCGGCATCGGTTGTGGCCAAGATCAGGTTTGGGGCGAGCAAGACCGATTTTGCGAGTGCTGGATACAATTTGTTGCCTGGCTGGAGCTATAAGAGCCAATGGTGGATTTCCCATAACGCACACGGAGCCTTTAGCGCGCGCGGCATTCATGGGCAGGCGATCTACATCGACCCGAAAGCAGAAATGGTCATCGCTCGATTTGCGTCCAATCCAATGGCCGGCAATGCAAATTTTGATGGAATTTCGCTTCCAGCCTATCAGGCAATCGCTGAAATGCTGATGCGCAAACAGTGAAACACGAAACGATAAGAGCTTGCTCGATCTGGCGTGCCCTGGAGGTAGTGGGCGACGTCCCAGTCCTGCTTATCCTTGAACAGGCATTCCTCGGCAAACACCGTTTCGACGAGTTCGTGCGGGAAACCGGTGTGGCGCGCTCGGTCATTAGCAACCGGCTCGAAAAACTGGTCGCGGCCGGGGTGTTTACCAAACTGTCTGAAAGGCGCGCAGGGTACCGTCTAACCGAAATGGGCCGCGATATTTTCCCCGTCGCGCTGATGATTTTGCGCTGGCAACATCGATGGGAATCGGGCGGACGTAGCTTCGAAATTGATCTCGTCCATCGTGACTGCGGACAAAAAACGATGCCGATAGCATCGTGCGATCATTGCGCGGTGGAAATCGATCCACGCGAAGTGACTTGGGCACCTGGGCCCGGTCTCAGTCAAGTCACCCCGGTCTACGGTCGCCGCCGGATGCAAACCGCAGCTGCCGGTGCCAAACGCAGCAACCAGACGATGGTGGACTCAGTCATCGAACTTTTCGGCGACCGTTGGGCGACTCTTGTCGTGCGCGCCTGCTTCACCGGTATCCACCGCTTCGACGAAATCCAGCGCGATTCACTGATGGCAAGCAATATTCTCGCCGACCGTCTCGATCGGTTGCAGGTGCAGGGCATCATCCACGCCAAACCTTATTCCACTCACCAGGTTCGGTTCGAGTATCGCCTGACCGAAAAAGGGCGTGAGCTATACCCAGTATTGCTTGCGCTGTTGCAATGGGGAGATGCTTGGTTTGCCGATGAGAAGGGGGCACCCCTGCTGCTAACCCACCGCAACTGCGGGCAGGCACTTCGACTGCGTTCTAGCTGCAGTGCTTGTGGCGAAGGACTGTTCATCGGGAATACTGCTTTTGAGAATTAGGGTCAGGACCTGTTAACCGCGCCTTCGAGGTTTGAAGCAAAATGGTCCAGCGCGAGGCGGATAGGTGCGGGAATAGTTATTCTATTTCAAACCTATTCCCCAAATTCTGGCCAAACGCTGCGCTGGGCCATTTTGATCAAATCCGCTTGGACGGCAAAATGGCTTCCATCTCGAACGGAAATACGCTTTCACAGACGTCCAGTCTTAACGGCGCGCATTTCCGCCCGATATGTTCGCCATTCTGCCGCCTCGAAGGCGCGGTTAACAGGTCCTGACCCTAGCGCCGTCTGGATATCAAGGGTTATGCTGAATGACAGTCGCCCGGTTTCAGAAGCGAACTATTCTAACGCGGCGCCGTCGTTCCTCTATCGGTGGTGGGGAGTGGGTGATTAGGTGTCACCGGTTTGCAGACTTTATCCTGTTCCCCGTCAGTACCTATGAGACAGATTTGGGGTATTGCGCAGAGGCTATAAAGCCTCAAAAACCCAAGTCCGCCAAAAGAAAAGGCCCCCCGCTTGCACGGGAGGCCTTTCTTGCGACCCGGTTTCGGGCTTGGGTTAGAAGTTGATGCGGCCAGTCACGCCGAAATAGCGATCCGCTTCGCGCGGGATCTGGATGCGGACGCTGCCGCCCGGGCCGCCGCTTTCCTTGTGGGCGATGAAGGCTGTGTCGAACAGGTTGCGCACCTGGAACAACAGCTTCCAGCCATCGCCGCTATCACCGATGCCGGCCGATAGATTGACCAGCGAATAGCCATCAATCGTCCCCAGCGTGCGCAGGGCGGCGTTCGGCGAGAAGATCGACAGCTGCTTGGTCTGCGCGGAAATTTGGGTGCCCACGAAGATGTCCATATTCTCGGTCAGCCCGGTGCGGTAATCAATCCCGAGCGAGCCCTTCCATTTGGGCGCGAACCGCAGTGGCGTGCCGCTGGGGATGATGTCAGCCGGATTCGACCCTGCCACAACCTTGAAGGCATCAACATGGGCATCCGTATAGGCCAGCCCGCCAGAGATCGACAGGCCCTTGGCCAGCGCAGCACTGACATCAAGCTCTACGCCGCGGGTAGAGACTTCACCAGCATTGGTGAAGCGGCTGACCACAACGGTGCCCGAAAGATCGGGGTTATCCGCCTGGAAATTGTGGAACTTGGTGTAGAAGGCTGCAAGGTTGAAGGTCACCCGGCGATCAAACAGCGTGTTCTTCAGGCCGATTTCATAGGCGTCGGACGTTTCTGCCTCAACGATGCTGGTGCCAGTGGCACCAAGGTTGAAGAAGACGTTGTATCCCGGTCCCTTGTAGCCGCGCGTATAGGTGGCATAGCCGGTTGAATTGTCGCTGAGGTCAAACTGCAAGCCAGCCCGGCCCGAAAGATTGCTGGTCGAGACTTCGCTGGTGAACGGGCCAAAGTTGGGGTTTACGCCGCCGGTGTTGACTGGCAGGCCAGAGCCATTGAGGTCCAGCCCGGTCGAGGTGCGTGAGTGATAGACGTTCAGATTGTCATGCGTGTAGCGCAGCCCAAGGATCGCGCGGAAGCGATCACTGAAGTTGACTGTTGAATTGCCGAACAATGCAAAGTTCTTGAACACAGCGCCATGCGGGGCAACGCCGACCGGGAACCGCGAAGGCGCGGCCAGTGCGCTGGTGCAGGGCGTAAGCGTGGTTGGAGTTGCACCGATGGCCGAGCAGACGATGCTGCTGCGCGTAAAGACCCGATCGTTTTGAGCGCGGGAGAAATATGCGCCCAGAACATATTCGAACATGTTGCCGGTGGGTGAGGCCAGGCGCAGTTCCTGACTGAACGTCTTGGCGCTTTGCGGCCCGGAATCATGCAGCTGAGTGATGCCGATATAGGCCTGAGGCAACCAGTCACCATCGCGGATTTCGAGGTTTTCCCAGCCGCGATAGGCGGTGATCGAAGTTAGCGAGTGGCTGCCCAGCTGGACATCAGCCTGAAGCGAGATGCCCCAGCTTTCTTCCTTGGTCGCGGTGACCAGATTCTGGTTTACCGTCCGGGTTTCTGCGCCAAGCGGGGTAGGAAGAACTCCGAAGGCCAGCCCGGTGCCGACGGAGCCGATCAGCTGGGCGCAGCAATCATCATCCGCCTTGCGCCAGTCACCGATCAAGGTGAACGTCACGTCAGGCGATGCATCGGCCACGATCATTCCGCGCAGGCCATAGTGCTTGTAGCCATTGACCTTGGAATTCACATTGGGCGCGATATTATCGATGTTGCCGTCATATTCGCTGTAGAAGCCAACAAAGCGGCTGCGGATTGATTCCGACAGTGGCAGATCGACGCCAAGCTTGCCGCGGAATTCCGATTCAGTGAAAAAGCTTGCCTCGGCAAAGCCGCCTACCACCTTGCCGGGACGCTTGGTGACGATGTTGATCGCACCCGCGCTGGCGTTTTTGCCAAACAGCGTACCCTGCGGGCCGCGCAGAACTTCCATGCGGTCAATATCAACCAGATCAGAGAAGGCTTCACCCGCGCGGGCAAAAACGACCCCATCGACCACGGTGGAAACGCTAGGTTCGGCGGCGATCGAGAAGGTCGCCGTGCCAACGCCGCGCATATAGAGCGACTGGTTGAGCGTGGTGCCGGACTTCTGGATGTTCAGCGTAGGAATAAGCGTCTGGGCGGTTTCAAGGTTGATCCCGCCTTGCTCTGCCAGCCGTGCCCCGCCAATCACCGAAACGGCGAGCGGCACATCCTGAAGTCGCTCGGTCCGCTTTTGCGCGGTGACAAGGATTTCGCCGGGAGCCAGTTCGGCCGCATCATCAGCGACAGGCGCTTCCTGCGCATAGGCCGGGGCCGCGATCACTGCGAATGCTAGTGCCGCAAAAGGTAGCGCAGTTGAAGCGCGAAGCATCGATTTCATTGAGATTTCCTCCCTCAAGATCGGGATGGCTCAGCCATCTCCGACAAGAAACATACACATATCGGGCGTATCACCCTGCTGCTTGAAGGCTTGAATTGCGTCTTGTTCGCCGATATGTCAAGCGGTGTCATACGGACAGCCGCAAGCTGTTGCACAGCTGCAACAGGTGCAGTGTTGAAAGGATTGGGCAGGCGTGAAGGCGCAGTTTTCTGCGACTGATGACGGGTTTGACCTGCATTTTGCGGGCCGTCTGGTCTTGCGCCATCGCAGCGGCAGCCCGGTTTTGACATTGGCGCGCGGCGAGCCTCAAGTTACGATGCAACTTGGCAATTTCCGGATTGAGGATAGCCCGTCCGGTGCGATTACACCGCTGGACTGGTTGCTTGGCGAAAACTTCGCTGAATTTCATTTCGATGGACTGATCGTGGCCCGGATCGCGCTGAGTGGCGCTGTGTTGACCGTCACGGCCACTGATTCTGCATATGATCGAATCACTCTGCGCTTCCATGCGGAACCGGGCGAGGCCGTGTGGGGCGGGGGCGAGCAGATGAGCTATCTGGCGCTCAATTCGCGCCGCTTCCCGATCTGGACCAGCGAGCCCGGCGTGGGCCGCGACAAGACCACCGCGCTGACGCAGACGATGGACGCGCAGGGCATGGCGGGCGGTGATTACTGGAATACCAATTACCCGCAGCCAACTTTCCTGACCTCGCGCTGGCTGGCGGTGCATCTGGATGCGAGCTGTTACAGTGTGCTCGATTTCACCGATCCGGCGGCGCATGTGGTCGAGATATGGAGCAATGACGCGCGGTTCGAGCTGTTTGCTGAAGCTGGCCCTGTAGAACTGGTTGGCGCGCTTTCCACCCGCTTTGGCCGCCAGCCACCGCTGCCCGATTGGGCGATTGGCGGCGCGATTGTCGGCCTCAAGGACGGCGCTAACAGTTTTACCCGGCTTGAGCGGTTTATCGAGGCAGGAGCTGCTGTGTCAGGCCTGTGGTGCGAGGATTGGGCCGGGATCCGCGAAACAAGCTTTGGCCGCCGCCTGTTCTGGGACTGGCGGCGCGATGAAAAACGCTATCCCGATCTGCCCGAACGGATCGCAGCGCTGAAAGCGCGGGGCATCCGGTTTCTGGCTTATGCCAACCCTTATCTGGCGAACGACGGCAGCTTGTATGAGGAAGCCGCGAACGGCGGGCACTTTGCGCTGCGACAGAACAGCAATGAGGTCTATCTGGTCGATTTCGGCGAGTTCGATTGCGGCGTGCTTGATTTTACCCGCGCTGAGACCCGGGATTGGTTCGCCGAAAAAGTGCTTGGCCGCGAGATGCTGGATATTGGCATCGATGGGTGGATGGCCGACTTTGGCGAATATCTGCCCACCGATGTCCGGCTTGCCGATGGCTCGGATCCGATGGAGGCGCATAACCAATGGCCGGTGCTATGGGCGCAGGTCAACGCGCAGGCGCTGGCCAGCCGGGGCAAGACCGGCGAGGCAGTGTTCTTCATGCGCGCAGGTTTTTCAGGCGTGCAAGGCGCCTGTCCGCTGTTGTGGGCGGGCGACCAGTCGGTTGATTTCACCCGCCATGACGGGATTGGCACAGTGATCACCGCCGCGCTATCGGCCGGGCTGGTCGGCAATGCCTATAGCCATTCCGATTGCGGCGGCTACACATCGCTTCATGGCAATATCCGCACGGTGGAGTTGATGCAGCGCTGGTGCGAGCTGGCTGCGTTTGCGCCAGTGATGCGAAGCCACGAAGGCAACCGGCCCGACGATAATCTGCAGTATGATTCGTCCGCAGAGCTGCTTGATTGCTTTGCCCGGTGGAGCCGTGTCCACGCCCACCTTGCGCCCTATGTTCGCCATCTGTGTGTTGAGGCTGGTGAACTGGGTCTGCCTGCTCAGCGCCCGTTGTTCCTCCATTATCCTGAACAGACCGAGCTATGGACCGTGCAAGACCAGTTCCTCTATGGCGCGGATATGGTGGTGGCTCCAGTAATCGAGCAGGGCGCGGTGGCGCGCGGGGTGATCTTGCCCGGAGATGCTCCGTGGCGTCACATATGGACGGGTGAGCAATTTGCCCCCGGTCGCCATGAAGTCGCCGCCCCGATTGGCTGCCCGCCCGTGTTTTACCGGCCGGACAGCTCCTTTGCAGCGCTTTTTGCGGGGTTGGCGAGATGAGCGAACGGTCCAACATCCGCGATGTCGCCGCACTTGCCGGGGTGGCGGTGAAAACCGTTAGCCGGGTGCTCAACGATCACCCCTATGTCAGCGCGGGCACCAAGGCGCGGGTCGAAGAGGCTATGCGCACGCTCGATTTCAAGCCGAGCATTGCCGCGCGGATTCTATCGGGCGCGAAATCCAACCAGATCGCGCTGATCTATGACAATCACAGCCCGTATTACATGCACCAGATCCAGATGGGCTGCTGGGAGCGTTGCCAGGCTGAGGGGATCCGTTTGCTCGCCCAGCCGGTCGATGTCGCTGATCCGCGCGTCGGTGACCAGATCAGAGGGCTGGTGTCCGAAACCCATGTCGATGGGATCATCCTGTCGTCGCCCGTTACCGATTGCGATCCGGAGCTGCGCGCGCTGGAGGCGATGGATGTGCCGTTCGTGCGGATTTCGCCCGGCACCAATCATGCGCTGACCAGTTCGGTGTTCATGGACGATGCCCAGGCCGCCGATGACATGACCACCCATATGATCAATATGGGGCACCGGCGGATCGGCTTTATCAAGGGCCATTCCAATCACATGGCCTCGGGCGACCGCCTGTTTGGCTATCGCCGCGCCTTGGACCGGGCCGGGATTGCCTATGAGCCGCAGCTGGTAGCCGATGGCGAGTTTGATTTTGACAGCGGCACCCGTGCGGGGCGCTATTTCCTCGACATGGCCAATCCGCCGACCGCGATCTTTGCGGCCAATGATGATATGGCAGCAGGCGTGCTGGCAGTGGCGCATGATCGCGGGATTGACCTTCCCGGCCAACTTTCGGTTGGCGGGTTTGACGATACCACGCTGGCCCGCACCGTCTGGCCGCCGCTTACCACTATCCACCAGCCGATGCAGGAACTGGCGCGCACCGCCACCGATCTGCTGATTGCTGGCGGCGATATTATTACCCATCGCCGCTTGCCCCACACCCTTGTCGAGCGTGCCTCGATCGCTCCCCCAGTCAGGAAACCATTATGAGCCTTCTGCCCCTGCCGCCCGCCACCCGCACCTTGGGTTCAAGCGGTGTTGCCGTATCTCCGATCGCTTGGGGGATGTGGCGGCTGGCCGAAAATGGGCGCAGCGCGGCGGAGGCGGCACAGCTGGTCCATGCGGCGCTGGATGCCGGGATCACCCTGCTTGATACGGCGGATATTTATGGCTTTAACGGGACTGGCGGGTTCGGCGATGCCGAAGCGCTGCTCGGACATGTGCTGGCGGCAGAACCAGCATTGCGCAGCCGGATGGTGCTGTCGAGCAAGGGCGGGATTATGCCTCCACTGCCCTATGATCAAAGCGCTGCTTATCTTGCCGCAGCGATAGACGCGTCATTGCGGCGCTTGCAGACAGATCGGATTGACCTGTGGCAGATCCATCGCCCGGATATTCTGGCCCACCCGCAAGAGGTTGCCCGGACGCTGGATGATGCCGTTGCCTCCGGCAAGATTGCGATGCTGGGCGTTTCGAACTTCACGATGCCGCAAATTGCTGCGCTCAATCATTTTCTGGATCACAAGCTGGTTTCAACCCAGCCCGAGATCAATCCCCTGCGGATCGCCTGCTTTGAAAATGGTGAACTGGATCAGGCGATGATGCTGGGCCTGACCCCGTTGGCCTGGTCGCCGCTGGGAGGCGGGCGGTTGCTTGCACCGGAAAGCGCAAATGACAAGGCGGTCGCCGCCGCGCTCGATAAATATGCCAATGCGCAAGGCGTCTCACGCTCGTCTGCGACCTATAGCTGGCTGATGGCGCATCCGGCCGGGATCATCCCGATCATCGGTTCGCAGCAGGCTGAACGGATTGCCGAAGGCGCCGTTGCGGTCAAACTGCGCTGGACCCGCGAAGATTGGTACGCGGTGCTGGTCGCCGCACGAGGAGAACCGCTGCCATGACACTTCCCCCCACAACAGCGCAACAATGCGAAATCTCTTGGTTCTCGGCCCTGTGCGATGATGATTATGAGTTCCTCGGCGTGCCGGACAGCCGATTGCAATCAAGCTGGGAGCATTGCCGCAATATTGTGATGCAGGCCGAGAAGGGCGGATTTGACAATATATTGCTGCCCTCGGGCTACAGCCTCGGCCTTGATACCACCGTGTTCGCCGCCGCGATGGCGCCGCTGCTGCGGCGGATCAAACTGCTGTGGGCGACCCGGATTGGCGAGGATTGGCCCCCGCAGCTGGCGCGGCGGATAGCCACGCTGGACCGGATTCTCGGGCCCAATGCCGCTGGCACCGGCGGACGGCTCAACGTCAATATCATCTCCTCAGACATGCCCGGCGAGACGATAGCCAGCGGCCCGCGTTATGCCCGCGCCACCGAGGTGGTGAAGATCCTCAAGACCTTGCTCAATGGCGAACATCTTGATCATCAGGGTGAGTTTTATAACCTCAAGCTCGATCCGGCGCGGATCACGACGCTGTCGGGCAAGGCTCCGGCGTTCTACTTCGGCGGACTGAGCCATGAAGCGCGCGAATGCGCCGCCGAGGGCTGCGATGTTTACCTGATGTGGCCCGATACGATGGACAAGGTCCGCGAGACGGTGGCCGATATGACCGCCCGCGCCGCCCGTTATGGCCGCACCCTGAAATTCGGTTACCGGGCCCATGTTATCGTCCGCGAAACCGAGGAAGAGGCACGGGCCTATGCTGATCGGTTGCTGTCCAAGCTGGATGATGAAGCTGGCCGCGCGATCCGCGAAAAATCACTCGATGCCAAAAACTTCGGCGTCCAGCGGCAGGCCGAACTGCGCGGCGCGGCGGGCGGCGATGGGTTTGTGGAGGAGAACCTCTGGACCGGCGTTGGCCGCGCGCGGTCTGGCTGCGGCGCGGCAATCGTCGGCGATCCTGATCAGGTGCTGGCCAAGCTGCGCGCCTATCAGGCCGAAGGGATAGAGGCGTTCATCCTGTCCGGCTATCCCCATGCTGCCGAAGCCGATCTGTTCAGCCGCCATGTGCTGCCGAATATCCAGCACGGACCGCTGGAGCTTTAGATTTCATTCAGAAGGGCTGATCTGGGGCCGTAGCGGTTGACGGCGGGCGACATATTCGCGCTTCAGTTCGGTGATTGTGCCCAGAATCATCGTCACCGTCAGATCCTCCAGCGTCTGGCGCGGTAGATTGTGGCGCAGCAGATAGGCTCCTGCCGAGGCGGGCAGGCCAAAGCTGATGTCGGTGGCAGCGCGGGCGATTTCAGGCGGCAGTCCGAAATGGCTGATAACGATCTTGGCCAGATAATCGACCGAAGCCTCGCGGCCATATTCAGTCGGATCATGAGCTGCGCTCAGCGATGGCTCGGATTGCAGTCGCTCGATCAGCAGGCCGCGCTCGTCGATATATTTGAGGTAGACATGGGTGATCCCGCGGACCAGTGCCTCAAAAGTCTGGGCCTTTTCCGCCGCATCGGTTTGCAACCGTCGGAGCCGCTTCAGCTCACGCTCCAATAGCGTACTAAGCAACTCGGTCATGCTAGGGAAATAGTTGTAAACTAGTGACTTGCTGATCTCTGCCTCACGCCCGATTCGTTCCATTGACAGGGCTGCAACTCCGTCACGTGCGACAATATCGGCCACGCAATCCAGGATCAGCGAGCGGCGCTTTTCAGGGCTGAGGCGCTGACGGGTTTTGGGACGGGTTTTGACGGCAGTGGTCGGCATTGCGAATGGCCTATCAGTTCAGGGCAGGGCAGATATGCGTCCCGACTGTGTTGACAGATGTTGCAATAATTGGAGCTATGTCAAGCTGGGCCTTGGGCATACTGCTGCCCTTATTGGTGAGATCAATCCGGATCCGCGCCTGTCGCCGGGTTTATTGAGCAGGCCGTCAATTGCAAGGTTGACGGTTCGGCCACTTGCCGCAACAGTTTTAGCCGATGAGCCAGCTATCCGAATCAACCGACAAGCCTCCGATGCGCCTTGGGGTCTGCTATTACCCCGAGCACTGGCCCGAGCATCTTTGGGGCGAGGATGCCCGGCGGATGGTGGATGCGGGGCTAACCAGGGTCCGGATCGGCGAATTTGCCTGGAGCAGGATCGAGCCTGAGCCTGGCCGCTTCGATTGGGGCTGGCTCGACCGGGCGATTGTAGTGCTGGAGCGGGCTGGTCTGGGGGTCATCTTGGGCACACCGACGGCTACTCCGCCCAAATGGCTGGTCGATCAGATGCCCGATATGGTCGCGGTTGATGCACAGGGCCACCCGCGCAAATTTGGTTCGCGCCGCCACTATTCCTTCAGCCATTCCGGCTACCGGGCAGAGGCCGCGCGGATCACCCGGGCGATGGCGCAGCGCTATGGCAATCACCCGGCCGTAACGGCTTGGCAGACCGACAATGAATATGGCTGCCATGATACGGTGCAAAGCTTTTGCGCAGCTGCTGCCGCAGCGTTTCGTGGCTGGCTCGCGGCGCGATATGTCACGATTGGGGCGCTCAATACGGCTTGGGGTAATGTCTTCTGGAGCATGGAATATCGCTCCTTTGCTGAGGTGGACCTGCCTAATCTGACCGTCACAGAAGCCAATCCAGCCCATTGGCTGGCCTATCGCCGGTTCGCCTCAGACGAGGTGGTGGCCTTCAACCGGATACAGGTTGATATCCTCCGCGAATTTTCACCGGGCCGCGATATTGTCCATAATTTCATGGGTTTCTTTACCGAGTTCGATCATCACGCAGTGGCCCGCGATCTTGATGCAGTCGGCTGGGACAGCTACCCGCTGGGCTTCCTTGACAGCTTTCCGTTCAGCGAGGCGGACAAGATTGCCTACGCCCGCCAAGGCCACCCAGACATCGCCGCGTTCCACCATGATCTTTACCGGGGCTGTGCCAAAGGCGGGCGCTGGTGGGTGCTTGAACAACAGCCCGGCCCGGTCAACTGGGCCCGCCACAACCCCGCGCCGCTACCCGGGATGGTCCGTCTATGGACGCTGGAAGCGATGGCGCATGGCGCTGAATTGGTGAGCTATTTCCGCTGGCGGCAGGCTCCGTTCGGGCAGGAACAGCTCCACGCCGGTCTGCTGCGCCCAGATAGCGAGCCAGCCCTCGGCCTTGGAGAAGCTGCACAGTCCGCGCAGGATATTGCAGCGCTCGGTCCTGCGGGCGATCCGCCCAAAAGCGTCGCACTGGTGTTTGCCTACGATGCCGACTGGGTCACGAAGATCCAGCCCCAAGGGGCAGGATTATCAGCGCTTTGGGCGGCGTTTGAATGCTATTCGGCGCTGCGGCGGCTGGGGCTGGATGTAGACATCGTGCCGCCCGATGCGCTGCTGGATGGCTATGGCCTATGCGTCATCCCGTGCCTGCCGATCGTGCCGCAAGTGCTGGTGGAGAGCCTGAAATGCTTCACCGGACAATTGGTCATCGGTCCGCGCTCGGGCAGTCGTGACGGTGATTTCATGATCCCGCCTGAATTGCCGCCGGGGCCATTGCAGACGCTTTTCCCGGCCAAGGTGATCCGCGTTGAAAGCCTGCGCCCCGGCTTGATCCATCAAGGTGATGGATGGGCCATCGAGCGCTGGATCGAGCATCTGGAAACTACGGCATTGCCCGAACTGGTGGCCGATGATGGCACTGTCGCCAGTTGGCAGCACGGCACGGTCCGTTATCTTGCGGCTTGGCCGACCGCCGTTCTGGCTCAGGAATTGCTCGAACGGGTGGCGAGAGATGCGGGTTTGGAAACGCATGTTCTGCCCGAAGGGCTGCGGCTGCGGCGGGCTGGGAACCGCTGTTTTGCGTTTAACTATTCGAGCCAGTCGATCAACCTTCCCAAGGAGTTGGCTGGCGAGATCGAACTGGGTGAAGCTAGGCTTCAGCCGGCCGGCGTTGCGGTGCTGCGCGTCCCCCGGAATTGAATAGCGTTCCTGCGGCTATGTAGATAGGACTATCCCTAAGAACAAAAGGCTGGGAGGCAGGTTTGGCGAAGGCGCAAGGGTATCTGGATCAGATCGAGGCATCCGAAAGCGGACCGCATATTGCTGCCTTGTTTGATTTTGACGGCACCATCATCGCCGGGTATTCGGCCACTGCGCTGCTTCAGGAAAAGTTCAAGCGCCGCGAAATGGGCCTCGAGGAGATCATCGAAACCGCCAATGTGATGAGCCAGTACACCATGGGCAGCATCGGCTTTTCCGGGCTGATGACCGGGGCGGCAAAGTTCATGAAAGGGGTGAGCGAGGACAGTTTCCGCGAGTTCGGTGAAGAACTTTACGTCAAGCATATCGCCCGCAAGGTCTATCCCGAAACCCGCGAGATCATTCGCGCCCATCAGGCCAAAGGGCACACAGTTGCTATCGTTTCATCGGCCACCATTTACCAGATCGAACCTACCGCACGCGATCTCGATATCGATCATATCCTTTGTTCGCAGTATGAGGTCGAGAACGGCGAGTTCACCGGCAACATCATTCGTCCACTGTGTTTTGGCGAGGGCAAGGTGCTGGCTGCTGAAAAGCTGGCGGCGGAGACTGGAGCGGATCTGGCCAAGAGCTATTTCTATTCCGACAGCAGCGATGATCTGGAATTGCTTGAACGGGTAGGCATTCCCCGCGTGCTCAATCCCAATGGCAAGTTGCGCTCCATCGCCAAGGATCGCAATTGGCCGATCGAGGATTTCATCAGTCGCGGCACTGCCAAGCCGATGGATTATGCCCGAACGATCACTGCGACCACCTCGCTGATCGGGGCCTTCTGGGCAGGCTTGCCAATCTGGGCGCTGACCGGATCAAAGCGCGAGGCGACCAATTTCTCGACCGGGCTGTTCGGTGATTTCGCCGCCGCAATGGTTGGCATGGAGCTTGACGTTTACGGTGAAAAGAACCTGTGGGCGGCGCGCCCCTGCATCTTCATCTTCAATCACCAGTCCAAGGCCGATGTGGTGATCATGGCCAAGTTGATCCGCAAGGATATGGGCGGGGTCGGCAAGCAGGAGATCAAGAAAATTCCGGTGCTGGGCAGGCTGATGGAATGGGCCGGCACAGTGTTCATTGACCGCAAGGATGGCGCCAGCGCGATCAAGGCAATGGAGCCACTGGTCGATGCGATCCTGAAAGAAGGCAAGTCAATCGTGATCGCGCCAGAGGGCACCCGCACGCTATCGCCCACGCTTGCGCCGTTCAAGAAGGGCGCGTTTCATTTGGCGATGCAGGCCGGCGTGCCGATCGTTCCGGTGGTGATCCACAATGCCGGTGATGTCGCACCGAAGAATGAGTTTGTGATGCGCGCCGCAACCGTCCGCGTCGATGTTTTGCCGCCAATCGATACCAGCGCGTGGACGCCAAGGACGATCAATCGCCATGTTACTGAGGTGCGTAACATGTTCCTCAAGTGCCTTGGCCAGCCCGAAGAGCCGGCAAAAGCATCGGTTGAGGAAGACGAGGATGATTTTTCTTCTGACGCGAAGGTGAAGCCAAAACCCAAACCCAAAGGAAAGCCTAAGGCAAAGCCTGCTCGAAAGCGCGGCGGGTAGCAGACGGTGGCAGGGGCAACCGCGATCTGGGCAGGAGATCCGCTGCGCCATACCGGCCCAAAGCTGTTCATCATTGATGCGCGCAACCGGATCGAGCAGCGCCATTTGCTCGACTGGCTGCATGGTACCTGGGGTGCCATTACCGACAGCGAATGGATCACGCTGGATCTGTCCGATGAAACCGCACCACTAAGGCTTGAGATGCTGGCCGCCGGGCTCGATGGGGCGGATGATTGTCTGGTAATTCCGGTGCGGGTGGCCTGGCGGATTCCCCGCTTCGATCAGGACCGCAAACTCAGGCTCCGCGATCTGGTTTTCGGCGATCCGCGGATGCCGGGCAGTCTGCGCGCCTGGTCGATCCTGCTGCGCGACAGGCGCCGGGCGCAATGCCTGCTGGGCGAACCGGCCAGCGTGGCCACACTGCGGGCAAGGTTCGCCGAAGACATCGGATCCCCCGATGCCGATCCAGCGACTGGCTTTGCGGCTTTCGTCGCGCGGCAGGCGACCTTGACGCTTGAGGTGCAAGAGCGCGGCGTGCGCGGCACCCGATACAAAGTGCCGCGGTTTGTCGCTGATAGCCTTGCCGCCAGCCCTGGCTTTCGCGGTGCGCTGGCCGCGCTCGCCAGCGAACTCGGCAAAAAGCCGGGTGATCTTATGCCCGAAGCCCGCCGCTATATGAAGGAGTTGATCTCTACCCCCAGCGCCTTGTTCCTCGACCTTCGCGCCCGGCTGGAGCGCTTCATGATGACGCAGGGCTATGACAAGGGCTTCCTCTATGATCCGGCTGAGCTGGAGGAACTGCGGGGGCTGATCCGCACAAAGCCGACCGTGTTGCTGTTCACCCACAAGACCTACCTTGACGGGGTGACGCCCAACGCGCTGTTCTATGACAATGATATGACGATGCTGCACAGTTTCGGCGGGATCAATCTGGACTTCTTCGGGATCGGCACCCTGTTCCGCCGCTCGGGGATGATTTTTATCCGTCGCAGCTTTTCAGACACGCCAGTCTATAAAGTCGTTCTGCGTCAGTATATTGCCTATCTGCTGGAAAAGCGCTTTCCGATGTCCTGGGCGCTGGAGGGCACCCGTTCTCGCCTCGGAAAGCTGATGCCACCGCGTTATGGCATCCTCAAATATGTCCTTGATGCGGCACATGATGGCGGGATTGAGGATGTCCACATTGTCCCGTTCGTGACCAGCTTCGATCTGATCCGCGATGTCGAGGAATATGCCGCCGAGCAGGCAGGGCGGGTCAAGCAGGCCGAATCGCTGGGCTGGTTCATCGGCTATCTGAAGAGCCTGCGCGAGCCGATGGGTCGGGTGCGGATCGATCTGGGCAAGCCCGTTGTGGTAACCCGTTCGCCCGATCCTGATGACAAACAGGCACTGGCCCGGATCGCCTTTGACGCCTCGGTCAGCGCCAATCTGGTGACGCCGCTGACGGTTACTGCGGTGATGTGCCTGATCCTGCTTGGCACCGCGCCGCGCGGAGCAACCGCCGAGGAGCTGGCCCGGGCGACCCGCTTTCTGGTCGAATGGGCCAGGGCGCGCGGGATACGCCTGTCCGAAGAGCTGGAATCGCTTGATCGAGATGCTTTGCGTAGGCGGGCCGATACGCTGGTCAATTCCGGCCTGATCCTGCGCGACGATGCGGGCAGCGCCACAGTCTATACGATCCTGCCCGGCAAGCACGCCATGGCGAGCTACTATCGCAATACCATCATCCACCACTTCCTCGACAAAACGATCATCGAACTGGCGTTGTTCAAGGTACAAGAGGGACAGGACGAAGACGCGAGTATGGCGTTCTGGGCCGAGACTGTCCGGCTGCGCAGCCTGTTCAAGTTCGAGTTTTTCTACCCTCCACGCGACCAATTCCGCAAAGATCTGGAGGCCGAGCTTGATCGCAGCGATGGCCAGTGGTCGGCACGGCTGCGGCAAGGCCAAAGCGGGGTGAAAGCGTTAATCCGCCGGTTCCAGCCCCTGCTTGGACATGCAGCGCTGCTGCCATTCGTAGAAGCCTATACCGTGGTGCTGGAACAGCTGGTGCGGCTTGCTCCGGGCGAAGTGTTGAACCAGGCCGAATGTGTCGAACAAGGTTTGATCGAGGGACGGCAGGCCTATCTGCTGCGCCGGATTAGCAGCGAAGCCTCGATCGGCAAGATATTGTTCGAGAACGGTTATAAGCTGGCAGCGCATCTGGGGCTGGCGGGTGAGAGTGATGATGCAACCATTGCCAGCCGCCGCGCGCTGCTCGCCGAATTCCGCGCACTTGCCCGCCGGATGGAGCGGATGCGGATCGAAGTGCTGGAAGAGGCGGAACGGACTTTGGATTTGGAGCTACGGACATGAGCCAGCAGCTAAGTGCACAGGACGCGCAATTCCTGTATATCCAGAATGGCAATACCCTGACCCATGTTATGGGGATCAACATCTGCGACCCCTCGACCGCACCAGGCGGACAGGTTCGCTTCAAGGATATTGTCGCCCACATTGCCAACCGGATCGATACCTCGCCGGTGTTCAAGCGCAAGCTGTTCCGGCTGCCGTTTGACCTTGATCATCCCTATTGGGTCGAAGATACCGACTTCGAGCTTGAAGCCCATGTCACCCATGCCCGGCTGCCTGAACCGGGCGACTGGCGGCAGTTTTGCATTCAGGTGGCGCGCCATTTCAGCCGCCAGATGGATATGAGCCGGCCGTTGTGGGACATTTATGTGCTGGAAGGGCTGGACCGGATTCCGGGTATTGCGCCGGGCAGCTACGCGATGCTTACCAGGATCCACCACGCCGCGATCGACGGCGCTTCGGCAGCGCATATGTTTGTTGCGCTGAGCGACAGCGACGCCAGCGGTACGCCTGCAATCCCGCTTGGTCCGGCCAGTGCCAAATTGGGCGAAATGCCCACTCCGGCGCAGTTTCTGGCTAGGGCGATCCAGTCTAACATGACCTCGCCTGTCAAGTTCATGAACACGCTGCTGAAAATGTCACCAGCTCTGGTTGTCGCGGCGGGCAAGAGTATGCGCGAACAAAAGGGAGCGCGTTCGGGAGTGCCGGACACCCGTTTCAACGCGCCGATTTCCACCCACCGGATGTTCGATGCTGCCGAGTTTTCACTGGCCGATCTGGCCCGAATTCGCAAGCTGGTCGATGGCGCGACAGTCAATGATGTGGTGCTGGCAATCTGTTCGGGCGCGCTGCGGGCCTATCTGCTCCACCACGGCGAACTGCCAGCAGAAACACTGGTCGCGGTTGCTCCGATCAATCTGCGCAGTGCCAAGGGTGAGGCGGAAGTGCCCGGAAACAATATCTCGGCCATGTCGGTCGAACTTGCCACGCATCTGGCCGATCCAGCTGCTCGGCTTGCGGCAATCCGGCGCTATACGGTGGATGCCAAGGCGGCCAAGACTGGCATATCCGCGCGGATCATGACCGATCTGACCAAGCATATCCCCGGTGCGACCATGGCCGGTGTGGCGCGGATAATCACCAGCCCGCGCTTTGCCCCCCGGCAGACCAATGTGTTTATTTCCAACGTGCCGGGCCCGCAGCAACCTCTTTACATAAACGGCGCTACGATCACGCACCAATATGGTCTGGCGCCTTTGGCAAACAACATGGGCCTGTTCATCGCGACCCCAAGCTATAACGGGCGGATGAGCTTTTGCGTCACCTCGGAACGGAGCATCATGCCGGACGTTGCATTCTTTCGCGAATGTATCGAGGCTTCGTTCCGCGAATTGCTGGCGGTCCAGCCACTTCCCACCGACCCACCGCTTCCCGCAGAAAAGCCGCGCCCTATCAAAAAAGCGGTGGCGATTGACGCTACGGCTTCCGCGATCCGCAAAAAAGCGGCGATAAAACCGCGCAAAGCTGTCGCAAAATCGGGAAAAACCGGACAAAGTCGCATGCCGAAGGGCAGGAAGGGTTGAGTTTCCCGCCCCGGACCAGATTGAAGTGAGCACATCGCATGATGGAAAGCCCGAGTTTGAAATCCGAAACGACCCTCGCAAAGGCTACAACCTATAGCCAATGGGCCGATGCGGCGCGCGATCTAGACCGCCGTTCGGGCAAGCAGCGCTGGCGTGAAACCGATGCCAGCGAGCATTTCGATTACCGTTCGATCCGGCGCCGACTTGAGCGGCTGATCGAGCTGCGCGAAGCCGGCGACAGCAAAGGGCTGCTGTTTACGCTCAATGAGGGCATCCACGGCAATATGGACGGGATTGCCAGTGATCAATTGTGGCGCGAGACCCGCTTCGGCACCAAGCAGTTGATCCATGATTATGTGAATGCGGTGGCCGGAGCGCTCGAACATCTCGCCAGCGCGGAAATTACGGACATTCCGTTTGAGGAAAAGCGCGATTTCTTCCGCCGTGCCCAACATTGTTATGGCAGCTCCGCCTTGCTGATGAGCGGATCGGGCGCGTTCCTGTTCTTCCATGCTGGCGTGGTCAAGGCGCTATGGGCTGAGGGGCTGTTGCCTTCGATCATTTCGGGCTCAAGCGGCGGCTCAGTGATCGGCGCGCTGGTCTGCACTCGCCCCGACGATGAGCTGGGGCCGTTCTTCGATCCCGCTGTGCTGGTTCGAGAATATGAGAACGAAGAAGGCCAGACCATCTTCAACCCGCTGGGCCCAGCCAAGCGGATGAGCCAGATCCAGATCGAGGAACGACTGGCTGAGATCATTCCCGACCTGACTTTTCAGGAGGCTTTTGAAGTTACCGGGCGGCACCTTAACATCTCGGTGGCACCAGCCGAAAAGCACCAGACCGGCCGGTTGCTCAACGCGATCACCTCGCCCAATGTGTTCATTCGCGAGGCAGTGCTGGCCTCTTGCGCGGTTCCGGGGATCTATGATCCGGTCACGCTGATGGCGCGGGATCACGAAGGGCGGCGGGTGCCTTATCTGCCGGGCCGTAAATGGGTCGATGGCTCGGTCACCCATGATCTTCCCTCCAAGCGATTGTCGCGGCTCTACGGGGTCAACCACCATATCGTCAGCCAGGCCAACCCGCTGATCACGCCTTTCGCCAGCGACGTAACTCAGCTGGCCACACCCTATGCGGCAATCCGCCGCGCCTCGGTTTCAACCGTCAAGGCTTGGCTCAACGCCAATATGCAGCTGTGGGACAAGCCGCTGTCGCTGTTCCCCCAGCTGCACAGCCTGGCGCGGATGTCGATGTCGGTGATCAATCAGGATTATTCCGGCGATATCAACATCATTCGCCCGGTCATGTTGTGGTCGCCAGCCAAGATGCTCAGCAATCTGTCGCTCGATGAAGTCACCGAACTGGTCGAGCTGGGCGAACACGCAACCTGGCCCAAGGTGGAGATGGTCCGCGTCCAGACCCGGATCAGCCAGACGCTGGAGCGGATTCTGGCCGAATATGAGCATGCCGATGTCGAGCCTGCGTTTCGCGCGATGAAGAAGAAGCTGGCATGAGCGAGGGTCGCTTGAAACTTCCCCCCGGCTCATCCGGGGCGAGGGCGAGCCTGCATTGGCATCGATGGCTTCCAGAAACTGCGCCGCGCGCCATCGTGCTGCTGGTCCACGGCTATGCCGAACATCTTGGCCGCTATGAGCACGTTGCCGCTGCGCTGACCGATAATGGTTATGGCGTCTATGCGGTGGATCACTGGGGGCACGGAAAATCTGATGGAATCCCGGGGTTTGTTCCCGCCTTCGCGGCTTATACCGGCGGGGTGGAGGTGCTGCTGGAACAGGCTGAGGCGGACTATCCCGGCCTGCCGCTGTTCCTGCTGGGCCATTCGATGGGCGGGCTGATCGCTGCGCTTCATCTGCCTTCGCATCAAGGCCATTATGCTGGCGCGATCCTCTCCGGTCCGGCGATTTCAGCAGCAAAAGAACCATCGCGATTTATGATCTGGATCAGTCGGCTGCTGTCGCGGATTGCGCCGCGGCTGGGCGTGCTTCAGCTTGATCCGCGCGGTGTCAGCCGCGATCCGGCAGTGGTGGCTGCCTATATCGCCGATCCGCTGGTCTATGGCGGAAAAATGGGCGCGCGGCTCGCCAAGGAAATGTTCGAGGCAATGGCGGCGGCGCGCGCCGGGGCAGGGGCAATCACCCTGCCCATGCTGCTGCTGCATGGCCAGAAAGACAGAGTTACCGCAGCCAAAGGATCGGAATATCTGAACGCCCATCTGGGCAGCGCCGACAAGACGCTCACGATCTATCCCGGCCTCTATCACGAGATTTTCAACGAGCCAGAACAGCGCGAGGTGCTGGGCGATGTGACCCGCTGGCTCGAAGCGCATTTGCCCCAAGGACTTTGAATCGATGAAACTTTTGCTGTGGATCGTGCTGGCGCTGCTGGCAGGCGGAATCGGCACCTATCTGCTGTTCCCGAGGATTCTGTTCAACCAGATGCGAAGATTGCTGCGCCGCAAGGGTGGCTTAGCGCTGAAATCGGTTAAGGTTGGCGATCTGATCTGGCCCTATCTGGAGGGCGGTAATCCTGATGGCAAGGCGGTGGTGCTGGTCCATGGGTTTGGCGGTGACAAGGATAATTGGGCATTTTACGCGCCTTATATGACCGGCAAATACCGGCTGATCTGTCCCGATCTTCCCGGCTTTGGAGAGAACGCCCGGCGGATTGATCTGGATCACGCTGTTGCCACTCAGGCAGAGCGTTTGCGCGATTTTCTTGATGCGCTGGGGATCGAAAAGTGTCACCTCGGCGGCAATTCGATGGGCGGCTTTATCGCGCTGCACTTTGCGCTGGAATTCCCGGACCGGCTCTACTCGCTGACCCTGCTCAACAATGCCGGCGTGCTTGGTCGGGATGAAAGTGTGCTGCAGAAAATTGTCGAGGCAGAGACGGGCGCAACCCCGCTGGTGCCGCGGAATGCTGCTGATATAGACCAGTTGGCGCGCATGGTGGTTCACAAGCAGCGCTATCTACCGGGACAGTTCAAGAAGCTGATGCTTGAGGAGAATCGGCCACATCTGCCGCTGCTCGACCAGATTTTCGACCAGCTTGTCGATGAAATGCAGCAGCGACCGCTGAACGACCGATTGGGTGACGTTACCACGCCAACCCAGATAATCTGGGGCCGCCACGATCAGCTTATCGATGTCAGCTGCGCAGCGGTCCAGCATGCCGGGATCAAGGAGAGCGAGCTGGTGATCTTTGAAGATGTTGGCCATATTCCGATGATAGAAAAGCCAGCTGAAACCGCGCGGCATCATCTGGCTTTCCTTGCCAAGCACTGAAATTCGCGCCAGTTTCGTTCCTCAAGAGTTCGGGAAGTAACCTGACCAAGGGAATTTGAGGATGATGTTGCGGGTGGCCCTGCTGGGCGGGGGAAGCTGGGGAACTACGGGTGCCTCGATGGTCTCGCGCAATGCGCCGATCACGCTGTGGGCGCGTGATGCCGCGACTGTGGACGACATCAATCACAACCGCTGCAACAGCCGCTATCTGCCCGGCATCACCCTACCCGCCGCCTTGCGCGCGACGACCGAACTGGGCGAGGCGGTTGGCAATGCCGATGTGGTGGTGATGGGCGTGCCTTCGCACAGCTTTCGGCCCGTTCTGGAAGAGGTGGCCAAGCACGTCCGCCCGTGGGTTCCGGTCATCAGCCTGACAAAAGGGCTGGAACTGACCTCGGGCAAGCGGATGTCCGAATTGATCGTCGAATGCCTCCCCGGCCATCCGGTAGGGGTGTTGACTGGCCCCAATCTGGCGCGCGAGATCATGCAGGGCCAGGCCGCAGCGACGGTTCTTTCAATGGAGGATGAGATCATCCTCAGGCGGCTTCAGACAGTCTTCCATTCGGGGCTGTTCCGGGTTTACACCAACACCGATCTGATTGGCTGTGAACTGGGCGGGGTGCTGAAAAACATCATCGCGATCGCGGTAGGGATGGGTGATGGGCAGGGCGCGGGCGACAATACCCGCTCGGCGTTGATTACCCGTGGCCTCTCGGAAATTACCC